>JBKEDD010000108.1:0-4229 GCA_047975215.1 Jhaorihella sp.
GGACAGGACAGGACAGGACAGGACAGGAACAGATATTTCACCAGACTCTGCCGCCAGATAAGCCGGGTGCGGAGTTATTTTTTGACGACATGCTAAGGGGCATTCATGTTCGAACTCTATCTGATTTCACTGTCGCTGCTAGCGCTCGCCGGCATCGTGTTTGAAGAAGTGATTCACATCAACAAGGCCAAAACAACACTGTTTTTCGGCTGTCTGGCGTGGATCAGCCTGTTCATCCATGCCGGCTCCCGGGAAGGACAGCACCATATCGCAGGCAGTCTCGACGAAAACCTGCTGGAAATCGCCACGCTGTGGCTCTTCCTGATGTCGACCATGACCTTCGTCGCCTATCTCAACTCCAGAGGCATCGTGCAGAACTTTGTGCGCAGTGTTTTTCCCCGGCGCCTGTCAATGCGCAAACTGCTTTTGCTGGTGGCCCTGTTCGCGTTGTTGCTGTCATCCATTTGTGACAACGTCACCGCGACGCTGGTCTGTCTGGGGCTGGTGCAGGCCTTTGATCTGGACAGAATCACCCGCCTGAAAATGGCAATCCTGGTTGTGTTCGCGGTCAACTCGGGCGGTGTCGCCCTCATCACCGGTGATGTCACGACACTGATGATCTATCTCGACGGCCACGTCTCCATCGGACAGCTCCTGCTGTTGATCATTCCATCCACAGCCGGCGTGCTGACACTGGCCGCCCTGTTTGCCGCCAGGATACAGGGCGAGCTTGTTCTTGAACCGGTCAGGCCCGAGTATGACAGGATGGACATCTACATCGCCGCCATTTTCTTTGGCACTATTTTTTCAACCATGTTGCTGAACATCCTGTTCAGCATTCCGCCGGTGCTGACCTTCCTCACCGGCCTGTCCCTGATGTTTTTGCTGGGCCGGACCGCCAGGAGCGAGCAGGAACAGACCGAAATACTGGAATATATCCGGCGGGTGGAATTCGAAACCCTGCTGTTTTTCCTCGGCATCCTGCTGCTGGTGGGCATGCTTAAAGAGATCGGCACCCTCGATCAGCTGGCCCATGTCTACAGCCAGTTCACACCGGAAATTGCCAATTGGTTCACCGGTATCGTGTCGGCGCTGCTGGACAACGTTCCGCTGACCGCCGCCCTGCTGAAGGCGGACCCCGAACTCAGTACCGGCCGGTGGCTTTCGCTGACCTATGCTGTCGGTGTCGGCGGTTCCCTGTTGGCGATCGGCTCTGCGGCGGGTATTCTCGCCATGAGCAAGATTGACGAACTCACCTTCGGCAGTTATTTGCGCTACGCGCCGGCGCTGTTGTTCGCCTACGCGGTGGGCTACGGACTGACACTGATGGTGGCCGGCCTGCATACCTGAGACTCAAGGTTGAGCATCGGGCCAGTGCCTGCGGTCGAGGCGAATATGCCTCGCACCAGCTGCCATCCGGTTCAGCAGATCTGCACAAAATAAACGGGCGTGCTATTCCGATGGCAACAGAGAACGAGTAAACATCCATGATCCGATTTTCAGCTGTATTCATCGGCGCTATCGCGCTGCTGGCAAACATCTCCCTGGCCATTGCCGACAACACCGAACAGCCCGCCTGGCGCATTGTTATCCACGGCGGTGCCGGCGTGATTCTACCAGAGAACCTCCCCCCCGACCGTGAGGCACTCTATCACGCCGCACTGGCACAGGCGCTGTCGGCCGGCGCGGATATTCTGCGTACAGGCGGCAAGGCCATCGACGCGGTACAGGCCGCGGTGGTGACGATGGAAGACGAACCGCTATTCAATGCTGGCAAGGGTGCGGTCTTTACCGCCGCCGCGGAGCACGAGCTGGATGCTTCCATTATGGATGGCCGCGACCGCAATGCCGGTGCCGTTGCCGGAGTCAAACGGGTGCGCAACCCCATCCTGGCCGCCCGCGCAGTCATGGATCGCTCAGACCATGTGATGTTTGCCGGCGAAGGCGCCGACCACTTTGCCCAGTCGCGGCAGCTGGCCATGGTCGACAACAGCTACTTCGACACCGAAAGCCGGCGCAAGGCCCTGGAACGTGTATTGCGCGAACAGACCCGCAGCGACGCCGATCGCCACGGTACTGTCGGCGCGATTGCCATCGACGCCGAGGGTAATCTGGCCGCCGCCACCAGCACCGGCGGCATGACCGCCAAAACCCCCGGTCGCATTGGCGATTCCCCGCTGATCGGCGCGGCCACCTATGCCCAGAACGGGCTTTGTGCCGTATCGGCAACCGGTCACGGCGAGTACTTTATTCGTGTCGGTGTTGCCCGCACCCTGTGTCTGCGCGCCCAGCTCAGCGGCACCGATATCGACAGCAGTGCCCGTTACGCCCTCGACCAGGTGGGGGCCATGGGCGGTGACGGCGGCGTGATTGTGATGGATGGCGAGGGCAATTATGCCTATGTATTCAATTCCAAAGGCATGTATCGCGGCATGATGGACGCCAGCGGCAAGCGGGAAACCGCCATCTTTGACACAGCGGAGTGAGCGCGCAAGCCATGTGCCCGACTGGCTGTCGGGCGCTATTGCCAGGCACACTGGCGGTGGTCGCCTGGCTGACACTCAGCCTGCCGCTAACCCTGCCGGCGCAGGCACAGACTCAACAAACACAGGCACAGGCACAGGAGAAAGATGAAGTGGCACCCCATCGAAGCCGCGATCTGGGTATTGCGCCAGGCATCCTGTCTCCCGGTCCACACAATGCCATTACCGACGTCAAGGGTGTCCTCGTCGGCCAGACTACCGTGCTGGAGGGCGACAATATTCGCACCGGCGTGACCGTCATTCTGCCGCACGGTGGCAATCTCTATCAGGACAAAGTGCCAGCCGGACTGTATGTGGCCAATGGTTTCGGCAAGCTGACCGGCATTTCCCAGGTGGTGGAACTGGGTGAAATCGAAACGCCGATCGCACTGACCAATACCCTGTCGGTGCCGCAGGCCGCCGATGCGCTGATCAGCTGGACGCTAGAACAGCCCGGCAACGAAGCGGTGGTGTCGGTCAATGCGGTGGTGGGCGAAACCAACGACAGCCGCCTGAACGCCATTCGCCTGCGCACACTCAAACCCGCACACACCCTGCAGGCACTGGCGGCGGCCAGCGATGGTCCGGTCGAGGAAGGTGCTGTCGGCGCCGGTGCCGGCACCGTGGCCTTCGGCTGGAAAGGTGGTATCGGCACCAGCTCGCGGATTCTGCCAGCCTCCCTCGGCGCTTACACCGTAGGTGTGCTGGTGCAGTCAAACTACGGCGGTATCCTGCAAATAAACGGCCTGCCGGTCGGGCGGGCACTGGAGCAGTTCTACCTGCGCGATGCTATCGATTCGGACCGCGCCGACGGCTCCATCATGATCGTGGTGGCCACCGATGCGCCGCTGTCCGATCGCAATCTGGGCCGGCTGGCCAAACGGGCCGTGGCCGGCCTGGCCCGCACCGGCGCATCCTTCACCAATGGTTCCGGCGACTACGTGATCAGTTTTTCCAGCGCGGAATCCGTGCGCCGCACTCCCGAGCGCCGGGCCGGGCTCGCCAGCTACCAGGCGCTGCCCAACGGCGCCATGTCGCCCCTGTTTCAGGCGACGATTGAAGCCACCGAGGAAGCCATTTACAACTCTCTGCTGCAGGCCACCGACAGCCGCGGCACTCGGGGCGACACCGGGCAGCCCAGCCAGGTCGACGCGCTGCCGATCGACAGGCTGCGACAGTTAATGGATTGACCTGACCAGCCCCGCCTCTTTTCTTCAGGCGACACACTGGCTACCCTGAAGCCGGCAGAGCCGTTTTTTACCTTCAAAGCAGCAATAAGAACAACAAAGGGGAAGCAGCATGAATGATCGTACCGGCGGCCCTGTCGCCGCATCAGAGCGCCGCGATGGCTATCACAGCAAGAGCTATCGTTATTATGTGCTGGCTGTACTGATGGTCACCTACATCTTCAATTTTGTCGACCGGCAGATTCTCGCCATTTTGCAGGAACCCATCAAAGCCGAACTCGGCCTGTCGGACGCCCAGCTCGGCCTGCTGACCGGCTTTGCCTTCGCAGTGTTTTATGTCGTATTCGGCCTGGGCATCGCCCGCTGGGCCGATCACGGCTCACGGCGCACCATTATCTCGCTGGCCATCGCCATCTGGAGCTTGATGACCGGCCTCTGTGGCCTGGTGCAGAATTACGGGCAGTTGCTGATGGCGCGCATCGGTGTGGGCGTCGGCGAATCCGGCGGCAGCCCGCCGGCC
>JBKEDD010000109.1:0-1949 GCA_047975215.1 Jhaorihella sp.
CAGCGGTTTTACCGAAATGTCCTCCGGTGTGTGCCAGGTCAGCTCGTCGGGCGAACGACCCTTCATCTGCTGGCTGGCCAGCTCACGCCAGCTTGCTTCAGTGGCACCGGTTTTGTCGTAAATCTTGTCACTCATGTCTTGTCCTCCAGGCGCTTTGCTGTCTGCGCCCGTGTTCGTTTGTACTTGTATGGGCCGGTGTACGGCAGTGGCAGTGGCACCGACCCTGCCCTGCTCAGTGATCTTCGCCCGGCTGATTCAACTCGATCAGCACGCCATCGCAGGACTTCGGGTGAATGAAAATGGTCAGGCAGCCGTGCGCGCCGGGCTTGGGCGCGTCAGACAAAAACTGGTAACCCCTGGCCTTCAGACGCTCGACATCCGCCTCGATATCATCGGAGCGAAAGCAAAGATGGTGCAGCCCGCCCCCTTTTTTGTCCAGATAGCCAGCAATGGGGCCAGCACCCTTGAGCGGGTGTACCAGCTCGATACTGGTGGGCGGCAAGGGGAAGAAGGCAGTGGAGGTCTGCGCGGCCTCCACATCCTCAGTGCCCTCGAAGGGCAGGCCGAAATCTTCCATGAAGCGTTTGATTGCCCCTTCAAAATCGGGCACGGCGATGGCGATATGATCCAGTGCGGTAATCATGCGTTGTCTCCTTATAGCCTGTTAGTAGCCTGCTCAGACCAGCTGTTTAAGAAAACCGGCGGTTATCTGTCGGCGCCGGGCGGCAATTTCTTCGGGAGACTCGACAACAATCACTTCATCGGGCGTGATTTTGAACAGTGGCTGCCCTTTGGCGATGATAACACCGTCGTCTTCGACCAACACCTTGTCGATGGTGCCGGCAAAAGGCGCATAGACCTTGTTGAACATCTTCATCACTTCGATGATGTAAAGCGGATCACCGGCTTCAAAGTGGCTGCCCTCTTCGACGTAGAGCGCGTGCTGCGGTGATTCGCGACCGTAGAACATGCCGCCACTGACCGCCAGAATTTCGTCGGACTTGGCCACCGGCGGCGGCACCAGCACCTTGGCCATTTTTGCCTGCAGTTCGGAGGCGAGCAGACGCTCCGGAATGTGAATGCTCAGATCGGCGTTCACGCTCAAGTCGTAGTAGCCGGTGGCTTCGGCAATGCTCGGCAAAATGGCAAGAATGTCGACTCCGGCCTGGAAGCCTTTGTGAGCGCTGCGAATCTGCAGCCACTGCTCGTTGCTGCAGCCGGCGGGCGCCTCGGGGCTTGCCAGCAGGCTTTGCAGGGCGATCCAGTCGTCCGCCTCAAAACGATTGTTCAGCGCCTGATAAAAAGCCAGCGCCTGCTGCAGGATGTCATTGTCGTGATCCCATATCATGCTGGAAGCGGCGGCGCCCTCGACATAATCCATATTCAGATAGTGATAGCTGTCACCCAGCAGCTCGATCGGGTTTTCGTTCCAGCTGATGCGGCCATCGATCAAGGTGTAGCAGTCGCGGTTGATACTGAGCCAGCCGCTGAGCGTGTGGGGCTCGTCCAGCAGGCGCTGCAGGGGGCGCAGCAGCAGTGTACGTTTGCGCTCCAGCGCACTCGCCAGCGCTTTGGCGGATTCACCGTCATGGCCGGACTGGGCCGCTTTGCACACTTCCCGCCAGGCGTAGGCGAGATCCATGCCATTGGCCTGCTGTTTGAGTTCGCCAACCGCTGTCAGATAGGGAACGATAAAACGCGTGGTCGGTCGGGCATTGATATTCTGGCCGATAAACCAGTTGACCAGGCCGTAGTGAAACTCCAGGTTGGTGGCCAGATCTTTGCCGCGCATGCGGGTGCGGCGAATGGTTTCCGCCATCCGCTCGTAGGTGTCCAGACGGCTTTCGCCCACTGTGAGCAGCAGCGCGATATTGGAATCGTAGGCACCGGCCAGGGTGTATTTCATAAAGGTATCGGTGTCGGGGTTATGCACACTGATACCCTGGTCG
>JBKEDD010000110.1:0-1603 GCA_047975215.1 Jhaorihella sp.
AATAACCGCTTCTACACCGACACGCTCGGGCTGCGGCGGGTCAAGAAAACCGTCAATCAGGACGATACATCCGCCTATCACCTGTTCTTCGCCGATGGCGCGGGCAGTCCGGGCACCGACATCACCTTCTTCGAC
The DNA here is from genome assembly GCA_047975215.1 of Jhaorihella sp. Classification (GTDB taxonomy): domain Bacteria; phylum Pseudomonadota; class Alphaproteobacteria; order Rhodobacterales; family Rhodobacteraceae; genus JAGRMG01. Next base: position 136 of record JBKEDD010000110.1, read on the forward strand.
TGGCCCGCAGCGCCCGAGCGTCGCGGCACCCATTCGATCAGCCGCACCGGGCTGCGCGTGAACGAGGCAAGCCTTGATTACTGGGCCGCCCGCCTGCGCGATCAGGGCGTGAAAACGGGCGAGATCACGACGCTGGACACTCGCGCGACGCTCGATTTCGAAGACCCGGAGGGGCAGCGCATCCGCCTGACCGCCGACCAGCCCGGCGAGACCCACCCCTGGGATCGCAGCCCGGTTCCGGCGGAACACCAGATCCGCGGCCTTGGCCCGATCACCATTTCCGTGCCGGAACTGGAACTGACCGAGGCCGTGCTGACCCGCGTCATGAATATGCGCAAGGTGCGGGATTATCCCAGCCCCGACGGCTCTGGTCAGGTGCATGTCTATGAGATGGGCGCAGGCGGCCCGGCGGCGGAACTGCATGTCGCCGTCCAGCCCGGCCTGCCGGTCGCGCGCCAGGGCGCTGGCAGTGTTCACCACGTCGCCTTCCGCACCCCGGATGTGCAAACCATCCATCAATGGGCGGAGCGGCTGAACCAGTTCCGTATCCCGAGTTCGGGCGAGGTGGAGCGGTATTATTTCCGCAGCCTCTATTTCCGCGAACCCGGCGGCAACCTGTTCGAGATCGCGACGGACGGTCCCGGCTTCGACGTCGATGAGCCGTTCGACACAATGGGCGAGGCGCTGTCCCTGCCCCCGTTCCTCGAACCGCGCCGCGCGCAGATCGAGGCCGGTCTGAAACCGCTGGTCTGAACATCACGCGGGGCGGCCCTGCTGCCCCGCATAACAAGGCGAGAACCCAATGACCTATCCAGTCGAAATCTCCTATGTCGCGCTGACCGTGAACGATCTGACCGGGATGCGCGATTTCTACGCCAATATCGTCGGCCTGACGCCGCTGACCGGGGATGGCGAGACCGCCACCCTTGGGGCGGGCGGTCGGACGCTCCTCGAACTGCGCGCGGACCGCCACGCGCCGCGCCCGCCACGCAATGCGGCAGGGCTGTTTCACACGGCATTTCTGATGCCCGAACGCGGCGATCTCGGTCGCTGGCTGCGCCACGCGGCGGAGACCGGACAGCAACTCTCCGGCGCATCCGATCACGCCGTCAGCGAGGCGGTGTATCTGTCCGACCCGGAAGGCAACGGCATCGAAATCTATATCGACCGCCCGGAAAGCAGCTGGCAGCGCAACGGCGACCAGGTGCATATGATCACCGAGCGGATGGATATCGAGGGCGTTCTTGCCGCCGGTCACGGTCCCTGGATGGGAATGCCGGACGGAAGCAAGGTTGGTCATGTGCATCTTTCCACCTCCGAGCTGTCGGCGGCGCGGGACTTCGCGACCGGGCAACTCGGCCTGACTGAAACGCTGGTCGGGCAAGGCGGGGCGTGGTTCGGATCGGGTGGCTACCACCACCAGCTTGCGGCGAATATCTGGAACAGCCGGGGTGCGGGACCGCGCCGG
>JBKEDD010000111.1:0-2774 GCA_047975215.1 Jhaorihella sp.
GGCATGGTGTCTGACTCGCGAGTGACCTTTTTCAGCGGGTTTTTGCCGCTGTAGTACATGGCGGTGGCGGTGGCCATTGGTGAGGGATAGAAAGTCTGCACCTGGTCGGTGCGAAAACGGTTGCGCTTCAACCACAGCGCGAGATTCATCATGTCTTCATCGCGGGTGCCGGGGTGGGCGGCGATAAAGTAGGGAATCAGAAACTGTTCCTTGCCAGCGGCCTTCGAGAACTTCTCGAACATTGCCTTGAAGTGGTCATAAGTACCCATACCCGGCTTCATCATCTTCGACAGCGGACCCTCTTCGGTGTGCTCCGGCGCGATTTTCAGATAGCCGCCCACATGGTGGCGCACCAGCTCCTCGACATAGGCGGGGGTTTCCACCGCCAGGTCGTAGCGCAGCCCGGAGGCGATCAGCACTTTTTTCACCCCTGGCACCGAGCGGGCCCGGCGGTAGAGGCTGATCAGCGGGGTCTGGTCGGTGTGCAGGTTGGAACAGATACCCGGGAACACACAGCTGGGCTTGCGACAGGCGGCCTCGATGTCGGCACTCTTGCAGCCCAGACGCCACATATTGGCGGTCGGCCCGCCGAGGTCGGAAATCACCCCGGTAAAGGCGGGGGAGGTGTCGCGGATACTCTCGATCTCGCGCACGATGGAGTCTTCACTGCGGTTCTGGATAATGCGCCCTTCGTGCTCGGTGATAGAGCAGAAAGTACAGCCGCCGAAACAGCCGCGCATGATGTTGATCGAGTGTCTGATCATCTCGTAGGCCGGAATGCGCGCATCACCGTAACTGGAGTGGGGCAGGCGGGTGTAGGGCTGATCGAAGACCCAGTCCATTTCCGGCGTGGTCAGCGGCAAAGGTGGCGGGTTGAGCCATACGTCCCGGTCGCCGTGGGCCGGCACCAGCTGGCGCGCGTTGTGCGGGTTGGTCTCCCGATGCAGGATGCGTGAAGCGTGGGAATAGAGCGCCGCATCGGCGATAACCTGCTCGCAGGCGGGCAGGCGAATCACCGTCGGGCGCGGGTCCCGTTGCTCGCGCCTGCGATCCAGCAGTCGCACCGGCTCGGGAGTGTGCTGCTGCTCGGTGGAGGTCTTTGTCTGCGCGCAGGCCTCCGTGCTGCTGGTGTCCACGTAGGGATTGACCGGCGCCGCCACCGGGCCAACCACGTCGATCGACGTCGAATCCACTTCCCGCCAGTCATCCGGCACCCGTTTGCGGACGAAGGCAGTGCCGCGTAGATTGCGAATAGTCTGCACGTTTTCGCCGGCGGCGAGGCGGTGGGCAATATCCACGATTGCGCGTTCGGCGTTGCCATAGAGCAGTAAATCGGCGCGGCTGTCGATGAGAATGCTGCGCCGGATCTTGTCGCTCCAGTAATCGTAGTGGGCGATACGCCGCAGGCTGGCCTCGATACTGCCGATGATCAGCGGCACGTCCCGGTAGGCTTCGCGCAGCCGCTGGCTGTAAACGATCACCGCCCGGTCCGGCCGCTTGTTGCCCTCGGCGTGGGGCGTGTAGGCGTCGTCACTGCGGCGTTTGCGATCCGCCGTATAGCGGTTGATCATCGAGTCCATATTGCCGGCGGAAACACCGAAGAACAGGTTCGGACGGCCCAGCGCCCTGAAGGGCTCGGCACTGTCCCAGGCGGGTTGGGCGATAATGCCGACACGAAAACCCTGGGCTTCCAGCACCCGCCCGATCACCGCCATGCCGAAGCTCGGGTGGTCCACGTAGGCGTCGCCGGTGACGATGATAATGTCGCAGCTGTCCCAGCCCAGTGCGTCCATTTCCGCCCGCGACATGGGCAGCTCCGGCACCGGGCCAAAGCACTCGGCCCAGTATTTGCGGTAGTCGTACAGTGGTGTCGGCTGGCTCATGGCGGATTCTTCGGGGGCGCCGAATGGGGGCGTCACTTGCGAACAGGGGCGCGGATTATAGCGGAAGTGGCGGGCCAGATCAGCTGGTGTGGACCTGTGCGCAGACCGCCATTTCAAGCGCTGAAATTACCGCGAACTGAGCCGGCACGGATGGCACAATGTCAATCGCCGTGATGCGGGCCGGGTTGGTCCACTTGTAGATAAGAATGGCCAGGGTCAGCAGGACCAGGGCGATGAATAAAAAATGGAAAAACCGGTGTTGCATAGCGGTTGAACCCCTGTGTCGAAAACGATCGCTTTGGGCCTTTCGTTTTGGATCAAAGCGGCAGTATAAGACATCGGAGCCGCGATCGAACAGGCTTCAGACCGGAGGAGGCGGCAGCGTGCTTGCGCAGTATTTGCAGTAAATCGCATCCGGGTCGTGTCCCGAGCGGGAGCACTGGCTGCAGTTGCGGCTGTTGCGCCTGCCAGCTGCGCCACTGCGCATCTCGTTGGCCAGCTCGGCGGTAATAATGCCCGTAGGTACCGCGATAATGGCGTAGCCGGTCAGCATGCCGATGGCGGAAATGGCGCGGCCAGCGTTGGTCAGCGGCACCACATCGCCATAACCGACGGTGGTGATGGTCACAATGGCCCAGTAAATACTCATGGGGATGCTGGTAAAGCCATTGGCCGGCCCTTCCACCACGTAGAGCAGACAGCCGAAGATCATGGTGATCATGATCATCATCGAGAAAAACACAAACACCTTGCGGGCCGAACGGCGCAGGGCGCCGGCCAGCATATTGGCTTCATTGAGGAAGGCCATCAGCCGCAGCACGCGGAAAATCCGCAGTATCCGCAGTACGCGGATGATCAGCAGCGAGGCCGCCTGCGGCAGCAGGAGCGCGA
>JBKEDD010000112.1:0-69962 GCA_047975215.1 Jhaorihella sp.
CTACAACGAGGTCGACATGACCGAGGTGATGGCGATCCGCAACACCTACAGGGACGCCTTCGAAAAGAAGCACGGGGTGCGCATGGGCTTCTTGTCGGTGTTCACCGAGGCGTGCTGCCACGCGCTGCGCGAGGTGCCCGAGGTCAATGCCGAGATCGACGGCACCGATATCGTCTACAAGAATTTCGTGCATATGGGCATCGCCGCGGGAACCCCGCAGGGGCTGGTGGTACCGGTGATCCGCAACGTCGATACCATGTCGTTTGCCGCCATCGAGAAGGCGATCGCCGAAAAGGGTAAACGCGCCCGCGACGGCAAGCTTGCCATGGACGAGATGCAGGGCGGCACCTTCACCATCTCCAACGGCGGCGTCTACGGCTCGCTGATGTCGGCCCCGATCCTCAACCCGCCGCAATCGGGCATCCTGGGGATGCACAAGATCCAGGACCGCCCGATGGTGGTGGGCGGCAAGATCAAGATCCGACCGATGATGTATCTGGCACTGAGCTACGATCACCGTATCGTCGACGGCAAGGGTGCCGTGACCTTCCTCGTGCGGGTGAAAGAGGCGCTGGAGGATCCCCGCCGCCTGCTGATGGATTTGTGAGCGAGGCGGGTGCAGCCCGGCCCGTCACGGGACGGGGCTGCACCCGGCGACACCGGATGAAGCGCAGATGACCCCCGAACTCACCGCCCTCACGCTGGCCGCGCTGCTCCAGGTGGCGCAGATCGTCCTGGTCGCGGTGCCCGCCAACCGAGAACTCGGCCCCGGCTACACCATGTCGCCGCGCGACCACCCGCCGTCTCGGCAGATGTCGCAACGCACCGGACGGCTCAAACGCGCTTTCGAGAACCACACCGAATGGCTGCTGCCGTTTGGCATCGCCTGCGTCGTGCTCACCGTTTCCGGCCAGTCCACCGCCTTCACCGCCGCCTGCGCCTGGACCTACCTCGCCGCGCGCATTCTCTATGTCCCCGCCTATGCGCTGGGCTGGCGGCCGTGGCGTTCGCTGATCTGGGCGGCGGGTCTGCTGGCCACCGTCCTCATGCTGGGGGCGGCACTCGCTTGACCCTTCTTCTGACCCCAAATATCCCGGGGGAGGCCCGGCAGGGCCGGGGGCGGCGCCCCCAGACCCGGCAACAGTAAAGGACCACGACCATGGCCAATTACGACGTGATCATCATCGGCGCCGGCCCCGGCGGCTATGTCTGCGCCATCCGCTGCGCCCAGCTGGGCCTGAAGACAGCAGTCGTCGAAGGCCGCGAGACCCTGGGCGGCACCTGTCTCAATGTCGGCTGCATCCCCTCCAAGGCGCTGCTGCACGCCTCTCATCAGTTGCACGAGGCCCAGCATAACTTTCCGAAGATGGGCCTCAAGGGCAAGGCGCCCTCGGTCGACTGGAAACAGATGCTGGCCTACAAGGACGAGGTGATCGAGGGCAACACCAAGGGCATCGAGTTCCTGTTCAAGAAGAACAAGATCGACTGGCTCAGGGGCTGGGGCTCGATCCCCGAGGCCGGCAAGGTCAAGGTCGGCGACGAGGTGCATGAGGCGAAGAACATCATCATCGCCACAGGGTCAGAGGCGTCCTCGCTGCCCAATGTCGAGATCGACGAAAAACTCGTCGTGACCTCCACCGGCGCGCTTGTATTGCCAAAACCGCCCAAGAAGATGGTGGTGATCGGCGCCGGCGTGATCGGGCTGGAACTCGGCAGCGTCTACAACCGGCTCGGCGCCGAGGTGACGGTGGTCGAATATCTGGACACCGTCACCCCGGGCATGGACGGCGAGGTACAAAAGACGCTCCAGCGCATCCTCAAGAAACAGGGGCTGAACTTCGTCATGGGTGCGGCGGTGCAATCGGTCGAGACCCTCAAGACCCGCGCCAGGGTGAACTACACGCTGAAAAAGGACGGCAGCGAGAAGACGCTGGATGCCGACGTGGTCCTGGTCGCGACCGGACGGCGCCCCTATACCGAAGGGCTTGGCCTTGATGCTCTGGGGGTCGAGACCACGAAGGGCGGCCAGATCAAGGTCGGCAAGGACTGGCAGACATCGCTCAGGGGAGTCTACGCCATCGGCGATGCCGTGCCCGGGCCCATGCTGGCGCACAAGGCCGAGGACGAGGGCATGGCGGTGGCCGAACAGATCGCCGGCAAGCACGGCCATGTCAATTACGGCATCATTCCCGGCGTCATCTATACCTCGCCCGAGGTCGCCTGCGTCGGCGAGACCGAACAGACCCTGAAGGAAGCCGGCCGCGCCTACAAGGCGGGCAAGTTCATGTTCATGGGCAACGCCCGCGCCAAGGCCAATTTCGCCGCCGAAGGCTTCGTCAAGATCCTCGCCGACAAGGAAACCGACCGCATCCTGGGCGCCCATATCATCGGGCCGGCGGCGGGCGAACTGATCCACGAGATCTGCGTGGCGATGGAGTTCGGCGCCGCGGCGCAGGATCTGGCGCTGACCTGCCATGCGCATCCGACCTATTCCGAAGCGGTGCGCGAAGCCGCGCTGGCATGCGGCGACGGCCCGATTCACAGTTGAACCGGACCCCGCGTTCGGACAACCGCACGACCCGCCCGGGCGGCGGCGGCCACAACCTTCCGTGCCGCCGCCGCGAAACCGGCAGACGGGACCGGCGCGGCGCGGCGGCTGCCCCGGCAATCCCGCGATGCCGTCATGCGCCGCCCTGGCACGGCGCCCGCCCCGGCCATGCTTCCGGCCGGGGGCTGCGATGAGCGCGAGAAACGTCACCTTGTTCCTGGCCATCCTGTGGCTGGCGGCCTATGGCGCGTCCCTGGCGGCGCTGTTACTGCTGGAACCGACCGGCGACGGCTTTACCCGGGGGCTGAACCGGGTGTCGTCGTTCGTCACCTGGCAACTCGTTGCCGGGCTGATCGGCATCGGCGTCTGGCTTGCCGGGCGCGGCCTGCCGCGCGGATCGCCGGCGCGCTGGTTCAGCCGCGTACCGGCGCTTCTTGCGCTGCTCCTGGCACTGGCGATCGCCGGGCTGATCGGCTGGGTCAACCTGACAAGACCCGCGCCCCTCAGCGACCCCGCGCCGCCGCCCGCGACCACCGTCCCGGCTGACGGCTGACGGCTCAGGATCGCCCCCCATCCGGGCCGGGGGCGGGCAGATCGGGCCGGCCGCCTCAGCGCCCGATTTCGCCGCGCAGGCGCTGCATCAAGGCGTGCAAGGTCTTGCGGTAACGCTCGCTCAGCAATTGGCCGTCATCGCCGAACGCATCGCGGCTCGCGGCGACATGGACTTCCGGCCCCTGCAGGATGCGCGGCTGGAACGCCACCATCATCAACCTCAGGACGAACTGCGCGCGTTCGCCCCCTGCCCGGCCTGCCGCCGCCGACATAACCGCGACCGGCTTGTCCTGCCACGGGTTGCCTTCGGTGCGGCTGACCCAGTCCAGCGCATTCTTCAGCACGCCGCTCGGCGCCTTGTTGTATTCCGGGGTCGCGATCACCACCGCATCGGAAGCCGCGATCTGGTCTGCCAGCCGCTGAACCGCCGGCGGGATACCGTCTTTCTCCTGAAGGTCGGCATCGAACAGCGGCAGGTTCAGATCGGCCTCGACAAAACGGCACGGCCCGAACAACCGCGCCGCCTCGCGGATCAGCCGCCGGTTGGTCGACTCGCGGCGCAACGAACCTGAGATGCCCACAAGCACGGGGTCGGACATGGCGTTACCTGCGGTTTCTCGGGCCATCGGCCAGGATGGCACGGTCATGTGATGCCAGCCTTGCAAGGCTCGGCGGGATCAACGGTTTTCCTTCAAGAGGCGTTGTTTCTGACGCGACCAGTCCCGTTTGGATTCGGTTGCGCGTTTGTCGTGGACGTTCTTGCCCCTGGCGATTGCGACCTTCAGCTTGGCCAGCCCCTTGTGGTTGAAATACAGAACCAGCGGCACCAGCGTCATGCCCTTGCGCTGGGTCGCGTTCCACAGCCGCGACAGTTCCTTGCGGCTGACCAGCAGCTTGCGGCGGCGGCGTTCCTCGTGGCGGAAGGTCTTGGCCTGGTCGTAGGGGGCGATGTAGCCGTTGACCAGCCACAGTTCTCCGTTCTCGACCGCGGCATAGCTCTCGGCGATGTTGGCGCCGCCGGCGCGCAGCGACTTGACCTCGGACCCTTCAAGCAGGATGCCGCATTCGATGTCGTCCTCGATGGCGAAATCGAACCGCGCCCGCCGGTTCTCGGCGATCACCTTGTAGTTGGAACTGGATTTGTCCTTGGCCATGGGCCGCAGATCTAGGCGCAGACGCGGGGCGGCGCAAGTCCGCGTGGGATCGCGCCGCGCCGGGCGCCGCCGGGCGTCTGCCCAGGGGCAGCGGTTGGCAACAAGCAGCGGCAAGGGTTTGTTCACAATTCACTCGATACACTCGCAGCGCGGCACAAGCCGGGTGCGCGGGAAACGGATGCCATGCCTCTTGCCGACATGCCTTGGAACCTGGTGAAGTTCTGCGCGCTGGCGGCAGCGGCGCTGATCGCGGTTGCCGCATTCGCGGCCGACGGGGAAAGCAACCGTTTCGTGCGCAAGCGCACCGCGGCGATGTATGCGGCGCAGGCGGCGCTGGACCGGCTCGGCGACATGTCGGCCGGCCGGCGGCGTTTCGACGCCTCCGCCGCGCGGCAGGCGCGGCGCGACCTGGTCGCGCTGGCCCGCGCCGTGCCGGGGCTGTTCCGCCGCCCGCGCATGGATCCGCAATCACGCGCCCTGCCCGGGATCTGGTCGCGGTGGCAGCAATTCCGTGACGCCGCACAGCGCGCCGAACGGGCGGCACGCGATCTGAATGTCAGCTCGCTGAACCGGATGCGACAGGGTTTGCCGAAGGTCGTGCATACCTGTCTCGACTGCCATCGCAGCTTTCGCGAACCGCCCTGAGGCGGCGGCGCTGCGGGCGGCCCGGGCCGGTTTCCGGCGACCGCCCGCGCGGGAAGGCAATTCGCCGGGGTCATTGCCCCCTGCCAACACCAATGTCATGATGAATTCAGCCGCGCCCTGCCGCAGGGTCGGAACACAACATTGGGAGAGATACAGATGCGCACCCGTGCCGCCGTGGCCGTTGAGCCCGGAAAGCCGCTGGAACTGATGGATGTGAACCTCGACGGCCCGCGCGCCGGCGAGGTTCTGGTCGAGATCAAGGCCACAGGCATCTGCCACACCGACGAATTCACCCTGTCGGGCGCCGACCCCGAGGGGCTGTTCCCCGCGATCCTGGGCCATGAGGGCGCGGGCGTGGTGCTGGAGGTGGGCGAAGGCGTCACCAGCCTGAAGCCCGGCGATCATGTGATCCCGCTCTATACGCCCGAATGTCGTGAATGCGAATATTGCCTGAACCCGAAAACCAACCTGTGCCAGTCGATCCGCGAGACACAGGGCAAGGGCCTGATGCCCGACGGCACCAGCCGGTTCAGCACGCTCGACGGCGACCCGATCCTGCACTACATGGGCTGTTCGACATTCGCCAACCATACCGTTCTGCCCGAAATCGCACTGGCGAAAATCCACCCCGGCGCACCGTTCGACAAGGTCTGTTACATCGGCTGCGGCGTCACCACCGGCATCGGCGCGGTGATCAACACCGCCAAGGTGGAAGTCGGCAGCCGCGCCATCGTGTTCGGACTGGGGGGCATCGGGCTGAACGTGATCCAGGCGCTGCGCCTGGCGGGCGCAGATCAGATCGTCGGCGTCGATCTCAACCCCGACAAGAAACCCATGGCCGAACGCTTCGGCATGACCGATTTCGTCAACCCCAAGGAGGTCGAGGGCGATCTGGTGCCCTATCTCATCAACCTGACGAAGGGCGGCGCCGACTACACGTTCGACGCCACCGGCAACGTGCATGTCATGCGCACCGCGCTGGAATGCGCCCACAAGGGCTGGGGCGAGAGCATCATCATCGGCGTGGCACCCGCCGGCGCGGAAATCTCCACCCGCCCGTTCCAGCTTGTCACCGGGCGCAGTTGGCGGGGCACCGCGTTCGGCGGCGCACGCGGGCGTACCGATGTACCCAAGATCGTTGACTGGTACATGCAGGGAAAGATCGAGATCGACCCGATGATCACCCATATCCTGAGCCATGACGACATCAACAAGGGGTTCGACCTGCTGCACTCGGGCGAAAGCATCCGTTCGGTGGTGGTCTACTAGATGGCCGACAAGCCGCCGCTTCTCGCGGTCCTGATCGACGCCGACAACATATCGGCCAAGTTCGCCGAGGCGATGTTCGACGAGATCGCCTCGCTGGGCGAGGCCAGCATCCGCCGCATCTACGGCGATTTCGCCGGCGGCGGCCCGCAGGGCTGGAGCAAGGACAAGCTGGCCAACCTGGCCATCGTGCCGCATCAGCAATTCGCCAACACCACCGGCAAGAACGCCTCCGACATCGCGCTGGTGATCGACGCGATGGACATCCTGCATTCGGGCCGCTTCGACGGTTTCGTGCTGATCTCGTCGGACAGCGATTTCACGAGGCTTGCCAGCCGGATCCGCGAACAGGGCCTGGATGTGTTCGGCATGGGGATGCGCAAGACACCCGCCGCCTTCGTCAAGGCCTGCAAGCGGTTCATCTATGTCGAGAACCTGACGACAGAACTGGCCGCGAAGGCCAGACCGCAGGCAAGACAGCCACGCGCCGAGGATACCGCCGAAGCCCCGGCCGAACTGGAGGATCCGAAGAAACTGGTGCTGCGGGCGATGGACGCGATCGACCAGGAAGACGAATGGTTCAGCCTCGGCCAGATCGGCCAGTACATCACCGCGTCCAACCCCGATTTCGATACCCGCAGCTATGGCAAGAAGAAGCTGAGCGACCTGATCGCCGAACTGAAGATGTTCGAAACCCGGCGCGGCGACGGCAATCAGCTTCTTGTGCGGCGTCTGGACTGAGCCGGCGAATTCGCCTTCAGACGCCGTAGCGCGAAAGGAACATGTCGACGGCGTGGCACACCACCTCGTCAATTTCTTCGGGCGCGAAATCGTCCTGGACACCGAACACCGCGCGGGTCCAGAGCCTGACCTTGCACAGTTCCAGGAACTGTTCGGCCGCGAAACGCACATCCTCTATCGCGAGTTCGCCGCGCCCGGCGGCACAGGTCAGGTAATCGCCCAACCGCTTTTGCCCCGTTTCGGGACCGCTGGCATAAAATGCCCGGCCCAGTTCGGGAAAACGCTCGCGTTCAGCGACACAGATGCGAAACACCTGCTGGGCGAAATCCGACAGCAGAAAGCGTACCAGTTGCCGGCCAACCGCCGTCAGCACATCGCGCGGCGGCCGCCTGTCGTCGATCTGGGCCATGGCGATTTCGGCAAGGCGCGCGCATTCGGTATTCGCCACTTCGGTAAACAACAGGCGCTTGTCGGGGAAGTAGGTGTAAAGCGTCGCCTTGGACACGCCAGCGGCGCGGGCGATGTCATCGACGCTGGCACCCTCGAACCCGTCCGCCATGAACACCTCGCGGGCACCGGCGAGAACCTGGTCGAACTTGCGCCCCTTGCGCAGGATGCTGGCTGACTGGTTCATCGATTCGCCCGTTCCGGTCTCTGAACGGAACTCTAGACCGAACGGTTCGGTTCCAACAACCATACGCCCGGTATCGCTTGCGTTCGCCGACAGCCGCCCTATTTCTGGAATCATTCTAAAGTCGGAGACGAATCCATGCAGTTCCTTACGACCCGCAGGCGGTTTGGCGATCTTGACGAACGGGAAATCATCGCGCTGGCCATCTCCTCGGAAGAGGACGATGCGCGCATCTATCGCAGCTATGCCGAGACGCTGCGCCAGGACTATCCCGATTCGGCGCGCATCTTCGATGGCATGGCAGACGAGGAGGACCGCCACCGCCAGCAACTGATCGACCTCTTTTCCGCGCGATTCGGCAAGGTGATCCCGCTGATCCGCCGCGAACATGTGGCCGGCTATTATGCCCGCCGCCCGGTCTGGCTGGTGCACAATCTCGGGATCGAGCAGATCCGCGCCCAGGCCGAAGACATGGAACGCCGGGCGGAACGGTTCTATCTCGCTGCCGCGCGGCGCACGCAGGACGCCGCCACCCGCAAGCTGCTGGGCGATCTGGCCGCCGCCGAGGCCGGGCACGGCCATCTGGCCGGCGAACTGGCCGAGGAACACCTGAACAACGAAACCCGTGCCGCCGAGGACCGCCGGGCGCACCGCCAGTTCATCCTGACCTGGGTGCAGCCGGGCCTGGCCGGGCTGATGGACGGGTCGGTCTCGACCCTGGCGCCGATCTTCGCGACCGCGTTCGCCACCCACGACACCTGGACAACCTTCCTGGTGGGCGTCGCCGCCTCGGTGGGCGCCGGCATCTCGATGGGCTTCACCGAAGCGGCATCCGACGACGGCGAATTGTCCGGGCGCGGCTCGCCGGTCAAGCGGGGCATCGCTTCCGGGGTCATGACAACGCTGGGCGGTCTCGGGCACGCCCTGCCCTACCTGATCCCCGAATTCTGGACGGCGACGGCGATCGCCTTCGCAATCGTCTTCGTCGAGCTTTGGGCAATCGCCTGGATCCAGAACCGATACATGGAAACCCCGTTCTTCCGCGCCGCCTTCCAGGTGGTGCTGGGCGGCGCGCTGGTGCTGGCGGCGGGCATCGTGATCGGGTCGGGCTAGGCTTGCGACCCCCCGCGCCAGCCGCTAACCCTGCGGGATGGTCGAGATATTCCTGCGCACGCTTCCCTTCTTTGCGATCATCGGCCTTGGGTACTGGGCCGGGCGCAGCCGGTTCATCACCCAGGAGGCCAACGCCTACCTGACAAAGTTCGTGTTCTACTTCGCGCTTTCGGCGATGCTGTTCCGGTTTTCCGCCACCCTGCCGTTTTCCGAGATCTTCAACGGCCGCCTGATCCTCGCCTATCTCTGGGGCACGGCGTTCGTCTACGGCGTCGCCACGGCGGCGGCCTTCCTGCGCGGGCTCGACGTGCCGACCGCGGCGGTCGAGGCGCAATGCGCCGCCATCGGCAATGTCGGGTTTCTTGGCCTGCCCATGCTGTCGGTACTGTTCGGCGAGGCCGCGATAGGGCCCGTGATGCTGGTGCTGGCGACCGATCTTGTAGTGTTTTCCAGCCTGATCGTCATCCTGATCAACGGCGGGCGCGACGGGCGGCTGGGTCTGGGCACGCTGCGCCTGATCGGTGCCGGGCTGCTGCGCAACCCGATGATCGTCTCGATCACCGCCGGCCTGCTCTGGTCGGCTTTCGCCCTGCCGATACCCGAACCGATGGGCGATTTCCTGACCATCCTGGGCGGTGCCGCCACGCCCGGCGCGCTGTTTGCCATCGGCGCCTCGCTCGCCAGCCGCAGCGCCGAACGCGTGCGCGTCGCCGCCTGGCTCGGTTTTTGCAAGCTGGTGTTGCACCCTCTCTTCGTGGGGCTGGCGGTGCTGGTGTTCTTCCCGCTCGATGCGTTCTCGGCGCAAGTGGTTGTCGCGGCCGCCGCCCTGCCGGTGGCGGGGAACGTATTCATGCTGGCCCAGCACTACGGCATCGCCCCGCACCGGGTCTCGGCTGCGATCCTGCTGTCGACCGCCGCCAGCATCCTGACGGTTCCCCCGGTAATTGCCTGGGTCAGCCTCTGACCGGGCAGCCCGATCCTGCCTTCCCGGCGCATCGGCCCCTTTACCTGCACGCCCCGGCCCGATAGCCATATGGCGAACCGCAAGGGAGACAAGCCATGGAAATCCTGTCCGAAAACGCGTGCTTTGGCGGCAGCCAGGGTGTCTATCGTCACGCCTCGGATACCTGCAAATGCGACATGACCTTCGGCCTGTTTCTTCCACCCGAGGCCGCCGACGGGCCGGTGCCGGTCCTGTGGTACCTGTCTGGTTTGACCTGCACCCACGAAAACGCCATGGTCAAGGCCGGTGCGCAGTGCTGGGCCGCCGAACAGGGCATCGCGCTGGTCTTTCCCGATACCAGCCCGCGCGGCGAAGGGGTGGCCGATGATGAGCAATACGATCTCGGCCAGGGGGCGGGATTTTACGTCAACGCCACCGAAAAACCCTGGGCGCCACATTTTCGCATGTGGGATTATGTCGCCGAGGAACTGCCGGCGCTGCTGGCCGAAAATTTCGCCATCGACCCGGACCGCCAGGCGATCACCGGTCATTCCATGGGCGGGCATGGCGCACTGACGCTGGCGATGAACCTGCCCGGACGCTACCGCTCGGTTTCCGCCTTCGCGCCGATCTGCAACCCGACCGGCAGCGACTGGGGCCGCAAGCAGTTGCGCGCCTATCTGGGCGAGGACGAATCCGCCTGGGCGCGGCACGACGCCAGCCTGCTGATGCGCGAGGCGGGCTTTGACGGCCCGATGCTGGTCGACACCGGCACCGCCGACCAGTTCATCGGAAACCTGGCCCCCGAGGCCCTGGCCGCTGCTGCCGCCGCACGCCGTCAGCAGATCACGATGCGACTGCAAAAGGGCTATGATCACAGCTATTTCTTCGTCTCCAGCTTCATGGCCGATCACGTCGCCTTCCATGCCGGGGCGCTTTGGGCCTGACGCCATGGCGCTGTATCTCGATGCCGATGCCTGCCCGGTCAAATCCGAGGCCGAGCGGGTCGCAACGCGCCACCGCCTGACGATGTTCGTGGTTTCCAACGGCGGTCTGCGCCCGTCGGCCAACCCGCTGGTGCAACACGTGATCGTGGATGCGGGCGCCGACGAGGCCGACAAGTGGATCGCAGCCCGCTGTGGCCCGGGCGATGTCGTGGTGACGGGCGACATTCCCCTGGCGGCGAAATGCCTCGCGGCGGGGGCACGGGTGCTGCGCCACAACGGCGAGGCATTCACGGCGGCCAATATCGGCGGGCAACTGGCCATGCGCGACCTGATGGCGGACATGCGCGCGGCCAATCCGCTGGGCGCGGGCGGCGCCGGGCGGGCGTTCTCGAAATCCGACCGGTCGCGCTTTCTCGATGCGCTGGAGCGTGAAATTCGCGCGGCCGGGCGGCCAGGCTGATGGCGCCGCCCCAAGGCCGTGACGCCGTTCAGCGCAAGCGCCCCGCCAGACTTGCTTTTTGCCGACGACCGGCCCGAATATGCGGCAAGAACCGCACCGGGCGGCGCGGCTGAAAGCCGGGGGCCTGCCAACACAGGAGGACACAGCATGACCGTACCGATCATTCCCTTTGCCGAGGGCGAGGCGCTGCTTGACTGGCTGGAACTGACGCGGGCGCTGGCCGATGCGCACGATCTGCCAAAGGCACAGATCGGGGATACGTTCCTTTACCGCGACCCCGACACCATGCTGACCCGGTCGGCCTGGATCGACGGGCTGGGAATTGCCGTCAAGACCGCCAACATCTTTCCCGGCAATCCGGGCCGGGGCAATCCGATGATCAATGGCGCCGTGTGCCTTTATGGCGACCATGACGGCGCGCTGTCGGCACTGGTCGATTTCCATCTGGTGACGAAATGGAAGACCGCCGGCGACAGTCTGCTGGCGGCGCGCCGGCTGGCGCGGCCCGACAGCGAATCCATCCTGATCGTCGGCGCCGGCACGGTCGGGCATTCGCTGTGCCAGGCATTCGCCGCCGGCTTCCCCGGGGCGCGTATCGTGCTGTGGAACCGCACTCTCTCCAAGGCCCGCGAACTGGCGGGATCGCTGCCGGGGGTCGGCGTCGCCGACGATCTGGCAACCGCGGTGCGGGGCGCCGATATCGTCGTGACCGCAACCATGTCCTCGCAGCCGGTGATCCACGGCGGGTGGCTGCGCCCCGGCCAGCATGTCAACCTGATCGGCGCCTATCGACCCGACATGCGCGAGGCCGACGACGCGGCGCTGAAACGCTCGCGCATCTTTGTGGACAGTTTCGACACCACGCTCGACCATATCGGCGAATTGAAGACACCCATCGCCGAGGGCGTGATTTCGCGCGATGACGTGATTGCCGATTTCTACGATCTGGGCGCGTTTGCCCGGACGGCGCCCGAGGACATAACGCTGTTCAAGAACGGCGGCGGCGCGCATCTCGACCTCATGACCAGCCGCTACATTCTCGACAAGTGGCAGGCGGCGCAGTGATTGCGCCATGTCCCAGGTATGCGGAACCG
The DNA here is from genome assembly GCA_047975215.1 of Jhaorihella sp. GTDB lineage: Bacteria > Pseudomonadota > Alphaproteobacteria > Rhodobacterales > Rhodobacteraceae > JAGRMG01. Next base: position 12,095 of record JBKEDD010000112.1, read on the forward strand.
TAGCTCTATTTGTCGCGATCCCGGCGCGACAAGGGTTCGCGCTTGGGGGCGGCAGGTCGGTGTGGCAGCCCTGGAATGCGGGAAACTAGGCCGCCGCCCGCGTTGCCGTGCGATCCTCGCGCACCGGCAGATGCACGATGGCACTGAAGGCGCCGACACCGACGCCGATCCACCAGACTGCCGTATAGCTGCCATAGATGTCATACATCCGCCCGCCCAGCCAGACGCCCATGAAACTGCCAAGCTGGTGGCTGAGGAATACGATTCCGTATAGCGTGCCCATATAGCGCAGCCCGTAGATATGCGCGATCAGCCCCGAGGTCAGCGGCACCGTCGCCAGCCAGAGCGAACCCATCGCGACCGAAAACAGGATCACCGTCGCAGGCGTCATCGGCACCATGATGAACGCCGCGGCGATCATGGTGCGGCCGGCATAGATCGCGGCCAGCAGGTATTTCCTTGAAAAGCGTTTGCCCGCCCAGCCCGCCAGCAACGTGCCGGCAACATTCGCCGCGCCGATGATGGCGATCGCCATGGCGCCCAGCGCCGAGGTCGAGGTGATGCCGACAGAATAGAGCGCACCGCCCGGCATGATCGGGCCGCAGACCTCGGTCACGAAGGCCGGGAAATGCGCGGTAACAAAAGCCAGCTGATAGCCGCAGCTGAAAAAGCCCAGAAAGATCAGCGTGAAGGACGGGTCGCGAAAGGCCCGCCCCAGCACCTCGCGCAAGGTTTCCTCCAACTCCTGCCGGCTGGCCATGGCGGGCGTCCGCATCAATGGCAGCGGCAGGATCAGCGCGAGGATCAGCGCCGCGAAGACAACGAAGGTCTCTTGCCAGCTTAGAAACCCGAGCAGCCATTCCGCCACAGGCGCACCGACAATCTGCCCCGCGCTGCCGGCGGCGGTGACCAGCGCCAGCGACATCGACCGGTTGTCATCCGACGACGCGCGCCCCACCACGCCCAGAATCACGCCGAACCCGGTGCCGGCGATGCCAAACCCCACCAGCCAGGCATAAAGCTGATGCTCCAGCGGGGTGGCCGAACCGGCCGTCAGGACCATGCCCAGCGCATAGGTGAGCGCGCCCAGTACGATAGCCTTGCGGTCGCCGATCTTTTCGGCCAGCGCGCCGAACAGCGGCTGGCCGATCCCCCAGGCAAGGTTCTGGATGGCAATGGCGAGCGAGAACTCGGAGCGCAGCCAGCCGAATTCCTCGGCCACCGGAATCTGGAACACCCCGAACGACGCACGTACCGCGAAACTGACCATGATGACGACGCATCCGACGATAAGGACGGGCGTGAAGATGGAGGCTTTCGGGTTCATGCTGGCACTCCTCGGAATTTTCCCCGGCGACGATAGGCAAAACCCGGCAAGGTGCAATTCGGAACTTGTGGAGAACCCGATCACCGGGGCAGGCACAGAGCCCGCCACCGGAACACGGCCCATCTGCAACAGACAGGTTTCCACTTGGCCCGTTGCGCATTATGCCTGCGGCATGAACGACGTAACCGCCCTCTATGCCGCCAGAATCGCCGATGGCACCCTGCACCGCGAGCCGGCACAGGCTGCCGTCCTGCCCGAGTTCGAACGCATCCGCGCAGCACTTGCCGCGCCGGTGAAACGCGGGCTTTTTCGCAAACCGCCCGATCCGCCCAGGGGGCTGTACATCTGGGGGCCGGTGGGGCGCGGCAAGTCGATGCTGATGGATCTGTTCGTCGAATCGATGGGCGCGGATGCCGGCGTGCGGCGGGTGCATTTCCACGCCTTCATGCAAGAGATCCACGCCGCCCTGCACGAGGCGCGCAAGGGCGGCGCCCAGGATGCGCTGGCCCCGGTGGCCGCAAGCGTCGCCAGCGGCACGCGCCTGCTGGCCTTCGACGAGATGCAGATCACCGACATCACCGATGCGATGATCGTGGGCCGGCTGTTCGAGGCGCTTTTTGCCGCCGGGGTCGTCGTGGTCGCCACCTCCAACCGGGTGCCGGACGATCTGTACAAGGACGGGCTGAACCGGCAGTTGTTCCTGCCCTTCATCCGGCTCATAAAGGAGCGGATGGTGGTGCATGAACTGGCCGGTCCGACCGATCATCGCCGGACCCGGCTGGCCGGAAAGCAGGTGTATTTCACCCCCATCGGCGCCGGGGCGCGGGCCGCCATCGACGCACTCTGGAACGGCCTGACCGGCGGTGTCTCGGAGCCGCTGCGCCTGCAGGTCAAGGGCCGCGATCTGGTACTTGAGCGGTTTCACAATTCGGTGGCGCGGGCCAGTTTCTACGAACTGTGCGGCCAGTATCTCGGCCCGGCGGACTACCTTGCCATCGCCGGGGCGGTGAAGGTGCTGATTCTCGAGGATATTCCACGCCTCTCGCGCCGCAACTTCAACGAGGCGAAACGGTTCGTCACGCTGATCGACACGCTTTACGAGGCACGCGTTGGGCTGATCTGTTCGGCGGCGGCAGAGCCCGAGATGCTGTATGTCGAAGGCGAAGGCAGTTTCGAATTCGAACGCACCGCCTCACGGCTGCGCGAGATGCAGGCAGAGGATTGGGCCACCTGACCCGGCCATAGACCCCAGCCCGCAACCGCCAGGGGCAACAGCACCCCGTCAGCCGTTTTCGCGCAGCACCCCGCCGGCCAGATAGAGCGAACCGCAGATCAGCACCCGCGCCGCGCCATCGCCTTCGGCTATTCGCGCGAGCGCCCCGGCGACATCCCCGGCCGTGGCGGCCCGCAATCCGACAGCGCGCGCGGCTGCCGCCGTTTCTGCGGCGCTCAGCGTGTTGGACTCGCCGGGGATGGATACCGCCGTCAGGCTCTCGGTGATTCCGGCAAGCGGGCGCAGATATCCCTTCACGTCCTTGGTGTTCAGCATGCCGCAGATCAGATGCGTCGGGCGCGCCGGCAGGCTGGCCAGATGCGCCGCCAGCGCCTGCCCGGCGGCAGGGTTGTGGCCTCCGTCCAGCCACAGTTCAACACCCGGTGCCATCTGCGCCAACGGTCCGTGACGCAACCGCTGCATGCGCGCCGGCCAGTCGGCCCGCGTCACCGCCGCCTCGCAGGCCGCTCCGCCCAGCCCGAGATGGCGCAGCGCCGCCAGCGCCGCGCCGGCATTGTGCAACTGATGCGCGCCGGGAAGGTTTGGCAGCGCCAGATCGCACAGCCCGGTTTCATCACTGTAGACCAGGCGGCCGCGTTCCTGCGCCACATGCCAGTGCTGGCCATGCGCGATCAGTGGCGCACCCAGGCGCGCCGCCTGACGTTCGATCACCGCCATGGCCTCGTCGAGCTGAGGGCCGACGACACAGGGAACCCCGCGTTTGATGATACCGGCCTTCTCGAAAGCGATCTGTGCCAGCGTATCGCCCAGATATTGCTGATGGTCGATCGACACCGGGGTTATGATCGTCAGGGCCGGATGCGCGATCACGTTGGTCGCGTCCAGCCGCCCGCCCAGCCCGACCTCGAGCAGGGTGTAATCCGCAGAAACGCGGGCAAAGGCCAACAGGGCGGCGCAGGTGGTGATCTCGAAATAGGTGATCGGGGCGTCGTCATTGGCGACATGGCATTCATCCAGCACCGCGCTCAGGTCGGGTTCTGAAATCAGCGCACCCGCCACCCGGATGCGTTCGTGAAACCGCGCCAGATGCGGCGAGGTATAGGCATGCGCGGCAAGGCCCGCGCCCTCCAGCCCGGCCCGGATCATCGCCAGCGTCGACCCCTTGCCGTTGGTGCCGGCGACGTGGATCACCGGCGGCAAGCGGTCCTGCGGGTTGCCCAGCGCCGACAGCAGGCGCCAGACCCGGTCAAGCGTCAGGTCGATGATCTTGGGGTGCAGCGCCATCATCCGCTTCAGGATGACATCCGAGGACGGGTGCGTCATTTTCCGGCGGTTTCGCCCGAATTTGCCGCCGCTTCGGCCGCATCCGGCTGCTTTGCCGCGGTGGCCTTGTCTGGGGGCGGAAGGTCGCCCTTGACCGGCGGCGCGAGGCCCAGCAGCATCCGCGTGATGGCAATCAGTTCGTCGCGCAGGGCGGTGCGGGGCGTCACCCGGTCAAGCATTCCGTGATCCAGCAGGTACTCGGCGCGCTGGAACCCGTCAGGCAGGGTTTCGCGGATGGTCTGTTCGATCACCCGCGGCCCGGCGAAACAGATCAGCGCACCCGGTTCCGCGATATGCACGTCGCCCAGCATCGCAAAGCTGGCCGTGACGCCGCCGGTGGTGGGATGCGTCAGCACCACGATATAGGGCAGCCCGGCCTCTTTCAGCATCTGCACCGCGACGGTAGTGCGCGGCATCTGCATCAGCGACAGGATTCCTTCCTGCATCCGGGCGCCACCGGCAGCGGAAAACAGGATCAGCGGGCGTTTCAGTTTTACCGCCTGTTGCGCGGCGGCGATGATGGCGTTGCCGACATACATGCCCATCGAGCCGCCCATAAACGAAAAGTCCTGCGCCGCCGCGACGATGGGCGTGCGGCCTATGTCGCCGGTGGCGACAAGCATCGCCTCTTTCTCGCCGGTGGCTTTCTGCGCGGCCTTCATGCGGTCGGGATATTTCTTCTGGTCGCGGAAATGCAGCGGATCGGCGACCGGTTCGGGCACCGCGACTTCGTTGAACACACCGCCGTCGAACAGCGCCCTGAACCGCGCCCGGGGCGAGATGGCCATGTGATGCCCGCAATTGGTGCAGACATTCAGGTTCTCGCTCAACTCGCGGTGAAACAGCATCGAGCCGCATTCGTCGCATTTCTGCCAGAGGTTCTCGGGCGTCTCGCGGCGCGAAAAGATCGAGTTGATCCGCGGCCGGACGTAATTGGTGATCCAGTTCATGAGACAAACCCTTGCGCAACACCCTGAGGGCCGAGATAAGCCCAAGGGCCGGCAAATGCAATCAACGCGCGATGGCGATACGCGCCGCCAGCCAGGCAATCAGCATGGTCGCGAAATCCACCGCCAGCCATGCACGCAACGCGCCGGTATCGGACATCTCGTAGGGCAGCACATATAGCGACAGCCCGTTCAGCCCGCCGGGCATGGACACCAGCAGCAATGCCGTCACGTTGTTGAACAGATGCACGGCGATGGCCGGCCCCAGGGTGCCCGCCCGCGCCGTCAGGTCGGCCATGAGCAACCCGAACAGCCCGGCCCAGATCGCGATGAGCGGCGCGTTCGCCCCGGCTTCGGCCGGAACGAAATGGCCCAGCGAGAACAGCGCCGCGGGTACAACCATCCACACCAGCGGACTCTGGAACCTGGCCGCCAGCGTCTGCTGGATATAGCCGCGAAACAGGATTTCCTCGGCGCTGACCTGAATCAGGACGGCGCCCAGCGACAGCGGCAGAAGCATCGCCCAGACCGCCGGATCCAGATTGGGCCGCAGCGTCACGCCCATATCGTAAGGCGGCAGCACCAGCACAAGCGCACCCAGCACCAGCAACAGGCGCAGAACCCGCCAGAACTGCGCCAGCGCCAGCCCCGGCGGCCCGATCAGGCCCGCCCCGGCGCGCCGGTGCAGAAGCCGCGCCGCCAGCATCGTGGCCAGCGTGACAAACCCGAAACCGCCCAGCAGCACCAGCATCGGGCCGGGTGCATTGCCGCGCAGCACCTCGGAGCCGCGCCAGCGGCCGGGCGCCAGCGCGCCAAGCAGATCGTGCAGCAGCGCGTTCAGCCCCAATGACAGCGCGGCGATCAGGACCAGCCCGGCCAGCAGCCGCCACGGCGCGCAGGCGGCCCGCGCCGGGGCGACCAGGCGTTCATGCGCGCGGTAGGCCGGCGGGTTACGCATCGCTCGGCCCGGTGCCCGGCAGCGTGCGGTCCGGCACATCCGCGGGCGCGGCATAATCTGCCAGGTTGATCTGTGCCATCTGCAACATCTCCGTGGCGCCGGTCAGGTGGCGCGCCATCTCCTCCAGCAGTCGCAGCGCGACACCCGCATCGCTTTCGATCACGGCGCGGAACTCGGCGGCGCCGATCCTAAGAAACCCGGTCTGTTCGACCGCAACCAGATCAAGCATCCGGTGACCGCCCGCAATCACCGCCAGATCTCCGATCAGCCGCCCGGCTCCGACGACATAGACCGGCGGATCGCCCGACTCGGCATTGGGCAGGCGCATCTCGGCCCGCCCTGTCAGGCACAGATAGACCGCGTCGGCAACCTGTCCGTGACGGAACACCGCCTGCCCCGGCGCGGCATCATACCATGCCGCGCTGAACGCGAGCAGCCTCCGGTTTCGCGCATCAAGCGCGCCGAACAGTTCGGATTCTGACAGGATGTCAAGCTTGCGGTCCAGATCCGCGGCCCCGCCGGCGGGCGCCACGGGCCGCACCCGCGCGGCACCGTCGATCCGCCCGTCGCGGATCTCGACAAACATGTCCCAGGCCTGCGGATCGTCGAAATCGTCTTCCAGAAAGATCAGCGTCGTATCGGGAAAGAACCCGCGCAGCCGGTGAGGCAGCCGCCTGCGATCGGCTGCGTCGTGGGCGGCCAGAACACCGTCCATGATCAGGATATCGGGCCGCTTGATCGCGGCGCGCCCGAAACCCGCGCGTTGCTGGAACGCCGGCGGCAGGTTGGCGCCGCCCAGCCCGGCGGACATGTCAAAAACCAGCGCGACGATCTGGCGCCGCAGACCGTGCGCCTGCAGGACATCAGCGACAACATCCTCGACCGCGTCGGCGCGCCCGCCCGTCGCCTTTGCCATTCGACCATAGATCGCGTTTTCCAGCAGCGTCAGGCGCGGCGCATAGCGGTCTTCGCCAAAGGGGACAAACATGTCGCCCGTCTGCGCCAGCAGCCTCGCGGCATGGGACTTGCGGATCGCCAGTATCCTGGCCTTGTATTCATCGGCGAAACCCGGCCCGATCTGTTCCGCGCTCATCAGGAACACCACGGTCAGCAGCAGCGCCCGCTCGGCCCCGCTCAGCCTGTCTTCTCCCAGAAGGCGGCGCCGCCGCACGATTTCTGTAAGCCGGTGATAGGTGGCCTCATCGATGCCCAGCCTGCGGAACAGGGGGTGGCCGGTATCGTCCTGCCCGAACGTCCGGTTCAGCAGCTCGACGACACCTGCGGCAATTTCCAGACCCTCTTGCGCGATACCCAGTTCGTCCAGCATCCGGAAAAACCCGGATTCGCGGGCAAGCCCGTCCTGGGTGATCTCGCGCGAAGGCGAGGCGAACAGCAGGTTGCCGCCCAGCGGTATCGCGGGGTTGAAGCCCTCGGGGTCGAAACGGTGCAACGCATCCGTCAGCCCCGAGGCGCGAAGGCGATCCGCGATCTCGGGGCGCAGCCGCACCACGGTATCGGCCAGTTCGGGGTGGCGCACAGGATCGAGCCGCGCCCTCAGGTTGCGGCGAAAGGCGTATTCTTCGGCCCCCATCAACTGAACCAGTTCGTACCACAGATCCTGCACCTGCTGCATGTCGCCAAGGCCGGCGATCGCCGGATCGCACCAGTCGCCGGCCGCCAGGTCGGTGCTGTTGCCGGAGCGCGCCGCTTCGATGCGCTGGCGTGCGAGTCCGGGCGGGTCGGCGCCTGCCGCGCAGGGGCGGATCCGCAGCGGCATCAGCAGGTTGTCGCCCAGCGTGCCGTCAAACAGGTAGGGGCGCGAATGGGCATAGCCGACCCGCGCCGCGATCACCGCCTGGTGCAGCCGGTCAAGCCGCTGCCCGGCCAGCGTAACCCGCCCCCGCACGGGCAGAACCTCGCGCACCAGCAGATGCGCCAGTGCCGCGCGTTCGGCGCCGCGGCGGCTGCGGATCGCGATGCAGCCCGCCTGCGGGATGGTCAGATCGATCTCTTCCAGAACCGGATTGCCGTCCTGGTCGGCCACGGTGACGTTGGAAATCTCGATCGGCCCGCGCAGATGGGGAATGTCGCCGGGCGTTCCCTCGACCAGGGTTTCGGGAATCATGTTGGACGGCGCGAAGCGTTCCATCATGACATCCCAGCGCAGCGTCATCTCCTGCACCTGGTTGTAATAGGTCAGCAGATCGCGCCACGGGCCGCTCAGATCCTTGTAGGCGCCCAGCGCCGCCACCAGCGCGCCCACCGTGATCTCGCCGCGGATCGCCAGATAGCCGCCGATCAGGTAGAACAGGAAGGGCGTGATCTGCGTGATCAGATTGTTGAGGAACTTCATGAAGTATTTCTTGCGGTAGATCCGGAAGCGCAGATCGAACAGTCGGCCCAGCCTGTCGGTGAACTGCGCCAGCCGGTAAGCCATGCCGCCATTGGCGCGCAGATCGCTTATCCCGGCGGCGGTCTCGCCGATCTCGGACGCAAGATGGCGGACCTCGACGATCCGGTCCTTGTTCAGCAGGTTGATCTGGCGTTGCAGCATCGGAATCAGCCAGGCCTGCAACGGTATCAGCGCCACCGCCGCCAACCCGAACCAGACGCTTTGTGCAAACAGGAAGCCGACGATCGTCATCATCTGGCCGAACTGGAACACCGGCTGGGCGATAGCGTCGCCCATCAACCCGCCCATCGGTTCGGCCTCGGACGTGATCATCGCCACCAGTTCGCCCTGGCTGGTGGTGCGGAAATACGGGCGCGGAAACCGCAACATGCGGTGAATCAACTGATAGCGCAGGCGCCTCAGCATACGTTCCGACAGCACGCCCTTGCGCGTGTTGAGATACATCTTGAGCATGCCGCCGATCAGCACCGTGGCCAGGAACAGCCCGCACAGGATCACCAGATACTCGACCTGGCCGAAGCGCATACCGAACACGAGGACGGTGGCGGTGGCAGAACCGATGGCGTCGTTGACGATCATCTTGGGGAGTTGCAACGAGGCGTATAGAAACGGAAACGACATCAGCGTGACCAGCAGCAGCCACAACTGCTGGCGCCGGGAATGTTTCCAGATGAATGCGAACAGGGTGGGTTCCATGGCCGCGAACCTGCCCTCCCGCGCCCGCCGTTGCACAATGCCGACGTATACGCCACTGCGCCCTGCCGGCCAGTCCAGAGGTTAGGCACCGGGGCGCGCGATTACAAGCAGCGGCCCCCCGCCCTGCCCCGGCGGCAGCGGCGAAAACGCCCCGGCGCCCAACAAATTCGGCGCAGTTCGCAATTGCCGGGTTATTTCGCCAAAACGGTTTCGCTACAGTATCGCCAAATCGACAGGCATCGTCACGCCGACGGTGACAGGTGGGATATGGGCAGGATACTGGATCGGCTGTTTCACGCGCGCGCATTGGGCCGCTGGCGCCGTGCTGCCCGCCATGCAGAGACCGCGACGCTGGGCGAATTGCGGCTTCAGCGCGGTCAGGCGCGTCAGCTGCGCACCCATCTTGACCGGCTGATCCATGTCGCCGAAGGCCGCCTGGCCCTGCCGATGATCGGATCATCCTTCTTTCCGCGACCGCACGGAACCGACTGGTCATGGCGCCCGGAACTGTGGCGCGGGCCACTGCCGTCGCCCGGCCTGTCCTCGGTTCCGACCAAATCCATGCTCGGTTCAGAGGTGACGCTGTTTCACGACTGCGCCTATTCCGAGTTGACGCTTCGCCAGTTGCGCAACACCCGCGAACGCGACCTTGCCCCCTACGGGCTGCGCATGGACGTGTTCAAGTTCGACGGCTCGTTCCTGTCGCTGGTCATCGACCTGCCGGACGGCGCGGCGCAGGGGCTGACCCGCGACCACCTGCTGCGGGTCGACACCATCATCGAGACCGAAAAACCACTGGAGATCTTCGCGCGCCTGAACATCCGGCACGGCCCGAACACCGAACAGATCGTGCGCGAACTGCCGCTCGACCAGCAGGATGTGATGGTCGAATTCGACCTGGCCTATTCACGGATGAACGAAAAGCGGGTCGAGAAGATCTGGCTCGACCTGATCTTCGAAGCACCCGACATGAACCAGGTGGTGATCCGCGACCTGACCATTTCCCGACACCGCCGCGCCGCGATCTGAGAGGCCCGCCCATGAGCAACCTGACCCTGACCAAGCTCCGGATGCGCAACGGCGTCTGGGAGGGCCGGCTTTCGGGCGCCACGGACGGCATAAGACCGATCGTCGGCGTGCGTTATCTCGACCGGTATGTCGAGGACGTGCGCCTGAGCGAATGCGACGAACCCGGCTGCTGGGACATCGCGATTCCGATCCCGGCCGAGGCCGTGGCCGACGGGGTACACACATTCCTTGTCACCGACGAGGTGGACGATGCCAGGCTGGGCGATTTCACCCTGATCGCGGGAGAATCCGTAGCCGACGACCTGCGGGCCGAGATGGAGCTTTTGCGCGCCGAACTGGACATGCTGAAACGCGCCTTCCGCCGGCATTGCCTCGAAACGATGTAGGGTTTCGCACGGATCCCCCGGCCGGGCCGGTTCGTCCGGCCCGGCCCGGCCGACAGGCAACGGGGACCGGTGGCCCCTACTCCTTCGGGCCCAGCGCCGACAGGCCCTTGAGGATATCGACGGCATAGGCCAGCTGGTAATCCTTTTCGCGCAGTTCGGCCGAAGCTTCCGCCTTGGCGCGGTCCTCCTCGATCTGGCGGATCTCGTCCTCGGTCAGGCTGTCGTTGTTCAGCCGGCCGCGCAGATCGGCCTCGGAGCGGGACTTGCGGGCCTTGTTCTCGTCTTCCTCCCCGGCAGCGGGCCGGGTGCGGGGTTGCTGCACCACGATGTCGGGCGATACCCCCAGCGCCTGAATCGACCGTCCCGAAGGCGTGTAATAGCGGGCCGTGGTCAGGCGCATGGCACCCTCACCGCGAAGCGGCATCACCGTCTGCACCGAGCCCTTGCCGAAACTCTTGGTGCCCACGACGATGGCGCGACGGTGATCTTTCAGCGCGCCAGCGACGATTTCGGACGCAGAGGCCGAGCCGCCGTTGATCAGCACCACGATCGGCTTGCCCTCGGCCAGATCGCCCGGCGTGGCGTTGAAGCGTTCGCCGTCCTCGGGGTTGCGGCCGCGTGTGCTGACGATCTCGCCCTTTTCCATGAACGCGTCGGCGACCTTGATCGCTTGGTTCAGCAGACCGCCGGGATTGTTGCGCAGGTCCAGAACGAAGCCGTCGATATTGTCCATCCCGCCGGCCTCTTCGACCTGTTTTTTCAGACCCTCGATCAGGTTCGGCGTGGTTTGTTCGTTAAAGGTGGTGATCCGCAGCACGACCGCATCGCCTTCGTTGCGCGAACGTACCGCCGTCAGCTTGATGGTGTCGCGGATGATGGACACGTCGAACGGTTCGGGCTCGCCCTCGCGCACCACGGTAATGACGATCTCGGATCCGACCGGACCACGCATCAGTTCCACCGCCTGATCGAGCGTCAGACCCAGCACGCTTTCACTGTCCACATGGGTAATGAAATCGCCCGCCTCGATCCCGGCTTCCTCGGCCGGGGTGCCGTCGATCGGCGACACCACCTTGACAAAGCCTTCCTCTTGCGTGACCTCGATACCAAGCCCGCCGAATTCGCCCCGCGTCTGTACCCGCATGTTGGCGGCATCGTCCGGCGAGAGATAGCTCGAATGCGGATCGAGCGAGGTCAACATGCCGTTGATCGCCGCCTCGATCAGCTTCTTCTCGTCCACCTCCTCGACATATTGCGCGCGAATGCGTTCAAAGATGTCGCCAAACAGGTCGAGCTGTTCATAGACGGTAGAGTTGCGCGCGGTTTCCTGAGCCACCAGCGGCCCGGCGATCTGGGTGGTCGCCACGACGCCGGCCACGGTGCCGCCCAGGGCGGCCATCACGAATTTCCTCATGTCTTGCTATCCATCCTTGTCGGCTCGGAACCATGTCTCGGGGTCTACAGGGCGGTTTCCTTCCCGCACCTCTATATAAAGCGTTTCTGACAATGCGGAACCAGACTCCTCACCCGATGGTGACAGAATTGCCCCGGTTTCCGGTGCCGCGCCCCCCATCAGCCCCACCGGCGCACCCGCCGGGATCACCTGGCCGGCCTCGCCATAGACTTCGCTGAGGCCGGACAGCACAAACAGGATATCCGCCTGCGGTTCGAGAATCACCACGTTGCCCAGATCCAGCAGCGGCCCGCGATAGCGGATCGTCGCGGCGGTGGGCGATGTCACCAGCGCCCTCGGACGGGTCGCAAGGATGAAGCCCTCGCGCTTGATCCCCGCGGCGTCAGCCTCGCCCGCACGGCGCAGCAGCACCCCCTGCACGGGCAACGCGATACGGCCCTTGCTTGCACTGATATCGGCGCGGGTTTCCTCCTCCACGCCGCCTTCGGCAATTTCCGACAGGCCGCTGGCGAACCCGTCCAGCGTTTCGACCGAGGAAATGAGAATGGCGGTCCGCACCGGATCCTCGGTGAAACGGCGCGGCAGGTCGGTGCGTTCGGCAACGGCATGGCTCAGTTCGGCCCGCGCCTTCTGGATACCGCTCAGACCGTCCCGGAGCGTTTCCGCGGCGTTTTGCTGCAACAGGCGCAGGGTGCGCACCTCGTCCAGCTGCTGGCGCAGCCGGCCGGCCTGCGTGGCCAGCGCCGGCGTCACCTCGGCCAGCATCATCGCCGACCGGGCGCTGCCCAACGGTCCCGCGGGATGCACCAGCAACACCGGCGGCGGCGATGTCTCGATGGTCTGGAGCACGCCGAGCAACCCGGCGATCTCGTCCTCGCGGGCACGCAGGCGCCGGCTCAGCTGCGCTTCGCGGATCGAAACCCGGCGCAGCCCGTCGCGCATCGCCGCCAGCCCGGCCTCGTAGGCGCGCACGGTTTCCGTCAGCGCGCGAACCCGGTCACGCGCGCCCTCCGCATCCTGCAACGCCAAGGTGGCCTGTTCCAGCTGCTTGGCCGCGGCAAGGGCCGCCTGCGCCGGATCGTCCTGCTGGGCAAACGCGGCCCCCGCCCACAGCGTCAACCCCAGGAACGCGGCGCTCAGTCTCATTTCAGCAGGCTCTGGCCGGTCATTTCGGGGGGCTGGGGCAGATGCATCAATTCCAGTATCGTCGGCGCCAGATCGGCCAGGCGCCCGTCGCGCAACTGCCTACCCGCCGGCCCGCCAACCAGGATCACCGGTACCGGGTTCAGCGTATGCGCCGTGTGCGGCCCGCCGGTCGCCGGGTCGATCATGCATTCGCAATTGCCGTGATCGGCGGTAACGATCATCGCGCCGCCGACCTTTTCCAGCGCCGCGACGGCGCGGCCCAGCCCCCGGTCCACCGCCTCGCAGGCGCGCATCGCGGCCTCCAGATCGCCGGTATGGCCGACCATGTCGGGATTGGCGTAATTGACCACGATCAGGTCATAGCCGTTCTCGATGGCCCGCACCAACCTGTCGGTCACTTCGACCGAGGCCATTTCCGGTTGCAGATCGTAGGTCGCCACGTTGGGCGATTTCGGCATGTACCGGTCCTCGCCCGGCTCCGGGTCTTCCCTGCCACCGTTCAGGAAGAAGGTGACATGGGGGTATTTCTCGGTTTCGGCCAGATGGAACTGGCGCAGTCCGTGGCTCGCGACCCAGGCACCCAGCGTGTTCACGATCTCGGGCTTAGGGTACATGGTTGTCATGTAGGTGTTATGCCGGTCGGAATACTCGGCCATGCCCAGCAGCGCCGCAAGGCGCGGGCGGGCACCGGCCTGAAATCCGTCGAAATCCGGATCGCCGATGGCGGCCAGGATCTCGCGCACCCGGTCGGCGCGGAAATTCAGACAGAACAACCCGTCGCCCGCCGCCATGCCGCCATAGCTTCCGATTACCGTGGCGGCGATGAATTCGTCCGTTTCGCCGCGCCCGTAGGCGCCTGAAACCGCCCGCTCGGCGCTGTCGGCGCGCAGCCCGTCACCGCGCACGATCGCGTCAAAGGCTTTCCCGACACGGACCCACCGGTTGTCGCGATCCATGGCGAAATAGCGCCCGATAACGGTGGCGATGCGCACCCCTGCCGGGAGCCGCGCCTTCAGCCCGGCAAGATAGTCCCGGGCCGAAATCGGCCCCACGTCGCGCCCGTCGGTGATCGCATGCAAAACCACAGGAACGCCGGCGCCCGCGATTTCGCTCGCGGCGGCAAGCATGTGGTCCATGTGCCCGTGCACGCCGCCGTCGCTGACCAGCCCCATCAGGTGCGCGGTGCCGCCGCTGGTCCGCATCCGGGCGATGAAGTCGCGCAGCGCGGCATTGGTGATGAAACTGCCATCCTCGATGGCCAGGTCGATCTGGCCCAGGTCCATCGCCACCACCCGACCGGCGCCGATATTGGTATGCCCGACCTCGGAATTGCCCATCTGCCCGCTGGGCAGCCCGACATCGGGGCCATGCGTCACAAGCCGCGCCTGCGGCCCGTGCGCCATGATCGCATCGAAGGTCGGCGTGTTCGCGAGATGGGGCGCGTTGGCCTCGGTCAGGTCGGACAGACCCCAGCCATCGAGGATACACAGGACGACAGGTTTGGGGACGGGCATGCTCGGGCCTCGGTATTCGGACGACTACGGCGCCTTCTAGCGCCTCGCGGCCCGGGGGTGAACCGCCTTTCGCCGCCCCGCCTTTCTTGCTGTGGGCAATTTCCCCGCCCCGCCGCTTTCAGGCGACGTCGGACACGTTATGCGCCCTGATCCGTTCGAACCAGGCTTCCAGCGCGCCCGGATCGCCCGCCAGCCGCTCGGCCGATCCTTCGGTGAAGTCCAGGAACTTCCCCTCGTTCAACCCGTTCACTCCGGCGAGAACGGGAATGCCGCGCCCCAGCGCCTCGCCGATCAGGGGCCGGAAACCACGCCCATCGGCCTCGTGCTTGCCGAACTTGTTGACGATCAGCAGTTCCGGTCCGCTGTCCAGGCAGGCGCCCACCTGCGCCACCGCACGTTCCAGCGCCGCCGGATCCAGCCTGCAGCCGCGCGACCATGCGCCCAGCGATTGCGATATGCGGATGGTCTCGCCATCGGGCAAGACCTGCACGTCCATGTCGCATTTGGTGCTGTCGCTGCATTCGGTGTTGGTCTGGACCACGCCGGCAAGGGCAACGCCGCGCGCCTTCAGGCGCAGGGCCAGCGTGCTCAGCAGACGATCGGTTTCGCCTCGGGCTTGGCAGATCACATATGCGAGGTTCATCGCGTCTTTCCTTGTCGCATGCGCCATGCGGCGGATGATATGGCCCTATCACTTCCGGCCCCGCGCGGCCAGAGCGCGAAAGGCCACGCACGCGGCGGGGTCCGCGATCAGGGCAGCGGCGACACGCCGATCACGAAAGGGTGCAACCACAGCAACAGCGCATAGACCACCGCCGCCGCCAGCAATACCGGCGGCGACAGGCGCACATGCCGCAGCCCGCGCAAGGACAAACGCGCCGTGTTGCGGGCCAGTGCCGCCCAGGCCTCGGCCCCCAACTCGCGACGGCGGCGCAGGTCAATCAGCGCCATGCCGGCGGCCGCGAAACCGACGAACAGGCCGAACAGGATGACATGCGCCAGATCGCCGTTGGCCAGCATGTGCGCGAAGGCCCAGACCGCCATGGCCAGCAGCAGAGGATGGCGCGTCAGCCCGAGAACGCCGGGCCTGTCCGCATCGAATTCCCCGCGCCCCAGCCCACCGAAGGACAACGGATTGACCGCCGCCAGCCCCGCCACCCCCAGCCAGCAGGCCAGCGGCATCGCCAGCAGCGGCACCCAGATCAGCACCGGGTGATAGGGAATCACGGCCACGAAGGGCGCCCGCGCCGCGGCCACGATCAGCCAGGCCAGAACCGCGACCGACAGGATGCTGTAGCCGATGAAATAGCCACGCACGCCAAGCCGCGCAATAAGCCAGGGCCGTGCCGGCGGGCGCACCGGAATCATGTGGCTCAGCATGAAGACCGCAAGCGCGGCGATGAATTCCAACCATCCGGTCATGTCAGTTCCTTTTCTGCCGACAGGCGCAAGCCGGGAAGAACCTCGCTCGGCGCGCCCACGAGGATTCTGCCGGTCCGAAGAACGCTCGGCGTTGCCGGGGCAAGGTGCTGCGCGCGCCGGACCGTCAGCGCCGCCACCGGCAAGATATGGCCGGCGTCCGTCCGGCGGACCGGCATCCACCACGGCCCCCACGGGACGGCGGCGGGTAAGGCGAGCGATACGGGTTCCATGTCGCCCCCTTCCTGTCACCGACGCAGCTTCGCTACAAGCCCAATGCGCGCCGCCTTTCCGCGGCAAAGCCCTGCACGATCCGGTCGGCGAGCAGCGCGAGGATCGCCATCGCGGCACCGGCCGATACGCCCAGTCCGACATCGGCCTGACCCAGCGCCAGATAGATAGACTGACCTAGCCCGGTGGTTCCGATCAGCGCCGCGATCACCAGCATGGAAAAGGCATAAAGGATCGTCTGGTTGAGACCCAGAAGGATGGTCGGCGCCGCATAGGGCAAGCGAATGTCGCGCATGATCTGCGCATCGGTGGCGCCCGAGGCAACCGCCGCCTCGATCAGGTCCGGCGGGGTCGAAACCAGCCCGTGCCGCGTATAGCGGATCATCGGCACGACAGCATAGGCGCAGATCGCCAGAAAGGCCGAGAACTCGCCGATCTGAAAGAACATCAGCACCGGGATCAGGAACACGAACAGCGGAATGGTCTGGAGCATGTCGCAAAGCGGGCGCACCAGCCGCCAGGCCATCGGGCTGACGGCGGCCAGCCATCCGATTGCGCCGCCGGCCAGCGCACAGGCAAACACCGCCGCTCCGCTGAGGTAAAGCGACATCAGCGCGCGTTCGAACAGCCCCGAAAGCAGGACCGTCGAAAGCAGGACGACGGACAGCAGCGCCAGCCGCCAGCCGCCCGCAACCCAGCCCAGCGCACCGGCCCCGATCAGTACGAACGGCCAGGGCAGATCGGCGATCCCGGTTTCCAGCATACCCGCGGCGATCACCAGCATCAGCCCGGCCGTCGGCCGGCCCCGCCAGATCAGCACCAGGCAAAGCAGCGCAGCCAGCGCGAACAGCGTCCAGCTCATCGTGCCGGTCCAGGCAAACCCCCAGGTGAACGGCAGTACCGCCTGATCCAGACCGATACGCAGCGGCAGCAGGCCGAAGAACATGGCGTTGTTCTTGATCGCGTCAAGCGTCGCGCCATTGGCGATGGTGAAGGCCGTCAGGCTCTTGTCCACGGCCTCGGCCACCGGGGTCAGCACATGGAAGGTGGCGGCGTCGGGCAGGCTGGACCAGAACAGCGCCGTCAGAACGACGCTCAGCGCCAGCAGCAGATAGGCCGCGCGCGAATCGTGGCGGACCCGTTCGCTCGCCAGAACGCCGCTGTAGCGGTCGATCACCACGGCAAAGACCACGATCACCAGCCCCGCCAGCAGCGACTGGCCGAACTGCGCCTTGCGCATGGTCAACAGCACCTCCCAGCCGATATCGTCGAAACCGCCAATCACCGCGGCGATGATGACCATCGAAAGCGCGGCCATAAGGCACTGGTTGACACCAACCATGATCTGCGATGCAGCCGATGGGATTTCGACCTGAAACAACTGCTGCGCGCGGCTGCCTCCCGACATCACGGCGGCCTCGCGGATCTCGGGATCGACCCGTTCCAGCCCCAGCAGCACGTTGCGCGCCATGGGTGGCGCTGCATAGATGGCCGACGCGATCAGCCCGACCACCGGACCAAATCCGAACAGCAGCAGAAGCGGCGTCAGATAGGCGAATGTGGGCACCGTCTGCATCACGTCCAGCAACGCCTGAACGGGCGGTTTCAGCCCCGGCACCTCGTTGGCCAGGATGCCGATGGCGCCACCGACGATCAGCGCCAGGGGCACCGAGACCGCAACCAGCGCCAGGGTATTCATGCTTTGCGACCAATAGCCCGAGGCAACGACGAAACCGAGGCCGACCGCCCCCAGCGCCGCCATGGCGAACCCGCCCAGATACCAGCCCAGCGCGGCGACGATGCCTATGGTGATCGGCCAGGGCGTTGCATTCAGCGCCAGATTGGCCCAGTCCATCGGGTGACGCATCAGCGCCGAAAACTCTCGGGCCAGCGGCTTGATCGCCTCAAGCAGCCAGGTCATGGCGCTGCCGACCCATTGCGTCGCCGGCAGCGTCCAGGCCTCGGGCCACTCCGCCAGCCACGGAAAACGGGGCGCCAGCGCCAGGCAAAGCGCGCCCGCCAGCACCACCACCAATGCCGCCCGCACCCCGGGTGCCGCAATGGCGCGGGCCGGCCGGTCCGCGGCGGCGGTCATGTCTCCTCGACCTGAAGGGCGGCGGCGAGGTCGGCGGGGTTGACCGCGCCGACACAGGCGCCCCGGTCGTCCCAGACCGGGACGGGCTGGTAAAGGTCCATGCAGCGCGCCAGCGCCACGTCCAGCGTCATGCCCTCGCACAATCCCGGATCGTCCGGGCCGGGTTTGCACCTGTCCGTCGGCTGCATGACCGAGGCGACGCGGGCATGCCGGCCCTTGGCCACGTCCCTGGAGAATTCGCGAACATATTCGTCGACCGGGCGCAGCACGATGTCGGTCGGCGTTCCGATCTGCACGATGCGCCCGTCGCGCATGATGGCGATGCGGTCGGCCAGCTTCAGGGCCTCTGCGATGTCATGAGTGATGAAGATGATGGACTTGCGCAACTCCGACTGGATATGCAGGAACTCGTCCTGCAACTGCCGCCGGATCAGCGGATCGAGCGCCGAGAACGGTTCGTCGAGAAACCAGATGTCGGGATTGACCGCCAGCGAGCGCGCGATGCCGACGCGCTGGCGCTGGCCGCCCGACAGCTCACGCGGATAGGCGCCTTCGCGCCCCTGCAGGCCGACCAGCGCAATGACCTCCTGCGCGCGCTGGCGCCGCCGCTTGCGGTCCACCCCCTGAACGCGCAGCGGATAGGCGACGTTCTCGGCCACCGTCATGTGCGGGAACAGGCCGAAATGCTGAAACACCATACCCATCTTTTCGCGCCGCAGCCGGGTCAGACGATGCTTGCCCGCCCCGACGATATTTTCGCCCTCGATGGAGATTTCGCCGCTGGTCCCTTCGAGAAGCTGCGCAATGCAGCGCACCAGCGTGGACTTGCCCGACCCCGAAAGGCCCATGATGACGAACAGTTCGCCATGGCCGACCTCGAACGTCGCGTCCTGCACCGCCGGGATCAGCCCGGCCGCGCGAAGCAGCCCGGCGGCGGCCTGCGGATCGCCGCCGGATCGCGCGAGCACATCGGACAGCGCGGTCTTCGCATCGGGGCCGAACACCTGCCAGACATTCTCGCAGGCGATGGCCGGCGGTTTGGGCTTGCTCACGCGTTCGTGCTCACCTGGTCGCGGCATCCACCACCGGGCGCCACTTGTCCTCGTTTTCCGACATCCAGGCCGCGACCACATCCTGAACCGAACCGCCATCCACGTCGATAGCGCCCATCATCGGCTGCTGGTCCTCGACGGAAAGCTGGTAGTTGGTCAGGATCTGGTAGGCCGCCGGCCACTTGTCCTCCAGACCGGCCCAGCCGCCCTTGAAGATGCGCGAGGGCGCGAAATCGCAATCGTGGGTCGCGTTCGGGTTCACGCCCCAGGCCGGATCGTTGAAGCACTCCTCGTTGCCCACCGGCAGATCGACGAATTTCACGTCATAGGCCGACATCGCCCAGTGCGGCTGCCAGAAGGTGATCAGCAGGGGCGACTTGCGCTCGGTCGCGGCGCGCAGTTCGGCAATCAGGGCGCCCTCGGACCCGGCCGGAACGGCCTTGAACGGCAGGTCGAACCCGGCCATCCGGTCGGCGCCCGGGGTGCCCCAGTCGGCCGGGTAATCGACCAGCCGGCCCATGGGAATGGTGTCGGCGGTGGCGAATACCTGGGCGCAATCCTTCAGCGCCTCCCAGGCCGGCAGGCCCGGGCACAGCTCGGCGACATGGGCGGGATAGGCGATGCCCTCCTTGGCGTCGAGGCCGAGATCGCCCAGTTCCACGACCGTGCCCTCGGCGACCTTCTTGGCGTATTCGTCGCTGACATTGGACGACCAGATTTCCAGCGTCGCGTGAATGTCGCCATCGGCAATGGCCTGAAACTGGTTCATCATGCCGGCGGTGACGTATTCGACATCATAGCCGGCGGCCTTGAGCATCTCACCGGCGACATGGGTGGTCACGTGCTGACCGGTCCATTCGTTGATCGCCAGCTTGATCGGCTCGCCGCTGGCGCCCAGATCGGCCGCCTTCGCGCCGCCGGCAACCGCCGCAAGCGCCGCAACGGCCAGTCCCAGATAGGCTGATGTCATCGTTTCTCTCCCTGTTGTGTTATCGTTGGTTGACCCGTCGATATAACCTTCCCGGCAACCCGACAACCGTCTTCGCGAATCCGCACCGGACGGTCGGGGGCCTGTGGCGGTCGTGCTATTGCGCCGATGCCGGGTTGATCCTATCATCAATTCCAAGCCATGTATTGCGGTCCGGGGCTGCCGGCGCAACTTCCTGCGCGATGTCATGCGCCGCCGCCGCGCCCGGGCGCGTACGTTCCGCGCGAAAGGCCGCGGGAGTACGGCAATACCACGAGAGCCCGGCGGTTTCCGCCAGCATTCCGCCGCAACGAACCGCCCCGATACCGCACACCGACCCACAGGACACGCGAAAGGACCGCCGCCATGACCCGTCGCCCGACCGATGCCGAATTCGCCGCCATCGCCCAGGGCTACGACCCCGATCCGGCCCGGTCGCTGTCATTGCACCGCGATGCCTACACCAGGGCCGACTGGCACCGCGTCGACCGGGAGGCAATCATGGCACGAACCTGGCAATGGCTGTGCCACGCCGAAAAACTGCGAAATGCCGGCGACTATGTGACCGCCGATATCGCCGGGAATCCGGTCGCGGTGATACGCGGCCGCGACGGCGCGCTGCGCGCGTTCTACAACGTGTGCAAGCACAGGGCGCACAAACTTCTGACGGGCGAGGGCAACACCACCCGCATCCTGTGCCCCTATCACGCCTGGGTCTACCGGCTGGACGGGACTCTGGCGCGCGCACCCCATACCGAGCATCTTCAGGGCTTCGATACGGGCAGCATCTGTCTCTCGCCGGTGCAGGCCGAGGAATTCTGCGGCTTTGTCTTCGTCAACCTGGACGCCGCCGCGCGGCCGCTGGCCACGCAGGCGGGCGATCTTGAGGCCGAGATCCGCCACTGGGCGCCCGATATCGAAAACCTGACCCACGGCCACCGCCTGACCTACGACATCGGGTCGAACTGGAAGACCGTGGTGGACAATTTCCTTGAGTGCTACCACTGCCCGACAGCGCATCGCGATTTCTGCACCCTGATCGAGATGGACACCTACAAGGTCACGACGCACGGCATATGGTCCAGCCACATGGCCGAGGCCGGCAACCGCCCCAACAGCGCCTATGACGTGTCGCGCGCCACCGTGCGCACCCATGCGGTCTGGTGGCTGTGGCCCAATACCTGCCTGATGCGCTATCCGGGGCGGTCCTCGATGATCGTGATGAACGTGGTGCCGATTGACGAGGGCCGCACCTTCGAGACCTATGATTTCTACCTCGAGACGCCCGAACCGGACGCCATGGAGCGCGAGGCGATCCGCTATCTGGACGAGGTATTGCAGGCCGAGGATATCGCGCTTTGCGAAACCGTGCAGAAGGGCATGGCCACTCCGGCCTTCACCCAGGGCCGGATTGTCGCCGATCCCGGCGGTTCGGGGCTGTCCGAACACGCGCTGCACCATTTTCACGGCCTAGTTCTGAGCGCCTATGCGCAGTCGGCCCAGGCATGAGCGGTGGCGCGCTATCGGGACGGGTCGCACTGGTCACGGGCGGGCGCGGGGGCATCGGGCGCGCGGTCTGCGCCCGGCTGGCGCGCGAGGGCGCCACGGTCTATTCCGCCGATCTTGGCGAGGCAGAGGCGCCCGATGCCGCCCTGCGCCCCCTCACGCTTGACGTGACACGCGAAGACAGCGTGCGCGCCGCACTGGGCGCGGTGACCGAGCGGCGGCTCGACATCCTGGTCAACGCCGCCGGTGTCGAGATCGAGAAAACCGCCGAGGACACTTCGCTTGAAGAATGGAACCGGTCCTTCGCGGTCAACGTCACCGGCACGTTCCTGGCCAGCAAGCACGCGCTGCCGCTATTGCGGGCGGCGGTCGCGGCGCGTTCGAAGAACGGCGGCGGGACCGCCAGCATCGTCAATTTCGGATCCTATGACGGGTTTATCGCCGATCCCGGCCTGGCCGCCTATTGCGCCACCAAGGGCGCGGTACACGCGCTGACCCGCGCCATGGCCTGCGATCACGGGCCCGAGGGCATAAGGGTGAACGCGGTCTGCCCGGGGTATATCGACACGCCGATGTTGCAGGGCTTCTTCAGCGGCGCGGGGTCGGGAGGCGGCGGGCGCGACATCGGCGCGCTGCAGCAAGCGGTGCGCGACATCCACCCGATGCGCAGCTACGGTACGCCCGAGGACGTGGCGGGCCTGGTCAACTGGCTTGCGGGCGACGAGGCGCGCTATGCCTCCGGCCAGCTCTGGGTACTCGACGGGGGGCTGACCGCGCAGGTCCAGCAGATGCGCCCGTGACCGGGGCCGGGCAATTGCGCGGCAGGCGGGCGCTGGTCACGGGCGGGCGGCAGGGCATCGGGCGCGGCATCGTCGATGCGTTCCTTGCCGAGGGCGCCGAAGTTATCGTCTGCGGGCGCGGCGGGCGTGGCGATCTGCCGGGGGCCTGCATCTGGCACCGCGCGAACGTGGCCGATGCCGCAGAAGTTGCGGCGCTGGCAGAGGCCGCGGGGCCACTGGATGTGCTTGTCAACAACGCAGGCGTGCAACTGGAAAAGACCGTTGCAGACAGCACCGATACCGATTGGGAACTGGTGATGGGGGTGAATGCGCGCGGCGTCTTCAACACCTGCCGCGCCTTCATTCCCCGGATGCGCAGGGGCGCGTCCATCATCAATATCGGCTCGATCTCGGGCCGGATGGCCGACCCGCAGATGGCGCTATACAACGCGTCCAAGGCCTTCGTTCACGGGCTGACCCGCTCGATCGCCGTCGATCACGGGCCGGATATCCGATGCAACGCGATCTGTCCGGGCTGGATCGAGACGAGAATGCTGGATGCGGCCTTCGATCTGGCCACCGATCCGGGCCGGGCGCGGCAGGACGCGCTGGCCCGCCATCCGGTGCGCCGCTTTGGCCGACCCGGCGACATCGCGGCGATGGCGGTCTGGCTGGCCTCGGACGCCGCCGCATTCGCCACCGGGCAGATGTTCACCGTCGATGGCGGGCTGACGGCGGCATCGCCGCTGCGGCCGGGGCTGTCCTGACGCGCCCCGCTCTGGCCTCGGGGTCAGAGAAAGCTGCGCCCCGCCCCCCTGTTCGGCACGCCCAAATGCGCCGCGACGCTGGCCGCCACGTCTGCAAAGGCCACCTGCCCCACCGACCCGGCACCCTTGCCCGCCACCAGGACAGGCACCCGCTCGCGGGTGTGATCGGTGCCCGTCCAGGTCGGATCGTTGCCGTGATCGGCACAGATCAGCAGCATGTCGCCGGAGCGCAGGATTTGCAGGATTTCCCCGACGCGAACGTCGAACCACTCCAGCGCCCGCGCATATCCGCTGACATCGCGGCGATGGCCATAGAGGCTGTCGAACTCCACGAAATTGGCGAATGTCAGGCTGGCATCGTCGGCCTCGCGAACCTTGCGCATCAGGTGATCCATCAGATCGGAATCCGTACCCTTGTGCGACGTGTCGATCCCCTGCATCGAGAAGATATCGCCGATCTTTCCGATTCCATGCACCGCGCCACCGGCCTCGGATACCCAGTCGGTCAGCACCGGCGCGGGCGGGGGTATCGCGAAATCCCTCCGGTTCGTGGTGCGAATGAAACCGGTTCGCGAATTTCCGGTGAACGGGCGCGCGATCACGCGCCCGACCCGCATACCGTGCAGGATCGGCGCCAGATCGCGGCACATGCGCAACAGCCGGTCCAGCCCGAAGGTCTCTTCATGCGCCGCGATCTGGAACACGCTGTCGACAGAGGTATAGCAGATCGGCCAGCCCGTCCGCATGTGCTCCTGCCCCAGCCGTTCGATGATCGCTGTGCCCGGCGCGTGGCAATTGCCCAGAATGCCCGGCGTGCCCGCGGCCCGCATCGCCGCGCGTGTCACGTCCGGGGGGAAACAGGGGGTCGTATCGGGGAAATGTGTCCAGTCCCAGGGTACCGGCAGCCCGGCCAGTTCCCAATGGCCCGATGGCGTGTCCTTGCCGTTCGATATCTCGCTCGCCGCGCCCCAGAGGCCGGTGGGCTCGGCCTCGAGCCCCGGTGTCGGCGCGCCCGAGGCCAGCCGCACCGCCGCCCCCAACCCCAGACCGTCCAGATGCGGCAGGCGCAACGGCCCGCTGCGCCCCTGCTCGGCACGCCCCCCGGCGCAGGCCTGCGCGATATGGCCGACCGTGTTCGCGCCGGTATCAGGCACCGTGCCGTTGAAGAACCGGCCGGCATCCGGCGCCCCGCCAATTCCCACCGAATCCATCACCACAAGGAAGGCACGCGCCATCAGCCCACCCTTTCGCGAATCAGTTCGGGCACCGGCACCGGTTCGGGTGACAGCGTGATGGCGGACCGCACCGCTGCAACCGCCGTCTGGGCCGCATCCTCGCGCGCCGCATGAACCAGCGCCAGCGGCTGACCGGCCTCGACCCTCTGGCCCAGCCGCACCACCCGGTTCAGCCCCACCGAGGGGTCGATGGCATCGCTCTCGACCTGCCGCCCGCCGCCAAGCGCCACGACGGCAAGGCCCAGTGCCTCGCCGTCCATGGCGCTTACATAGCCGGCCTCGCGCGCCCCGGCTTCGCGGATCACGTTGGCTTCGGGCAAAAACCGCCGCCAGTCCTCGACAAAGCCCAGCGGCCCGCCCTGGCCTGCGATCATGCGCCCGAACCGGTCGGCGATGCGACCCTCGCGCAGCGCCGCCATGATCCTGTCGGCCCCGGTCTGAACATCGTCGTCCAGCCCGGCCTCGGCCAGAACGACGCCGCCCAGCGCGGCGGTCAACTGCATCAGCGGGCCGCCCTCCTGCCCGGTCAGCACGCGCATGACCTCGGCCACCTCCAGCGCGTTGCCCAGCGCGGGCGCAAGCGGCTGATTCATGTCGCTGATGATTGCGGCTGTCCTGCACCCCGCCGCCCCGGCGCTGTCGCACAGCGCAGCGGCCAGCGCGCGGGCGTCTTCGTCGGTCTTCATGAAGGCGCCGCTGCCGGCCTTCACGTCCAGCACAAGCGCATCAAGCCCGGCCGCCAGCTTCTTGGACAGAATCGACGCTGTGATGAGATCCAGGCTTTCGACCGTCGCGGTGACATCGCGGATTGCATAAAGGCGCCGGTCGGCCGGCGCGATCCCCGCGCCGGCACCGACTATGGCGCATCCCGCACGGCCCAGCATATCCGCCAGACGGTCGCGCGAAACCGCCGTGGCGACGCCGGGAATGGATTCAATCTTGTCGAGCGTGCCGCCGGTATGGCCCAGACCGCGCCCCGAGATCATCGGCACATAGGCGCCGCATTCGGCCAGCGCCGGGGCCAGGATCAGCGACACGCAATCGCCCAGCCCGCCGGTGGAATGCTTGTCGATCACCGGCCCGTCCAGTTCCCAGCGCAGAACATCGCCGCTGTCGCGCATCGCCAGGGTCAGCGCGGCGCGGCCCTCGGCACCCAGCCCGCCAGACGGTTCCATCATGCAGACGGCCATCGCGAACGCACCGGCCTGCGCATCGCTGACCGTACCGTCGGCCAAACCCTGCGCGAACCAGCGCAGCTCCCCGGCCGAAGGAATCTGGCGCCGGCGCAACCGTGCGATGACGCCGCGCGCATCCATGCGCCTCAGCGCCCCGCCATGTGGTCTTTGTTGAAGGCCCCGGGCAATAGCTCGTCGAGCGTCATGACCAGTTCCCCCCCTTGCACCGTCGCCATTGTCACGCGCACATCGCCCTTGCCGAATTCGGCCAGCTTCTGCCGGCAGCCGCCGCAGGGCGACACCGGTACCGGGCTGTCGGCAAACACGCAGACCTCGGTCAGTTCGGTTTCGCCCGCCGCCACCATGGCGGCAATGGCGCCCGCCTCGGCGCAGGTGCCTTCGGGATAGGCGACGTTCTCGACGTTGCAACCGGCATAGACCGCGCCCGATGCGGCGCGCAGCGCGGCCCCCACCTTGAACCCGGAATAGGGGGCATGGGCGTTTTCGCGCACGGCGGCGGCGGCGGCTATCAGCGACATTCCGGTAATCTCCTGACTGTGCCGCGCAATCTTGCGGCAAGAGTGGCCGGATGCAAGCCTGTCGGTTTTCGCGGCGGCTTTTCCGCCGGTTCGAAAAACACCGGTTCCCCCCGTCGAGAAAATAGTTTAACGCTAAACTATATCCTCGAGAGGTGTGGTGACATGTCCGAAAAAGAAAGTCTGCGCCAGGCGGCGCTGTTCTATCACGAGTTTCCGAAACCCGGAAAGCTGGAGATCAGGGCCACCAAGCCGATGGCCAACGGCCGCGATCTCAGCCGCGCCTATTCCCCCGGCGTGGCCGAAGCCTGTCTCGAGATCCGCAACGATGCCGCCAACGCCGCGCGCTACACCGCCAGGGGCAACCTGGTGGCGGTGGTCTCGAACGGAACCGCGGTGCTGGGGCTGGGCAATATCGGCGCGCTGGCCAGCAAACCGGTGATGGAAGGCAAGTCGGTCCTGTTCAAGAAATTCGCCAATATCGACTGTTTCGATATCGAGGTGAACGAAACCGACCCCGAAAGGCTGGCCGAAATCGTCTGCGCGCTGGAACCGACCTTTGGCGCGATAAACCTCGAGGATATCAAGGCACCCGACTGTTTCATCGTGGAAAAGCTGTGCCGGGAACGCATGAACATTCCCGTATTTCACGACGATCAGCACGGAACAGCCATCGTGGTCGGCGCGGCGGCCACCAACGCGCTGCATGTCGCGGGCAAGGCGTTTGGCGATATCAAGATCGTCTCGACCGGGGGCGGCGCGGCGGGCATCGCCTGTCTCAACATGCTGCTGAAACTCGGCGTGAAGCGCGAGAATGTCTGGCTTTGCGACATTCACGGGCTGGTGCATGAAGGACGCGAGGCCGACATGACCCCGCAGAAAGCGGCGTTCGCCCAGGCCACCGATCTTCGCACGCTCGATCAGGTGATCGACGGCGCCGACCTGTTCCTTGGCCTGTCCGGCCCCGACGTGCTCGCCCCGGAGATGGTGGCCAGAATGGCCAACCGCCCGATCATCTTTGCCCTGGCCAACCCCACCCCCGAAATCCTGCCCGATGCCGCCCGCGCCGTTGCGCCCGATGCGATCATCGCCACCGGGCGCAGCGATTTTCCCAACCAGGTCAACAACGTGCTGTGTTTCCCGTTCATCTTCCGGGGGGCGCTGGACGTGGGCGCGACCGAAATCAACGACGAAATGCAACTGGCCTGCATCGCCGGTATCGCCGATCTGGCCCGCGCCACCACCAGCGCCGAGGCGGCGGCGGCCTATCGCGGCGAACAACTGACCTTCGGTCCCGACTATCTGATTCCCAAACCGTTCGACCCGCGGCTGGTCGCTGTCGTGTCATCTTCGGTCGCCCGCGCGGCGATGGAAAGCGGTGTCGCCACGAGACCGATCGAAGACCTGGCCGCGTACAAAGACAAACTTAACCAGACCGTGTTTCGATCAGCATTGCTTATGCGGCCGGTGTTCGAGGCGGCCCGCGCCGCGTCGCGCCGGATCGTCTTTGCCGAGGGCGAGGACGAGCGCGTGCTGCGCGCCGCACAGGCGATTCTGGAAGAAACCACCGAAACCCCGGTTCTGATCGGACGTCCCGAGGTGATCGAAAGCCGCTGCGAACGCCACGGCCTGCGCATCCGCCCCGGCACCGACATCCAGATCGTGAACCCGGAAAACGACCCGCGCTACTACGATTACTGGACCAGCTATCACGATCTGATGCAGCGTCGCGGCGTCACGCCCGACATCGCCAAGGCCGTCATGCGCACCAACACCACCGCCATCGGCGCCATCATGGTACATCGGGGCGAGGCCGACAGCCTGATCTGCGGCACATTCGGCGAATTCCGCTGGCACCTGAACTATGTCACACAGGTTCTGGGCACGGCCGACCTGCGCCCGCACGGGGCGCTGTCGCTGATGATTCTCGAAGACGGGCCGCTGTTCATCGCAGACACCCACGTCCACCAGCTGCCGGACCCCGAACAACTGGCCGAGATCGCCATCGGCGCCGCCCGGCATGTACGCCGCTTCGGGCTGGATCCGGCCATCGCCTTCTGTTCCCAGTCGCAGTTCGGCAACCAGGCCGAAGGGTCGGGCAAGCGGATGCGCCAGGCGCTGGCCCTGCTCGACCGCGAACCGCGCGATTTCGTCTATGAGGGCGAAATGAACGTCGATGCCGCGCTCGACCCCGAACTTCGTGCCCGGATCTTCCCGAACTCACGCATGCAGGGCGCCGCGAACGTGCTGGTCTTTGCCCATGCCGACGCCGCTTCGGGCGTGCGCAACATCCTCAAGATGCGTGCCGGCGGGCTCGAGGTCGGGCCGGTGCTGATGGGCATGGGCAACCGCGCCCATATCGTGACGCCTTCGATATCGGCGCGGGGGCTATTGAACATGGCCGCCATCGCCGGCACGCCGGTTGCGCATTACGGCTGAAACGCAAAGACCGCCGCGACCGGTCGGGTCGCGGCGGCCTGGGCGGATCGGGTTATTTCTTGGTGGTCTTGTCGCCGGGTTTCGCCGGTTTCTTCTTGGTATCGGCCATCTTGGCTTGTCCTAAACAGGGACGGCGGCATGCCGGCCCATGGCGCGAAGGTTGCACACCGTGTCGGCCGATTCTCGCAAGGATTCGACAGCGCGAATGTCGGAATTCGGCCGCGTTACGGACGCGGCCGGCACTCCCGCATGGCTTTGCCACGCCGCGAGTCCCGGTTTTGCAAATCGTGTCTGCTATTCAACTCAAAAAGCTGAACTTCCGGATTTTGCAAAACTTTGCAAGTTCCAGATGGATGATTCTGCAAATTTCTCGCGATAATCTGACGCTCCGCCTTTCAACGGGCTTGCCGTCAGGGCACCCTGTCTCCTAACACCGTCTCAGCGAACCCGGAGGAGCAAGGCATGGCATACAAGGATATCTACGAAGGCTGGAAGCGCGACCCGGAAGGTTTCTGGATGCAGGCGGCCGAGGCCATCGACTGGGACCGCAAGCCGACCAGGGCGCTGTTTGACCAGAACGCGCCGCTATATGAATGGTTCGCCGATGGCATGGTCAACACCTGCTGGAACGCGGTCGACCGCCATGTCGAGGCCGGGCGCGGCGCGCAGACCGCGATCATCCACGACAGCCCCGTGACCGGCGTCAAGCAGAAGATCAACTATTCGCAGTTGCGTTCACGAGTCGCCCGCCTGGCGGGCGCCCTGCGCGCCCGAGGGATCGAAAAGGGCGACCGCGTCATCATCTACATGCCCATGGTCCCCGAAGCGATCGAGGCGATGCTGGCCTGCGGGCGCATCGGCGCGATCCATTCGGTCGTGTTCGGCGGTTTCGCGGCCAGCGAACTGGCGGTCCGCATCGACGATTGTCAGCCCAAGTGCATCATCGCCGCCTCATGCGGAATCGAGCCGGGCCGGGTCGTGCACTACAAGCCGCTGCTCGACGGCGCCATCGGCCAGGCAAGCCACAAACCCGACTTCTGCGTCATCTTCCAGCGCGAGGAAGAGGTGGCGCATCTCGAAGACGGGCGCGACTACGACTGGCATGCGTTCCAGTACGGGGTGGAACCCGCCGAATGCGTTCCCGTCGAAGGCAATCACCCGGCCTATATCCTCTACACCTCCGGCACGACCGGCGCGCCCAAGGGCGTGGTGCGCCACACCGGCGGGCATCTGGTGGCGCTGAACTGGACCATGAAGAACATCTACAACGTCGATCCGGGCGACGTGTTCTGGGCCGCGTCCGATGTCGGCTGGGTCGTGGGCCACTCCTACATCTGCTATGCGCCGCTCGTTCACGGCAACACCACCGTGGTATTCGAGGGCAAGCCCGTCGGCACGCCCGATGCCGGTACATTCTGGCGGGTGATAAGCGAACACAAGGTACGCAGCTTCTTCACCGCTCCCACCGCCTTCCGCGCCATCAAGCGCGAGGATCCCAAAGGCGAGTACCGCGATAAATACGACCTCTCCTGCCTGCGCGCGCTCTATCTGGCCGGTGAACGCGCCGATCCGGATACGATCGAATGGGCGCAGAAGATCCTCGGCGTGCCGGTCTACGACCACTGGTGGCAGACCGAAACGGGATACACCATCGCCGGCAACCCGGCCGGAATCGAACCGCTGCCCGTCAAGATCGGCTCGCCCACCGTGGCGATGCCGGGATACGACGTGCAAATCCTCGACGAGGCAGGCCACGAAATGCCGCCCGGCACACTGGGTGCCATCGCGGTCCGGCTGCCGCTGCCGCCCGGCACGCTGCCGACGCTGTGGAATGCCGAAGACCGGTTCCGCAAATCCTATCTCGATCACTTCCCCGGCTATTACGAAACCGGCGATGCCGGCATGAAGGACGAAGACGGCTATCTCTGGATCATGGCGCGCACCGACGATGTCATCAACGTCGCCGGCCACCGCCTGTCTACCGGCGCCATGGAGGAGGTGCTGGCCAGCCATCCCGACGTCGCCGAATGCGCGGTTATCGGCGTCAGCGACCGTCTCAAGGGCCAGATGCCGGTGGGCTTCGTCTGTCTGACCAAGGGCGTGGATCGCCCCAATGACGACATCGTGCGCGAATGCGTCAAACTGGTCCGCGACCGGATCGGCCCGGTCGCCGCCTTCAAGCTCGCTCTGGTCGTTGACCGGCTGCCCAAGACACGATCCGGCAAGATCCTGCGGGCCACGATGGCCAGGATCGCCGATGGCGAGGCGTTCAAGATGCCCGCCACCATCGACGACCCCGCGATTCTGGACGAGATTCGCGCCGCCCTGAAGACCATCGGCTATGCCGGCCCCTGAGCACACCTGCCCCGGCCGGCAAGGCCGCTTGCCCGCCGTCTTCTTTCTGGTTGCAAATACTCAAACCCGACGGCCGGGGCACGGCACGGCGCACCCGTGCCGGCACAGCCTCTGGCCCGGACAAGCCGACGGTCCCGTTCCGGGGCCGCTCGGCCTCGTCACCGGCCAGACCGCCCCAACCCGGCCGCGATCGGGCGCTTGACCTGCTTCCAGGCGCCTTCGGTACAGGCCGGGTTCTTGCGCTTGCTCCGCTCGTGCTCCGCTGTCGAAGCGGACGCCTGATCGCGCCCTCGGATCCTCACCGCGACAACCCGCAGGACCGCTTCCGCTTCGCGGGAATGAAACACCGGCGCACCTGCCGTCTTGGCAACGCCCGCGCCGGCGTCCTAAGGTCGCGCAAGGAGATTGCGCATGACCAGGACCGAACTCTGGCGCCTTGACGCCACCGAACTGACCGCCCGCACGATCGCGGGCGACATCACCGCCGAAACGGCGGTCTCGGACGCGCTTGCGCGTATGGAGGCGATCAACCCGCGCCTCAACGCCGTGGTGGAAAACCTCGCCGAAGACGCTCTGGGCCGTGCCCGTGCGCTGGACAGGGCGCGCGCGGGCGGTGCCGAACCCGGCCCGCTGCACGGTCTGCCGGTGACGATCAAGATCAACGTGGATCAGGCCGGCCACGCGACAAGCAATGGTGTCGTGGCGCTGAAAAACCTGATCGCCTCGGCCGATGCGCCCGTCGTGGAGAACCTTCAAAAGGCCGGGGCCGTGGTGATCGGGCGCACCAACACGCCCGAATTCTCGTTTCGCGCCGATACCGACAACCCGCTTTTCGGGCGCACCCGCAACCCCTGGGGCGATCACGTCTCGCCGGGCGGGTCGTCGGGCGGGGCCGGGGCCGCGGTGATGGCGGGCATCGGGGTTCTGGGGCATGGCAACGATATCGGCGGCAGCCTGCGGTTTCCAGCCGCCGCCAACGGCGCGGTAACGGTCAAGCCGGGCCTGGGCCGGGTGCCGGCATGGAATCCAAGCCAGACCGCAGAGCGCGGGATGCTGGCGCAGGCCATGTCCGTGCAAGGGCTGCTGGTGCGCTCGGCGCGCGATCTGCACCTGTCGATGCCATCCCTCATCGCGCCGGATGCGCGCGATCCGTTCCATGTCCCCCTGCCCTGGCGCGGTGCGCGGCCCGATACGCCGGTCAGGGTCGGCTTTACCCGGGAAACCTGGGAATTCGATCTGCACCCCGAGGTATCGCTGGCACTGGATACGGCGCGCGACGCGCTGTCCGATGCCGGTTACGAGGTGGTCGAGGTCGAACCGCCGCAGCTGCGCGCGGCGGCAATGGCGGGCTACCGCGCCCTGATGGGCGAGATGAAGGCGCTGATGGGCGAGGATCTGCGCAAACACGGCTCCCCGACGCTGAACGCGATCTTCGATGAATATTACGCCCGCTTCCCGCCCTATGAGGGGGCGGAACTGCTGCGCGTGATGGCGCAACGCAGCCACTTCGCACGGGTATGGTCGCTGTTTCTGGAGGAGTATCCGCTGGTGCTGTGTCCGTTCCTGCCCCAGCCCTTCTTTCGTCCCGACCGCGACACCGAAGGCGCCGAGGGCGTGCGCGAGGCGCTGGGATCGGCGCTGTGGTCCTATTCGATGAACTTCTTGGGGCTGCCGGCGGCGAACGTGCCCGCTCGTCTGGCCGAACTGCCGGGCGGCCCGCAGCCCGTCGGTGTCCAGATCGTCGCGCGTCGCTGGCGCGAGGATCTCGCGGTCGATGCCTGCATCGCCATCGAAGACCGTGTCGGGCGCATGTGCGATGCGCTTTGGGCGCGGATGGGCTGAGCGAAGGGGTGCGGACGCGGTGTTGGGGCACCGCGCCCGCGATTGCGCAACGGGCAGCCTTCTTAACCACTCACTCGAAACCCCGCCGCGGCGGGGACCGGAACACACCCGTCGGCTGTAACGACTACACCAGCATTCCGGCGCGCCTTCTGTGAAGCTGTTCACATGGAACGCTTTTTTTCAGAGATATTCCTGACCCGGCAGGCCGGGTCCGCCGGTTTCGCAACCTTTTTGCGCCCGCCGCGTCAGTCGCCCAGTTTGGCGTGAACTTCCTTCAGATCGATCTCTCCCACCGGCATCTTGTTGGACGGGTCTTCGAAATCGTATTTGAACAGTTCGAAATCGCGCTTGTAGATTTCATAGACCAGATGCATCGACAGATCGTCGAAATAGTCCTCGACCGGATGCGCGCGCTTTGGTCCATGGCCTTCGGATTCATTGAATCGCGGGATGTTCTTGAGATCCACCGCGTGCCGGGTCTCGACCGCGTCCAGGACCGATTGCATGCCTTCATCGAAGCTCTCGGTCCAGAATATGTTGTCATAGCGACCGCCATTGACGATGAAGGTCGAAACATGCCCCGACATCGCCGACCAGTGGATATCAGGCTCCATCGGGCGGCGCCAGCGGATGGTATCGCGCACGAAAAGAAGAAAGCGGCGGAAACTCCTGATCTGGTCGAACTCCTCCTTGCCGTCCGCGCCGCCAACCTCGATGCCATATTCGTAGGTCAGTTTCGGCACCAGATTGCCGCGATAGCGTTTGCCGTTGCGCTGGATGCCGCAGATCTTGTCGAAAAACGAACTCAGGACGCGGGTATAGGGGTTGCGAACGCAGGTGAAGGCATATGAGCCATGCTCCTGCACGTTGCGCGTGATCGGATCCTTGCTGTCCTCCAGCGCCCATTTGTGCAGCCCGGACTGGGCGTCGTGGATGTCGCCGTCAAAAAACGTGCCGTGGTCGGAATAGAACATGATCTGCCCGATGGTCGAGCAGGCGCATTTCGGCACCACCCGATAAACCATGCTTTCGCTTTCCGTCATCCAGGTGCCTGGAAAACCCATCTGCCGCGCCTCCTTGGCCTGCTTTGGCCGCGAACGGCGGCAGGCATGTTGCCGCTGAAGAAAGCAAAGATTGCATGTTTATTCAATTGCCCTTCACCTTTATCAAGGTAAACAATTGACTGAACCTGGGGCGGCCCGTTTCCGGAATGGCAAAAATCGCGTATATCCTGCTGTGCCACAAGGACCCCGAGGCGATCATCAAACAGGCCGAGCGGCTGACCGTTGCGGGCGACTACATGTCGATCCATTTCGACGCCCGCGCGCGCGCGCAGGATTTCCGCCGTATCGCAGCCGCGCTTTCGGACAACCCCAACGTAACCTTCGCGCGCAGGCGCGTCAAATGCGGCTGGGGCGAATGGTCGCTGGTGCAGGCGACGCTGCATGCCGTTTCCGCCGCGATCGAGGCATTTCCGCGTGCCACGCATTTTTACATGCTCTCGGGCGATTGCATGGCCATCAAGACGGCCGAATACGCGCATGATTTCCTTGACCGGCACGATGTCGATTTCATCGAAAGCTTCGATTTCTTCGAAAGCGACTGGATCAAGACCGGGATGAAGGAAGACCGGCTGATCTATCGCCACTTCTTCAACGAACGCAAACACAAGCGATTGTTCTATGCGGCGGTCGAAGCGCAACGCCGATTGCGGCTCCAACGCCCCATTCCGGCAGATATCCAGGTACAGATCGGCAGCCAGTGGTGGTGCCTGCGCCGGCGCACGATCGAGTGGATACTCGATTTCACCAGGTCCAGGCGCGACGTGATGCGGTTCTTCGCCACGACATGGATCCCCGACGAAACCTTCTTTCAGACGCTGGTGCGCCATCTGGTGCCCGAACCCGAGATCGAAACGCGTACCCTGACATTCCTAATGTTCTCGGACTACGGGATGCCCGTTACCTTTTACAACGATCACTATGACCTGTTGTTGAATCAGGATTTCCTGTTTGCCCGCAAGATCAGCCCCGAGGCGACCGAGTTGAAGGCGCGGCTTGGGCGGCTCTATGCCGCGCATGATGTGGAATTCCAGATTTCCAACGAGGGTCGCGGCCTGTTCAGGTTCCTGACCGGACGCGGCCGGATCGGGCGGCGCTTCGGAATGCGGTTCTGGGAAACCGAAAGCACACTGGGGCGCGAACGCGAACTGATGATTATCGTGTGCAAGAAATGGCACGTCGCCAAACGCCTGCTGGACCGGATCCGCCAGGTCACGAACCTGCCTGCGATCGAATATCTGTTCAGCGAAGAGGATACGCCGCTGCCCGATCTGGGCGGCATCCAAAGTACGCTGGAAAAGCGCGCCCGCCACCGCCGGGCCCTGATGCGCATGCTGTTCGAATACTACGAGACCGACCGGCTGATCGTCTGCATCGACCCCTCGAATCTGGATCTGATGCACGATTTCTTCTCGGACCGCTCGGTCACCCGGATGCTCGAGATCGAGTGCCAGTATTCCGACGACTACCTTATCGGCCACGCCCGCCGCGTCGGCCTTGCCGGCGAGCAGACCAGCGCCGAAACCCTGGAGCGGCTTCTTCCGACCATCCGCAACGACCTGATACACGAGGCCGACCGCATCCGCGATGCGGATTTCGCACGCTATGGCCGTATCCACCAGGCCGCCGCACCCCAGGAGAACGCGCAGAAACTGGCCGAATTCCTGAGTATCGGCCATGACAAGGCGCTTGATCTGGCCACGACCGAGCATCTTTTCTCGGACTGAACGCCGCGCGCCAAGGCGCCCGGCGTGCCTGGTCGGGCAGGCCGGCCTGCCTCATTTCGCCTTCCAGCCGTCCAGCCAGCGGCGCAAGCGGTTGCCCGTTTGCGAAATCGAATCCCCGGCGGCGTCGATATTGTCGCCCATCCTGTCGAACATGGGACCCAGCCGCGCGGCGCGAAACCGCCGCCAACGCACCCAGATAGCCCAGATCAGCGCAAACAGCAGGGTCAGGAAGATGATGTTGAACCACGGGATGATACGCTGATCGGGGCCGTCGGCCGGCCTGATCCTGACCGCGTTGGGAAAGATCGACATGAATTCGTTGCGCCAGCCGTAATGGAGTATCACGACCCATCTGGGGTTTTCGGCGGTGGATTTCATGTCCGCCGCCTCGGCCTGAAGGTTGGAGCTGTTGACCTTGAAATAGGGCGGCCAGGACCACCCGGTGTCCTCGTTGCGATAGACCATCACCTTGCCGTTGGCGCGCCGTGTCTGGATGAAGAAAACATCACGGTTGGCGGCCGTGGTATCGCTGCCCACGTCGTGAACCGCCCAGAACAGGCTGTTTTCACCGGGGTCGATGCGCTTTTCATAGGTATCGGTGACGCGGGCGATGTCGTGCTGGGGCAGCGTATAGTGCAACACCGCCGCGACCAGCCCCCAGAACAGCACAATCAATATCCATTTGACGTATCGCATGGGTCTTGGCCCTCACATGAAATTGGTGACGTAGACAATGAGTGCGATCAGCGTCAGCGGCACGATATAAACACCCAGGATCAGCTTTCGGCGGAACGAGGCGTCGTATTTCCTGAGGCCGCGTTCGATGAAGGTTTCGCGATCGACCGTCAGAACCTCCTTGCTGTCCCAGCGCGCCGCCAGCTTGCTCCGCCGGACGCTGCGCGAATAGATCGACAGCGCCACGTAGATCACGCTGAGAACGATCAGCAGCACGAACATCAGGCGCAGCATCGGCAGCATCGGCTATCTCCTTGCGAGGGCGCCCCAGGGACCGACGCGGCGGATCAGCTCCTCCGCCGGGGGCGTCGGCTCGGCACCCGTCATGTCCGCCTCGTGGCCGTAGAGTGCCGCGCGCGCACCGGCCTTGTCCACCTGGTATTCGCGCTCAAGGAAATCGGCGACATAGGTCTTTTTCGAATCCGGCCAGGTCCGGTAGGCGCGATAGAACAGTTCCTTGTGGCAGATGAACAACTGCCGCACATCCAGCGGCGTCAATTCGGCCAGCAACATGTTGACCAGGTCACGGTCCCGGGTATCGGCCGCGCGCAGCGTATAGAAATAGGCCGGATCGTCGGAACTGATGCGCGGCCACTTGCCCGCCCCCTCGGCCCAGGCCAATAGCCGTCTCAGCCCGTGGTATTCGGGCGGCAACGCCTGGGAATTGGCCCGCGCCAGGCGCCGCATATGGGTGCGGTCGGGGCTGTCCAGGTCCAGCCCGGCGGCGGCGGCCGCGTCGATGACGATAAAATCCATCTTCTGGCGCAGGATGGCAGCGGCATCCAGCCCGCGCGCCTTGACGATCGGTTCCACGAGATCGTTGTATTCCAGGAACTTGGCGATCCGGTTGCGTTCGCTCGGATCGAACACGTACTTGACCGGCAAATCGCCCAACCCGTCCGTGCCGGAACTGGCGATCACCGCCGGATGCTCGAGATCCTGAAACAGGTAAAGCCCGCCGAAATGCGCTGTCCAGAAATTGCGCTGCTCGTATTCGACGGATTTCAGCTTGACCGGGTTGCGGGTCACATCTCCGGTCTTGCCCGCCAGCGCGATCATCTCTGCGATCAGCAGATCGTCGAACCAGGCGTCGTCCTGCGTCTTGAACCGCTCGACAAGGGTGGCCAGATGCTCGGCATGACGGATGGTTCCGGCGGTGGTATCGGCCTCTATCACGACGCGGCGGATATCGAACAGGCGCCCCGGATCGGAGACGTCGATCACCGAATTGACCAGTTCACCGGCTACCGCATCGGTGGCCGTCAGCGCAAAAAGCTGCGCCTCGTTATCGGCGATGAAGTGGCGCAGGATATCGCGGCTGGTCGAAAACCTTGCGTTCAGCAGCGGTGCGGTCTTCTGTTCGGTGCTCAGCAGGATGAACTGCCGGTTGACGCCGTTTTCGTTCAGGTAAAGGTGATCGCCCAGTTCCTCGCCGATCTCGGGCGAATAGCCCGACAGGTCGATGTGGAACTCGGCCAGCGCCGTTTCCCGCCCCGTCAGGTGATTCAGAGCGCGGCTGTAGCGATCCACCAGCGCCGGGCTGTCGATGCGGATCAGGTTGCCGAACATCAGGCCGCGTTCGATGAGGCGCTTCATGTCTGTTCCGATCCGCTGGGCCGGCATGATGCGGGCTGCACCAGGCCCGAGGACAGGTGCGCAAGTCGCCCACGGTCTGACAAGGGGTTTGCCTTGGCCAGAACGGGGGCGGGTCGGGCGCGAAGCGATCTGGCCGCGAATTCTGTCGCCACTGGTATCATCCCTTCCCCTCCAGATACCGCCGCTTGGCCTCTTCCGTGCGCCCGAAATCGCGCACCATCGCCGCGATCGCCGCCTCGTCTGACTTGTCGGCATAGCGAAACTCGGAATCCGCGTAGCGGTTGATTTCCTGAATCACCATCTCCACCGTGATCGGCACGCGCAGTTCCTCGATCATCGCCTTCTTGGTGTCGTAGTCGCGAAACAGGAACAGATCGGGGTTTTCCATCCATTCGTCGGGCAACTCGAAATCCATCGCCCGCACCTTCACGGCGTCGGTGATGTTCTTGATCGCGCGCCCGGTGAAGCGTTCGTCGGCCTCCTGAATGCCCTTCAGATAGGTGCCCAGCCTGGCGATGGTATCCAGTTCGCCGACCTGCTCGCGGACCCGGTCGAACACACGACCGAGCGCCTCTTCATGGGGCCGTGCGTGGCTGGCAAAGCTCTCCGCGACGGCGCGCCTGATCTCCTGGGCGGCATAGAGTTCATGTTCGCCCAGCGGAATCGAATGGTTCTTGCCCAGCAACAGCGCCAGGATGTCGATATAGTCCTCCCGCGTTTGCGGCCCGTCGACCAGAAACCGCGCACCGGCACGCTGGCGCAGCGCGTCGTCCACGTTCTCGGGATAGTTACTGAACATGCCGAAGGTGCAGTTGCCGCGCACCACGGTATTGGCGCCGGCAAAGCTCTCCATCAGGACAGCGGTGATTTCAAGCTGCCCCGATGAGGACTGCCGGTCGCCGCGCTTGCCCGCCAGCGTGTCGATATCGTCTATGGTGCCGAATCCGATCACGCCGGGGTCGAGAATGTTGTCGACGAACGCCTTGGCGTTCTGGCCCGACTTGCCCTGGTAGCTGTCGATGTTGTCCGTGCTGAGATTTTGATAGCGGAACGGATACCCGGCAATCTGGCAATAGTCGTTGATCATCCCCGCCATCATCTGGATGAGCGTCGTCTTGCCGGTGCCGGGCCGGCCATCGCCCATGAAGGTGAAGATGAAACCGCCCAGTTCGGCGAACGGATTGAGGCGGCGGTCGAAATCATAGGCCATCAGCATCTTTGCCAGACGCATCGCCTGGTACTTGGCGATGTGGTTGCCCACGACCTCGTGCGGCTTCTTGAACGTCATCGCCAGCGTTCCCGACCTGGCCCGCGATGCCGGCGTAAAGCCACGCAGCGTCAGGTCGTCGGCCTCTACTCGCCATGCGGCATTGACGAACCCGGCCAGATGCGGCGCCGATTGCGCGCGCAGCGCCACCTTCTGCATCAGTTGTTCGGCATAGGCACCGGCGGTCGCCACCAGCCGCGCATCGTCGCTGGCAAGGCGCGCCAGGTGCTGATCCAGTTCCCACAGACAGCCATGCAGCGCCAGCATGCCGTTGTCGGTCAGTACCTCCTCGACCTCCCCGACCTCGACCTGGATCTCGCCCAGATGCGACGACAACAGCCAGGCCAGGGCATTGCCGAACACATGCGCCGAGATCAGCGCCTCGGCGGCCAGCAGCTCGGAAAACACGGCGCGCCGTTCCGCCGGCAGATCGCCGCCCAGGTTGGCGCGTTTCAGATCGGCCAGCGCGGTCTGCTCGGCGAAGGTCTCGGCCATGGCCAGCGCGATCGCCAGGGCGCGGCGCAGCGCGTGCATCACCGCCGCCTGCGCCGGCGACACCAGCGGATCGTCGCCATCGGCGGCCCGTATCCGCTCGATCAGGTGCACACCCTCGGGCCGCGCCGTGCGCCGCGTCGTCAGCCCCGGCGTGGTCGGCCGGAACCGGCGGCGCGCCGCTATCCCGGGCGAGCGTTCCTCACTCGCCGGCGGCACCGCGCCCCGCGCGATGCGCGGAGAATGGTCGAACCCGTCCAGCATCCCCTGCGCTGCGGGGTAATGCTTGACGATATCCGCCTCGCGCAGTTCCATCTGGTCGCTTGTCAGGCTCATTTCTTGCCTTTCCAGTCCTTCTTCTGGCCCCAAATATCCCCGCCGGAGGCATGGCCCGGCACGGGCCATTCAGTACCGCAACACCTGCCCCGCCGGGCTGACCACGAACTTGCGCACGTCGGCGAACCCCGGCGGGTTCTTTTCCGCCAGCACCTGAAACGGGCGCTGCGGCAGAATGATCGAGCGCGCGGTGCGCGTGGCGCCGGTATCGGCGCCGCGCCCGCCGAAAGGGTCGAGCGTGAAGACCTCGCGCTCCACGGTCCCGAACCAGCCTGCGCGCTCCCGTGTGACCCGTTCGCTTTCGAGATCTTCCGATGTCCAGGCCAGCGCCCAGTCCTGTCCCTCGGCCGCGCCCGCCTCCTTCAGCACCTCGCGCAGCGGCCCGGACTGTTCGGTATAGGCATGGCTGTACATCGGCCCGACATGGAACCGGCGCAGGCGCTTGGGGTGCAGGTCTGCGAAATCGCCATCGAATCCGCGCGCGATGGTGACCGGTTTCAGCCCGCCCAGGCTTTGCCCCATCAGATGCGCCTGCACCTCCGGCCAACGGCGCTGGTCCTTGGGCAGGGCGGTACGCCCGTCATCCTCGACCTCCATGAGATAGATCACCGGCAGGTTCAGCTGGCTGTCGTAAACCGCCCAATGCACCAGGAACCGGCGGCGGTCATCGCCGACATTGCCCAGCCACCGGCACTCGGGGTGGTTTTGCACCCAGAACAGGTCGCCACGCATCAGCTCGCCAAAGTACAGCCGCTGCGACAGTGCGAATTGCAGCCTGGACGGCACCTCGCGCTCGGCGATGATGGTGCGCACCATGTCGTCCTTCAGCCGCTCCTCACCGGGCATGCCGGACAGATGCGCCGCCGCCTGCTGGGCGTCGTTGGCCATGGTCATCAGCTCTGCGGCAACCGGAAAGCCGCTGTCGCGCTTGTCCATCGACAGAACACCGAAGGATCGCCCGCTATCGCGCCCTGCCATCAGGTATTTCATGCTCAACGCACGAAAGCTGTGGCTGATCGCCAGCAGATAGCGGGTCAGAACCCTGACTTCCTCGCGGCTCAGCACCCCTTCCGCCTGCATCACGCCGGCCACCCGCATCAGGTGGCCGGTGATCGCCTCGAACTTGCGGAAGTACCGGCGGCTCGCGAAGGTATCGCTCAGCCCGACATGGTCATGGTCGGCCTCAAGCATCGCCGCGGCCACCTGGCGACCACAGCCGCAGCGCCGCACCGGCCTGGACGCCAACCGCCGCCCCGGCCAGGATCAGCGGCGATATCGCGGTCAAGGCGGCCAGAACGGCCACGACCACCGCCACGACGGCGGAATCGAGCCACCACTCGGGCCAGGTCCTGGCCGGGTTGAGGAAGGGAATGCGCTGCACTTCAGCCCCCGTAGAGGTTCTTGTCGTGTTTCTCGACGATCGCCGCAAATCTGCGCGCGAACCTTTCATCGGCCCTGGCCTTGGCCTCGAGCACGTCGCGGGCAAAGACCATATGGCCCTCATGCGCTTCAAGCATGTCCGCCATCTTCTGGTTGGTAGCCGATCCGATCGCCGCCATCGCGGTCTGCGCCTCCTGATCGGTCTTGACTCCGATCTCGTTGATGCGGTGCGCCACGTCCTGCTGCTGCGCGGTCTTCAGCGATTTCGAGAGCGCGTCGTACAGCACCACCCGCTGTTTCGTGTCGGTCTGCAACTTGTTGATCAGCACCATCTGCGTCGCGGCCTGGTTTTGCAGCGAATCGACCCAGGTCTTGCCCTTCTCGATATAGCGTTCGAGCGTCTGCGACTTGGCCAGCTTGACCTGTTCGTCGCGCACCATCTCGTTATAGCGTGCATTCAGCCCGGCCAGTTCGGTTTCCAGCTTGGTGCGCGCGGCGGCGTCCTGCTCGACTCCGATCCGGTTTTCCAGTTCGATGATCTTCGGATCCATCGCCAGGATATCGGCCCGCACGCCCTCCAGCGCGCCCACCGTCGCCTCGCGTTCGTCGAGCGTCCCGGCAAGATTGGTCTCGACCTTGGTCTTCTGGTCCTCCAGCATGGCCAGCTGGCCTTCGAGCAGTTGCACGATCACATCCGACTTGGCGATCAGATCCTGCAACTTGTCGTCGATATTGGCCGTCCGCATGCGTTCCTGGCGCATCGTGTCCGCCTTGGCCCTGGAGAACATGCCAACAAAGCTCTCCCAGCCGGTTCTTGAGCGCATCTCGTCGAAATCCCGCGAAAAGGCAGCGGTGACATCGTCCAGCCCCATGATCAGTTCGGCGATATTGGCGTTCATCACGTCCGTATGGGCATGCACATCCTCCAGCGTGGCGTTCTCGATGTCGATATCGGCGTCTTCACCCGCCTCGATCCTGGCGCGCGCCGCCTCGATCCGCGCGGTCATCGCCGCGATCCCGGTCTGGTTTTTTTCCACCTGCGCCTGCGACTCGCGTACCAAGGTTTCAAGATCGGCCATGCAATGCTCCCGTTCATTCGGCTTTGTCTGCAATATGGGGCATGTTAACCGGCGTTACATCATCCCCGCGAAGAATTTTCACGCAGTTTCGCAAATGCGCAACCGCATGGGAAGTGCCGCATCGGTCGGGATGCGAGAAATGCGGCGGCCGCACCGGGGCTGTTGCCGAGGCCGGACAATTCGGCGACAAGATGGTGAACCCGGCAACCGGAGCCCCGCCATGCCCCATTTCATGCCCGTCGCCCCCACCGGCACTCCCCAAACCGAGCGCCCCGCCGCCGATCGCGTGATCGCGGGCGATCCGGTATTCACCACCTGGAACCTTGAGGATCGCGACGGCATCTGCTGCGGCGTCTGGGAATCGACGCCGGGCAAGATCCGGATCGTCTACGAGGAATGGGAATACTGCCGCATCCTGGCCGGCCGTTCGATCATTACCGAAGATGGCGGCACGCCCCGCGAAGTCGGCCCCGGCGACAGTTTCATGCTGCGCCCGGGCTTCTCGGGAACATGGGAAGTGATCGAGACGACGCGCAAGGATTACGTGATACGGCTCTGATTTTCCGTTGACCACTCTTGCCGCGATCTTCAGGGGGCGGGGGCGGCGCCCCGCCCCCTGCCGGATCGCCGGGGGCGATTC
The DNA here is from genome assembly GCA_047975215.1 of Jhaorihella sp. Lineage (GTDB taxonomy): Bacteria > Pseudomonadota > Alphaproteobacteria > Rhodobacterales > Rhodobacteraceae > JAGRMG01. Next base: position 55,193 of record JBKEDD010000112.1, read on the forward strand.
CCGACCGGTCAGCCGACCACGTTGAACTCTGGCCCGTAGGGATAGCCGGTAATGTTCTCGTTGCCGTCTTCGGTGATGATCAGAATGTCGTGCTCGCGATAGCCGCCCGCGCCCGGCTGACCTTCGGGTATGGTCAGCATCGGCTCCATCGAGATCACCATCCCCGGTTCCAGCACCGTGTCGATATCCTCGCGCAACTCCAGCCCGGCCTCGCGGCCATAGTAGTGCGACAGAACCCCGAAGGAATGACCATAGCCGAAAGTGCGGTATTGCAGCAGGTCGCGCTCGGCCAGAAAGTCGTTGATCTTGCGGGTGACATCCGCGCAGGAAACGCCGGGCCGCAACAGCGACATGCCGTATTCATGCGCCGCGACGTTGGCCTCCCAGAGCTTGAGGCTGGCGGGATCGACCTCGGCCACGAACATGGTGCGTTCCAGCGCCGTGTAATAGGCCGAGATCATCGGGAAGGCGTTCAGGCTGAGGATATCTCCACGCTCGAGCCTGCGCGCCGTTACCGGGTTGTGCGCCCCGTCGGTGTTGATACCAGACTGAAACCAGACCCAGGTATCACGGTATTCGGCGTCGGGGAACCGACTGGCGATTTCCAGTTCCATGGCATCGCGCCCGGCCATGGCCACGTCGATCTCGCGCGTACCGGCCTTCACCGCGTCACGGATCGCATAGCCGCCGATATCGGCAACCTGCGCGCCGTGCCGGATCAGCGTGATCTCGGCGGGCGATTTGTGCATCCGCTGGTACATGGTGGCGGGCGCCAGATCGACCAGCCTTGCCGGCACCAGGAAATGCTCAAGCTTGTCTCGCTGCATGAGCGTCAGGTGATCGCCCTCGTAACCGACAACCCTGCCCGAGCCCGACACCGAGGCCACCGCGCGCCAGAAATTGTCGCGCTGCCAGTCGGTATAGGTGATGTTGTCGCAGAAACCGCGCCGCCAGGGCTGGCCCGCGTCGATCCCGGCTGAAACCGTCACGGCCTCGGTCTCGGTCACGACCAGACCGTAGGGGCGCCCGAAGGAACAGTAGAGAAACCCCGAGTAGTAGGCGATGTTATGCATCGAGGTGAAGACGGCGGCCTGCGCGCCGGCCTCGGCCATGCGGGCGCGCAACCCGGCGATACGGGCCTCATATTCGGAGATCTCGAAAGCCAGCGTCGCCTTCTCGCCATTGTGAAAGCGGTACATTTTCGGACGCGACGAAACCTGGGCGGTCATGATACGACCCTCCTTTGCAGAAAGGTCCCGGCGTTCAGGACGAGAAAGGGGCGCATGCCAGAGGGCATTGGGCGACGCCATCGCCAGAGGCCCGATGCGTCCTATCGCCCGGAATGGCGAGTCGCGCAAGATCTTTCGCGCGCGGGGCGCGCCGCCCGACAGGTCATGAACGACGACGGGACCGGAGCCTCCGGCGGGAGTTTTGTTGGCAAGATGAAGGCCGGGGCGGTTGCAAGGCCCGTGCGGCGGCACCGCTCGCTATGGACAATGCCCGCCACAATCGTTTTGCTGCGCGCGAACCCAGGCAGCCCGGAGGACAAGCCCCATGCTGGACGACACGACAGATCTGAAATCGCTTCTCATGGATCCCGGCCTTCTCGAAACCCGCGCCTATGTCGGAGGCCAATGGGTCGAGGGCGACAACGGCACGTTCGACGTGACGAACCCGGCGCGCGGCGACGTGATCGCGCAGGTGGCGGATCTGAGCCGGGCACAAGTGGCCGACGCCATCGCCCAGGCCGAAGCGGCCCAGAAGGAATGGGCGGCCCTGACCGGCAAGGAACGCGCCGGGATCCTGCGCAAGTGGTACGACCTGATGATGGAGAACGCCGACGACCTGGCCACCATCCTTACCGCCGAGCAGGGCAAGCCCCGTGCCGAGGCCAAGGGCGAGATCGCCTATGGCGCCTCCTTCGTCGAGTTCTTCGGCGAGGAGGCCAAGCGGGTCTATGGCGACATCATCCCCGGCCACCAGCGCGACAAGCGCATCCTGGTGATGAAACAGCCCATCGGCGTCGCCGCCTCGATCACGCCTTGGAACTTTCCCAACGCCATGATCACCCGAAAAGCCGCCCCGGCGCTGGCGGTGGGCTGCTCCTTCGTGGCGCGCCCGGCCAGGGAAACCCCGCTGTCGGCCATCGTGCTGGGCGTGCTGGCCGAACGTGCCGGCATTCCGGCCGGCGTCTTCAACGTCGTTGCCTCGTCGCGCGCCTCGGAGACCGGCAAGGAATTCTGCGAGAACCCCGCGGTGCGCAAGATCACCTTCACCGGCTCGACCGAGGTCGGCCGCGTGCTGCTGCGCCAGGCCGCCGATCAGGTCAAGAAATGCAGCATGGAACTGGGCGGCAACGCGCCCTTCATCGTGTTCGACGATGCCGATCTGGATGCCGCCGTCGAAGGCGCGATGATGAGCAAGTTCCGCAACAACGGCCAGACCTGCGTTTGCGCCAACCGCATCTACGTGCAGGCCGGGGTCTATGATGCCTTTGCCGAGAAGCTTGCGGCGGCGGTGGAAAAGCTCAACGTCGGCGACGGGCTGAACGAGGGCGTCACCACCGGCCCGCTGATCAACCAGGACGCGGTGGACAAGGTGCTTGAACACCTGGGCGACGTGACCGACAAGGGCGGCGCGATCCTGACCGGCGGGCACAGGCACGCGCTTGGCGGCGGCTTTTTCCAGCCGACCGTCGTAACCGGCGTCACCCAGGACATGAAGGTCGCGAAGGAAGAAACCTTCGGCCCGCTGGCGCCGCTGTTCCGCTTCGAGGATGTGGACGAGGTCATCGCCATGGCCAACGATACCATCTTCGGGCTGGCCGCCTATTTCTATGCCCGCGATCTTTCGCGCGTCTACAAGGTGGCCGAGGCGCTGGAATACGGCATCGTGGGCGTCAACACCGGCATCATCTCGACCGAGCTTGGCCCGTTCGGCGGCGTCAAGCAGTCGGGCCTTGGCCGTGAGGGAAGCCACTACGGCATCGATGACTATCTCGAGATGAAGTACGTCTGCATGTCGGTCTGAGTGCGGCGCATTCCGAAACGACCCCGCGGCCCGGTTTCGACCGGGCCGTTTTTTTGACAAATGGCCGGTCGGGGGATTTTCCGCTATCATGATCCCTGTTCGTTTGATTGGAGGTTGACATGGCTGATCCTTCCGAATTCACCCCTGTTTCCGACAACACCCTTCTGCCCTTCGGGGATTTCATGATCCCTCGCGGCGACGAAAACGCCTCTGCCGCGCTGGGTATCGAGACCATATTCGAGGACGGCTTCCTGTTCGGGTCGCAACGTTTCGACGCGATCCATGTCGCCACCAATGGCGGCATATCGCTGGGCCGCGCAACAGGTTGGCCGAATCCGCGATACGAAAACAACGTCATCGCACCCTTCTACGCCGACCTGGACACGCGGGCGACCGAGTCGCGGGCCGAGGCGGGCGTCTACTTCGACCTCAACACCGAGCGGGATTCGGTTGTCGTGACCTGGAACCAGGTCGCCTATTACGGCGACTGGAACGGCGAACGCGCCGCGACCTTCCAGCTTGAGCTGATAGATCTCAGCGACGGCGATTCGGAAATCGTGTTCCGCTATGCGCATATGGACGACCCGCAATTCGAGCCGGGTTTCGTTCTGGGCGCGGGCGCGGATACCGGCCCGGACGTGGTGTTGGAGAGCTTTTCCGGAGGCGACGTCGACATCGCGCCGTCGGCGCTGGTGACGACCGAGGGCAACAGCGGCGTCGCGGGTGTCTGGCAGTTGCCGGTGAGCGACGGCCTGATGGACCCCCTCACCCTGGACGGAAAGGAAGAAACCGGGACCGGGGGCAATGACTTGATGACCGGCACCTTTCTGGCCGACCGGCTGGACGGGGCGGCGGGCGACGACACGCTCGACGGGCTGGGCGGCAACGACAGCCTGACCGGCGGAACCGGCGACGACAGCCTGCTCGGCGAGTCGGGCAACGACACCCTGAACGGCGGCGACGGCAATGACGAGTTGTTTACCGGGGCGGGCCGGGATTCCGCCTTTGGCGGCCTGGGCGACGACCTGATCGACGGGCGCGAGGGCGAAGCTGGTTATTATTTCGGCGGCGGCGATCTGCTGGAAGGGATGCAGGGCAACGACACCGTTCTTGGCGGATGGGGCAACGATACCATCGGCGGCCATGACGGTACCGACAGCCTTCATGGCGGCGACGGCTGGGACCTGATCGGCGGCGGTGAAGGCAACGATTCCCTGCATGGCGGCGACAACTGGGATACGCTGTTTGGCGGCGCGGGCGACGATGTTCTGGCCGGCGGCTATGGCCGGGATCACCTCTATGGCGACGACGGCGACGATTTCCTGTTCGGCGGCGAAGGAAACGATACAGCGACCGGCGGCGCGGGCGCGGACCGCTTCTTCGTCTCCTACATCCGCTCGGACCGGCTGCACATCACCGATTTCAACGCGGACGAAGGCGACATACTGATTTATGACGGCGACCATGCCGAACGCGGCGATTTCACGGTGCGGCGCACCATCCTGACCGACGCGGACGGCAACGACACGTTCGAGAGCTTCGAGATCGTCCACCATCCGCGCCCGGAAGATGCCCGCGTGATCTTTACCTTCGAGGACGCCGCCGGGATCGACGAAATCATGCTGCGGCTGCCGCGCACCGAGGGGCCGGGCGAGACACTGACCTTCGATCTGGCGATCTGACGCCAGGCGGAAGATTTTGCACCGGCGCGCCAAGGATTGACCACGCGGCCGCGTCATATTCATTGTGATGCGTATGACCGCGACCGATGAAGACCTGGCCAGGGCCGCCGCCAAGGGCGATGCGGCGGCGTTTTCGGCACTGCTTGAGCGGCGCTATGACGGGCTGTTCGCGCTGGCGTTCCGGCTGACGGGCGCGCGGGCCGAAGCCGAGGATCTGACCCAGGATATTTGCGCCACCCTGCCCGCCAGGATCGCGCAGTATCGCGGCGAGGCGAGGTTCACGACATGGCTTTACCGCGTCGCGGTCAATGCCGCCCATGACCGGCGGCGGCGGCAGGCGGTACATGCCCGCGCCGCCGATGGCTGGGGCAACTGGGAGATCGCACGCCGCGCCGCCGATTCCGAAACCGCCGGACGGATCGGTTGGCTGATGGCGGCGATGGCCGCATTGCCCGACGATCTGCGCGACACGCTGGCGCTGGTGCTCGACGACATGACCCACCGCGAGGCGGGCGAGGTGCTGGGCGTGTCCGAGGGTACCGTAAGCTGGCGCATCAGCGAGGCGCGCAAGCGACTGCGCGCCATCCGCGAGACGGAGGAACAGGCATGACCGACGATCTGGACGACCTGAAGGCGGCAATGCGTGCCGCCACCCCTGCCCCCGATCCGCGGATCAAGGCGGACCATCTGGCACTTGCGCAGAAGAATTTTGCCGATGTCCAAGGATCGGGCGGCGGCGCGCGTCCCATATCCGATCGCCCGAAAACGGGCATCTGGACAGGAGTACGTGACATGCTGAAATCCCTATCTCCCCGTGGCGCCCTGATCGCCTCAACCGCGCTGATCGCCGTCGGTGTCGTTACCCTGACACCGGTGCGCGACATGATGCTGCCACCGGAAGGGCCGGCGCTGCCGGCAATCCGTGCGAACGACCCCGGAAGCCAGGCCGATGCGATCGAGCCCGAGCCGCTGCCGGTGCAGGCGCGCACCAAGAACGACGGACGGCAGGAGCGCGCATTTGCCTCGGCGCCGCCCCCCCCCATGGCCGAACTCGCCAGCCCGGCCCCCGCCGATCCGGTCGCGGGATACGGTATGGTCCGGCCTGATCGGGCCCCGCAACCGGCGCAAGCCGATACCGAGACCTTCGCCAATGCCACGGCCAGCCCGGTCCACGTCACGGCCGAAACCCCGGTTTCGACCTTTTCCATCGACGTCGATACAGCCTCGTACGCGGTGGTGCGCAATTCGCTGATGAACGGGCATCTGCCCGACCCGGACGCGGTGCGCATCGAGGAGATGGTGAACTATTTCCCCTACGATTACCCCGCGCCGGAAGACGATGCGGCGTTTCGGCCCTCGGTCGGCGTGGCGGCCACGCCCTGGAACCCCGATACGCGGCTGGTGCATATCGCCATACAGGGTGCAATGCCCGCCCTTGCTGACCGCCCGCCCCTGAACCTGGTGTTCCTGATCGACACCTCGGGGTCGATGGACGCGGCCAACAAGCTGCCGCTTCTCAAACAGTCCTTCGCGCTGATGCTGGGCCGGCTGCGCGCGCAGGATCAGGTGGCGATCGTGACCTATGCGGGCAGCGCCGGGCTGGTCCTCGAACCGACGCCCGCCGATGACCGCGCCGCGATCATGGCGGCGCTGAACCGGCTGGACGCGGGCGGTTCGACCGCCGGGGCCGAGGGGCTGGAACTGGCCTATGCCACGGCCGGCAGCATGGCCGGCGAAGGCGAGATCGGCCGCGTGATCCTTGCCACCGACGGCGATTTCAATGTCGGCCTGTCCGATCCCGAAGAACTGAAGAAGTACATTGCCGCCCAGCGCGAGAATGGCACCTATCTCGGGGTGCTGGGGTTCGGGCGCGGCAATCTGGACGACGCGACGATGCAGGCGCTGGCCCAGAACGGCAATGGCCAGGCGGCCTATATCGACACGCTGGCCGAGGCGCAGAAGGTTCTGGTTGACCAGTTGACCGGCGCCCTGTTCCCGATCGCGGACGACGTCAAGATCCAGGTCGAATTCAACCCCGCGCAGGTCGCGGAATACCGCCTGATCGGATACGAGACCCGGGCACTGCGGCGCGAGGATTTCAACAACGACCGGGTGGATGCAGGCGATATCGGTGCGGGCCATTCGGTGACGGCCTTGTACGAGGTCACGCCGGTCGGCTCACCTGGACGGCTGAACGATCCGCTGCGCTATGACACCGCACCGGCGGCTTCGGCTTCGGCTTCGGCTTCGGCTTCGGCTTCGGCTTCGGGTGAACTGGGCTTTCTGAAGCTGCGCTACAAGCGGCCCGGAGAGGATACCAGCAATCTGATCGAAATGCCGATCGCGAGCGATCTCCCGGCGCTGCCCGATACCGGTTTCGCGGCCGCGATCGCCGGGTTTGGCCAGCTTCTGCGCAATGGCGCCTATCTGGGCGGCTGGGGCTACGATGAGGTCATCTCGCTGGCCGTTGCCAACAAGGGCGATGATCCGTTCGGCTACCGCGCCGGTGCCGTGCAACTGATGCGCCTGGCACAAAGCCTGAGTGCGCGTTAGCGCAGGGCCGCCAACGGGCATGTCCGCCAGCCATGCGCGGCGGCATGTCCGTTCGTTTCGCCCATGCGGCTTGCGGTCAGGCGACCGGCACCGCATCGGTATTGGCATAGGTGCGGCGGCGCTTCTTCTCGATCAGTTCCGCGATCCGCATCATCGCGATGCCGCGCAGGATCATGCTGGCAGGCACGAAGGCCCACGCGCAGATTGTCCAGATCATCGTTCGCGGTTCGGTCAGCGGCAATTGCCAGATCAGTTCCGAGCCGGCCTTGATCACGGCCGGGATGAGAAACGGAAGCAATACGCCCGTGATGACGTTAAGCCGCCCGTCCCGTTTCAACCGGCCGACCACATCGCCGCCGGTGGTAGGATCGAACAGCGGCAGGTTCACCCACACGTTGAAGGCGCCGTTGCCGGTCGGCCAGCCCCGCACCCGCACCGTGAACAGAAACGCCACCACGGTAATCAGCGCAATGATATAGGAAATGCTGGCCGCGACCCGCACCGACTGAACCGACAACGCCGAAGCCCCTTCGGGCAACATCAGCACCACAAGGCGCACCGGCGAATAGGGAAAGTCAGCCCAGTTTCCGATCAGCACGCCGAAACCGGCGAATATCGCCGTCAGGTTGGTCGGCTCAAAGCGGTGTTTGGTGATCAGCGACAGACACAGAACCATGACGAACAGCGCCGTGAACCGCATCCGGTTCAGCGGCGGCGCATCGCGGAATCCGACATAGCTGGGAAAATTGGAATTGTACTCGGCGAAGGTCAGCATCGCGGCGATGATCGCCACAAGAAGCACGATTTCCGGCGCGTCGGAGGTATTGCCGGGCAACAGGATCGAGGGGGTCGCGACCAGCAGAGCCACCAATAATGCGCGCATGACCGCGCCTGATATGCGTGCAAACACTGTCCGATCCCTTCAAACTGGACAGGCCGATGCGTCGCCGGGCCCTTGTTCCAACTTGATGCCGCCCATAGGGGCGGCCTGCCTCATTTTGGCCCCATTTGTGCCGCCATTCGGCCATTTCCTCAAGCTGTTCGACCACGAGAGCGCCGATTTGAGGCAAAACAATGGAAAAACTGGTGCGACTTTGCATCAATGCGGGTGTCGCGTTGCGATTCTGCAGGGGCCAGCCACCAGATGTTGTGAAACAGGGCAGACGAACACGACAATCGCAGGACGGGCCGCCGCCGGGGCGCGGCCCGTTTATTCATTTAGCATGGTTTGCGCGTTAGTCAGACCCAGGGGCGTTCGGCCGCCGCCCGCGCCTCGAAGCTTTCGATGGCGGCCGCCTTTTCCAGCGTCAGGCCGATATCGTCCAGCCCGTTGAGCAGGCAGTGCTTCTTGAAGGCATCGACCTCGAAGGCGATACTGCCGCCGTCGGGGCCGGTGATAGTCTGGTTTTCCAGATCGACGGTCAGCACCGCATTGGCGCCGCGCTCGGCGTCGTCCATCAGCTTGTCCACGTCCTCCTGCGGCAACACGATGGGCAGGATGCCGTTCTTGAAGCAGTTGTTGAAGAAGATGTCGGCAAAGCTGGTGGAGATCACGCAGCGGATGCCGAAATCGAGAAGCGCCCAGGGCGCATGTTCGCGCGACGAGCCGCAGCCGAAATTGTCGCCGGCAACCAGGATCTGCGCGTCCCGGTATTGCGGCTTGTTAAGCACGAAATCGGGGCGTTCGTTGCCGCTGTCGTCATAGCGCATCTCGTCAAACAGGTTCCTGCCAAGTCCCGACCGCTTGATCGTCTTCAGGAACTGCTTGGGGATGATCATGTCGGTGTCGACATTGATCATCGGCATCGGGGCAGCGACGCCGGTGAGTTTTTCGAATTTGTCCATTGATTGTCTCCGGCGAGGCGGGATGCGCGATCCGGCCCCGCAATTTCAGTCTTGCCCGTGATTTCAGGCTCGTTTGTCAGGCGTGGGTCTTGCCGCCGCCCTTGATGTGCATCGAAAGGAAGATCAGGCCAAAGCCATTGACCAGCATCTCGACCCCCAGGAGGATGCCCAGTATCGCAACGGACGCGCCCGGCGTGCTCCAGACATAGATCGCCAGGCCCAGCGACACGATGCCGGAAAACAGCATCGGCCAGAAGAACTGGGTGCCGCGCATCTGGAACGCCAGGATGATGCGCGCAATGCCCCCGGCGGCCAGCAGGATCAGTACGACAGTGGCCAGCGTCACGATGCCCGCCAGCGGGTGCGCCAGAAACGACCAGCCCAGGAAGGCCATAATGAGGCCCATGATCCAGCCGAGGATCTTGGTGCCCGTGCCTTCAGTGCTGAAGGCTGCGATGAATTGCAGTACACCGCTGACGATCAGCAATATGCCGGTCAGCGTGGTGATCGCCATCGAGGCCACGACCGGGGCGCCCAGAACGATCACGCCGAAGACCACCGACAAAAGCCCCAGCAGGAGCCACTTGACCCATTCGCTCATTTTGTCCGTCCTTATACACGATTTCGTTGTAATGCCGATCCTACATCAACTCGCGCACGTCTGTCAGCTTTCCCGTGATGGCCGCAGCGGCCGCCATTGCCGGGCTCATCAGATGGGTGCGCCCGCCACGGCCCTGCCGGCCTTCGAAATTGCGGTTGCTGGTGGATGCGCAGCGTTCACCGGGCGCCAGTTGGTCGGGGTTCATCGCCAGGCACATGGAACAGCCCGCGAGCCGCCATTCAAAACCGGCATCGGTAAAGATCTCCGCCAGTCCTTCGGCCTCGGCCTGTTCGCGCACCAGGCCCGAACCGGGCACGATCATGGCGCGCATCCCCTGGGCGATCTTCTTGCCCTTCACCACCTCGGCCACGGCGCGCAGATCCTCGATGCGCCCGTTGGTGCATGATCCGATGAACACGGTGTCGACCCTGATGTCGGTCAGCGGCGTGCCCGGTTCCAGCCCCATGTATTCAAGCGAGCGTTTCGCCGCCTCGACCTTGCCGCCCTGGAAATCGGACAGGCTGGGTACATGCGCCGAAATCGGCAGCACGTCCTCGGGCGATGTGCCCCAGGTCACGACGGGTTCGATATCTTCGGCGGCGATCGTTACCACCTTGTCGAACTGCGCGCCCTCGTCTGTGAAAAGCGTCTTCCACCAGGCCAGCGCGGCCTCCCATTGCGCGCCCTTGGGGGCATGCGGGCGGCCCTTGACGTAGTCGAAGGTCTTGTCGTCGGGCGCGATCAGCCCGGCACGCGCGCCGCCCTCGATGGCCATGTTGCAGACCGTCATGCGCCCTTCCATCGACAAATCGCGGATCGCCTGCCCGCAATACTCGATGACATGGCCTGTGCCGCCGGCGGTGCCGGTGCGCCCGATCACCGCCAGCGTGATGTCCTTGGCGGTGACACCGGGTTTCAGCCGTCCGGTGATCTCCACCTTCATGTTCTTCGCCTTGCGCTGGATCAGCGTCTGGGTGGCCAGCACATGTTCGACCTCCGAGGTGCCGATGCCATGGGCCAGCGCGCCGAATGCGCCATGGGTGGCGGTATGGCTGTCGCCGCAAACCACGGTCATGCCCGGCAGGGTCCAGCCCTGTTCGGGGCCGACGATATGCACGATACCCTGGCGGATGTCGTTGACCGGATAGTAGTGAATGCCGAAATCCGCGGCGTTCCTGTCCAGCGCCTCGACCTGGATTCGGCTTTCCTCGTTCTCGATCCCCTTCTCGCGGTCGAGCGTGGTCGGCACGTTGTGGTCGGGCACGGCAATCGTCTTGTCGGGCGCATGCACCTTGCGGCCGGCCATGCGCAACCCTTCGAAGGCCTGCGGGCTGGTCACTTCGTGGACAAGGTGGCGGTCGATGTAAAGAAGGCAGGTCCCGTCCTCGGACTGGTGCGCGAGGTGGGCATCCCAGATCTTGTCATAAAGCGTCTTGGGGGGCATGAGTCCTCTCCCGTTTGGTGATTTGAATGCGGACACGGGGCGGCCGCGACGGCGGCTCGCGGGCGATCTCAGGGCCGCGCCAAAGCGGTGCGGGCGGCGCCGAAAAAGCGTTCGCGCAGGCGGGCGCGGTCAGCGACGTCGATGCTCGGGGCCGGAACGGTTATCATGGCCGACCAGATACAGGGGCCGGCGGGCGCGATCAAGCACGGAAACCGCATCGGAGGGCGCCCCGGACGGAGGCGCGGCTTGCCATTGGGCGCAATTCCGGTCCACCCTGTCGGCCGGAGTGCGTGAATGGACCCAGAAAGCCTGCCCCAGAGCCTGACCGACCTGATCGACCTGACGCTGAAGCAGGCCCGCCATATCGGCGACCTGTTTCTTACCCCGGGATGGCGGCAGAACCAGATTCTGATCGTGCTGGGGCTGGTCGTGCTCGCGGCCGTGCTGAACGTGCTCACGCGGGCGCGGGTCGAGGGCTGGGCGCGGTCGCGCGAGAACTGGCCGAAATGGCGGCTGCGGCTTCTCGTTCTGGTCCGCAGGCGGCTGGCGCTGGCGTATTTCGTGGCGCTGTGCTGGGCGGTCTACCTGGTGATGCAACAGCTCACCTGGCCATCGCGCAGCTATCTGATCGGCGTGGCGGCGACGCTGGCCACCGCCTGGCTTGTCATTTTCCTGATGGGCCGGCTTGTCGCCAATCGCAGCCTTCGGCGGGTGTTCACCTGGACGTTGTGGATCTATGCCACGCTGGTCGCGCTGAACCTGACCGACGATGTATCGGCCTATCTCGACGGCCTGGGCTTTTCCATCGGCGAGATGCGATTCTCGGTCCTGGCGATCATCAAGGCTTTGCTGCTGGTGGCGGTGCTGCTGACGGTGGCGCGGCTGGGCACCAAGGCTGCTTCGGCAAGCCTGCGGAGCAACGAGGATATCTCGCCGTCGATGCAGGTGCTCGCCATCAAGGCGGTGCAGGTGCTGTTTTACGGCATCGTGGCGCTGATCGGCATCCGCGCTCTGGGGATCGACCTGACCGGGCTCGCCCTGGTTTCGGGCGCCATCGGCGTCGGTATCGGCTTTGGCTTGCAGAAGGTGGTTTCGAACCTGGTCTCGGGCATCATCATCCTGCTGGACCGCTCGATCAAGCCCGGCGACGTGATCTCGCTTGGCGAAACCTTCGGCTGGATCGATTCACTGGGCGCGCGCTATGTGTCGGTGGTCACGCGCGACGGGCGCGAATACCTGATCCCGAACGAGGATCTGATCACCGGCCAGGTGGTCAACTGGTCCCATTCCAACCGCTATGTACGGCTCGACGCGCATTTCGGCACCTCCTACGGGGACAACCCCCACGAGGTGCGCCGGATCGCGATCGAGGCGGCCATGACCGTGCCCCGGGTATTGGCACAGACATACCTTCCGGTCTGCCACATCACGGGCTTCGGCGACAGCAGCGTCGACTATGTGCTGCGCTTCTGGATCGCCGATCCGACGGCGGGCCTGACCAACGTCAAGGGCAACGTCTATCTGGCCTTGTGGGACGCGTTTGCCCAAAACGGCATCTCCATCCCCTTCCCCCAGCGCGAAATGCGCATCCTGAACGAAACCGTGCCGGTCCACCTGCGGCAAGACGGCAACTGACCGCCGCTCAGCGCACCGGTCCGGAGCAGGGTTTCATTGAAATTCTGCGTTGCAGTTGCTACTTTTGAAGCAGCCCGGTGCCGGGGGCCGGCCGGCACGCCAGAAGGAGGACGATGTTCTGACAATCCATGCAGAGGCGGTGTTGTCCGCCGATGACAGGGCCGGCCAAACGCCTGCCCATTCCCAGCCGACCAGCGAAAAGCTGCTTGCGCTCGTTCTTTCATCCCTTTCCGACGACAAGGCCGAGGACATCGTGCAGATTGACCTGCGCGGCAAGTCCGCGATGGCCGACACCATGGTAATCGCCACCGGCCGCTCGACCCGGCAGGTTTCGTCGATGTCCGAAAAGCTGGTGGACCGCGTCAAGCAGGCGTTCGCCTTTACCGCCCGCGTCGAAGGCAAGGAGACCGGCGACTGGGTACTGATCGACACCGGCGACGTGATCGTTCATCTGTTCCGCCCGGAAGTGCGCGAATTCTACCAGCTCGAGAAGATGTGGCTGCCGGCCGGCGCCGCCACTCCGGCGGGCTGAAGCGCCGGCGCGGGCGCCCACGACCGGACCCGGAGACCGCATACCCATGCGCGTAACCCTTTGCGCGGTCGGCCGCTTGCGGTCCGGCCCGGAAAAAACCCTGATCGAAGATTACCTGACCCGGTTCGAACGGACCGGCCGCGCTCTGGGTCTCGGCCCGGTCACGATGACCGAGATCGAGGACCGCAAGGGCGGCGGCATGGAGGCCGAGGCCGCTCTCTTGCGGCGGGCGATCCCGCGGGCTGCCCTGGTCTGCGCGCTGGACGAGCGCGGCAAGCGCCTGAGTTCACCGGAATTCGCGGCCAGTCTGGCGGATTGGCGCGATGCCGGTCGCGCCGACCTGGCGCTGGTGATCGGTGGCGCGGACGGGATCGCGCGCAATCTGCGCGAGGAGGCCGATTTTACCCTGTCCCTTGGCGCGATGGTCTGGCCGCACATGCTGGCCAGGGTGATGCTGGCAGAACAGCTCTACCGTGCCGCGACGATCCTTGCCGGCGGCCCCTATCATCGGGCATGATCTGCCACCGTCCCTGCCCCCGCCCCGGCACATGCCGCCAAGCCGCGCGGGTGCGGCTTGCCAGACCTTATTGTTGGTAATATCCCCTTACCAAAAGGAGACATCCCATGGAGATGCCGGCCCCGAACCCGGCCATTCTGGCGAAGAAGGCGCACCTGGCGCGTCGGCTGCGCGAGGTCCTGGGGCCCGATGCCGTGATCGAGGACGAGGCCGAGACCCGCGCCTATGAGTGCGACGCGCTGACCGCCTATCGCTGCCCGCCCATGCTGGCGGTGCTGCCGGGTTCGACGGCCGAGGTATCCGAGGTGCTTCGCATCTGCCACGGGGAAGGCGTGCCGGTGGTTCCGCGCGGCTCGGGCACCTCGCTTGCCGGGGGCGCGCTGCCCACCGCCGACAGCGTCATCCTCGGCGTGGCGCGCATGAACGCGGTTCTGGAAACCGATTATGCCAACAGGTTCGTCCGGGTCCAGACCGGGCGCACCAACCTCGGCGTCACCGGCGCCGTGGAGGAGGCGGATTTCTTCTATGCGCCCGACCCGTCCTCGCAGCTTGCCTGCGCCATCGCCGGCAACATCGCGATGAATTCCGGCGGCGCGCATTGCCTGAAATACGGGGTGACGACAAACAACCTGCTGGGGGTGACGTGCGTTCTCATGGACGGCACGGTTCTCGAGATCGGCGGGCCGCATCTGGATGCCGGCGGGCTGGACCTGCTTGGTGTGATCTGCGGCTCGGAGGGGCAGTTGGGAGTCGTGACCGAGGCGACGCTGCGCATCCTTCGCAAGCCCGAGGGCGCGCGCCCGGTCATGATCGGGTATGACAGCAGCGAGGTCGCGGGCGCCTGTGTCAGCGACATCATCAGGGCCGGGGTTCTGCCGGTGGCGATCGAGTTCATGGACCGGCCCTGCATCCGCGCCTGCGAGGCCTTCGC
>JBKEDD010000113.1:0-7147 GCA_047975215.1 Jhaorihella sp.
GCAGCCGCACTTTATCAGCCCCCCGAACAGGTGCTTTGGGCGACGCCGGTTGTTCATGGGGTTTGAACTCTTCTCGGATTTGTCAAAGGCAAGGCTGGCTTGCCGCGCCTTCACGGCATCCCATAGGGACCGGTCAATGAATGCGAGCTCCGGCACCTCCTGAACGACCCATTCGCTCTCCGGGTTTGGGCGCGAGACGCGCTTGCCGGTATCCGGATCCTTCATGTAGCGCAGGCGATTCCAGACCAGCTTGCCGATATAGAGCTCATTGTTCAGGATACCTGTGCCACGCTTGGGGTTTCCGTGGATTGTGGAGGGCCCCCATTCTTTGCCTTGCGGCCCAGGGACGCCCTCACGATTTAGCGTCATGGCAATGGTGCGGGAGGACTTGCCTTCAAGATAATCCTTGAAGATGCGCTGGATGATGCTTGCCTCGGCGGCGTTGATCTCCCGGTGACCGCGCTCGTCCGGATCGGCGGTGCGTACGACGTTATATCCGTAGCAGAGACCGCCTCCGGATTTTCCGCTCTCAACCCGGCCGCGCAGGCCACGGCGAGTCTTGTCGGCGAGATCCTTGAGGAACAGCGCGTTCATTGTACCCTTAAGGCCGACATGCAGATGCGTGACCTCGCCTTCGGAAAGGGTAACGAGCTTCACATCAGCATAGGACATGCGCTTGAAGATACCGGCGATATCTTCTTGGTCCCGGGAGAGTCGGTCCATCGCCTCTGCGAGGATCACGTTGAAGCGGCCGTGTGTGGCATCGGAGATTAGGGCCTGAATGCCTGGACGGAGCAGTGAGGCGCCCGAGATTGCATGGTCCGAGTATTCCTCGACGATCTGCCAGCCCTGCTTCTCGGCGTAGAGCCGACACATCCGGAACTGATCTGCGATCGAGGCATCGCGCTGATTGTCGGACGAATAGCGAGCGTAGAGCGCGACCTTCATACGGCGGCCTCCTTACTTGGGGAGGCGGTCCTGTTCATGATGGGCCGTCTCGGCGTTGACAAAGTCGCGGGCGGCCTGACGGGCCAAGAGGCAGACCAGATCGCGGAGGCGGGCATCAGGCTCGGCGCCCGCGAGACACGCGGCGTCGGTGTCCGCCGCTTCGACGGAGAGATGCAGTGTCTCCGCTTTGGTTTGTCGCTGTCGTGCCAAGAGGTCGCCATCCGCTTCTCGCGCGTTGAGGTGCGCAAGACAAAGAATGACATTTCGAAGTGATTGCTCAAGAAAAAATGGTATGTAAAAACAGAGTGTTGTCGGTGTTTCTGGCGCATTACGTCGTGCCGGATCGTAGAAACGGATATAGCCTCGTCGTGAATAACGGCGGGCAAAATCGCTATTGTCTGTTTGATCGCGATGTACATCTAACCCATGCTGCCTTGACGTCGGACCCTGTGGCACATTCCGGGCTCGCGTCCATCTTGGCGTGACTGCTTGCTCTTCGGCACGGCAGTTGAAAAGCCAATGTTTCTTGGTATATATATCCTGATATAGCATGGAGATCGGCGATGAGCAACGCTGCACAGAAACGAGCGATCAAGAATTACCGCGCGCGCCTGACACAGCGCGGCTTCAAACGCTTCGAAGTCATGGCTCTCGAATCCGACCGCGAACTGATCCGCTCGCTTGCTCGCCGTTTGGCCGAAGAGGGGCCAGAAGCGGAAGAGGCGCGCGCCGCGGTGAAGGCTGTCGTGGCGGAGGAGCCGCCGAAGTCCGGTAGTATTCTGACCGCCTTGCGCCGTTCGCCCCTGGTTGGAGCCGAAGTCGAGTTCTCGCGCTCGCGCGATGAAGGGCGAAGGGTCGATCTGTGAGCCGTTACCTTCTAGACACCAACATCATCAGCAATATCGTCAAGCCGAAGCCATCTGAACCTCTGATGAAATGGATGGCAGCTCAGCGGGATGAGGACCTCTTCATCGCATCGCTGACCATAGCCGAAATCCGACGCGGTATTCTGGAAAAACCACGTGGCAAGAAGCGCGATGCACTTGATGCTTGGTTTTCAGGGCCGGAAGGCCCGCAGGAATTGTTCATGGACCGAATCTTAGCCTTTGACGACAAGGCTGCCTTGATATGGGCACGACTTATGGCGGACGGGACGTCTACGGGTCGTCCGCGGAGCACGTTGGATGTGATTATCGCCGCCGTCGCGGGAGCCAACGATTGCGTGGTGGTAACAGAAAACGAAAAAGATTTCTCCGATATCCAGTTCATCAACCCGTTACGCGGTACTGACTGATGTGCTGCCGGAACGATGAATGCGCGGGAGGCCGACATGGCTGAAACACAGATTGAATGGACAGATGCCACGTGGAATCCGGTAGCGGGGTGTTCGATCGTTACAGCCGGCTGCACCCATTGTTATGCGATGGAAATGGCCAAGCGGCTCGAAGCGATGGGTGTCCAGAAATATGCAGGACTAACTCGCAAGACGGGTCGGAGGACCGTTTGGAATGGAGTCGTGCGTGAGGATCGGCAGGCACTGACGATTCCCCACAGATGGCGCAAGCCCCGAAAGATCTTTGTTAACTCGATGAGTGACCTCTTTCATGACCAGGTGAGTGATGAATTCATATTGGACGTTTGGCAAGTCATGCGTGAAACGCCACGCCATAACTACCAGATTCTGACCAAGCGTCCCGAGCGTATGGCAGAGTTGGTCAGCGGCCGCATCGGAGAGGTCCTGCCCAACGTTTGGCTTGGTACGAGCATCGAAAACGCTGAAGTCGTTGATCGCATCAATGACCTCCGCCGGTCACCTGCAGCGATCCGCTTCATTTCTTTTGAGCCGCTGATTGGTACCGTTGGCGCAATTGATCTTCAGGATATTCACTGGGCGATTGTGGGCGGCGAAAGCGGAAAGTCCGCCCGTCCAATTCGCGAAGAATGGATTGATGAAATACATGCCCAATGCCTTACGGCAGGGACGGCATTTTTCTTCAAACAGTGGGGAACTTGGGGCAAGGACAACAAGAAGCGCTCGAAGAAGGCCAACGGGCGAGAATATCGTGGACGCACCTGGGACGAAATGCCTGCCGCCCCGCAAGCGGTTGTGTAAGAGTTTAGAGATAGGCGGCGAGGCAACATGGTAGAAAAACGATACGAATGGGCAGATGGCGCGAAGCTCGAAGAGCATTCGCGGCGCAAACACAAGATTCTTCGTGAGTACGTCTTTGATTATCTTACCGTTCGCTGCAAGTTACCCCAACAGGAACGTTTCAGGCTTGCAATAGTCGATGGTTTTGCTGGTGGGGGGCGTTACCAGTGCGGAACGCCCGGGTCCCCGCTGATTTTCATTGAAGAACTCAGGCGCGCGACTGAAGCGGTCAACACACAGCGGGCGGCGCAAGGTTTGGGCGCTATTGAGGTCGAGTGTCTTCTCATTTTTAATGATGCCAGTCGGGATGCGATCGAACTATTGAAGACCCATGTCGCGCCACTGCAAGCAGATATCGCGGAAACATGCCCGAAGCTGCATCTTCGCGTGGAGTACCTGAATGAGTTCTTCGAGAAAGCTTACCCGAAAACCAGGGCGTTGCTGGAGCAGGGCCGTTATCGAAGCGTATTGTTCAACTTAGACCAGTGCGGGGATAGCCACGTCGAGCGTGACACGATCGTCGACATCATGCGGACCTATCCAGCGGCTGAGATCTTCTACACGTTCATGATCAGTTCTCTGTTGGCCTTTTTGAAAAAGGACCAACCAGATCAACTCACTGCCCGACTGGACTATCTTGGGCTCAAGACCGCCGATATCGGTGAACTGAACGGGGTCATGAGCAAGAATGACTGGCTCGGCACGGCTGAAAAAATCGTTTTTGACGTCTTCCGGAGATGCGCTCCCTATGTAAGCCCGTTCTCGATTAATAACCCTGGTGGCTGGCGGTATTGGCTCATTCACTTCGCCAACGCTTGCCGTGCGCGGCAGGTCTACAACAACATCCTGCATGACAATGCAACGATGCAGGCACATTTCGGTCGGTCTGGCCTCAACATGCTGTCTTATGATCCGCGGCATGACGAAGGCATGCTCTATCTGTTCGACAGTGATGCCCGTGCGTCCGCGAAGAGCCAACTCCTGGGAGATATTCCGCGTCTTGTGACTGAGACTGGTGATGCGATGCCCGTCATGGATTTCTACGAGAGCATCTACAACGTCACACCTGCTCACGCTGATGACATTCATACGGCGATTATCGAGAACCCGGATCTTGAAGTCATTACACCTGCAGGCGGTGAGCGACGGAAAGCAAACACGATTGGGGTCAATGACGTCATCAAGGTGAAGACACAGCGCAGCTTCTTCCCGATGTTCCTCGATGCCGGTGCGGACGGAAAGCGTCGCAAAAGATGAGCGCCAGCGAAGGCCAAGATCCTGAATGGCGTGAATTCGAGCGTTTGGTTGCGCGAATAGAGGCTGATGCAGACCCCGGAAATGTGACTGTTACCTCTCCTGATCGTATCAGATGCAAGATTACAGGTCAGCTGCGAGAGGTCGATGCAAGTATCCGTACGCGGATTGGAACCGCCGAAGTCCTTTTGACGATCGAGTGTCGGCGAAGGACTGCAATTCAGGATGTCACCTGGATCGAGCAACTGGCCGCGAAGAAAAAGGCGATTGGTGCAGATCGTACGATCGCGGTGAGTGCGTCTGGTTTCACCGACAGTGCCCGGAAGGTCGCCGATCAAAGCGGTGTTTCTCTTCGAGAACTCTCGGAAATCGCGAGTGAGGATGTCAATTCATTGCTGCAGGTAGACTTCGTGCTCTTCTGGCACAAAGCGTGCGCCATTTCACGAGTCGGTATTCGAAAATTTCGCTCGCTCGATTGGAAGATGCCAGAGCCGTCGGATGTTGACTGTACGCTACCCGAGGATACGGACCCTTTCGCATCCATCTTTCGTAACGACGAGACCGGCGCGGCCTGGTCTTTGAACGATCTTTGGCTCCAGCTTCAGGAGGCAACTGATCCGTTTGAAGGTATAGAAAAGGCCCAGTCACCCGTTTTCCGAACGGTGTGCTTTCCCTATCCCGGCGAGGTGACCGTCACGACTACCGACGGACCCGTACGGTTGGGAGACGTGATACTCACCGTTGCTCTCTGGGTAGAGGCAGAACACATTCCTTTCGATGAGGCCAACAGGGTCGAGTATTCATCCGGCGATATCGATGCCATCCAGCGCGTAGAATTTTCTTCGCAGCGGCGGATGGGAGAGAATCAGCGCATCTCCTTGCAGCTGCTTAAGCACTCGGAAAGTATTAGTGACCTAAGAGCAGGATTTTTTCAGCCTTCCAACGAAAAATAGCGGAAATTATCTCGTAGGTTCTCCTCTACGTGTTGGCCCGTGGCCAGCGCAGTTTCCCACGGCCGACGCGCAACGCTTCCACCAACCTAGTATTGCCCGGCAGCCGCCCCGAGAACAGGCTGGGCTTCGGATCAAGTGCCGATTTCTTGAATGCCGCCACCCGCTGATAGTCAGGCGTCGACATCCAAGTCCGCCCATCTCCATCGTCTGTGACAATCCGATAGAGGCCGGCAGGTGGGGCGGTCGCGGTGTCGAGCAGGCGCTTGTAGTGTTCGACCGACCATTTCTGAATGCCGCCACTCAGGGCTTCCGTTCGGAACCGCGCCCATAGCGCTGCCGTGTCGGGGGTCGGCCAATCACCAGCATTGGTGTAAGCTGTGATCTCGTCGGATTCGAGCCAGGCCCTCATCTCCGCGGGCGTGACGAAGGCTGGCTCGGCATCCTTGATTCCCGCCATGGCTGCGCGCCGTGATGGAAGGCCCGCACGGATCAGCATCGACATCATGAATTGTGGAACGCCGGTTTCGACCGCTGCCGCGGCGCCCCCCACCACTGTTTCTGGAGACCAGCCGAGGGACATGCGGCGGGTACGAACAGCTTCCAAGGCCCACACCAAACGATAGGTGAAGGCCTCTTCGACAGCCCGCATATTCTGAGTCCCAATATTGGCGACATCGTCGCCAGACACCCAACGGCGCAGGATGTCCTTCCAATTGGCCGGTAGCGCGTTCGTCTTGTCGGGAATGAACGGCCGCATGAACAGCAGGCGTTCCCCGAGACCACAGAGGGCGTCGACAAGTTCGTCGACATCGCCACTCAGCGCATCAGCGTCGGCTCGATCAAGGAGTTCGGCCAATTCGTCCGCCATGGCATCAATGGCGAGGCCAGCCTCGAGCCCGACACCCATCGCGAAGTGTCCACGCCGCGCCTCCGTTGTAGTGGACTTCCATATGAGTTCAGCGCGCGCCTCGAACACCTTCTTGTGCCATGGCGCGATGTCCTCGTCTTCTCGGGCTATCTGGCGCGCCCAGAGCGACCCTTTGAGCGCCTCGTCCAAGAGCGTTGGCAGATCCGCCCGGTCGGAGTCCAGCGCTTCGATCAATCCGAAGACAGTCGCATCGAGACGTTCGACGATTTGCGAAAGCGGTTCCTCGTCGATGGTCTCCCCCTCGTCATCACCGCCTTCATCTTCACCATCATCTGCGTCATATTCCGCGCCGGCCGCCAAGCGCTCGGCGACTGCGGCTTCCTCCGCGGGCGATCTCCAGGCTTCGCGGGCGTTGGCGAGATATTCCCATGCGTCATCGCGCTCCAGAACGCCTTCACGGGCCAGCCGCTCAAGGATCTCTGCAACGATTTGGATGAGGCCGCTCTTCAGTGTGCGGGCCTTGGCGGACGCAACCAACTCACGCCACTCTCGTTCTCGCCATCTGATCTTGTCGAACATCACGTGAACGATGAGGCCTTCGACGTCCACGAAAGCGCGGCCGGCTCGCCCGGCTACGTTCGCGAACTCCTCGCCTTTGATCTTCTCGCCTCTGCGGACCAGATAGGGCACCAGCATAACTGCAGCGTTGAGATTGAGACCTTGCGAGAGAGTCGGCGATGCAACGATGACCTTCAAGACGCCCATGGGAAAAGGTGCAAAAGAACAGTCTGCGCGAGGCGAACAAGGAAATCTTTGCCCCAGCCTGAGGGGCAGAGGCTCTACAGCAGCTTGGGTAGCTTGGCCTTGATGTGGTCAACCAGCACGCGCACGCGGCCGGAGTTGCGCATGTCGCGCTGCATTACGAGATAGATCGGGCGCGTCAGAGGCGCGGGCGGGTCATCGACAATCCGC
>JBKEDD010000010.1:0-61601 GCA_047975215.1 Jhaorihella sp.
GTCCCCGCGGCGGCGACGGGCTGGCGGGGGGGGGACTGCCGGAGGACCGCCCGGCCCCCACCCCCCATACACCCTGCCCCACCCCGGTTACGGCGTGGCGGCGCTGGCGGAGATCCGGGGTGACGCCCCCCCCCACATGGACCAGCGATGGTACCGCATGACTGCTCACGTTATATAAAGGAGCCCCCGTACACATAGTAGACACCCCCGCCACGAGGCTCACCGACGCCACCGTGGTGAGGAGAAGACCCCACGAGGCTCACCGACGCCACCGTGGTGAGGAGAAGACCCCACGAGGCCCGCCCCCACCCGGACCAAGCGAACCCGATAAACCCATACTTGAAGTTACGAAAAAAATATCGCACACTCCCCCATAAGGCCAACAAAGGAGACCACATGACTGTCATCAAGATGCCGAACAAGCAGCTGCTGGACGCCAAGGGCAAGCCAGCGACACCCCTCAACATCGTGCCGCCCCCGGACGAGGGGTGGTCCCGGAATCCGACCGACCCCACCGAGCATGTGAAGACCTGCGGAGCCCTCGCTCTTTCGGTACGGCAGAACCATAACCCGAAGGCAGGGCCGCCGGCGGCTCTCGTCGTCATGTGCATCCCGGAGAACACCGCGGCCGCAACGCCGTTCATGTCCGCCTCGGACGCCTTCATGTTCGCCAACGTCATCGCCAACGCCACCGATTACATGGCTGTGCCGCGCGACGAGTTACAGCCAAAGGCCGAGGACACGGATGCCGAAGTCTATGGCGACGCCCCGGAGGGTAACGATGGCTGAGGAAACGAAAGAGGTCTGGGTTATCGTGGACGAGGCCCCCCCAAAGCGTAAAATTAAGGCGATATGCGACGTGAAGGCCACAGCGATCCGGTTGGTCCGAGAAACGTGCTCGACCAGCTTGACGATCTCGTCTGTAAACCTGGTGCGTCAGGGTGCCGTATGGTTTGGGCCAGTGGATATCATAGAGCCCTCTCGTACGGATGTGGTGGCACAGGCAAAGCTGGATATGAAGTACGAGGCCGAGAAGAAGGCCCGCGAACTCGGGCTGACCGAAGCTGAGATAGACGCGCTCAGCTATTGACAAAACCCCAAGTATGGTTTATAGATAACAACTACGGGTTACGATAGGTTTCACACTCCGTTCGTCTGTCCCCACCAAGGTATGCTCGACTGACGACTGTCTTCCTTGGTGGCACCTCCCCGCCGGTCCCCCAACCGGCGGGGCTTTTTCATTGCCGACCCGCTCGGCCATCACCCGCAGTTGCAGAAACCACGAACCGCGCGTATCTTGTGGTGAAGGATCGCGGGAGAACCAGATGAGCCTGTTAGAGCGTCGGAAGATCGCCGCCGCCCACACAATGTACAACACCCTGTTGGGTGCGTCCGGTGCCGAGGCGCTGCCGACGGTCGATCAGGCGCTGGGCTCATCCTTCGCCACGCTGGATATTGTCGGGCCGCAGGTGATCGCCGAGCAGCTGGCGACGGGCCGCCTGCCGGTCGAGGTCGCCCTGCTGTATGAGGTGCCGATCCTGCACTTCCGGGCGTGGATGCGGAAGCGCATACCTGACGAGCTGCTCGATGAGATCCGCTCAGCAGCGGCGGAGGCACTGCAGGTGAAAGCCATGCTGACCCTGTCGGCCCGGCTGGCGAACCCGGCGGAGGCGAGCCAGGCGAAGGCGTTGTCGGAGCGGATGGCGCGGATCTCGGAGGCCCTGGCGCCGAAGGACTGGAACCCGGCGCGTGTGGAGGCCCCGCAGGACATGCCGTCGGTCACGATCGTCATGCAGGGGATGGGGGTTGACACCCGGACCGGCCCTGTTATTGATGGGACATCCCGGTCGGCCGCCACTGACAGGGCTTCGGGAGGTGGAGTTGATCTCCAAGGGTCTCCACCTCCCTCCTCCGAAAAAGCTCCTTTGGTCGATAGCTCCCCCGAGAACGCGCTGGCGAAGATCTCGGGGGGAGTCGACCCGTGGGCCGCGATGCGACACCTCACACGGATGATGTCGGAGGGGTTGGATGGGTAAGAACGTCAACATCAATTACTCGCCTGAGCTGACAGCGGCGATGTTCCATACAGACCCGTCATATGTCCGCGCGATCCGCGGGCCGGTGGGGGCGGGGAAGACTGTGGCGGCGGTGATGGAGATCCTGCGCCTCGCGCTCGAGCAGGAGCCGGACCATAACGAGTTTTTCTACCCGAAAATATCCGGGCGCGCGGTGCGGCCGACGCGGTTCCTTGCCGTGCGGTCGACATACCCGCAGTTGAAAGCGACGCTGATCAAGACATTCATGGAGTGGACCGGGAAGCTGGGGCATATCGTCTACGACAGCCCGATCCGCTGGCACGCACAGATCCCCCTGCCGGACAACACGATTGCCGACGTCGAGGTCTGGTTTATGGCGCTCGACGGGGACCGGGCCGAGGAGAACCTGCGATCCATGGAGGTGACCGGGATCCTGTTTTCGGAATACGCCGAGATTTCGGAGGGGATCTTCACCATCGCGAAAACGCGGACGGGGCGATATCCGAAAACCCGGAAGGATGACGACGACAACGTGCTGTTCGGCCCGACGCGGCCGTGCATATTTATGGAATCGAACTCGCCGTCGACGCGGTCGCACTGGTATCGGATATTCGAGGTCGACCGGCCGAAGGGGCACCGGATATTCGCCCAGCCGCCGGCGCTGATCTACGACCCGACGAACGAGGAGAACCCATATCAGCCGAACCCGGAAGCGGAGAACATCCGTAACCTGCGGAAAGGATACGATTATTACTACGACATCGTGAACGGATCGCCGAAGGACTATGTCGACGTCTACGTGATGAACCAGTATGGGATGACGTTCAGCGGTAAGCCGGTGTATCCACTGTTCAGCCCAATGTTGCATGTGCTCGGCGGGATCAACCCCGGCAGCTACGACACTTGGCAGCCGGAGCGGCGCCAGATCACCATCGGCATGGACCTCGGGCTGAACCCGGCGGCGGTGCTCGGGCAGGATGGGGCGATGGGGAACCTGACCGTGTATGATGAGGTTCACGCCGAAGGGATCCTGTTCGAGGAGTTCCTGAACGACATGCTCCTGCCGGTGCTGAACGAGCGGTTCCGCGGCGCGTCGGTGCTGGTGGTCGCGGATCCGGCGAACGATGTGAGGAACTCGCTGTCGAAGGTGAACGCATATGGCATGTTGCGCGAGCGGGGGATCCCGGTGTCGCCGGCGCCATCGAACGACATCCCGTTCCGACTGGAGAGTGTGAATCATTTCCTGTCCCGCCGGGACGCGTTCCATATCCACCCCCGCTGCGTCTATCTGCGCGAGGCGCTGGCCGGGGGGTATCACTTCGAAGAGGTGCGCGGGAAGAACGGGGTGTATAAGGACACGCCCGACAAGGGGCCGCACTCGCATATAGGCAACGCGCTCGAGTATTTCTGTAGCCGGTTCTACTACGACGTGCGGCGCGCGGCGAAGACGCGGCGAGTGAAAACCTCACGCGATGACAACAACGCAAAGAAAGGCTATACCTATGTTTAAGCGCTGGTGGTGCCGGTGGTTTCACTCCGGGTATGTGATCTACTCGAAACCGGGTGAGGCCGTCGTCTGGCGATGCGCCAGATGTGGGCGACGGACGTTTCCTTCGGGGAAGGATTGAGCGATGACGGCGTATGAGCCAGGTGGACTGAATCAGGCGACGAAGGCAGAGCTGGAGAAGCTCGACCTGGCGTTGGCGGAGATGGAGCAGACGGAGTTCGAGGACGCCCTCGCGCTTCTGGTGAAGCAGCGATATGACCGCGCGGCCCGGCACCGGGTGAAAATCGGGATCGACGACCAGCTGACGCTCGGGGCCTACGCATATCGGGGCGAGTATACTCCCTCGCAACTCGCGGAGCTGGAGCCAGGCACGCATATCTATATCCCAATCACGAAGAAGAAATGTAAGGCCGCGCAGGACTGGCTGTTCGACATCCTGTCCGGGGCTATAGACCGGCCATTCACATTGAAAGCGACGCCGGTGCCGGAGATCCCGCCGCATTTGGAAGATGTCGCAACCGAGAAGCTGATGGGGTATCTTCAGCAAGGGCGTATCGCGCCTGAGCAGATCGGCCAGATGGCTGAGGAGGCCCGTGCAATCGCGCTGTCGCTGGTGGCGAACAACACCAAGCAGGCCTCGGCCCGGATGGCTGACAAGATTGAGGACCAGCTGACTGAGGGCGGTTGGCGGGACGTGCTTGACCAGGTGATCGTCGACGTCTCCCATATGCCGGCGGGCGTGGTGACCGGCCCATTCGTGGAGCGGGTGGAGCGGGTGCGCTGGATCGACGGCCGGCCAGAGATTCGCCGGGACCGGGTGTTCCGATACGCCCGTGTCAGCCCGTTCGACTTCTTCCCGGCGCCGGGGGCCGCGCATGTCCAGACCGGGTCATATGTGATCATCCGCAAGGTGATGACGCAGGACGACCTGGCCGAGGCGAAGAACCTGCCGGGGTACATGACGGCGAATATCGAGTCCTTGCTCGCAGCCCGGCCGAACGGTGACACCCGGTGGTATGGACAGGACGGCAGCCGCAGCGCCAAGGACCACTTCGAGGGCCGGGACGGCGACCTGCCCGGCGAGCCGGAATGGCACGTCATGCATTATTACGGGAAGATCCCGATGCGCCTGGCCATCGAGTATGGGGTCGACCTGCCTGGTGGGTGGGATCACCAGTCGATGGTCGAGGTCGAAATCGAGGCCTGCGGGAATCATGTACTGCGCGCCGTGACATCTCCGTACCCGGCTGGGCGCCGGCCGATCTACGCGACTGGGTTTATGCGCAAGTCGGGCACTGTCTGGTTCGACGCGCTGCCCTGGACTCTGCGCGACGTGCAGCGGGGCGCGAACGCCGCGATGCGGGCGCTGGTGAAAAACATGGCGCTGTCCGCCGGGCCGGTGGTCGAGGCGGATATGTCGCGCATGACCGACGAGGAGAACCTGGAGTCGGTGATCCCATACCGGATCTACAAGGTGTCGACGGATCCGATGGCGGCGAATGTCGGGCCGGTGATGCGCTTCAACCAGATGCAGTCCACGGCGCTTCACCTGCTCCGGGTCTATGCTGAGTTCAACCTGATGGCTGACGACGTGTCGGGGATCCCGGCCTATGTGGCAGGGAATCCGGACGTGGCCGGGGCCGGCCGGACGCTGGGCGGTCTGGCTATGCTCATGGGCAACGCGGCCAAGGGGATCAAGCGGGTCGTCGGGCTCGCCGATAACCACCTGATCCAGCCGCTCGTCGAGATGATGTACATGATCAACATGCTTTATCTCGACGATATGTCGGTAAAAGCCGACGCTCAGGTTGTGGCACGCGGGGCCGCGGGACTCCTGCAGCGGGAGTTGTCGCAGTCTCGTGCGATTGAGCTTCTGAATATCCTCCTGCAGCCGGCCGTTCAGCAGCAAGGGATTATCACCCCCGGCCAGATCCAGACGCTTCTGCGCGATGTGGCGTCGAACATGGGTTACGATCCCGAGCTGATCGGGAACGAAGCCGTTCAGAGTGAATTGATGTCTGCTCTCCAAACCGCGGGTATTGACACTGGGGGTGTGGGTGGCATAGCGTCGGCCTCGGCGCTGCAGCCAGCGGTGCCGCAGCTGGCACAGCTTGACGGGCGCAGCCAGCCGCCGGTCGACCCGTCATCCTTGGAGGTTATGAATGCCTGAAGATATCGCCCGCCGCCACAAGGCGTCCCTCAACGACACACAGGTCGCCGCGATGGCTGAGGTTCAGGACGCCGTGAACGGCCTTTGGGCCATCATGGACGAGTTCGTGCCGGAGAGCCGCCACAAGGATCTGGCCAAGGACGCGCTTGAGATCGCGTCGATGCTCGCAGTGAAGGCTGTAACGGCGCCAATGCCGCCGCAGTAATGGGTATAGAAACCATGGTGTTCACGCATTCGCGTGCGTGGCGCGCCGCACTTACCGGTGCCGGGATACCGGACAGCAAGCTCGGCACCACCGACGAGCTCCTCACTGACACGCACTGGCACCTCTATGTCATCTTCGGGAATGTGCCTAACCTGTTCTCGACGGTGGTGACGCAGGAGCTCGGCGACGACGATCCGAGGGTTCCGGCCGCATACAAAGACATGGCGATACAAGCGATCCAGCGCTGGATCAAGAGCCTGGAGAACCCACCGCCTTGAGGGGCGGTGGGTTATAATTGACCAACTGCCTGGATTCTGCGATTATCACGGCGTGTGAAACTGTCGTGACGCAGGAGGTTGGCCGTGCCCATCCGACAAACGTGCCTGCCAATAAAGCATAAAACGCCGAAGGTTCCTGTCCCTCTGGACGTCACCTGCGGATGCGATTGGCCTGTCGAGCAATACCCGGAGCCTCTAGTCGAAGGGTGCGAGTGCGGCTGCCCCCGTGATCCGGACACGTTCTTCGGCCCCTCCTGGGACGGCCAGATCAGCCACGATTTCATCGTCAAGCGGCCGGTTACCCTCGTCGCAGTGGGGATGCCGTGCGACGCGTTCGCGACCGTTGAACAAGGGTTCGCGGTCTGCGACGGCTACGTCTATGACGACTGGTTCAGCTGCGGCAAGCCCGTAAAGATTTCCCGCGAGAACAACAATGTGACGATCACGTCGCCCGGCCGATACCGGCTGAAGCTGTTCTACGCGAACCCCCACAAGATCTATATTCGGAAAGTGAAAGGTTGACCCATGGGCTACCGGTACAATGATCCTTGCCGCCAGGCGCCATCCGATTGCTGCGACCCGTACGAAGTCCCGCTTGTCGCCGCGATCCCGACCGAGGAGCCGGGCTGCGATGAGATGCCCATCGCGGTGAATGAGACGACCCGCGAGGTCTATTATTATCTCGAGGGAGAGGGCTGGACCCTTATCGCCGGAGGCGGCGCAGGAGACGGCAATACTCAGATCACCGATGTGTCAGTATCGGGCACGACGCTTACGATCACTGAGAGCAACGGCGCAACCTGGAACGTGACGCTTCCTTCCGGGGGTGGGACCGACACGTACACGACCGCGGCGTCTATCGCTGGCGGCAACCTGATCCTGACGCGGAATAACGGTTTGCCTCCGCTGACCGTAGCGCTCCCGGTCGACCCTGACAGCTATGTTACAGGTATGTCGCTGTCCGGTGACGAGCTGACCTTGACCCGGAACAACGGGCTGCCCGATCTGGCTGTTACTCTGCCCTCAGGTGGCGGCGCCGACGGCAACGACTATGTCGACGGGGTTTCTATCTCCGGCGGAGTTTTGACCCTGACCCGGACCGGATCGCTCCCGGATCTTACGGCGACGCTCCCGGCCGACCAGAACACGACGAACCTCGCCATGTCCGTGTCCGGCGGCGTCCTGACTCTGTCTGATACGGACGGCAACAACGTCAGCACGACGCTGCCTTCGCACGAGAACAACTATGTCGACACCCTGAACTTTGACACTGGCACCCGTGTACTGACCGTCGGTCGGAACGGCGGTTTGCCCGACCTGACGGTGACGATCCCCGGCGGATCCGGGGCCGACGGCAACAATTATGTGACCGGGGCCACGGTCAGCGGTGGAGACCTCGTGCTGACCCGGAACGGCGGGCTCCCCGACATCACAGTTACACTTCCGGCCGCCACGGATACCTATGCGACCGCGGTCGATATCACCGGGACCACTCTGACGATCTCCCGGAACAACGGTCTACCGGACCTGACCGCTACGATCCCGGTGAACGACACCTACGTCACGTCGATGGAGTTCGACAACACGTCCCGCGTGCTGACACTGGTTCGGAATAACGGCCAGCCCAACCTGACAGTGACGATTCCCGCAGGTGGCGGTGGCACCGGCGATGGGAACAACTACGTAACGGCTGCGACGGTTGATGGCTCGGGTAATCTCGTGCTTTCCCGGAACGGCGGGCTTGCCGACATCACGGTCGCGCTCCCGGTGGCGGCAGACTCATATGTGACGGGTGCATCTGTTAGCAGCAACGTGCTGACGCTCACCCGCAACGGCGGGCTCGCCCCGATTACCGTGACCCTGCCGGACCATACTGATACCAATAACTACGTCGACGCCCTGAGCTTCGACAACGGAACGCGGGTCCTGACCGTCGGGCGGAACGGCGGCCTGCCTGACCTGACCGTAACCATCCCGGCCGACGGCAATAACTACGTCACTTCTGCCACCATCGACGGCGGCAACCTGGTGTTGACCCGTGTTGGCCTTGGTGACATCACCGTGGCCCTGCCGCCTGACGAGAACAACTACGTGACTGGGGCGAGCGTGACCGGCGACACCTTGACCTTGACCCGTAGCGGAGGTCTATCCCCGGTTACGGTCACACTGCCCGCTGCCGGCGGCGATGAGGTGCATATCCCGATCAATTCATACTCCGGTGCTCAAGCCGGTCAGTGGGATTCCAGCCAGATTGTCACCCACATCGCGTCGAACGGCACTATGCTCGATTACGCATATGACACGGCGACTCCCTATCACGCGCTGCGCACCGCTGACGGTCGCGACTGGTCCCCGGCGAATATCATTACGCCGATGCACTTCGGTGCGGTCGGCAATGGGACGACCGATGACCGGGCCGCGCTCCAGCGGATGCTGGACTATGTGGTCAATAACGAGCTAAACGAGGCCGACGCTTACACAGACTACGGCTTCACCGTCATGGACGGTCTCAACAAGCAGTATGCGGTCAGCGGCCCGCTCTATATCGGCAACATCGGTGTCTCGACCAACGGCATCATGGCGAACGCCAAGATGCAGAACTTCAAATTGGTAGCCGTCGGTGCGCAGGGCAATTGGGACGGAACGGCCCCGCGAGGCCGTGTGCCCAGCGCCGTCTCTATGCAGGACATCCCGCGTGCCATGCTTACCGTTGCCTGGCGGACGGCAGAGGCCTACGCCGACAACGCCTTCGGCCTGACGAACCTGAATTTCGAGAACGTCATGCTCGACTGCGGGTATCGCGCCAGCGGTATGTACTTCGAAAACACCAACACTTGTACCGTTCAGAACTGCCGCGTCGCGCGTATGGGCGTCAACAAGATCGGCTATGACACAGGCCGCCACCGCGCAGGTACAGCCCTGAACCACGCCACCGGCGTGAACCAGGGCAATGGCGCGATGCTCATTGACAACTTGACGATCTGGGGCAATGAGGAAGAAGTCACCGAGGATTTCGTCTCCGGCCGTGACCAGACCACGATGAACACCATCGGTATGCGCCATCGTACGAACGACGCTCGTATCGAGAACGTCGTCATCGCCCGGTGCTCGCAGGCCATGTATATCAACGACTGTGGCGCGGTTCAGTTTAACTCCTGCCACCCGTGGTCCCGTGAGGTGTTTATCGGCGCGAACACTAACAACCTGTGGTTCGACGACTGCTACTTCGATCACACTCCGCTGCGTATCAGCGGTGCGTTTGGTCATACGTTCAACTCCTGCTACTGGCCACTTGGCTTAACCGCCCCCGCGTATGCCGGTGGCGATGCAGGGTTTAACAGCGGTCTGCATCTGATCGCGACTCAGCCTAACACGACCGCTGAAGGTCTGGTTATCAACGGTTGTACCTTCAGCAATCCGTGTCAGCTTTATTATGACACGGCTGGTTCTGGTTCGTGGGTGCAAGACGACCAACGTCTACACATCATTTCCGGTACTCATTTCGATGTTCAGCCGACAATTGTTGACCGTTATCGGAATAACCTGATTATCCGCGCGAATGGCGTTGTTGAACAACAAAAGGATGACGTTACTCCGGGTTCTGTCTGGATGTATGGCGACCGTGTTCAGGTCGGTTCTGGTCGACTGAATACAAACCAAGCTGGTTTTGATATTCAGTATCGCCCCGGAGCCACCTACAACTCATCGCTGAACCATACCTCAGACGGCACTCTTAATCTTGAAAACTATGAAAACAACGAAGAAATACATTTTAAAGTGTCTTATGGGGGGGTCACTTCGACTGCACTTTCAGTATACCCTCGTGTTGGAGCATCGCGACAAGGTGCCCGGGTATATGGATACCTTCAGGTAGACGGCCCTGCTCAGATTGAGGGCGGAAACCTCACGATGGGTGGCAACCGGATCACGAACATGGCCAGCCCGACCGCAGGGCTGCACGCGGCGAACAAAAACTACGTCGACTCGGTTGCATCCGATATTCGTATTAAGAGCGGGATCGAGCCGGTGTCTGGGGGGTGGGGCTTGAGCGTCATCGAGGCGCTCGATGTGAAGTGGTTCGATTACGATGATGCGTTCCTCGCTACCGAACACGGCCGGACCGCCGGGTTTATTGCGCAGGAGATGGCCAAGGTCTATCCGGCCGCGGTCCGCGAGCGGGGGCCGGAGAAGGTCACCATCGACGGCGAGGATCGCGTCATCGAGGATATGCTCGGTGTGGACTACAAGGTACTGGTGGTGCCGCTGGTCAGCGCCGTACAAGAATTGACGCTCCGGGTCCGCGACCTGGAGCGGAAGTTGAGCGAGAAAGGATAAGCCATGAGTCGGCTCGACCCTTATAACTGCGGCAACGGCTGCGCACCAAACGACTGCGGTTGTGAGGATGATTGCAATCCCTGCTGCGAGAATGCCCTCCAGCTCATCGTGACGCGGGGCTTGCCGCAAGGGAAGCCGAACCCGTGCCGTGACCTACCCATAGCATATGACGCGACCACCGGGTGCCTGTATGTCTGGACCGAGTCCTCTGGGTGGTTTGAAGCCACCGGGGTGCAGGTCGAGATGGACGACACCGATGCCTCCGGTCGTGGCGACTTGTGGCGCATCACGACCTGTAGCGAGGCCGTCGAGATCGTCAACTCCCGGAACACCAGCCTTTCGCTGGCAGGCACGGCGCTGACCTTGGCGCAGACCTACGGTGGCCCGGTGAGTGTGGACCTGTCGGATATCGGATCGTATGTCGACAGCTTCTCGATTACCGGGGACCAGATTACGCTGACCCAGACCAACGGGCGTCCGAGTTTCTCTATCGAGGTTCCTTGGGATCGCATCTGCGTCGCGGCGGAGCCGATTACGGATGCAGCGAACCACATGGTTCTGGTCTGTGGCCCGAACGGGGTGAAGAAGATCGACCCGCTGGACCTCCCAGTCCCGGAGCTCTGCTTCGAAGAGCCGCCTCAGTTCGATGGTTGTGGTGTCGCTGAAAGCGCCGTGCTGTTCGAGGACGGCGGCTGCTGGAAGCTGGGCATTCGTTCGACTGCGGCAAAGCGGTCGTACCAGATGACCGCAGGACAGGGCGATGTGAACAAGCCACTGAACCAAGAGTTCGTTTGGCCGGATGACTTCGGCACCGCCGGGACGAACTACTACACGACCGAGGGTCTGCGCGCGGCGGATAATAACGGCGCCGGCACCATTAACGAGGCGCTGGCCCGTAACAACGTGGTCGCAGGGACCAGCTTCGATCTCGCCTGCCCGACGCAGTTTACGCACACCGCTGCGTTCTCTGTGCGCCGGGCCGCCGACGCAGACACCGCCTATAGCCAGGCGACGACGTTCCTGTATCGCTGGCGGATCAACGGCGGGGCATGGCTATACCCGCGCCTCCCGAGCGGCGCAATTGCGCTTCAGCGGGTGTTCAACTCTCTGGCTACCATTGAAACCCGGATTGAGGAGCGGGGCTACAGCGCTGGTACTGTCGACGTCCAGCTGCTCGCAGTCCACGCTAACGCGGCGGATCCGACGCGGTTCGACGTCTGGACCTATGTCGCGGGGCAGGGCGGCGCACGCACGCCGAACGTATCCCTCACCCCGATCACCAGTGTGTAAGGATTAAGCCATGCCGTGCTGCCCCACCGTAATCGCCCAGATCTTCGACAGCAGTGAGCCGCCGGATACAAACGGCTATCAGGTCGTCGTGCCGCCGGGTGCGGCAGGACAGATCGATGCGAACGACTTCCCCGCGGGGGGAGAGGCCGCGGTATTTGTGCAGGACCCTGACAACCCGACTCAGTGGCTCCCCCTCTTGGATGAGGACGGAAATCCTGTTGTCATCGGGCCGGACAACCCGAGCATTGACGCGCCGCCGGGGCGCTATCAGCTGCGTCCGAACGGTCCAGCGACTGACCCTTCGAACGCCCCGCCGGCGACCATCACCTCATTCAACTACCGAGAGGTTGGTTTGACTTCGGTCAAGGCCTGCTACAACGGTGAGCCTGTCGAAATCGTTCGGTCTACGCGTTACGGTGATCCAGAGGTTTATTACGAAGGGACTGACACCCTCGTCGAGGGTTTCGATCCGTCACTGTTGTCGTGCAGCG
This sequence comes from Jhaorihella sp., assembly GCA_047975215.1. GTDB lineage: Bacteria > Pseudomonadota > Alphaproteobacteria > Rhodobacterales > Rhodobacteraceae > JAGRMG01. The sequence goes on from JBKEDD010000010.1 coordinate 12,313, forward strand.
GTGGGGGTGGCGCGGTTGGTATTGAGATCGGGTTCGCCCCACTTGGATGCACAACTGATTCTACGACCGGAGAGGTTACTGGGCGCGTGTTCGCCGCGGAAACTGTACCTGACACGCCAACAGGCACACCCTCGTACCGTATGGTTCGCATCGCGCTGGATGGAACGGTTACCGACCCGTACACAGGGGATTGGGAAGTCTGTGGATACGACTCCGCAGACTATGAGAGCGTCGTGCTTAGCGCGCTCCGTAACCTGTTTACCAACATTCGTGGGTGGACGTTGCCGAATGACGGTAGCACCATCATTGTTGACGCGTCCGCAGGCACCTTTTCGTTCTCGTCCAGTGCTTCGGCTGACGCGTTTGCCGAGTATATTCAGCAAACCCAAGAGGCCGAAGCCGCCCGGAACGCGGCGGGGCAGCCCGTACAGAACAACTATATCGATATTCAGGGCGCGACATATGAGGCCTTCTTTCTTGCGTCCAATGTGACACGCACAGGCAGTATATTCACCGTTTCCGCGTTTATATACAACGGACTTACCAGCGCCACCTTCGGACAGCACGAACTATACGCTCAAGGCGAAGCCGTAGACGCTGTGTGCGTCGATATCCTCGCCCACTACCGAGTTGAAGACAACGGGGCTACGACGTTCGTCGGCTATTATGATTCTGTAGATGACGCTTCCCACGGAGTTTGGCCGCTCCCCGCCGCGACTTATTCGGAAATCCAGTGGGCACCATGCTCGGCGCGCAAGGCCGACACACCGGTCGCCGTAGAGGCCGATAAATACTTCACGCTTGTATACACTGTGAGCAATACAACTGCGACGATAGACCCCTACTACCCGAGCCTCGTCGGTGGCGGAGAGGGGGAGCTTGTTTCGTGGTCCGTGCGCAGCATGGAAGGCGCTGTATCTTTGACCCCCAGCAACGCGTATACCCCCGCGACGACGACAGACATGCAGGTAGGGGAAACTCTGTCTTCGTCCTCCCCGGGATACAGCCTCACACACCTCGACGAGAGCGTCACTGTTGACGCGCCCACCGCAGGCGATTCGGCTCGTGTGACCGCGCAATATCGCGTCGCGTGATGGTTGTCGGCGCAGGGCCTGTTTAGGAGAGCTAATAGTGCCGGTAAATAACTTTTTCATCCCTAAGCCGGAAGCGCTGACAGACCAGCAGCACCTGGATGCCATCAAAAACGTCGACGGGGTTGGGTCTGGGCTGGACTCAGACAGCTTGAGATCCATATAAACAGGTGAGGGTACGGCATGAGCGGTTACATGAAAAGCCTCCAAGCGGCGCTGGAGGGGCTTGGGTGGGGCCCCGGTCCGATAGACGGCGTCTTCGGCCCGGCCACCGCCGCAGCCGCGGCTGCGTTCGCAGGGTCCGAGCGGGGCGTGCCGCCCACACCCGAGCCTGCCCCTCCTATCGGTAAGCGTCTGGCCATCGTGGTCGGCCACACCCTTCGCGCCCCTGGCGCGACCCGAGTCGTGGATGGCGTCCCGGAATATGAGTGGAACATGGACCTCGCGGATCGGATCCGGCGCTACGCCTTACAAGCCGGGGTCGACTGCTCCGTGTTTCTACGGGATGAGAACCTTGGTTACGCGGCGCAGATCGAGAAGGTCTATGGAAAGGCAGACAGCTGGGGCGCTGACGCCACCGTCGAGCTCCACTTCAATGCTTCCTCGGTCGCATCTGCCACAGGCACAGAGACCCTGCACTCCGGCTCGGCGCGCAGCAAGGCGTTCGCTTCGGCCGTGCAGGGGCGTATGCTCGCCGCGTTAGGGCTTCGGAGCCGCGGCACATTCAAACCCGCAGTGCGCGGCCTCAAGAGCTTGATCACAGGCCGGGCGCCGGCGATCCTGATCGAACCTTACTTTGGGTCAAACCCGAAGGATTGTGCCGCCGCTGACGGAGGCAAAGACCAGCTCGCCTCTGCCATCATCGAAGGGTTCCTGGAGGCGTTCTGATGAGAAACTGGGTTTTAATAGTGGCGCTGGCTCTCACCGGATGTGTGGATCAGCGTGAACGGCCTGACGGCGACGACGAGGTCTACACCATCGAGAACGACGGAGGCGGCCAGGTGATCTCTGCCATCGCAGATTGGAACCGCCTCCACGACTGGGGAGGGCCGGTCGAGATCCGCGGGTATTGCAATTCTGCATGCACGATATTCGCGTCCCTACCAAACGCGTGCCTCGCGCCTGAGAGTCGATACGGTTTCCATTCTGCGTCCATTGCCGGCGTGCCGGCCCCACACATCAACCTCATGCTCCGGCAGTTTTATCGCGGCGAGATACGTGATAGGTTCGATGACGACTGGTCCGATAGCACAGACCTGACGCGGATCAGCGTCGTTGAATTTAAGCAGCTAGATCCGGAAGTGAGGTTGTGCGATGAATAAGAGACAGTGGATGCAGTATTTCGCGTCCGCCATGATGCTCCTCATGCTGGTGCTGATGGTCATGTACCTGACCTATATTCCGGTACCAGAGGGGAACAAGGAGATCATCCTCCTCATTCTCGGTGTTTTGACCGGGGGTGGGGCCGCGGCGATTCCGAACCTGTTTGGCGACGCGGATTCTGAAAACGAGAAACTTCGCGAACGAGTCCGGCACCTGGAGCACAAGCTGGCTGTGGTGACGACTCAATACGACGAAGTCAAACACCAATACGACGTGATCGTCGAAATGCTGATCGACCGGCATGTCGTGCCTGAGGCGCATCCCACAGTGGAGCTTAAGGCGCTGCCGAATGGAAGCGGGTAAGCGTTATGCGCTTCCCCAAACTCCAACTCGCAAGGGTTATCTGGAAACTGAAAACGGAGAGTGAAATGCAACTTGGCACGATTGAACAATTGGTCCGCATCGTCGCTTATATGGTCGGGTCATATCTTCTCGGGGAAGGCGTCGCCGACTCCGAGATTTACCAAACCGCAATTGGTGGTATTGTGAATGTGGTGTCGTTCCTCTGGTGGCTCGTCCGCGAGCGCCAGACGAAAAGCGCCGCGTGATAAACAGGGCGGCCCTCCGCCCCTCGCTGCGCCGGTGGTTCCGGCGCAGCTCCACCGCAGGAGACATACCATGGCATGTGCAGGATGCGCCGCCCGTCGGCGCCGGATCAGAGAAGCCGCGAAGCAGAAGCGCCTCGGCAAGCTCGTGGGCGAAGTCGCGAAAGGCGCGGCTGAAATCACAGGGCTGAAAGCGAAGACCGCGCTTCAGGAGGATGCGGCCGACCAGCCGGTCACTCCCGATGCGCTCGTTAAAGGCCGGCCGATCGTTCGCCGGAGGCCACCGCGGTGAAATCGCCTTACGCCGGGGGTCGTAACCCCAACCACAAAGAGGTCGAGGCTTATTTCGACTACCTCCTGAAGCAGGCCCAGGAGTCCCTCACTTATGCAGAGGCGAGTTCGGTGCCGGTCCTGCAAGGTCGAGCGCAGCTATGCAAGATAATCCTGCAGGACTTGCGCAAGTAGAAACTTGGTGTATTGTTGTGGGCAGCTATACTCACAACACCGGGTTTATAAATGGCCGATCAGCTTATCCAGCTCCCCGACGCGCTCCTCAAACGCCGCAAACGCCTCCAGGAAGAACACGGGGACGGTCCGGATGGAGAGGATCAGCCCACGGCGCAGACGCCTCAGAAGAAAGACCCCCCTCCGGCGGATGATGACTCCGAGGACGACGACACGCTGGTTGGTGGAGACGATGGTGTCGAGCCTGAGGTCGACACTGACCTCATGGCCCACCTGATGGGTGTTGTCGGGGAAGACGGGGACAAACCTGCCGACCCTCCCAAGCCTGCCGTGGACCCCAGCCTCGAGCAGGAGCGCCAGCGGCTGAAGGAGGAGCGCGAGCAACTGGCGCTGGATCGTGCGGAGTTGGAGAAGGCGCGACGCACCGCTGCCAAGCCAGAGACGAAGACCAACATCGTCGTGCCGGGCACCGACCCTGAGGCTGACAAGGCGTACGCCAAATCGGCCCCGCACATCAAGCATGTCGCGCTGGCCGCGGTGGCCGAGCAGCTCGACCCCATCCTCAAGGATATCAGCGAGCGGCTGCACCGGCTGGAGCGGACCAGCGATGAGGTGTCTGCACAGGCGACGTCTGCATCGGAGCGCCTGCGCTCCGCCGAGACTGTCCGCTTCGAAGATTATATCCGCCAGCATGTCGGCGATGTAGGTCCGATTGTTAAGAGTCGGCGGTTCGCTGCGTTCCTGAACCGGGCGATGCCTTACATGCCAGGCAAGAAGCTTCGCGACGCTTTTGGAGAGGCAGTGAAGAACCGGGACGCGGTCACGGCGGTCCGCATCCTGCAGTCATACGCCAAGACGGAGGAGGCCGCGGGCCGCCCCATCGAAGCGATGACGAGAGCCCCCGCAAGCGGCGGTAATGAAAACAAGTTGCCGAACAAAGGGGGTTCGGGTAAACTGCCGTGGAGTGTACGCAAGGACGCATGGGACAAACGTCGCTCGGGGTTGATGTCCGCGGAGGATTTCGAGGAGATCAAGAAGCAGTATGATGTGGCGGAAGCATCGGGGAACATTGATTACGACGCTTAACGGAGTGTGACAATGCCTCGTAACCACGCGAGCCGGGGAATTCCGGCAGCGTCTGGTTACCCGCAGTACAGCGGGAACCTGATGCACCCTATCGTGTCGCAGGACCTGCTTGAGCGGTTCTACAGCACGACCATCTTTGGGTCGATCTCGTCGACTCAGTATCTCGGCGATCTCGCCGGGCGCGGCGACCAGATCATCTTCTTCAAGAAGCCTCAGGTCTCCGCCCGCCGCCACGTTAAAGACGGCACCATCAAGCACGACACCCTTGAGACGGACAGCCACACGATGATCATCGATCAGGCGTGTGAATGGTCTGTCAAAATGGCACAGGTCGATGAGCGCATGATGGGTATGTGGCCTACCTTCAAGGCGGCTATGATGGACGCGGCTTCCGAAGCCATGCAGCAGATTCAGGACCAATACATCCTGTCGCAGCTGCATGTGGATGTCGCCGACGCCAACCAGGGCGATGCGGCTGGCTGTATCTCCGGCTGTTACGATCTCGGCACCGTCGGTGCTCCGATTGAAATCAGCTCGGGTGCGCAGTGGGTTCGCCTGCTGGCGCGCCTGTCGGCCGTTCTGAGCGAGGCGAACATGCCCCGCGAGAACCGCTATGTGGTGGCTCCGCCCATCGCAGAGTACGCGCTGATGACCTCGCCCTTCATGGCGATGATCGGCGGTAATGGCGGCTTCAGCTCTGCACAGATGCTGAACGGCCAGCTCCCCGGCCAGGTGATGGGCTTCACCCATTACATTTCGCACAACCTGACTTCGGTTGTGGACCCGGTGACCAACCAGCAAGCCTGGTACATCGTCGCCGGTCTCCCGATGGCGACCGCTTACGCTTCCGTTCTGGAGCAGACGCGGACCATCGACCAAGACCCCGACTCGTGGGACACGTTCTACCAAGGCCTACTGGTCTATGGGTTCGACGTGCTCTACCCGCAGGGTCTGGCCGTTGCCTATGTCACGTTCGATTGTGACATGGAACCCGAGTGCTGTGTCCCGATGCCGGGAACCGGTACGGCCCCGTAATCGGCATAATGTGAGGAGTTCATACAATGCCTGAACATAATCTCTTCCGTGGGGGTGGGCGCGCCGATAACGGCTGGATGATGCGCATGTATCCCTCTGTCGAGGTTGGCCCCAACTGCCATATGGAGTCAGCCGCGCACAAGGATCCGGTCCACTTCTCGCTGACCTGGTGTCTTGCCCCCGGTATGCAGTGTCACGACAGCCCGCTTCGTGCGAGCTTCATGGCGCAGGCTGCCTACTTCCGTGACCTCGACGCCCCGCTGGCCGTCGGCGATGAGATCAATGCGGTTATCCTGCCGCGCATGACTTCGCTGATCGACCTGTGGGTCATGAACTGCTGCCCGATTGAAGGTCTGGAGTTTGAGATCCGCATCCGCGGCAACGCCGACTCGCTCGGCGGTACGACCGACGCACCTGTTCCGGTGACCCTGGCGACTGTCGATATGGGTCAGGTGACCTGGGGCACCATCGTCTCCATCCCCGCTCAACCTGCCGGTGACGGCGCAGCTGACGCTGATGGTGGCGAGCTCTCGGGCACCACCGGCGAGTACGACCCGGGCGACGTCGATCCGACCCCGAACGCGGGCCAGATCTTCTTCAACCAGAACGACATGCTGCAGCTGGTCGTGACTGCGCTTCCGGCCGACGGCCTGACACAGGACATGCTGAACTGCATGCGCTTCGCTGTCTCCCCGGTCATTCGGGAATACATGCGCGGCGATCTGCTCGAGTGTCTCGGCTGCTGCGGCACGCCGCCCGCCGTACCCACGGCGCCGGTCGCGCCGTAAGGGCGCGCCGGGATACGACGACCACATAAGGGCGGGCTACGGCCCGCCCTTTTCACAACAGGAGACCCCATGCCTTACCTCGAACACACTTCCTCCGGGCGCCTTTACGCCTACACCGATGCGCTTGCTGAGCGCGCGGACATGCGCCGCCATGAAGGCGACTTCGCTGCCGTGCTGAAGAAAAAGCGTCGCGTCGGCGGCACGGCCGCAGCGCCGAAGAAAGCAGCAGAGCCCGCGCCCGACCCGACACCCGATGCGGAAGCCGCGTTGGACGTGGTCCGGGCAGAATACGAGGAGGTGCTCGGCTCCAAGCCACACCCCAACATGAAAGCCGATACGATGCGGATGCGCATCGCTGAGGCCCGAGCCAAGGCGGAAGAAGAGAAGATCATGCGGGAGGAGATCAAACCCGCGAACGAGGAAGCTCTCGCCGCTACACTTGCCGGGCTCGGTGTTTTGGGTGAGGATGGCTCCGAGGATGAAGCGCCGGCCGCAAACGACGCGGACTATGAGGGCGGCTTCGGGTTCGGAGAAGGCTGACAATGTCCCGCACGGTACGCGCCCTTCTCGACCAGGTAGCGACCACTCTTTGCGACCCAGAGGGTGTCCATTGGACCGAGGAAGAACTGCTCGGGTATTTCAACGAAGCCTTGTGCGAGATCGCAGGGCTTCGGCCCGATGCGTTCGTGAAGCGCGTGTCGCTGAAGCTCAAGCCGGGCGCGCAGCAGAAGCTGCCATCCTGCTATGTCGACCTCGTCAAGGTGAACGGCAACCTGGACCAGTCCGGGGTTGTCACCGATCAGGAAGCGACGAAGACCGTATCGACTGCGGGGGACCGTCTCGGCGCGAAGTTCAAATGCGCCAACGAGGTCGCGGAAACCTTCGACGGGATCTCCGGCTACAAGGTGACGGCCGCCAGCCATGGTTATTTCACCGTCGACCCGCCCGTGCCGGAAGGGACCAAGGCGTATCTGGATGCGATGGTCTACGTCGCGCCGCCCAGCTTCGAGTTGGAGGACCTCGACGATCCGAAGTGTGTGCTGCCTTGTATCTACGACGCGCAGATCGTCGACTGGATCCTGAAGCGGGCCTATGAAAAAGACACCGAGAGCCAGTGGGCGGTAAGCCGGGCTTCGTATCATTTCCAGGCGTTTCGCATCGGTATGAACGCAGACTACCGCGCGGCATCGCGTCTGCGGTCTGGGTACATTCTGGGCCAGACCGGCGACGGTAACGAGCAGGTCGGGATCTACAATGATCGGAGAGGGGTGTTCGATGGCTGAGACCAATCTCTGCGACCAGGAGCGGACGGTCCGCTTCGACGAGTTTATCCCCTATGTGGCGGTGCAGGCCGACGGCGTGCCGGCCAGTGTGATCGGGCACGCCGTCCGGCTGTCTGCTATCGAGTTCGCGCAGCGTACGAAAGTTATCCGCCGCACGATGTATGTAGATCTGCAGCAGTGCGTACAGTATTACCCGCTCCTCCACGACGACTGCTACCAGATCATGTTGATCGACCAGGTATGCAAGGGGTTCACGACCCTGAAGCCGACCACCATCGAGTGCTGCATGGCGGGCGGGTGCTGGTACGCGTATGAGCGACCGAACGCGCTCTATATCGGGCTGATCCCGGATTGTGATCTGAAGCGCGGCCTCGAGCTGCGCGTCGTTACAACGCCAGGACAGGACAGCTGCTTCATCGACGAGTGGGTGTATCAGCAGCACGCCGAGACCATTGCCCAGGGCGCACTGTATCGCATCCTGAAGATGGCGGACGAGGAGTGGTTCCAGCCGTCCATGGCCTCGGTCGCGGCGCGAGAGTTCAACAACGGCGTCACCCGAGCAGTGTCCGCTGACCGCGGGCGTAATGCCCTCCACACCCAGAAGGTTCCGATGCCGCGGGGGTTCTTCGTATGACCATTCGTCGCCAGCGCCGCACCCCAGTCATCCACATCGTGCCGGACTTGATCCACACTTACATCGGCATCGTCCCGACGCCGACCGTCTGCGATGGCGTCGAGATCTGGATCAAACGGGCCGACGGCGCGGCGCTGGAGTTCGAATGCACTCAGCCCACGCCGTGTTGCGGGCAGAAGCGCAATCGTTGCGACACCGGCGGTTGTGGCTGCGGCAGTCGCCAGGCACGGTATCTGCTCCGCTATCCAGCCTACGACGTCAAAGGCGAGAAGGTCGGGTTCCGATGGGATGACAATCTGCACGCGCTGCCGCCCGGCCGATACACCGCAGAGGTGCGGATGTGCGACCGCGTCTGCCACGAGTTCGAGTTCATCTCCCCCGACTGTCGTGAGGTCGGCGGCGAGGGTACGGTGGAGAACCTACTGTATCAGGGGGGCGGCTGTCCGCTCCCGGACGGCCAGCGAGACGACACTGGCGGTACGTTCACCCTGTGGCATAATTACGCAGGCAAACTGATCATGCCGACCCGAGAATCCAGCATGACCCTGGAGGTGGACCCCCCGCCGTTCAAAGAGACGCGCGATCTGGAGGTCCAACCGCAGCTGATCCTGACCGACGGCGTGATCGAGGAGGTCGTCGACGTGCGGTATGTGAACGGCCATGTCGTCGGGGTCGAGCGGGGTGGCGAGAACGCGTGGCCTGTCGGTACCTGCATCCGGTTCGCCTGGACCCCGGATAACCTCGAGCGCGCGGGCTATGACAACCCCAATCTGATCAGCTACGGCGATCTGTTTGAGTGCGACGATGAAGGGTGTGACTGATGCCCAGCATACGGATCCTGCAGTTCGGAGGCATCCGCCCAGCGGTTGAGCCCCGGCTCCTCCCTCTGCCGAACGCGCAGGTGGCCCACAACACTGAGCTGCGTCGCGGCGATCTCTGCCCTTATGAGGTGCCGGTCGACGTCGGCGAGTGCGACGCCAGCCATATCTTCCTCGCTTCCGTGTTCGAGAACAGCCCGCAGTTGATGTGTGAGGCTGGCTGCATGGTGCAGCCGTATCGGTCCTGTCTGTCGGAGCACGAGGTCGCGGTCTTCTACCCCGACCGCGCGCCGGAGGTTATCGATGAGGACGGCTCTCGCCCGCTGCTCCCGCCCGCCCCGCCGACCGCGCCAGTCCCGACGCTGGTGGCCGACGGCCCGGTGAAGGAGTTGACCGGCGTCGACGCCCGGTTCTACCTCGTGACCTGGGTCAACGAGGACGGCGTTGAGAGCCGTCCGTCCCCACCCTCCGAGGTGATCTCAGTGCGGGACGGCGCTGTCGTCGACCTGGCGCTGCCACCCCCGCCACCCGGCACGCTGTATATGCGGGTCTACCGCAACGACAGCCCGGCCGATTCCGGCATGGATGAAGGCTCTGTCGAGTCGACGCCGCAGCTGATCTCCGAGGTCGCGCCGCAGGCGACGTTCCGTGACAACCGCCGGCTTATGGATATGGAGCAGGGCGGCCTGACGACGCTGGATAACTGCGACCCGCCGCCCTTGGAATGCGTGGCGGAAACTGAAGCGGGGTATCTCGTCGGGTTCAACGGCGGTGAGGTTGCGTTCTCCGAGATCGGCGAGCCGCATAACTGGCCCGAGCGGTACCGGTTCACACTCCCTTATGACATCGTCGGGATCGCGGTTCACCAGAACGATGTCTATGTCGGCACGACCGGCCACCCCTACCGCATCTCCATCGCCCAGCCCGACGGCGAGGACATCTTCATGCAGTACGACATCACGCGGTATGACGACTTCTTCCCCCTGCTGCATCAGGAGGCAATCACGGCGACCGATGCGGGCGCGGCCATGGCCACCATCGGCGGCGTAGCGACGCTGTCCCGGCAGGGGGCGGTTCTCGCCACGCGGGACCGCATCGACGAGGATATCTGGGACGATGAGATCGCCCCGACAATGCTGGAGTGGCAACATGGTCGGCTATTTGGTTACGGCGGTCCTATCGGGGGTTTCATTCTGGGATGGCAGGGCGCGAGCAACCTGGACATCGGCGACCTCGTCACCATCGACTGGCAGCCGGATACCATCCACGCCGGATACGACGGAAAAATGTACTATGTGCAGGATGGTAGTGCTCGCACGTGGGACGAGGGCAAGGTCAACTTGCCGTATCGCTGGGTGTCCCGGATCTACCGTGCCCAAGGCTGGATGAAATGGGCGGCGGCGAAGGTGGTCGGGGATCACGACGCCGCGAACCCAGTGACGTTCCGCCTCTACAGCGAGAACGGTCTGTATTGGGAGCAGCAGGTGGTGAACAACAAGCCGTTCCGCCTCCCTTGTGGGCCGCGCGGGATCGAGTGGTGGGTCGAGCTGGAAGGCACGACTTGCGTTCGCGAGGCGCATGTTGCAACGTCGAAGATGGAGCTCACTGAAATAGGAGGCGGCACCGATGGGTGAGGTAAAGCAGTTCAAGGGGACGTATGTTCCTTCACCAGAAGCGGTCGACCCGGCCGTGGTGGACCAACTGGAATACCTCCTAGGCGAAGCACGGGCCGGGCGCCTCATCGGCATCGCAACGGTGAGCGTGTATGCCGGGGATTTGACGGGGATAACGAACGTCGGCACGACGCTGGGCAGATCGACCCTCGGGGCGCTCGCTGAACTGCAGATGCTCATCACCCGTGCTTCCCTGGCCGATACATTGGGAGAAGGCATTGGTTGACGACGTCATGAAAACCCTGCGCGAGCGGATGGAAAGAGACCTCGCCACCCCGCGCGCCCCGCGCCCGAGCCGGGGGCGGCTGGATAAATTCTCGGCCGAGCAACTCCTGCTGGAGCTGGTCCGCCGCCTCGGTACACAAGAGGCGCCGAGGCAGATCAATCTGACGGAGGGTGACCCACGCAACTTGAAGTCGGGGCATTCTATCGTTACCGTGGGTATCGGCAAAGATCACCACGCCTCCATCATCGTTGATGACGAGGCGCTCGAGGAGCTGAGAACCTATGAAATTTCACGACGAGCTGCAGAACGCCGTTAGGCCTTTCTATCAGGACGCCGGTGCCATCCATGTCGTCACCTCCCTGCTGGGCGCGGTGCGCACCATCGACGCGGTTGTGCGGGATCAGGTTGATGAGGAGGTGAAGTCCTCTGCTGTCCAGATCCTGTTCGACCTGACGGCCTCGCTGAACAGCAACCCGTTCTGGGTGCGGCACTCAGGGTATATCATGCCGGTGTTCACTAACTCCGTGGCAGGCTGGATCAACAGCTACAACTATGCCAAGGCCGGCGCGACCCCGGAAGAAAAGGCTACATTCCTCGTCGCGCGCAACGTGCTGGCGGAAACAGCCATTGCGGTGCTATACTGCGAGCGCGGTGCCAAAGGTCTACTCCAGGACGGGGCGCGGCTGCGTGAAGTTCTGATGGATCTGAGGATGTAGCGATGGGTGGGTATGTAGCAGGCACTGACGACGATTTCGGGATTGCTGTCAGCCTGGCCACTGACAACCCGCTCGTCGCCGACACATGGGCTGACGCGGTCAACGACATCCTGGACCGCAAGGACACCGAGCTGGGATATATGGGTATCCTTGCGGGGTTGGTCGGCACTTATGGTCTGATCCGCCAGTACGAGCTGATGGAGCGCCAGGTCGATCTGAACGAGCGCGTCGTCGACTATACCGAGCGGAACTACGACGAGATCGCGCTGCCGGCCTATGAGCACAACGAGGATCTGTTTGTCCGGTACGAGACCGACTTCGCGCCGTATGAGCTCGAGTATATCAACGAAGCCAAGAGTAAGCTGGAATACACGCCCGACTATGAGGGACAGGCCGGGCGTGCTATGGCCGGCGTTGGCGAGCAGTTTACACGACTTCGCCAACGCCGCACCCGGCAGCGTCGCAAATACGCCACCGGCGAGTGCTGCAGCGAGAACCTGCTGCTGGACGTCATGCAGGCGCAAGCCTTGGCGCAGGCGTCGAATCGCGGCTATCGCTATGAGGATGAACGCAAGCTGCGCCTCGAGGAATGGTACTGGTCCCGTTATGCTTCCGGCGCGCAGCTGGTCGAGACGATGCGGGCTAACGTCATCTCCGGCGTCAACAGCGGTGTGGCCAACGCCTCTGGCGCGGTCGGCCAGATCACGGCCGCCGCGCGCGGCGCGACCGATGCGATCAACACGCGGGCTTCGTTCTTCGGCACTCTCTCGAACGGCGCGTTCCAGCTCGCCGGTTTCGACTGGGGCCGCAACAGCATCCGCACTGGTTATGGCCCGTTCACCGGCGGCGGGTACAATCCGCTCGCCATGCTGGGCAACTCCGCTATGACATCCCTGTCCACGACCGGGGCCGGCGGTCTGTCGTCTGGCTTCAGTAGCATTAACGCCCGCCTCGGATCGTTCTTCGGGAACGGGCTCGGCATGGGGTTGAATAACTGATGGCAGTTGTATTCGCAGATCCGTTCGGCTCGTTTATCGAAGGCGCTGAGCGCGGCCAGGCGTTCGAGCTGGATTACCAACAGCAGGCGCTCAACAGCTACATCAGTGAGATGAAACTGCTGGATCAGCTGGTGCTGGCTCCGCAGCGTGAGATCGCCGCAGAGCAGCGGCAGTATGCGCGTGATTTGGACTTACTGGCCCAGCGGTATCAGTATCAGAGCCAACTGCAGGCCGAAGGGCAGCTGGCTATGACGCCGTTGTTCGGTAGTTCCGCCGGATCCGTCTATGATGCCGAGAGCCCGCAAGCGGCGCCGTCCATTTTCGTGAACCCGGAGCGCGTGACCCCCATGCTGGGCGGCACCCTCTCCCGGCCCGGCGCGGCGTCCGTCGGTAACCCGGCGTCCTCCACCCGATTCCAGGGGATCCCTCAATGATCGCCTATGATATGTTCGACCAGCCCACCAACACCCGGCCGGAAGGCACGGACCCGACGGCCGAGCCGCAGGATCTCATAGAGACCATGTTGAGCGCACTGGAAGTCGACGTGCCGGAACCGAGCGGAATGGGGGCATATATCCCGGACCTTCCTGAGATCGACCCTGGCTTCGACATGGAGCAGGAGCCTAGCGATCTGGATGAAGCAATGGGGTTGAGCGCCATGATCGGGGACGACTTCCCCCTCGCACCGCCCGATGAGGTCGAGTATCTGGACGAGCCGACCGATCTCAGCTCCATGCTCCCCTCTGTCCGGCGCTTGGCGAACACGGTCGAGCCGGTTAGTTTGGAAGAACTGCGGCAGCAGTTATCTGCTGGGACGCTCAACACCGCTGCAACTGATCCCTTCGGACAACGCTTGCGGCAGACACTTCGCCAGCTTGTCCGGGGGACCTAATGGCCGATCTTCGCTACCCGCCTCTCCTTGATGGTTTCGATACCGAGGAGGTCGCCACCGGTCTGGTGATGGACCCTCTCGCCAGCAACGAATCCCGCGTCGCCGCCGCAGACATCCTGCGCGAAGACGCCGGCCTTGGCTTCGGGGAGAGCGATCCGTTTATCGACGGGGCGCCGGTGACCGAGGCCGCCGGGCTGCTGTCTGATAACGAGCAGATCGCTGACAACGCACCGGTCGCGCAGCCTGACGCGGTGTGGGGGCAGACCGAGCCCGCAGCGTTTGAACCGCAGGGGCTGGACCTCTTCGACAGTGAGGCCGGACGTTACAACCTCCCCGCCGAGGACGCGCTTGAGGCGCTGCCCTACGGCGACTACGACCCCAACGACATCCGTGTGCAGTGGTTGCGCGGTGTCGGGCAGTATGATGGCAACTTCTACAAGCGGGTGTTCAACTCCCGGTCCTCCGTCGTTGGCGGCAAGGTGCAGGAGCCCACCCCGCAAGAGGTGGCGACCGAAGCACGGCAGTCCGCCGAGGCGCTTTACCAACAGCTGACCGGGCTGTCCGGGTCGAAGGCGTCGAAGACCGACCTCGAGCGGTTGGAGAACGAGTTCATCCGCATGTACACCGAGCAGCGCGATATTATGCGGGAGCGCGGCGAGCTGTACACTCCCCCCTCGGACGAGGACCCGAGCGCGGAGGCGTTCGAGGCCCGGCTTAGCACGGCCACCGAGCAGGTCGGCATCAGCGGCATGTCCACCTATGATGACTATCTGCGCCAGGTGACTGTACGCGGGAAGGTCAAAGAGGACATGACGCCGGAGCAGATCGACGCGGTGGTGACCGACGCGATCCTCGCCGACCTGAAGGACACCGACCTGACCGAGCTGGAACTAACTCGCCTGCGGAAACGGCTGGATAGAGGGGAGTGGGGCGACTGGCGCATGCCGGAGGTCGACCCTGACAGCAGCCCCCTCGACACGATGGCCCCCGAGGAGGTCGAGACGCCAGGCCTCTTCGCCCGCATCTTCGGTGCTGATACTCCAGAACCAGAGACGCCGTTCACCGAGGCCCCGACGCAGCCTCAGACCCCGGAAGAAGACACCTCGTCCTCGCTACCGGAAACAGAGGCTACTGACCCTCTCGTCGACCCGACGGCGACCCGCCCCGCGACCCCACCCGACAACACGCCCCAAGCGCGCCCCTCCTTTGAGGCTGACCCGGAGGCTATCGCGGCTGAAATTACGGCCCGAGCGGCCAGCGACGATCCCGCAGAACGCGAGGCGGGGTGGACTACCGAGGCGTATCAAAGCTGGTTGCAGCTGCAGCAGATCGCCCCCGGTGTCGCTATTGCCTATGGCGCGAAACAGCGGGAGCTGGCGGATCAGGTGCTGGCCAGTCGGGGTGAGAGCCTCGCCGCCGCAGAGGAGCTGATCTCTCTGAAGGCTGAGGAGGCTGACCTTGTGTCTCGCAGTGCGGCGGCGCGCGAGGCGCGCGACTGGGATGCATGGCGCGACCTGCAGGAAGACCTGCGCTCGAATGAGATACACCGATTAGAGCTGTCCCTGCGGTACGGTGCTGATCCCGTCTCCACCTACGAGAATATGGCGGCGCGGGCTCCGGCGCTCTACGAAAACTACTACGATATTATGGTGAACAACCTGCCGGACTTGCTCCGGCTGGACGCTGAGATTCAGTCGCTTCCGCAGACCGAAGCAATGCAGCGGTGGAACGAGGCGGAGGATACATGGGGTGCACTTGAGACGCTGCGGGAGAACCCCATCGGCACGATCCGGGGGCTGGCCCTGACGTCGGGCGGTGTCACCGCGGCGACCATGTTGGCGACCATCGCCGGGTCCGTCGCGGGGCCGGGCGGCGCGGCCGCGGCTGGTGGTGTTGTCGGCGGGTCGGCAGAGTTCGGCCTCACCGTCGCCAACGAGATCCTCGACGACATGCGGGCCAACAAAGTAGATACTGACGACCCGATCGCCGTCGCCGACTATATCGAGAATAACCGCGAGGCGATGCGCGAGGCGATCAACAAGGGCGTGGTGCGGTCCCTAGCAGTTGCCGGGGCCGACGCCGCTTCAGGCGGCGCCATCGGCCGTGTATCTCAGGCCATGCGTGGTGCTGGCGCTTCCCGTCTCCGCAACATCGCCGCGACCACAGCTACTGCCGTGGGGCTCGA
Source organism: Jhaorihella sp. (assembly GCA_047975215.1). Taxonomy (GTDB): domain Bacteria; phylum Pseudomonadota; class Alphaproteobacteria; order Rhodobacterales; family Rhodobacteraceae; genus JAGRMG01. The sequence continues at coordinate 28,131 of JBKEDD010000010.1, forward strand.
GCCGGGGTCAGAAGCCGCTGGCGAGGCGCTGGCCATCGGGCTTACCGAAGGGTTCAACAATATCGACGGCCGTGAGGTTCTGGCCGAAGCACTTGGCGGCGTTGGCCCTTCCGCCGTGCAAGGCGCTGGGCAGGCTACCGTCGAGACTTTCCGAGGGCCACGTGCTCCGACGCAACCTCCTCCCGCGTCGGAAGAACCAGCCCCGGAGACGCCCGCTCCAGACCTCCCCCCAGACCTGGAGCGGGCACCCGATCAGTTGGAAACGCCACCGGAAACCCCCGATACGCCGCCGGAAACCCCGGAAGCGGAACCGGAGGAAATCTCCTCGGCCGAGATCGACGCCATCCTCGGCGCCCCGGCCGAGGCGTCGGCACCTGTCGACAATTCCATGCAGCGCCTTAGCGAAGACCTCGCCGAGCGCAATGCGCGGCTGGATATCGACGAGGCGCTGACACCGGAGCCGCCGCAAGAGCGAGCAGCGGTGCAGATGCACGACGCCTCGCAGCGGGTCGAAGCGCCTACCGCACAGGAAGTCGAGACCGCTGAGGTTCTGCAGGCCGGCATTCAACAGGCCGAAGCCGAAGCGGATGCTGGCTCTCGGCAGTTGAGCGATAACGATCGGTATGTCATGGAGGGTCTGAGCGAAGCGATTGGCGTGGTCCTGTATCGCGGGCGGGAAAACCGCGAAGCGTCGCAGCTCCGGCTGGAAGAAACATATGCCGAGATAGCGGATGAAATTTTATTTGTGTCCGTGGCCAACTACTCGCTCAGCACCGCCACTCCCTTCCAGGACGCGGGCTTTGCTATCGGGGTAAGCGACAACCCGCTCTCTACGCCGACGTTGACCGGTGTCCCGTCGCAGGACGTCGCCGCCCTCGAGCAGGCACAGGCCGACCTGTCCACGTATATGAGCGCCATGGACACCGTACTGGCATCCGCCAACATGGAGGCGGCTTCGGCTCTGGTGGGCGGTATGGTGAGCAGCCCCGAAACGGCCTCGGCAATGGACCTGGCGCTGTTGTTTGAGGCCGATAACGACCAGCTCCTGCGGTGGGCTAACGCCACTGATGCACAGCAGGTCGCGGACTTTGCCCCAGACGCTTCACTGCAGGACGCCAGGAATGCAGCACAGCTCATCTGGGCGGCTCGCCGAACAAAAGCACGGCTCGACAACGCCGCGCGCGAGGTTTCCTACGCGCTGGACGCGGCGCGCGCTCGCGCGGAAGCGGTCGAGGGGGTGCGGCGCCCCGCGCAGCTCGCCGCGGATCTGGCTGCAGCCGAAACCGAACAAGACGTCGTCGCAGCTCTGGAACGCAACGCTCCGGATCTGGTCGCAGAAGGCGGTGGGGGGTTCCGGCAATTGGCTTCCCGCATGCGCGATGCCTACCTCCGCATGGCTCGCGGGACGTACCAAGACGGCGAGTATATGGACGACGACGACGTCCTCGACCCTCATGTCGGCATGGCGCTCGACACCGCCTATGACATGGATATGCTGGCGGCGTCGAGGAACGCAGAGGAATGGCGCACGCGGCGCGCCACGGCGAACATCGCGGAAGAGGGTCCCGACGCGCCCTCCATAGACGACGTGGTGGCCCCGGTCGGCTCGCCGACCGTCACGCCAGACGATGTCTATGAGGACGCCGTCGTCGCTGCATCAGAACAGGTCTCCCTCCGCGCCCGGACCATACAGGCCCGCAACGATATCGCGAGCGGCGCTGCCAGCCCCGAACGGATGGCTATAGCCCGATCGTCGTTCATGACGGACGACGAGATCGGCGAGATGCTGGTCAACGAGTACGGCCTGTCGATAGACGAAGCGGGCGAAGTCATCGCGGAGGCGCGGAACACCGCCGCAGCCGTGGCAGACGACCCGCAGGCTATGGCAGACCTGCAAAGTCGGGTTGATACCCGGACCGAAAGGGCCAGTCAGCCCTACGTCCCGCTGGTTAACCCCGGCGTGGCTGACGACGGATCTAATGTCGTGGGATACAACCCGGACCTAGTGTTGGACTACGATGCTGAGCTCGGCTCTCTGACCCGTTTCCTTCGGGGCAGCGCTTCGGCCGATGGGGTAATGACCCTCACGCCCGACACCCTCACCCCCGCAGTGCAGATGATCCGTAAGGTTTACAAGTACATCGGCATGAAGCGGCCGGTCATCGTCTTGCCGCTCGGTATTTCTCAGGATCCGGCAGCGGCGCAAGCCTTGCTCGACACCATGCCGCCGGGACCGCGCAAAGACGCCATGACAGAAGCCCTGCGCGCCGAGACCCCCGCTGGAGCAGAAGCGTCGTCGATAGACACGGCAGAGGTCGACGTCATTTTTGTAAACGAAGACCTGTCTGAAGGACGCATGGCGGCAATCGCCATGCACGAGGCCGGACACCTCGCGATGGTACAGGTGTTGACTTCCATATCTGCGAAGACCCGCGAGATGCTGAACCGGGCATATTTGGCCTCGCCGTGGGCCACGAGGATGCGGGAGATCTATGGGGAACGGGGGTTTTTCCCGCTCCAGCCGAGCGAGCATGCCGGTGACGTGGACTCTGTTCTGCCGGAAGAGTATCAGGCCTACGTCAACAGTTTCCGCGAGTGGTTCGCCAGCCAGGTCGGGCAGTATTTTGCGGACGGTCAGCACCTGAAGAACACCCGCCCACAAGGGCTGGTGGCCCGGCTGGTTCAGCAAGTCGCCAAGATATGGGACTTCATCCGGCAACAGTTCCTCCCGAACACGAGGCGGCAGCAGACCAATATTGCCGTCGCGTCGGCTATTGAAGAGACAGTCCTCGCGGCTCCGCGTTATGCGCCGATGCCGGTGTTCATGGAGGACTTCACCCCGGACAGCCCATACGACGCATTGCGCGTGCCGCAGCGTCGGGATCCTAACCAAGGGGAGCTGTTCGATACCGAGGCCACCCCCGCGCGCGCGGCGCGACGGCAGCCTGGCGGGGCGTTGCAGGAGGTACAGGACGCTGTCTCCCAGGCTGTCGCCGAGCGCTTGGACGAGGCAGGCGTTACCCTGGTGTTCATGACCGATACCGAGAACAACACTGCGCGGAACGCACGTACGGTCGGCGATCGAGGGGTTGGGTACCAGTCGATGGTGAATAGTCGGAACCGACCCCGCATCGTTATCAATACTCGCAAGCTGACGACTGAGGCGCAAATGCTTCGGGCAATTGACGAACAGCTGGTGGCCCAGCACGGGTTGCGTGGGGCGCTGGGGTCTGTAGATTATGCGACGTTCCGTGGCATGCTCTACAACCCAGAGAAATCCAGCATAAAGATGACGCGCGGCGCGCGGCGCGAACTCGTCGCGCTACGGAAGAAAGCGACCAAGTCTTTGCGGAACCAGGGCATCAACGCACCGCGGCCTAACGACGTTACCGACGTGATGATCGGAGAGTTGGCAGCGCAGGCAGCGAATGGCGACAACAGCGACGCGCTCGCCGCGGCCGGAGCCGTCGCTGTTGCGGGGTTACGGCGTGGGAACACGGCGCCGATCACACCGATCAACATCCGCGCAGTTCTGGCGCGTGCCGGCAAGCAGTCGCTCTACGCAGTGCGAGGGGTTAAAGATCCTTGGGTCACGCATGTTATGAAAACTGGGCAGCGGGTCGCGGCAGACGTTATCGACAACGACCGCCGCCCGGTACCGCCTTCGTGGTTTGAAGAGAACTGGCGGAAAAAGATGTGGCGCGTCATGACCAGCCGCACTGCCCCATTCGAGTACCTGAAGGCGTATGGCCGTTCTCTGGACGGCCCGCTCGGAGAACAGCTCGCCGACCAAGCGCAACATCTCGTCGACCGGATCGAGAATTTCACCTCCCACCGCGACGCGGTGCGGCAGCGGCAGTTCGAGGCCTACGACACCGAGTCCATGTTGACGGCGCTAAGCAAGTTCGCTTCCAAGATTGGAGCGCGAAGCCAAGTCAGCCTGCATGCGACGCTGAACATAGCGATGTCGGCTCGGGCCTCTATCGAGTTGAACCGAAACCACGCGCTGCTATACGGCGACCTCGGATCCCCCGAGCTGGAGGCCCAACGCGCGGCACTGGTTGCTGACGCGGACGACCAGATCACGGCCTTGCAGGGCGACGGCGGGCGTCGTGACAATGACTCATTCGGTGCGGTGAAACAGGTTGGGGTCAACCTAATAAAGCAGCTTCAAGGTCTAGTGCGGGACACCGACTCACCGGTGGATCAGTACGTTAACATGAAGACCGACAAATATGGCAAACTTCTCCAGGACGGCCAGTCTGCGCCATGGCAGTCGTTCTCCGGGGTGAGGACCGAGGACGCGATGGCGGTTCTCGACGCGCTCAACGATGAGCACGGCACCAACGTCCTCGCAGCGTTGCGGGACAGCGGTATGGATGGCCGCATGCGGCTGCTTCTGGACCAGACGTTCCGCAACCGGGTCGCCTCCGGTGTGTTCGGTACGACCGGCGAACGGATCATGGCGCGCCTTGGGCTGCAGCATTATACCCCGCTGCAAGGCCTCGACGTGAGCCAAGGGCAGCTCATCCGCGAGGACCCGACTGGGCAGAGGCCGCCGGTAAACGACGACATTGCGTATATCACCGGCGCCAGGAGTGCGAATAGCCGCCTCATCACCGTCGACCCTCGCAGCGGGCGGCAGACGATGGCTGTGAATGACGTGATGACAACGGCCCTACGGGAGTATGAACGATCCCTTGAGGAGGGGCTGACATCATTCCTGAACGGCGGGCTTGTGAAGCTAGATGCCATAGTCAGGCAGGCCGGGATCGGTCCTGTCGGCGGCGACCCGGATAGCCTGCCCATATCCATCGACACTGTTCCGGCCTATGTCTGGGTAGACGCCGTATCCGGCAACGAGGTCAAAGGTGAAGTAACTGAGGAGATGATTCGGTCTGGCGCGGTTCGGCACGTTCGTAACAAGCGGGCCACAGAGACCATGACGTCCGTATATGAGTCCGGCAAAACCGGGTCGATCCTGCACACCATGCCGAACGGCGACGTCATGGTGATCAGTGTCAATGACCCGATCCTGTACGGTGCTATGACCGGCCGGTATGTGCCGGGCAGCTCCAATGCCACGGCGAACTGGATCCAACGTAGGTTCGGCGCGATAACCCGATTCCGTGGTCATCTGAACACCAGTTTGTCACCGGAGTACACCACATTCAAAGCCGTGATGCGAGATATGCAGGAAAACGCGGCGATCATGTTCTTCGAGCATGATGTGCCGGCGTCGAAAATAGCGGGGCTGCCGCTTCGGGCGACGGCGCTCCTACCGCGGCTGGAACAGTTTTTCTGGTCCAGCCCGCGGGGTCAGCGGGACATAATCAATGCCGCTCTCGCGGATGAAAGCCACCCCTTGCATAAATTCGCCATGCGGTGGGATCTCGGTGGCGTGCAGCGGTTCTCGCAACAGCTGGAGCTGACGACCGACCCCCGCACATTACGGGCGACAGACCCAGAGCTCGCGCTCGAGGACGACCCGACACCCTCCATGGCGTCCGATTTGCTGAGTGGGGCCGCGGGGGGAGTGCGTGTCGCTGTCAGCAAACTGGAAGCCCATGCGGATGCAACCGAGAACGCGATCCGGCAAGCTGCCGCGGAAATCCTGGAAGAAGAGTTCCTCGCGCGCGGCGCGGATCCAGTGAAAGCACGAGACGACGCTTATCGCACGGCGAACTCCGCGATGAACTACGGTGTAAAGTCGGAGCTCGGCGAGGCGCTGGCGCCCTATGTGCCATTCGCGCAGGTGTCCCTGACCGGCCTTAAAGTGTATTTCGAAAACCGCATCTGGCGGGGCGGGCAGCCCCCGGCGAACATCTTTAACAATGAGGTGGTGAACGGGAAGCTGGTGCAGACCATTAACTGGGGTGCCGCTGTACGTGCAATGGACAAACGGCAGGCGTCTTTGTTCTTTGCCCTCGGTCTCACCAACGTCCTGCTGACGGCCGGTGCGGTAGGCAGCGGTATGAGCTGGCTACTGGACGACGCCGACGACCTCGACGACGACGAGATCGAGAACCCAGACGCACTCGTAGCCGCCAAGAACTTCGACCGCAAAGTCACTGAACGGTCCGGGGAACTGCCGGATGAGGAATCCATGACATGGCTGCGAAAGGCGCTGGACCTTACAAACAAGGAACTGTTCGGCAGTAACGCCGGTGCCAGTGACCTGTCCTACCTCAACCCCCGTGCAGTCATGGGGAGCTGGATCCTGCCGTGGTCCTCCGACGATCAGCAGGGGGCCGCGCCTGTGGCCTACGGTGTGGCTATGACGTTCGCCGATGCAGGGAAAGCACTCGGTCTGTACCTGCTCGGCCACGACGCGCGCGACGTGGCCGGAGCCTATGTCAATGCGCAGATCCAGAACCTGACGCCGCTCAGTGCCGAGTATTCTTCAGAGGTGGACGGCCCGATACGAACCTTGGCCGCTACCGTGCTGGATACGGCAAACTTCTTGTACTCTGCGACGCAAGGCGAGCAGCTGATCGGAGATCAGAGGGTATCGATGGGGTTTGAAGGGTTCGGGTTCGCTGTGCCGGAGGGCATTGCAACGGTGCCGACCATGACGCAGTCCGCGTCACTGCAGAGCGCCATGCTCAGCGCCGATAACTTCATCGAAGGGCTCGGGTTCATGGCCGAGGATATAGGCGTGCCGGGGGCCGCGTTCCTCGCACGACAGGTGGGTGGGCTCATCCCAGACGGTCGCTACGTCGAGTGGGCTATGGGGGAGGCCGGGTCTCTCGGGGCGTGGAGCCGCGACATGGTGCGGGGCCTCGAGCAGGAACAGTCTCGCGACGCCTATGCCAATCGCGACGACGGTAACCTCGGCCTTGACGACCTGACCAACACCCTCGGGTCCACGATAATCCGCAAGAGTGGCCTGGCGGTATCCGGCCCCTCATACGATGCTGTGTCCGACCTCTACAAAGAGGCGAATGATCCGGCCTGGATGCGAATAGCGACCTGGGCGAACAAGATGAAGAACGGCGACGTGCGCTATCGGGACGAGGATGAGAAGCGCATCATGGACGCCGTGTCGCGGTATAATTCCCTCGCGGCGCTATCCTCCAAAACCATCGGCGCTTTGAAGCGGGACCGGTTCTCCGCGCAGCGAAAACTGGAGCGAGCGGAGTCGCAAGAGGAACGCACCTTGCAACGTGAAGAGATGGCGCGGCTGGATGTTTTGGAGAACGCTCACGCCCGTACGGTGGAGCGGGCTTTGCGGCACATGCGGGACACACTGGATCTCAACAGCCCTCGCTACGCGGACTGACAAAGAGAGCATTATGCATTTTTTGCATAATGCTCCAAAAGAAAAGGCCGGGGTTTAGTGCCCCGGCCTTCCCTCACTCACCAACAAGGAGTGGCTTTACGCTACTCCGCACCTTCACCTGTGTAAACATTAATATCGAACACCGCGCGTCGCAGCGCTTCGGCATGCACCATGCAGTCGTCGATGGGGTTGTGCGCAATATACGGCCCCTCCTTGAAGATCTCGCTCTTGTCGATCCCGGCACCGGAAATGACGGTGCGACTGTCCCGCTCCTGCCAGAATTTCCAGCCCAGGTCGGTCATGTTGTAGCTACGGGCCATATCCATCAGGATAGGGAAGTCGAAGCTGGCTCCCTGTGCCCACACATAGTCCGGCTTATTGAAATCGATGAACACCGACAGCTTGAGGAGCGCCGAGGCCGGGTCAAACTCATCTTTCAGCGGCGCGGATACCAACTGCCGTGCGGCCGCGTCTTGTCGCTTCCACCACGCAATGGTGTCCTTAGACGTCGTCCGGCCTTGGAACAGCTGCGGCCGCGTCGAGAGGTGCAGCTCCAGCTGGTCTTGTACCAACAGCTGTTCGGCGTCCATACTGAAGGCGATGGCAGCGACAGACAGAACCACTGTCGACGGCGCCGTGTCCAGGGTCTCGATATCCAGCATCACATGCTTGGCGTTGCGGTAGTTTTTCATTCGGTTTCTCTTTTGTTGGTGGCGTTCTCATAGAGCTCGACCATAGACTCGAGCTCGAGGCGATTCTCCCGCTGATCGGCGGTCTCGATGAACCGCTTGGCGACGATGTCGAGGGCTTTGACGTCAAACCCCTGGGCCTTCATCTCTTGCCGGTCCTCCTTGCGGAGATCCATGACCTCCTTTTTCTGTTCGGCAAGGTCGTTCAGCTGTTCCTGCTGTTCCCGATACCGGTCGAGATAATCATCCAGCAGGATGTGGGCGTCGTTGCGGATTGGTTCGGCCATCAGTATTTCTTACCCCCCTTCCCACGGGTCTCCAGCTTGTGGTCCGCCCGTTCTTTGTTGAACCGGTTCTTCTCGATGACCGCGGCGGCGACGTCGAGCCCTAACGCCGCCGCAGTATCGAGGATTCTGATAATGCAGTCAGCGAACTCGACCTCACGGCCGTCACGATGCGGCAGTTTGTCGTCCTTCAGCCCCTTGCGGTCGGCCTCGAGTGCTTCGGACAACTCGCTGTGCATAAGCGCGACGACTTCACCGAAATTGCGCTTGATATCACCGCCAGTCTTCGGGTCTTTATACCAGCCCGCCTCATTCGCAGTGCGGTACGCCAGCTTCTGGGCTACCCGCAGGCCGGACAAGGCCTGGATCTCTTCTTCGGTTAGGTTGGGGATTATGGTCATAGATACTCCGGTGGTTGGCCTATAGCGTAGGGCGTCCGCAAATCGAACCGCACGCTCAAGGTTCTGGTGGCAGGGAGGCTATCGCCGCCGACCGTCGACACCGTCATCGGCATGGACGGCAGGGGCGACCCCTTCGAAAGTTGGATTCGTTCCTTCTGATCCAGCAACGACCCGTCGTCCTTCAGTTTGCTGAGGACGTAAGTGAATTCCAGTGCGTTCTCCCGGCAGAAGCGGCGGAACGTCACCTCGGCCATACTACACACAGCCTCTGTCGCGCCCTCCGTCAGGCTCAGGCGGGCAACGCTGGTGCGCGGTGGGGTGTGACTGATCTTACTGTCGCTGGCCGAGGCGGGCTTGCCGTCCCGGCTGAGTGGTGGCAGGGCGGCGTAGCCGTTGATCTCGACCGGTGTGCCGTCGGCGTTACGGATTGTCTCGATGGAGACCGCCGCCTGGTTGACGTAGAGGAAGTCGCGAACGTAGTTGCTGGGGTCGACAGCCGAGCGCTCTTTCAGGCTCGCCGCGGCGACAACCAGCTGGTTCAGCACGTCGTCAAGGAATCCCTGTGCCATGTCCCAATACCCTAGCCTCTCTCCGATCCGGCCGGCGGCGATGGCCACAGCCACGACAGCCCGCCAGATGCGGAACGCATCGCCTGATTTCGCTGCCAGCAACGTGTCGCTGCCCTGCAGTTTAACATCGATTGCCTGAACTTCACGCTGCACCTCTTCGTAGTTGTCGAGGACGTGCTTGATGAAGTGAACGCCGATCAACCCGTGGTGCTTGTGGCTCGGTACCAGGACGTCAGCCATGAACTGCCGCGTTCCGTGCCGGTAGAATACCTCGCCCTTGGTGGCTGCCGTGCTCAGGTCGATGGCGCGCATGCGCTGGGCTTCAGCCGTGAAGCTCTGCGTGCGGATGATCTCGGTGACGTCCTTGTTGGCGCTGGCGATGGCGATGGTCTGCCATCGGTTGCGGGTGCGAAGCCGGTTCGCCGACCCCTCGAGGCGGTTGTTCTCCCCGCCCTGCGATATCTGCAGGAGCGTCGTCGCCATGTCGTCGTCCTTCATCAACGTGGTCTCGTCGATGAACGCCGGTAGGTTCGACACCACCCCGATCATATGCATGATCGACTTCTGCGTGTCGGTCCCGGAGGCAAGCAGGCGGCCGGGCTTGGCAGACCCGAAGAAGCTGTTGCAGTAGCTCATCGCCGCTGATTTACCGGAGCCGGTGGTGCCGGATATCAACACCAATGCGCCCTCGACATTCGTCATATGCAGGAGCGGCGCACCGAGTGCGCAGAGCATCAGGAACCGGAGTGGGAACAGCCCGTGCTGCATCGCCTTGCGCGTCAGTTTCACCGCTTCGTTCAGGCTACCGCTCTGTTCGACCTTGTCATTCATGTCGTAGGCGCCCGTGTCCTGCTCCACCAGCAGCGTCTTGCCCCCCGGCATGTACCTCCGGTCCCCGACAATGAACGCCCTCTCCTCGGGCTTCTCCGGGCTTCTCCAGCCGAATCGGGTTTCCTTCTCGAACGCGCGTGAGGTCTCGATCATGTTGATCCGCTTCCGCACATAGTTGTGGAGGATGCGGAACTGCGCGGTGCGGGAGTCCGTCGCCTCGATGTCGAGGCCGTATGTGTTGAGTGCGGCGAGGAACGTACCAGCTCCGGCGTTCAGCTCGTTGGCCGGCACGGTGACGAACCGGGCTTCCCAGCCGTCCTCTTTCTTCCAGACCTGTACGATGCGGGCGCCGAACACCATACCGACATTGCCGAGATCCCGCTCAGAGATCCGGCTCTCGATCCAGAACGGGCGACGGGCGACGAGGCGGTTCTCATAACCGACCTGACCCTTGCCGAGGTCGACCTCGACCACGGCGTACATGCGCCCGTTATCCTCGTCGATGAACAGACCGGGCCGGTCCTGTGGTTCCTTGAACATCACCTTCGGCACCTTCAGGCCGAGCAGCTCTATCGGGGCGAATTTTCCCTGCTGCCGGGACCGGCGGGACCGGTCAAGCGCCTTGACCTCTTCGTCCAGTGTGGCGGGCAGGGTCGGGCCGGTGTCCATCGCGTCGATGAACTCGGTCTGCAGCGCGGCTGGCTTGCCGTTCTCGCCCTGGGCGATGAACAGCGGACAGGACCGGCAGGCTTCAATGTTAAGCCCGGCCCAGCTCCGCAGTTGCGCGCAGCTCGGCGAAGCAAAGCTGGTGCTGACGGCGTCGTTGAACTTCGCTTCCGCCACATCGGCATTGTAACCCTTGTGGTTCTCCGAGAATTTGTCGAACGCCTCACGGCCAACGTCTTTATCCTCGGCCCGTGCCATGATGCGGGCGACACCTTGCCATGCCTCATAGCTCTGCTTGCCGGAGCGGGCCATGGCCGCCATCGGGGCGCACTGTTCCAGCAGCTCCAGCGGGCGGGGGACCGTCGTATTTTCTGTCTTGTCGGTGCTGAGCGTGGAGCCGACCCGATCAATGACGCCGTTGCGCTTCGGCAGGTTGGCTTTTGGCAGGCGATCCGGAATGACAACGCCGGTGCCGACAGAGGGAGCGAAAGCGCTCAGCTTGTAGGTTTCTTCCGTCCCGACATGCTTGCCGTCCACGGTATAGAAGTCGCAGATCGTGCCGGACTTCGAGTTCATCGACCCGACCAGCCGGAGGTACCCGGCGAGGTCGGCCCAGCGCGTGGTGTCCGGCGCGAGCTTCGGGTCGGCAGCCATGATCGCCTGCTTGAACAGCGTGGCGACAGCCTTCCATTGTTCCGGCTTGGCGTCGGCATCCAACGCCCAGTATATGTGGAGCCCCCGCCCGCTGTTGACGACGTAGCTGGGGGCCGGAAACCCAAGGCGGTCCGTGACAGACAGCAACGCCAGCAACGCCTCGACGTGGGTTTCGTAGGAGGGTTTGTCCTCGTGGTTCAGGTCGACGTCCAGCACGATGCACCGCTTTGCGACGCAGTTCGCGGCGAGCCGCTTCCGTGGGGTGTAGCGCGCCGGTGTGAAATAGACGTCGTTGCCGGCCATGATGAGCGGCACAGCCGCAGACACCATAGCCTGCATATCGGCGCAGAACCTGGTGCTGCGCGGGCCTCCCTTACCGTAACCGAGGGCGATAGATCCCCCGGCTTCCGGCAAGACATGGCCTAAGAAGGCGACGAGATCCGGCATCGCGGATCAGTCCGCAATGCCGAGCTCGGCAAGCTTTGCCTTAAGGGCGTCGGCGGGCGAGATCTCGCCCCCTGCGGGAGCCTCTTCCTCGGCTGCTTTCTGCTCTTCGACAACCTCGGCGTCCTCGATCTCGGCCTCGGCTGCTTTCTTGGCGGCCGCTTTCTTTTTGCGGGCGGCCTCGAGCTTAGCGAGGAGAGCAGCTTCCTCGTCATCCTCATCGCCCTCACCTCCGGCATTCTCTTCGGCCTCAGCTTTGGCCTTCGCTTCCGCCTTGGCCTCAGCTTTGGCCTTCGCTTCCGCCTTGGCCTTGGCCTCAGCTTCTTTCTTCGCCTTCAGCTCATCGTCACGCTTTTTCTTCTCGGCCTTGGCGACTGCGGCTTTCTTGGCCTTGGCGGCATCGAGTTGACGTTGAAGCTCGGCCTCCTCGTCATCCTCATCGCCGTCACCCTCATCGGGTTTGGTCTGGTCCGGGAGCGCAGTGCTCTTACGAGGGGTGTCACCATCGACGTTCTCATTCGGAGCGCCGGCGTCACCGGTGATGTCGAGAGACAGCAGACGTGCGGCTTCAGTCTTGCCGAGCTCCTCGTACAGCGTCGCCGCCGTGGTGACTTCTTCCTCAGATGCCGCTTCGACAGGACGGAACCGCAACACTGGCACCGACTCTTCCTCGTCGAACGACATCTCGGTGACGATCTGCATCGGGTCGGCGCCGTTCTCGTCGATCAATTGGGCGTATTTCTGGTAGTTGAGATAGCCCTCCTCCTGCTCGCTCTTGAAGATCGAGAGCGCCTTCAGGTCGATGGAGTAGAGCCGCTTGTCATCACCCAACACCTTGACCAGCAAACGCCGCATCATCGAACAGGCACGGCCGCGCCCGTTCTGCCCTGACCCGATGATGTTCTGCGGGCAGGCGGCACAAGTCTTGCACTGCGGCTCGGCCGCATTCTTGTGTGGCTCCTTTCCGTCATCGGAAAAACAGACCGGTTTCTCATGGGAATCCGAGGCGCTGTCATAGGCGCCATCGAAATACAGGCGCTGGATTGCCGGGGCCCAGTCGACGATCAGCACTTGCAGCTCGTCGGCTTTCAAGGCCGGACCCTTGATGCCGTTGATAATCGGCCTGAACCGGCGCCCGGCGAGGTTGATCCTCGCATAATTCCGGGATTCGATCCCCTCCGACATCTTGCTGTCGCGCTTGACCGGCGATCCAGGCAGACCCTTGGCCTTGTCGAAGATCGAGAGTGAAGTTCCTTTTGCCATTGCGTGTTCTCCTGCTAGGCTTTCGTGATCGAAACTTTGTTGATGTTGACGGGGGCGATGCCTTCCGGCATGTCGTTGCCCTCGTCGAGATATTGCCGGAACCGGGTGGACGACAGCCGCTTCTGGTAGAAGCCGAAGTCGTCATGCTCCTTCGCCAGCGCCTCGACGACCGACCAGTCCTTGACGTGGTAGTTCGTCTGCGTCGAGATCGTGGCTGTGCCAGCCGCCGTCCGTGCACTCTTGATCCCGGCCACGTTCAGTGCGGCCATGATCTGCTCATCCAGATCCTCCTGGATCCGGTCGAGCTCTCGCTTCTTCGCTTCATATTGGGTGGTGAGCTCGGATTTTTTGTCGGTAACCATCCGACGCATCCGCACCAGTTCTTCCATATCCGCCATTTCAAACCTCCAAGGGTGGCTAGATTACGATTGATCAGGGCTCTGTGGCAAGCCGCCATATGTCGCGCCCTCACTGCAAGGGGGCGCGACATATGGGGGCGCAGCCGCAGCTCTCCGTTTTTGGTTTGTCCTGTGCGTGACCATCTCGAGGTGGTCGGGGTTCACGCAGGCCCGGTTCCTGCAGACGTGGTCGATCTGCTTCTTGCCGGGAATGTAGCCGTGGACGTGGGTGTAAACGACCCTGTGCACGGCGACTGTCTGCCCGTCGAGGCTCATGCGGGGATAGCCCCCGCCCCGGCCGTTGCCGGAGAACGGTCCCTGCCACTCCCAGCACCCATTCGTCAGGATCACGGTCCGATCTATGATCCGATCCATTATCTCGCCACGCCGGTTGCTCATTCCACCAGGTCCTCCACGATATCAAGCACGCTGTCCTGCACTTTGGCGCGCCCTTCGAGCCGCTCGAATACCCGGCGCTCCTCGGGTGTCGCCACAATACGGGCGATGGTTACGGTTCGCTTCTGGCCGGGGCGATGCGGACGGTCGTTCGCCTGCTCGAACAATTCGTTCGACATCACCGGCGTAAACCAGACCACGAGGTCGGCCGCGGTCAGTGTGATGCCGTGAGCCATGGTGCCGGGATGTGCGACGATGACGTCGAGTTCATCCGTCTCCTGGAATTTTCGGAAGATGTCCGTCCGCGCACCGAGCGCGGTACCGCCATAGACCATACCGACCCGGTAGCCGTCATTCTTCAGGTCGCGCATGAGACGCTTCACTGTAGCGGTGAAGATGCCGAACACCAGAGCCTTGCCCTGACCCTCGGCCAGCAGGTTCTTCAGCTCGTTATAGCGAGGCGCGCAGTCGATCAGCACCGGTTCGCTTTCCTCGGCCAGCACCACCCCAGCCGAGATCTGCAGGAATTTCCCGATCAGGACGGCGGCGTTGGCGGCGGTGATCTGTTTACCTTTGAACTCCGCCACGGCCTCGGCCTTGAGCTTCTTACGGAGCGCCGTCTGCTCCGAGGTCAGCTCAACCTCCCGCATGGTGAATACCTTCGGCGGCAGATACTTCATGACCTGCGCCTTGCTGAACCGGATCGCCGGTTGCAGCATACTCGCCACCATCGTCGAGGCGTCTGGCTTTGGCAGCCATTTGAATTCCGACACCTGGTACATGGTGCGGGTCTGGAACGCGGTCTTGCCGATCTTGAAGTTCTTGTCGACGAGCTTGATCAGCGCCCACGCGTCGAGTGGAGAGTTCGGCGTCGGCGTCCCGGTCAGCCCCCAGAATCTCGGCACAGCGTGGGCCAGTTTCAGCATGTTCTTATACCGGGTCGGCATGCCGCCACTCGACCAGGTCTTGAAGATCGACACCTCGTCGACGATGACCAGATCGAACAGCTTCGCCAACTCCAGCGGGTCCATATCCTTCAGCCGGATCGAGTCGTGGTTCGTCACCACATACGGGCTGTCGCTCTGGATCGCCTTCTCCCGTTTCAGCTTGCTGCCATGAGCGACAGCCATACGCAACATCGGCCGAATGGTGAACAACTCCTTTTCCCACACAATGCGCAGCGTGGATAGCGGCGAGAAAATCAGCACCCGCCGCACGAGCCCCGCCTCCCGCAGCCATTCCGCGGCCCACAGAGCGCTGCTTGTTTTGCCACTACCCATCCCGCTCAGGACGAAAGCCCGTGCGCATTGGGTCAGGAAATCGGCGGTGGTGCGCTGGTGCAGGTAGGGCTGGTGAATGCCGGGGTATTTCCAATGCGCAAACACCGGGCCGGGGAGCTCAGTTTCGCAGAGGCGGTTGATGATCTTGATGTGATCCGGCGTGTACGGCACAGCGATGCGACCATTGTATTCCGGGATGAACTCCCGATCCGGCACGGCTGCGGCCGGAGCGTATGTTTCTGTGAGCGGCAGCAAGATTCTGCCGTTTTCGATGCGTGCGAGCATGTGGGCCTCCAAGGTTATTGTTCGGCGTGGTGGTCCAGTATGTGCTCCAGCCGCCGCAGCGCGGTCTCCAGGTCTTCGGTATCTACGCTGAGGTAGAGATCCCGACCCTCCATGTATGGCGGGTAAATGCGCAGGCCGGTGCGCGCGAGAACCACGCCGAGCGCGCCGGCCTGCGCGTGCCGCACCAGCTCATTGTGCTGCAGCGCCGTAGGCTCGGGATTGTCGACCTTCGTCTCGATGGGGACGTACTTACCGGCGACGTTGACGGTGTAGTCGGCCTGTCCGGACCGGCCCCGGCCCCGGCTGGTCGTGGTGTTATAGGTCCAGTTCCGCCTGTTCAGCACTTTCATCAGCGCCGCTTTCACCTTCCCCTCGGGTGTCGCCATATTTCCGCTCCAGATAAATCACCATCTTCCGCACATTGGCGTCGCTGCAACCCAGGCGCTTGGCGACGGCCGACATAACCGAGCCTTCCTCCCCCATAAGTTGGCCGAGATAGGCCAGTTTGGCCCGGTCCATCAGCTCTTTCACCGGCGGCGTGTCGCCGACATAGACCCGAACGTAGTTATCTGTGTGATTTTCCCCGGAACTCACAGTCGGTCACTCCACAAAATTTGCACCCGAAGTGCGGTTGCTTTGGCCAGCGTTCAGTCCTGTATGACTTGCTGATATCAGACAGTGTGCCGAGGGGGCGTTCCATAAGCTCCGGCATCTGCTGGCGCGTAAACGTATCCCCGACCTTCTTGTCCTTCTCGACATAGTACCAGACTGTGCTGACGGTTTGCAACTCCGGGTATGCCCAGAACATCGTCAACGCCGTGGTGCCTGCCTGTTTGTCGTCGCCGTAATAGCCGCCCGACTTATAGTCGACCACCATCGCAACCTCAGGAGAGAAGAATGATTGCACATCGATCTTACAGCGTGACCATACCTTTCGCTTGCGGTCGAACCACTCACACCGCTCGAGCTCACATGTGAAGGCGAACTCCTCTTCAACCTTTACATTCGGCAGTGAGGCGACATAGCTGGCCACAGGCTCGAGATGCTCCCAGCGTGACGGCAGCGGCACACCCTTGTCGACCTTCAGCTCCAGCACCTTATGCATGTCGTTGCCCTTCTTGAGTGCTTCGGTCTCGACGAAAGGCACGTCCTTGACGACTTTTTCCCGATAGTATTGATGCGGACAGTTCTCATACCGGGCAAGAGCGGAGTGCGACCATGCGATTTCGGTGGGCTTCAATGTACATACTCCGGTTTATCAATGCCGCCACTGCGAAATTTGGCGGCCACGCTATATCCCCGTGCCGCAATGGAGGCGATCTCTACCAGATCTATAGCAGGGTGCGCTTCGTCGTCTATGACACGGATAACCTCGCGGCACATGAACACGTTTTCCTCAAACCGGAACAGCACCTGAGCTTCCGTATAGCAAGGATCGATGAAGTCGGCTTCGTCTTCGCCGTTGTCCCGGAACACAGGCAGACACTCGATGCGCACCACCATCAGGTGAAACCCAAACCCATCACGCATAGTGTCTATGGTCTTCGCCAGCGCCGTGCCGACACGGTTGCTTATAAGGCATGGCGTGAGGACGATGCCGGGCTCCATGCGTATAAATTCTCTGCTCATTTCGCGTCTCCATATCTTTGCACGATTGCCGACTCTGCGCCGGTGATAAGCTCGGGCCACCAGTCCACCGACCCGGTCATGCAGTCCATCGCTACGGCATCAAACTCACAGGCGATGGTGGCGGGTAGGACGTAAACCACCTCGTCGTGGACCTGTAGTTGTGGGCGGAACCCGCTGACGTCGAATATCTTCTTCGTCTGCCAGTTCACAATCTCTCTGGCGAGAAACTGGCTTATGTTCTCGACGGCCTTCCCGCCGTAGATTTTGGTATAGCCGGAGCCGCCCTTGGTATAGACAAGATTGCGGTCGCCGTCTTCCTCTTCCTTGATCCGCAGGTTGTTCCATTCGATCAGCGAGCCGCTATACAGCGACCGCACCCCAGCCTGCCTGTTCGGACCGACGAACCACTCGATAGGCGGGTTGGTCGGCAGGTTCGGCGGCACCTCCCCACGGGCCAGGATATTAACGCGGTCGCCGCAGGCGTACCAGTTATTGCGAATGCGGGCGTAAGTTCGACGGTAGATGTCGACCACGCCCTGACATTCCTCGAGCGGCAAGAGAAGCCCCTGCTGCGCCCTCAGCATGCCCCGATAGGTTGCTGCCCCTGACTGGTAGCCCAGGGACAGCACCGCCACCTTGCCGATGTTACGCTCGGTCTTGTCAGTTTCCTTGGATATAGGCCGGTGGTAAATCTTACCGGCGAAGGTGGCGTATTCATCCTCGCCAGCGGCGAGGCGATCCATCACATCCCACTGCCCGGCGAGACAGGCGTTGGTGCGGAGCTCGATGTTTGATGAGTCGATGACGTAAATGACATAACCTTCCGGCGCCATGATCGCCTGCCGGATTTTGGCCCCCGGACCACGCGACGAGAGGTTCTGCGCGTTTTGCTTTTGCCCCCCCGAAAACCTCTTTGTTTGTTTCGCCCCGGCGTAGTTCAGTGGGACACACCACGGCCCCTCGTCAGCGAGGTCTCGGTACCTTGCGGATCGGGTTTCTGTGATGGTTGATTTGACGGCGAGGCGAGCTTCAAGCACGTCGCTGAGGAGTCCGGTTGCTTCTTCGACCAATGTGTTAAACGCAATATCGTTTTTGGCGAACGCATAGGTCTCCTTGCCGGTCGTCTTCGATATCTTCGTGGGTGGATCCACCCCCAGCTCTGTCAGTATCTCAGCAAATTGATCGTTCGATGACAACTGCCGTTTCGTGTACGGCAGAGACTCGAACAGCGCCTCCTTGCGGGCGAGATCTTCTTCGTGCAGCTCGGCGAGGAGCGGCTTGTCGAGGATGAACTTCGGCTCGGTGAACATGCGAACCGTCCAGTCCAGCACCCAGCGCTCCTTTTCCGGGAACGTTGCGCTCAGCAGCTGATACAGCGCCCAGGTGTCATCGACGTCGTCGACACAGTAGCTGCCGAGCTGATCGAGATGGAACGGCGAGGGGTCGCGCACGCCTTTGACGTCGTTCAGCGCCTTGCCTTTGATCTTCCCCTTGCGGCCGATCATCTGGGCCAGATGGTCCAGCCCGAAGCGCGCGGATCGCTCACAGATTACAGCACGGGCCATGCCCAACGTGTCCGCCCATTCCGCCGGACGGACGCCGTGGTGGTGCGTAAGGACGAACCCATCGAACGGCAGATTATGCCCGACGATGCGGGCCGTCGACCAGTCGTATTGCCGGACGAAATAGCGGAACTCATCGGCCAGCAGCCAGACCGAATTGCCGCCGTTGATTTTCACCCCCCAACCGTACTCCTTGAACCGGGGATCCCGGATATAGGTGGAGGTGGCCATCTTTCTGAGGCTGTACTCGTCGTCGAAATAGGTCTCAGCGTCGAGCACGACGTCGTTGAGGGGGGCTGCCGGCATCCATAGTCTCCAAGGTCGAGCCTGTATTCAACCATACTCCGGGTTACAGGTCAAGGAACCTTTCGATTTCGTGTAAATATACCAGCTGGTTTTTCGGGCGGTCATCTCCATATCCGAAAATGATGTAGTTGGCCCTGTACACCCACGCGCCCAGGTATAACCTACTATTGCGTTTTATTACCCGCCCTTGCCACCAGTATAAATTCAGCAGGTCGTGCCATGTCTTCCAGAAAAACATGCCATACGTGTTGTCATTATAGACCTGCTGAATCATGCCAAGAGTGAGCTGCTCGACCCGGTACATTTCCATCTGGGCCAGGCTCTCCTGGAATTGTTTCTTCTCTTCAGCGCTCAGCATGTTAATGCTCCTTGAAGTTGACGGGGTCTTCACCATTCCAGCAAGCCCCGCATTGAGCGCAGGATTTCACCTTGCCTGTCTGTTCGGGGCAGGTGAACCCGACGTCGGGGCGGCCCACGACAGCGCCGCGCGAACCGCCCCACCCGCTGAAGCGGATGGCACAGCGGTGCCATCCCCAGGCGGTCGAGATCTGATGGAGTGTTCGGCCGATATCGCTATCGGGCGCGTGCGCTGTGTATCCGAACAGATGCAGCTCGGGGTGCCGTTCGAGGGAATCACCCCAGAATCTAACATAATCAATGGAGTAAAAGTCCCCGAGCACATGCAGGCGGATCAGCACCCGCTTATAGGAATCACACAGCTCGGCGACGCCTGCGCTGAGCTTCGCAAGGAAGTCCGGCGAGGTGTGGTCGTATCGGTGGGCGAACGGCATGTTGTTACCGTAGCATTTATCCCACATCAGGCACGCCGTCGGGCAGGTGCGGCGCTCCTCGAGCGACAGAGAGTACAGCACCGCGTTTCTCAGAGGGCCGACAGTGACCCGGCCTCCGAGTTTCTTGTTGTTCACCCCCGGCTTCAGCATGCTGTGGTCGGGGGCGCGGATCGTTGAGGGGTAACGCGTTCTATCCACCCATCATCTCCATCCAGTGCGCCCTGATCACCTTGCCGAGCTCTTCAGGCGGCATGAAGAACAGGTGCGTCTGGTGCTTCGGGAGGAGGCTTTCCCTCTCCAGGATGTTGGCCCTGTATTTATGTGCGTAAGGGGGTATAACCCGATCTCTTCGGCGGTCATATATCATCCCATGACGAACCCCGTTACCGATGTGAGTGTTAATCCGACGGCGGAACTCATAGCACGCAGCGATGCGCTCTGCTTCAAGCGCAGCCACCCCAAATAGGTGCTGGGTCCGCCCTTTGTTGTAAAGTTTATCGTTCCCTGCCAAGCAGAACGGAAATCCGTCTGGATGGCCAGTGTCCATGATGCGGAATACCTCAATGCCACGCTCTGTTTCGTAGTTATACGAAATCAGGGAGACGTCGAAGTTCGGGCGGGCCTTCACTGTGTGTGAGGCCCCGCTATAAGTGAAGTTCCGCACTCGGTCGTAGATCAGGTTCGCCGCTGCGGCGCCATGCGCCGCTTCGATGCGCGCGTATAACTTGTCGTCAGTTCTCTTGCCACGCTTCTTCTCAAAAACCACCCCTTTATTGTAGCTCCGGTTCACCCGCCACACGGGGTTGTCAATCACATCTTCGAACCAATGGGTATTGGTCAGCTTCGGCTTCTTCCACAGCCGGTCGTCGATCATATCAAGGTCCATGACGGCCTCCTTACGTTACATCCACATGCGTACCCCAGTCCGGGAACGCCCCATGTCCGTGTCGGCAAAACACCGTCGGGTGGGGGAAGGGCAGCACAGGTGGGATCTCCATATCGGAGAACAGGATCGTCGGCGCCGGACGCTGGTCGCGTAGGTAGTCGAACGCCGGGTTCATATTGGTGCCGCCCCGCCCCTTGATCGGGGGCAGGATGACACCATCAAGCACCGAGCCCTGATGCACATCGCGCACGCCCGTGTCGCACTGCACCAGCAAGACGTCCTCGATGTTGAACGCCTCGGTCGCAGCGTTTACCTCGGACAGGAATTGCTTCAGTGCGTTGGGCCCGACCGAGCCGGAGGTATCGATGATGCAGTTCAACGAGGGCATCCCCTTCGCCCCATAGCTGGGCAGGATGATGTCCCTATGCCGGCGGTTCGGCCGGTTCCAGTCAAAGCCGAATTCCTGACCCTTGCTGATATGCGCCCACAGGATATCCTGCCAGCGCGCCTTCGGCTCAGTCAGGCTCTTGATCAGCTCCTCGAACATGCCGGGCATGCTGCCCATCTGCTTTGCGACGTCAGCGCTCTGCAGGATTAGAGACGTCAGGTCGACCTTCATCGTCTCGATGTCGGCGCTGGTCGCCGGGGAGCCGTCGTCTTTCGTCGGTGGAATAACATCCCCTATGACGGAGCCGTTATCACCGCCGTTCTGTAACAGCCGGTCGAAGATTTCTTCCGCCGTTAACCCGTCGAATTGTTCGTCATACAGATGCGGCTTCGGCAGAGAGACCCCCTCGTGCTTCTCGAGCTGCAGGTTGATGGCGTAATCCGTCGCAATATTCCATAGCTCCGCCCAGGCCTTAGATAGCCCACCCGTCGTGGCGGCATGCTCTGCCATCCGCAACGGATGCATGAAAATGACATGGCAGATTTCATGCAGGATCACGCCGATGACGTGATCCAGCGTCAGCTTGTCGACAAAGTTCTCGTTGACCCAGATCGTCTTGCCATCCGTTGCCATGGTTTGGAATGGCCCGTTCGGATCGGCGACCTTCTCGTTCAGGTTCATTAGCACCGTTGCGAAGAACGGATGCCGCATGACCAGGATCGCTTTCGCTTGCTTATATCGTTCGTGCATATCAATCTCCCGTCGGGATCAAGGCCACCTGCTTGATATAGTGGCCCTGCCCGAGCTTCTCGCACATCGCCAGGGCTTGCTGTTCATGTTTGTACACCTGCACAGCGCCGTTGGCGTAGACCCGGATGCAGCCGTCCAGGCATACAGCCCAGAACACCACCTCCTTGGTCCCCAGAGCGGCGCGCTTGGCGCGGCTCTTAGCGATGTAATGTTTCATGTTCGGGTTGAATCCCATCAGCCTGACACCTTCGACATCCGGTTCGCCACCCAGTCCTGATAGCTCGCGTCGTGGCGCAGGCGGGCGTCACGCTTCAGCGCCATCATGATCGCCATGCGGCTGAACTCCGGGCCGATCTTGTCGAGGAAGTCCAGCATCGTACCGAACTGGCCTTTCTTTACCGACATCGCGCAGGCAACCGTCGCTGCGTATTTCACAGCCACGTCGGTGCCATCCTTCAGCTCGGTGATCTCGCCCGCCAGAATTTTCTCGATATCAGGCAGATCACGCCAGACACGCACGAAACTCCGCAGCTCAGCGATCGGTCCCTTGCCGACCCGGCCGGAGACGTAGGCCAGCGTCGCCATGCTGTCCAGCTTCGGGTCCTCTGCAACCGCCCGACCGACATCTTCCCAGCCGCGAGGCGTCGTGTTCACTGTGCGTGAGGCACTGAAATTGTGCAGCAGGTCCTTGCGGAAATTCAGGAAGCCGATCATCTCCCCCGGAAGGCCTGCCTCAAGAGCCCATTTCGACCAGCTGTCGACGCTGGTTGTCGCCTCGACATGGCTGAAGCGGTCAGCAAGGGCAGTTGGCATCTTGCGGGCGGCGGCGCCATCGCTGACCCGGTTTCCGCAGGCGATGATCCGCCATCCCTCTGGCAGTTGATACTCTCCGATGCGCTTGTCGAGCGCGAACTGCATGGCCGCCGCCATCACCGACGGGCCCGCCGTGTTCAGCTCGTCGAGGTGGACCACACCGACGCTGTCGGGGTCAGTCGGGAGTTCGCCCATCGGTACCCACTTGACGCCGGTCCTGTCCTCGTTGACGACCGGCAGGCCTCGCAGATCGACCGGCTCCATCAGCGTCAGGTGCAGGGGCAGATACTGTGCGTTCTTGCGCTCGGCCAGCTGCCGGGTCATCTGGGTCTTGCCGACGCCCGGTGCCCCCCAGATAAACAGGTTCTGCCGCTCGTCGAACACGTAGTCCAGAAGTTTTTCCATATCTTCCGGGACGAGCACCATCATTTCATTCTGTTCTTCAGCCATCGGTATGTCTCCTGGTGTTGGCTTGCGGGGGTAGGGCGCGAGCGCCCTACTTGTTCTCGTAACGATCCAGCAGGCGGAGCAGGACGTCTGCCTCGCTGTCATTGGCAACCGGCAGAATCTCGTTCTCGGCGAGCTCCCTTATATTGATGATGGCGGCAGCGACCCAGTCTTCGCCTTCCACTTCCATCAGTCGCTTCATGTCCTCAGGTGTAGGGTCGTGCCCCACACCCTCGAAGTAGCTGCACGCCATCCGCTCATATGTCTGTTCGGCGGCCTGGTCCCGGTCTGCGGCGACGACCTCTACCGTGTACGTCCCTCCCTCAGGCCAGTCATGTCACGGCACGACGACGTAGAACCTAGGCACTGGCGTCCTCTAGCTCAGCGTTATCGTACTGCTTCAGTATGAACAGGAAACTGTCCTTGTCCGGCAGGGTGTCGAACGAGAAACTGTGCATCAGGGCGACGGGGGTGTACTCGTTTTTGTACCCCTTAGCGTCGGTATCAGGTAGCGGCTCGCCGAAGCGGTTCTCGGCCCAGGGCATGCTGTTCTTGACGTTTAACCCCCGATACACCTCGACCTGGCGGGTGTCGAAGTCGATCCAATATGCCCACTCACAGAACAGGCCGTCTCTGCCGAACTCAACATCGTTCACCATGAGTGTTTCGCCTTCAGCGATCATCTCCAATATGTCAGAACCGAGATCGCGATCGGCCGAAGAAGGGCGGTCCATTTTACCAGCAGTGATCTGTTCACATTCGTCATCGGTAATAAATCGACACGCCGCCAGGTTCTCGGTGAAGCTGGCGTATTTCTCAGGGTCGTCGACCAGCGCCTGGCAGAACGCCAGCACGTCCATGCCCTGCCCCTCAGGATACCCATCCCATCGGCCGTATTGCGCCAGCTTCGTCTCGCCGTTGATGCTGGCGCAGATCAAATGTCTCGTTCCCATGTCACTCTCCTTGGTTGGGATAGAACTGTTTCAGGCGTTGCTGGATCTCAGCGAGCCCGGTGATAGCGTCGGATCGGAGCCCGGCGTCGTTCTTCGCCTCGTCGACGCTGATGCTGCAGCCCCGCACCGTGTCGAGGATCTCCTCTATTTCCGGGTTGCCCGTCACGTTCATCGCCCCGAGCAGGGACGGCAGTGCCTCGAGCTTGTCGAAGGTGGACTGGAACAGCTTCGCCTTCTCGTCCTTGTCCCGTGCCTCCAGCCGGTCCAACGCCCGACCCACCGTGTCACCGATGCGGGACACCAGCGCCTGCACGAGGTGGTCGTGCTCGGTGCTGACCTGATCACGGATGATGTCGACCACATCCTCCGGCAGAGACAGGCGCAGGTCGTCGACGTCGGTCTCTGGGATCCGCTCGAAGCGGATGTTCCAGTGGTAGAAGCTGCGCAGCTGGGACACATGCGGGTAGTCCTCGACCTGGAACGCCGAGCCGAGCTCGGTCATCGCCGAGATGATCATATCCCGATAGCCGGTCTCGATCTCCTGCACAGCCTCCCAGAACCGCGCTTTGATGGACCCCATTTCGGCGTCGTATTGCAGCACCAGGTCAGCGGCGAGCAGGCCGACACCATCATAGTGCCACGGTAGCGTCAGTTCGGCGTGCTTGCGGCGCGCCTCACTAGCCAGCCGGATCGGCACCTTCAGGCGCTCGTCACTGATCAGGGATTTGTGGACCCGGATGGAGTTCGCAGCAGCTGCATTCGACGCCTGCCTCTGCGCATCCGAGAGGTTCTTGTCCAGCTTGTTGCCGCTCCAGCAGCCGATGGACATCGAGGTCAACACGCCCTTCGCGCGCATGGCTTCACGGATTTCGTGTGTCATGTCTTTTCTCCAAGGTTTGAGCCTCCCCTCTCCGGGGCCGCCGACGCGACCCACAGGAGCGGCGGCCCCGGAGAGGGGAGGTGATTTCACTCATCCGTTAGGTCTATGACCTCCAGATTATCGGCGATATTGAAGTACGCCATCACAGCGTCGATAGCGTCGTCAGTCGTGGTGACCAGACCATTGCTGATCCCCACGTAGAAATTGCTGTCCTCTGCCGCCTGCTTCATCTTGTTCGGGCGGTGGTTCGAGAATCGCACCTTGAACGGGCGACCGCCATCTGGCTCGCTGACATAGACATATTTCGAGCGGGTGGTCTTCGCTTCATAGTAGCTCACCCGCAGCCCCAGATTCAGGCACGTCAGGATGAACTCGATCCACTTCGCCTTCGGATACCCGGCAGCGACTGTTCGTCGCTGCCGTAGCTCCAGTTCCGTGCGGTCGGCGCGTTTAGACATGGTAGCGGCACCGGTCCGGGCGGTTCGTGTTCACGAACTCGACGAACTCCTCGGTGCTGAGCGTCTTCATCCACTCGAACAGGGCCACAGTGGCTTTGCCAGGCTCTTCTTTGTCATAGCACCAACCGCGGACGGTCTGCCCGATATTATCGCACCATACCTCCATCCGGTTGTTATCGAGCACAGCGACGCCGTTATATTCGCATCCGATCAGGCCTTGGGCGTTGAAGGCACCATACAGGACAATCCGATACCCGTCGCTGCGAGTAAAATCGCCACGGGTATACATATACGGACCTACGTTTTCATGCCGCTTCGCTTGCGTTGCTCCATCAGACATAACCATCCACCCCCTCGTCCGTCTCGTAGCTTTCAGGTGTGGACTCGGTATAATACCACTGCCCCTCGACCCGAAACGTGTTGGCTTTCAAATCCCACCAGAACTCACCGCTGCTGCCGTCGTTGTTGAAATCCCACCAGTCTTCTCTATCGACGATAGCGTCCATAAGCTCATTGAGTTGGGCTTTGACGTGCTCTGATTTGATCGGAACAACCTCGACCAGATACCCGAATTGGAGGCGGGCGAAGCCCAGCTCCGCCAGGTCTATATCGAGATGTTCAACATAAAATCTACTGGCCTCTGCCAAAAAGAGGGCGGTACCGATCTGGTTGTCGTTTTCATCCCAGACGTCATATCGGCAGGGGCCGTTTTTGTCTGGTTTGGCCGGCTGCGTCTTATATGGAGTGCCAGCCAGGGAGGGACGCTTGAACAGGTCCCAACTATATGTGTCAGCGCTGTCGCCCCCGCCGGAAGCGCGGCCATACAGAAACTCACCCCCCAGCTCCATCAGCTGCAGGCGTAGAGCTTCGCTACGTACGATTTCATTACTCATTGTCAGTTTCCTGTTTCGTTGGATCGTAGCTACCGTCAGGGTCGTTCGCACGTAGACGACCGAGATCCGGGCGGGCCATGGCTTTCTTCAGCATCCACGGCTGGAGCGGCATGATCCGCATCCAGTCGGCGATGGTCGGGATGAACCCGAGATCTTCCATCATATGCTGCTCACCGATCATACGGACGCTGACCTTGCGCAGCTCTCCGTCGACGATGACGTTGATGTAATTGCCGAAATTGTCTATGGCCCAGCCGATGCCCTCGGCGTGGTGTCGCAATGCCCGGTGTCTTGCGTCGGGCATGCTCTCTTTCGTCTCGTCGAACCAGTGGTGAATCGAGAGGTAGTCTTCCATGTCGCCGCCGAACTTACGGGCGGAGGACATGGCGTGATGGATTGGATCACTCATTGTTGGTCTCCTGTGAGTTGATGTCGCCGGGCCCTCATATCCTATGAAGGAAAACCTGGCGTCAGCCATGGCGATTTGGAGGGAGACGATGATCATCTCCCTCTCGCGCGTTCTTGAATCCCACGAGCTTACTTCTCGGCTTTGTCCAGCACCGCCAGTAGCGGCATAATCCGGCGCCGGAGGGCAACGATGTCTTTGGCCACGCCTGGGCTGAACACCTGCCCTCTATAACTGCCTGATCCTTCCCGGATCAGGGTGATCGTATGGACTGTCGCCGCCTCCATTGATGAATGCATTTTCCCGTCAGTCGTCTTGAATGACATCACCGACTGAATCGGTGATCGCTCAGTGTATCCGACCGGTGCGTCATCGCAGACTTTTTTGGTGTCAGCTAGAATGGCCTGTACGATCCCCGTTTTCACGGTGTCGATAGCGGGCTTGCTGTTGAGATTGCCCCCACAGGTCAAGCATTCCTGCTTGCCTTGCATTGTCTCAAGGTGCAGGCCTTCGGTCGCCGTACCGCAGTACGGACAGCCATCGGGAATATCGGTCATGGTTGTACTCCTGTTGATGAAAATACGAGGGCCAGAGCTCCCAGTGACTTGGGATGCCGGCCCAAAGGCCGGTCACCGAAATCACCGCTTCGTGCAGGTGAACTTCTCTCCATTATACCCTGCGTAATGGGTAATCGGACAGCTCACTTTCTTCCCGCGGATGATCGCCACGCTGGGCAGCTCAGTCGGGGCGGCGGGACGCAGGTTCTGCCCGCCGGTCGATGCGGCTGGTTTATTGGTGCAGACCATCTTCCCGTCCGATTTCATCACCAGTTGCAGATCGCCGGGGCAGGCCAGCTCCGTCTTGCGGCCAGCAATGGACACCGATGCCGAGCTTGAGGCCGATACGGTGTTCGCTTCTGCCCGAGCCTCGGCCATGGCGCTGGTCTGCACGACACCGGCGGCGACGAGAGCCTTATGTGCATAGGGATCCTGCGCTGCCAGATACGCTGCACCTGCGCGCTGTCCGCCCACGGCCATCACGCCGCAGAGGTTCGACGCCTTGCTGCGACCGCCGCTGACGCCCCAGCCGAAGCTCTGAGCGCCGAGAACGAACGAACCAGACGGATTGGTATCCCCGACGCAGTTCTGCCCACCATAGCCCGTCAGTCCGGGCGCGTAGGCAGTGCGTGCAGCTTCCTTGATCCGGGTCGAGTTGTTAATCGAGGTGTTCTGCGTGTTCCCCTGTGTGTTCGTGTTCCGGCTGTTGCCGGCCGAACGCACTGTCGAGTTGCCCGACCCGGACACCTTGCTTGAGGATGCAGAGTCACCTCCATAACCGGAACCACCTGCGCCACCGTAACCAGAGCCACCGGCACCACCTTGGCTGATCGAGCTGGAGGTGTTCCTGATCTTACCGGAGTTCGTCGTTGCAGCGGAGTTGATGTTGCCGCTGCGCGTGTTCGCCGTACCGCCTTGGGTATTGGCGGTGCCGCCGGCGGTATCACCCACCTGTTGGCTGAGCGAGCCTTGCGACTGCGACAGGTCACCCTGCTGTTGCTGCTGTTGCTGCGTCATGGCACCGCCGGTGATATCGGCCGAACCAGAGTTGGCGATGTTGCCACCGGTTACGTTATTGGCGATGTCACCATTCGACATGGTGTTGGTGGCGCTGTTGTTCGCCGACGACTGGTTGTTGTTCGTTGAAGTATTGCCGGAGGCATTTGCTTCAGCCGCGCCGCCTTGACTCACGATGTCGTTGGTGTTCGTCGCCGTACTGTTCGAAGACGAGCTGTCGGGGGCGTAAGTATTATCGTTGGTGTCGCCTAGGTTCTGGGTTGCTGTCGTGGTCTTGTCGCCAACGGTGGCGATGTTACAGGACAGCGTCCCGTCAGGGCAGGTCTGCGCCTGCGCGCCGACGGACAGGGCTGCGACCGCGACACCCGCCATCAGAATGGGTTTAATCATGGTGATCTCCTTGTTCGTGCGGGATTGCACGGGGCGACGGGCGAGGCAAACAACCACGAAAACCCGCCCGTCGACCGGCACAATCAGTACGCACCCAGTCCGCCAGCGGCGGCGATTACTAGCCCGACGACGGCCCAGGGCCAGTGCAGATACAGGACAAACAGATAGATCCCGGCCCCGAGAAGGAACAGCAGCACCCCTCCAACACCGGGGGCGTACATGTACACGACCCACGGTAGCGTCGGCACCCATATCGGGATGGTTATTATCACGATAATTTTCGGCCAGAACCACCAGCTATCAGTATCCATAGCTCTATCCTTTACGCGAGCGCCTCGTCAGCGCCCGCCGACGCGACTACAGGAGCGGCGGGCGCTGACGAGGGCGAGTGTAACACAACTCCAGGCGCAGGCATTTATATCTCATGATGTCGAAGGTCATCGCCCGCTCTTTTTCTTTCTCTGCAGGCGCTGCTCAAGCGGGATGCCGTCCATGTCATCCTGTCGCCATTGCGAGTGCGCTGTTATCAGTCTCCTCACGGCGGCGGTAGCCGGCCCACGCCCGTGGCTTAAACTCACATTCAACCGGGAGAGGGTCTCGACCATAGCGGTCGGGCTCAGGTCGGTCTGAGCGGCGTAACCTGCATCCGCCACGACTCTTGCGGCTGCGGGGTAAGGCCACGGCCCCCGGCTTTTTCCCCGCTCACGAGCGGCCTGAGCGGCACGCTCCTGCTCTTCCCGGGTACCGATTGCTTTCTCATATGTGCGGATCCAGTGCCGCAGCATCTGTTCCTGTACCGGCAAGAGCGTTGCGGTCCGCTCCAGCGCCAGCCCGATCCAGTTTTTGCACACTGGACCATACTCGCCATCCGCACACCCCGAGACCATCCGGGTCAGTGCCTCCACGGCCCCCGGCAAGACCAGGTTTTTCGCCAGCGACAGGTCGCCGCGCGTGATGCCGTCGTGGAAGAAACTCTTGTTCAGGCTGTGCAGAGACACCGGGTTGCCACGACGCTCTGTCTCGTGCACGTCGATGCGTGGTTGGTGCTGCCACGGCGTCCCTTTCCTCCCCCGTTTCGACTTCTTCCTTGCGGCGACGTCTATCAGCTCCATGTGCTCGATTGTCGGCACCGGCAGGGGGTTCCGGATGTCTCGCTCGGGATCCCAGCTCAACCCGGCGATATGGTATGTCAGGATCGAAGAGACCACATATCTGAGGCCCGAGCTCAGCGCCGCGAACATCCCGTAGTGGTCGATTGTCCGCGTCCACTCTTCCACCATCCGCGCGTTGAACGCCTGATCCGGGGTGACCTCTACCCATGGCTGCCGGTCCAGACCCCGTGCAGTGGTTATCAGATAGTCTGCAGCGTCTCCGCGGCTCATCCCCATGGCGAACGCGGCCATCGCGGCGTCAGCACCGTGCCAGCGCAGTGTGTCGGTCTCGAATGGCAAGCGTTTGCGGTGGTATCGACCGATAATCGTGTCCTCAAGCAGACGAGCCGACATGTGGAAGGGGGAGGAGCCGAGCACGCGGCGCCCCATGAGCGGGTGCTGATACCCGATTGTCTCGAGCACGGCGTATTCCCACACCGGTGGCGCAGGCTCCTGGTCCTTATGAAACCGGATCGAAAATTTTCTCGTCCCCGACAGCGCCCCGACCCAGCATGGGTTCCTCGGGTCGTATTGCGAGGCGTAGCTGGCCTGCACCTCATGGGGCCGCACGTCAAAATCACGCGAGGCCCGCATGTCAATGGTGGAGGGGTTCCAGTTCCATGCCAGAGGGATGACAGATGTGTTGTAGTGCCCGGCAGTGTTGCCAGAAGTGGCCGATGCCAAACCGGCCTTTATGCGGTCAGTCGGCATGAAGCAGGGCAGCAGGGCGGTGTGCCAGTTATAGTTCCGGTCGAGGTTGTCGGCCAGCAGCAGGTCCGGACCGCTCATGTCGAACATGTCGTTTATCTCGGAAAAGCCATAGCCGGAGATCCAGTTCGACGACATGGACTGCAGAAGTTCTGCACGGGCCGGGGTCGAGGTCGGCGGTTCCCGCACCGGATTTGTCCATGGGACACAGATATCGGTGTGAGTGGGCTCGCCGATCTGGATCAGGGCGGCCAGGAAGGCCCGCACTACGAGCTCATCTATGACGGTGTTGACGGCGGTCTGGTCCAGGTCGAGGGAGCGCCGCGCCGGGATCATGGTGTTTTCGGGGTGCAGCATATCGAGAGTCATTTCGCCGAGAACCTTCATGCGGCTGTCCACGGGATGGGTCAGCAGCACGATCTGAGCGGCTATGAGGCGCATGGTTCTATAGGTCTGCAAGGGGTGTTCAACTGCGAGGAGATTTTTAACGGTCTGAATCGAGGTGCCCTGGCCGATTCCACGAGCGTCTTCATCGGCACTTGATATGGTTGCTGGCTGGTACCGTGTTGAGGAGAATGGATCGAGCATTTTTGTGTCCTGTGTTGGTGGTGGCTCATCCTGTTTACGGTGGTGTACGGGGGCGGTCAATTGAACTTTATAAATGGGGGGGTTTTTTAGGATAATACCCTAATTATGACTGCACTCCAGACAAGGGGTGTGGGGGCGTCGTTTACGCTGCAGTGCAGCGAAAAAGCCGTTGTTTTAAAGGGCTTTACAAATAGGGTATTATCTCATTATATATATACATACATAACATTCTTAGAACTTCCTCTTTTTGCAGAAAAACCACCCCTTTTGTTCCCGTTTTTGCCGCATTTTGTCCACAAATGTTCATATACTAAAAAAACGTCGATTTTTTAATAAGTATACCTATGCGTGTTCGTGGATGAAAATCGAGTTCGTAGAGAACTAAGCTCAAATAAAAATCTTCTCCATAGAGATCGAAATTGCTACCGTTAGAGTAGTCTGTAAAACTTGCCTCAGCCACGACGGGGGATCGTGTTTTAAATATCCAAAAATAAGGCGGAATATATATAGAACAAACGCGTACATAACGGGAACTACAAAATTACGTTTTTAAAGAACCCCGACTTCTTAAAAAACAACGCACGAAAGAACCGTGGTGTGGCGTTGTTTTTTAAGAAGTCGGGCGTTTTTGCCCTCGGAAACGGCGCTTGGTCAGCACCTCTGGCGACCACGAAAAGCACGTCTGATCGCCCCCACCGCGGCGCGTTGTGGCACACGCTAAAGGCGAACGACTTAAAGCACATAGCGTCGCACTGGTCCTCGGCCGGGACGTGGCTCCCTTGGCTTCTGTCTGCGCCCTGGCCGCCGCGCGGCCAAGATAATCTTGCCGCCCTTGGCGGCTCAACTGACCGCGTTAAACGCGGTCCCCCGAGGCCCGAAGGGCCGAGGAAAATTTTTGTGGTATTTCTGCAACAAAAAGCCCCGCTGAAGCGGGGCCTTCTGTCGCGCGGCGCTGGGTGTCAGGCGCTGCGCTTCACCTCCGGGAAGAGCGGAGGCGCGACCTTTAGCGCCTCTTTCATTTGCTCCGCCACCTTCGCGACATCTTCCTCGCGCTTGGCCTTCTTGGCGCGCCAGTCGTCGAGCCGCTCATCGCGAGGCTTCCACCCCTCGCCGTCTGCGGTGTCGGCGTTGTCATACGCCGTAACCAAGTCGTCCTGCATCCGCTCAAGGGTCGCGACCAGTTGCGAGACCTCGGCCCAGCGGTGATAGATACGACCTGCCCGCTCGTTGACCGCCTGCCCCTGATCGGTGAACAGTTTACCTTCGGTGCTCATGATCTCCGCAAGGATGCGCTGGTAGTTGTCGATGCGGTCGGTCAGACCGTATTGCCACTGTTTCTTGGCTCCGCCGTCGCGGGGCGTAACTCCGTTGATCGCCTCATATACCCCGTCCAGAACGCGCTCAATCGCGTGCCGGACCGGCAGGTGCGGGCGGATCTCGCCTGCGCCGTCGCCGCCGCCCATTTCCTCGTCGGCGTTGGTGGCCAGCGCCGCGCTGTTCAGGCTGCGATAGGCCATGTCGGCCAGTAGGGTAATGTCGTCAATCGGGTTTGGCGTCGGCGCTGCG
Source organism: Jhaorihella sp. (assembly GCA_047975215.1). GTDB lineage: Bacteria > Pseudomonadota > Alphaproteobacteria > Rhodobacterales > Rhodobacteraceae > JAGRMG01. The sequence continues at coordinate 60,712 of JBKEDD010000010.1, forward strand.
GCCTCAAGCTCCTTGATGCGGTTCACCAGTTTGGCGTAGTCGGTTTTGCTGAGGGTGACTTTGTCGGTGGTCATAATATGTGGCTCCTATGCCAGTGTGACGCGCTTTTGTGCGCGGTTGTCGGCGGCCTGTGCCGCCATGATCGCCCGCCAGTTGGCGGGGATTCCGTCGTCGCCTATCCAGAGACGGGCGAGGCGTTCCAGTTGGTCGAGGGTTGGCGTGTTCATTCCGTCGCCCCCTCTCGGAAATACAGCGCGCCGTCATATTCGATGAATGACGCGCCCGTGGCGTTGCCGCGCTCGGCGGCGTTCCAGACGCAGTTACTGCTGTCCTCAGTGACGCAGGGCGGCAGATACGCGCCGGTCCCGATGGCCGCCGCTCCCGCTGCCCCGACGCCGGCGCTCGCAATGGCGATGGTTATAATCTGTATTGTGGTCATTTCGTTTACTCCGTTCTCGGGTTGTGCCCATAACCCCAAGTTACGCGATATAACTCCGGGTTACAACGGAAATCGTACCTTCTCACGCTTTCGTGATAGACTAAGTTGCGGATTTCGCTCGGCTTTTCTAAGCCGAATTACGTCGCGCCCGTGCCGCTATGCGTGCCGGGTGACGCCTCAGTTCCGGAGGGACTTTCGTCCTGCTAGGCGGCGTGGTCGCTTCGTGTCTCACGTCGTCCTCCCATAGTAACGGCGAGGTCGTCGGGGATTACCCGCCGACGCGCCCCGCAGGAGCGGCGGGGACTGCCCGACGACCGCCCCGCCCCCCCCCCCCCTCCCCCCCCCCCCCCCCCGGGACCCCCGTGCCCGCGCGGGCGCAGAACCGGGGCGACGCCCCCCCCCACCTTGACCAGCGATGGTACCGCATGACTGCTCACGTGATAGAAAGGAC
>JBKEDD010000114.1:0-1669 GCA_047975215.1 Jhaorihella sp.
GGATGGCCTCCTCCAGGCCGATGGTGGCAGCCAGAGAGGGTGAGAACAGCAGCTGTTGTTCCGGCACCAGTGTGGATTCGTTCATGTTTGCGCTTGTCTGTTAAGAAGGGCTGACTTTGATTTTGCGCCGGCAAACTCTGCTAGCATACCGGGCTTGTTCCGGCGCGAACAGCGTCTGCCCTTTTATTTTACCCTTGACAGAAAGGCTGGTGTCCCGATGGCGAAAACAAAAACCGCTTATGTATGCAGTGACTGCGGCTCGGACTACGCCAAGTGGCAGGGCCAGAGCAGCGATAGCGGGGCCTGGAATACCCTGTCGGAAGTGCGTCTGGGGCCGGCGTCCCGAAACCGGGGTGCTGGACTGGGTGCCGGAAAGAGTGCGCACGGCGGTTATGCCGGCAGCCTGTCAGAGGCGCGGGTACTGAAGGATATTGACCTCGAGGATCTGCCGCGCTTCTCCAGCGGCGCCCGGGAGTTTGACCGGGTGCTCGGCGGCGGACTGGTGCCCGGGTCCGCCATTCTGGTGGGCGGCAATCCCGGGGCGGGCAAGAGCACCCTGTTGCTGCAGACCATGTGTCATCTGGCCGCTGGCATGGAAGCGCTCTATGTCACCGGCGAGGAGTCACTGCAGCAGGTGGCCATGCGCGCTCGCCGGCTCGGCCTGCCGGTGGACAGGCTGCGGCTGATGACCGAGACCCGGGTGGAGGCCGTTATCGCGGCGGCGGAAAAATACCAGCCGAAGGTGCTGGTGGTCGATTCCATTCAAGTCGTGCACAGCGATGAACTGAATTCAGCGCCCGGCAGCGTGTCCCAGGTGCGCGAATGTGCAGCTTTTCTCACCCGCTTCGCCAAACTCAGTGGCACGGTGCTGTTCCTGGTCGGGCATGTGACCAAGGACGGCTCGCTGGCCGGCCCCAAGGTACTGGAGCACATGATCGACTGTTCCATCCTGCTGGAGGGCAGTCACGACTCCCGTTTTCGCACCCTGCGGGGTCAGAAAAACCGCTTCGGTGCGGTCAATGAACTGGGTGTCTTCGCGATGACCGAGCAGGGCATGCGGGAAGTGAAAAACCCCTCCGCCATCTTCCTCGACCGGGGTTCAGAGCCCGCTTCCGGCAGTGCGGTGATGGTGGTGTGGGAGGGCACCCGGCCCCTGCTGGTGGAGATTCAGGCGCTGGTGGACGACAGCCAGTTGGGCAATCCGCGCCGGGTGGCTGTGGGGCTGGAGCAAAACCGGCTGGCCATGTTGCTGGCGGTGCTGCACCGGCACGGGGGCTTGCAGGTGGGCGATCAGGACGTGTTCGCCAATGTGGTGGGCGGGGTCAAAGTACTGGAAACCAGCGCCGACCTGGCCCTGTTGCTGGCGATTGTGTCCAGTTACCGTGACCGCCAGTTGCCCCGCGACATGGTGATCTTTGGCGAGGTGGGCCTGTCCGGCGAAATCCGCCCGGTGCCCAGCGGCCAGGAGCGGCTGGCGGAAGCCGCCAAACACGGTTTTCGTCGCGCCATCGTGCCGAAGGCCAACGCGCCGCGCTCGCCGCTAAAGGGGATGGAGGTGCTGGCTGTCACCCGGCTGGAAGAGGCGCTGGCGGCGGTGGATTGAGAAGAGACAGCCGGGCCAGCGGACGGATAGAAGCGGATGATGGCGATTGCCGCGTTTCAGACTCAA
>JBKEDD010000115.1:0-25865 GCA_047975215.1 Jhaorihella sp.
CTAGGCTCAGAACCCAATCAGATCATTGAAGGATCGGTATTTCTCTGATTCTATTGGCGAAGCATCACAGGAGCAGAGTCATGGCGGTTGAGTATTGGCTTTCGGACAGGGCATGGGCGGCAATCGAGCCTCTCTTGCCGAAGAACCAGCCGGGCGCGCGGCGGGTGAACGACAGACGGGTGATCAGCGGCATCATCCACGTTCTGCGGGTGGGATGCCGCTGGCAGGATTGCCCGCCCGGCTATGGCCCGGCCACGACGATCTACAATCGCTTCAACCGATGGAGCCATCGTGGTCTCTGGACACGCATCTTCGCCGCGCTGTCTGCGCAGTCGGAATTGCCAGACGAATTGAGCATCGACAGCACCGCCGTTCGCGCCCACCGCTCCGCCCATGGCGGAAAAGGGGGGCGCAAGTTCAGGCCATCGGGCGCTCGCGTGGCGGCCCGACCACAAAAATCCACGCCCTGACAGATGGTTGCGGGCGGGCGGTGGCCTTCACCCTCAGCCCCGGAAACTGCGCCGATATCTCGGCGGCCCCGGCGCTGCTCGACAAGATACCCGCGCCCGCACGCCTGCTCGCCGACAAGGGCTACGATGCCAACAGCCTGCGCCGTCGTCTTGCCGCAACCAAAACCGAAGCCGTCATACCCTCAACCCGTGGGATCAAACACCTAGGCCCGCGTCAACTCCGCGGTTGCCTGGCGCCCGGGCTTGCTGCATCATCCCGCCGAAAACAGGGGACGTGACGAGATGCGCAAATTCCTGGTCGTCCTGGACGACAGCCGCGAATGCCTGAACGCCATGCGCTTTGCGGCCATGCGCGCCGCGCGCACCGGCGGCGGCGTCGCGATCCTGTCGATCATCCCGCCGGAAGAATTCAATCACTGGCTGGGCGTCGGCGAAGTCATGCGCGAAGAGGCGCGCGAGCGGATTCATGCCCATTACGAGGTGTTCGCCAAGTGGATGCGCGACCGCCAGGGGGTCGATCCCGAACTTGTGATCCGCGAAGGCAAACCGGTACCCGAGATCCTAGGGCAGATCCGCGACGATCCCGAGATCGGGATTCTGGTGCTGGGTGCGGGCAGCGACAAGAGCGGCCCCGGCCCGCTGGTGACGCAGCTCAGCCGGTCGGCGGCCACCCTGCCGATACCGATCACCATCGTTCCCGGCGACCTGAGCAAGGAAAAGCTCGAGGCCATCACCTGACCCCGCGTCGTGCGCCGTGAAGGCTGCGCCCCGTTGGCGCAGACCGGAAGCTATTTAGAATCGTTCCAAACCTTGACTTGGCCCGGTCAGGATCGCATATCCAGACCCAAGCACAACGGAGACGCGCAATGTTTATCCAGACCGAATCGACGCCCAATCCGGCGACCCTGAAATTCCTGCCCGGCCAGACCGTGCTGGAGGCCGGAACCGCCGATTTCCCGAGCGCCGAGACCAGCGTGAAATCGCCACTTGCCGCCCGCATCTTCGCGGTTTCCGGCGTGACGGGCGTGTTTCTGGGCAATGATTTCGTCACCGTAACCAAGTCGGACGACACGGAATGGGACCATATCAAGCCGGCGATACTGGGCGCGGTGATGGAACATTACCAGTCCGGCGCGCCGGTCATGGAAGACGATGGCGCCACGTCCTCGGGCCATGCCGAATTCGAGGGCGCGGATTCCGAGATCGTCAACCAGATCAAGGAGCTGCTGGATAGCCGCGTGCGCCCCGCCGTGGCCCAGGATGGCGGCGACATCACCTTTCACGGCTTTGAACGCGGGGTGGTCTACCTGCACATGCAGGGCGCCTGCGCCGGCTGTCCGTCCTCGACCCTGACCCTGAAGATGGGGATCGAGAATCTGCTGCGCCATTACATCCCCGAAGTGACAGAGGTGCGCCCGGTCGGTGTCTGAACCGCTGATCCTTGCGTTCGACACATCGGCCGCGCATTGCGCGGCCGCTTTGCTGTCGGGCGGTCGGATCGTGACCAGTGCGGCCGAAGCGATGTCGCGCGGACAGGCCGAACGCCTGATGACGCTCTTGGGTGAGGTGCTGTCGGGCTGCGGTCACGACTGGCGCGATCTGGATGCCATCGGCGTCGGCATCGGCCCGGGCAACTTCACCGGTATCCGCATCTCGGTCTCGGCGGCGCGCGGGCTGGCGCTTGGGCTGGGGGTGCCGGCCTATGGCGTCGACGGCTTCGCCGCCAGGCGCCTGATCGCGCCCGGCCTGGTGGCCACGGTTCCGGCTACGCAGGGGCGGCTTTACGTCGACATGGGCGCCGCGCAACCGGCGCTGATGCCGTTCGAGGATGTCGGGGAACATGCCGCGCGCCTGGGTATCGGAATAGCGCCACAGCCCGACCCGGCGCAGTTGGCAGTTGCCATCGCCCGGCTGGCGGGGGAACGCTGGCCCGACCCTGCACCCGCCCCGGCGCCGCTTTACATCCGCCCCGCCGATGCCGCGCCCCAGCGCGAGGCGCCGCCGGTGCTGCTGGATTGATGACACCGGCGGACATGGCCGCCACCCATGCCGCGGCCTTCGCTGGTCAGCGGCCCTGGAGCGAGGCCGAGTTCGCCGCCCTTCTGGAGGCGCCGTCGTGTTTCGTCGCGGGCGACCGGCGCTGTTTCGCCCTGGTCCGCGTGGCCGCCGACGAGGCCGAGTTGCTGACGCTGGCCACCCTGCCGGCGGAACGGCGCCGCGGGCTGGCCCGCGCGCTCATGCGCGAATGGATGGAACGGGCCGCGGCGCGGGGCGCCGTGCGCGCGTTTCTCGAGGTCGCCGCCGACAAGTCCGCCGCCCTTGCACTGTACGAAAGCTGCGGTTTCGATCGGTGCGGGGTGCGGCGCGGCTATTACCGGCGCGGCGTCCGTCCGGCGGCCGATGCGCTTTTGCTGGCCCGCGCGCTGCCCCTGGCCGGCCCGCAGAATCCTTAGCACAGGGGGCAGAAAGCGGTTGACCCTCGGGCCGGGCTGCGCCCTTAATTGCCAACGTGGAAAACAGATCGGCCCGCCACGGCGGGACCGGCCGGAACCCGAAACACGGGGCTTCCGGCGCACAACCAATCGGGAGTTCTTCAGATGACATTCATGAAATCCGTGATCGGGGCCGCCGGTGCCCTTGCGCTGACCGCCGGCGCCGCGTTGGCCGAACCGGCGCTTATCTTCGATCTGGGGGGCAAGTTCGACAAGTCGTTCAACGAGGCGGCGTTTCACGGCGCGAAGCGTTGGTCAAACCAGAGCGGCAAGAGCTTCTTCGAGATCGAACTGCAATCCGAAGCGCAGCGCGAACAGGCGCTGCGCCGCTTTGCCGAATCCGGTGCCAACCCGGTCATCACCACCGGCTTTGCCTTCGCCGACCCGGTTGCGTCCGTCGCCGGCGACTATCCCGACACCAAGTTCGTCAATATCGACGGCTTCCTGCCGGAAATTCCGCCCAACGTCCTGATGATCAGCTTTCAGGAACATCAGGGCTCGTATCTGGTCGGCATGCTTGCCGCAATGGCGTCCAAGACCGGCACCATCGGTTTCGTGGGCGGCATGGACATTCCGCTGATCCGGCATTTCGGCTGCGGCTATGCGCAGGGTGCCAAGGCGGTGAACCCCGATATCAAGATCATCGCCAACATGACGGGCACCACGCCGGCGGCATGGAACGACCCGGTCAAGGGGTCGGAACTGACCAAGGCGCAAATCAGCCAGGGTGCCGACGTGATCTATGCCGCGGCCGGGGGCACCGGCGTGGGCGTGTTGCAGACCGCCGCCGACGAGGGCGTCCTTTCGATCGGCGTGGACAGCAACCAGAACTACATGCATCCCGGATCGGTCCTCACCTCCATGACCAAGCGCGTGGATGTCGCCGTGTATGAGGCGATGAAGGCCGGTGCCGACGTTCAGACCGGCTCAATGGTTCTGGGGCTCAAGGAGGAGGGCGTAGGATATGCCCTGGACGAACATAACGAGAAACTGATCACCAAGGAGATGAAGGCAGCCGTCGAGGATGCGCGCAAGAAGATCATCAACGGCGAGATCGACGTGGTCAGCTATTATGCCAATGACAGTTGCCCGGCGCTGAGCTTCTGATCCGATCCGCGGGGCCGCGAGCGAAAGCGGCCCCCGACCCGGCCGGTTGCGTTCTTCGGAACCGGCCGGGCCTTGTTCACGAAGACTCCCGCCGGCGACGATGCGCGGGACGCAGGCCAGCGAGGACGGTTCATGATCGCGCCCGCCATCGAACTGAAGGGCATTTCCAAGGCATTCGGTCCGGTCCAGGCCAACAGGGATATCTCGATCCGCGTCATGCCCGGAACGATCCATGGCATCATCGGCGAGAACGGCGCCGGAAAGTCCACGCTGATGAGCATCCTTTACGGCTTTTACCGGGCCGACCGGGGCGAGATATTCATCAATGGGCGCAAGACTGAAATTCACGACAGCCAGGCGGCGATCGCCGCCGGGATCGGCATGGTGTTCCAGCATTTCAAGCTGGTCGAGAACTTCACCGTGCTGGAAAACGTCATCCTGGGCGCCGAGGACGGGCGGCTTCTCAAACCCTCGCTGGCCAAGGCGCGCAGGCTGCTGAAGGATCTGGCGGAGGAGTACGAGCTGAACGTAAATCCCGATGCGGTGATCTCGGATATCGGGGTCGGCATGCAGCAGCGCATCGAGATCCTCAAGGCGCTATACCGGCAGGCCGACATCCTGATTCTCGACGAACCGACGGGAGTGCTGACGCCGTCGGAGGCCGATCAGCTGTTCCGCATCCTGCACCGGCTGAAGGACGAGGGGAAAACCATCGTCCTGATTACGCACAAGCTGCGCGAGATCATGGAGGCCACAGACACGGTCAGCGTCATGCGGCGCGGCGAGATGACCGCAACCGTGCGCACCGCCGAAACCAGCCCCGAGCACCTGGCCGAACTGATGGTTGGCCGCAAGGTGCTGCTGCGGGTTGACAAGGTGCCAGCGCGGCCGGGCCGTATGGTACTGGAGATCGAGAAACTGAGGGTGATCGACGAGGACGGCGTTGAACGCCTCAGGGGTATCGACCTGACGGTGCGCGCCGGAGAGATCGTCGGTCTGGCCGGGGTGGCCGGCAACGGCCAGTCCGAACTTCTCGAGGTGCTGGGCGGCATGCGCACCGCCACCGGCCAGGTTCGGCTGAACGGCGAGGCGCTGGCGCTTTCGGGGCAGGGATCGGACGGGCAGGCGCGGCGCGCGGCCGCGATCGCGCATGTGCCCGAGGACCGCCAGCGCGAGGGGCTGATCATGGAGTTCCATGCCTGGGAGAACATCGCCTTCGGCTATCACCGCGATCCGGCCTACCGGCGCGGGCCCGTGTTCATGGACAATGCGGCGCTGCGCCGCGATACCGAAGCCAAGATCGCGCAATACGACATCAGGCCGGCGAACTGCTGGCTGACCGCCCGCAATTTCAGCGGTGGCAACCAGCAGAAGATCGTCGTGGCGCGCGAGATGGAGCGCAACCCCGACCTGTTGCTGGTGGGCCAGCCGACGCGGGGCGTCGATATCGGCGCCATCGAGTTCATTCACAAGCAGATCGTGGCGTTGCGCGATGCCGGCAAGGCGGTGCTGCTGGTGTCGGTTGAACTTGAGGAAATACTCGGCCTTTCCGACCGTATCGCGGTGATGTTTGACGGGCGCATCATGGGCGAGCGGCTGCCCGGCGCCACCGACGAGAAGGAACTTGGCCTGATGATGGCCGGAATGGCGGCGGAGGCGGCGTGATGTCACGAATTGGCAAAGCGATGATATGCCACGATATCTGGAAGACGGGATGAGCGTTCACGCCCTGCCGCAAGCTCGCCATGGCGGCGATACGGGGGCACGGGCCGATGGCGCGTGGCGCTGCGGGCGCATTGGCGCTGCGGGCGCAAGACCTTTCATGCCGGACCAGAGGAATATCTGATGGACCGCATGCCGCAATGGGCCGATGTCGTCCTGATCCCGCTGATCAGCCTGATCCTTGCCGCGATCCTTTCGGCGCTGGTCATTCTCGGCATCGGCGAAGACCCGGTGGCGGCCGTGCGGATGATGGTGAGCGGCGCGCTGGGTTCGACCTATGGCTGGGGCTATACGCTTTATTACGCCACGAACTTCATGTTCACCGGGCTGGCGGTGGCGGTGGCGTTTCATGCGCGGCTGTTCAATATCGGTGGCGAAGGGCAGGCGATGCTGGGGGGCTTGGGCGTCGCGCTGGTCTGTCTGCATGTTCCCTGGCCGCACTGGGTGCCCGCGCTGATTGCGGCGACGCTGGCGGCGGCGGCGTTCGGGGCCGTCTGGGCGGCGATCCCGGCCTGGTTGCAGGCCCGGCGCGGGAGCCATATCGTGATCACCACCATCATGTTCAACTTCATCGCCGCGGCGGTGCTGAACTACATGCTGGTCACGGTGCTGCGGCCGAAAGGTTCGATGGACCCGGCCACCGCGCGCTTTCCCGAGGCGGTGCATCTGCCGACCTTCCAGCAGATGTTCTCAAGCGCCGAGCAGCCGCTGTTTCGCGGTGCCCCGGCCAATGTCAGTTTTTTCGTCGCCACCTTCGCCTGCCTGGCGGTCTGGGCGCTGATCTGGCGCACGCGGCTGGGCTATGAGATTCGCGCCTACGGCCATTCCGAGACCGGCGCGCGCTATGCCGGCATCTCGCCGTTCCGCATCACCATGATCGCGATGCTGATCTCGGGCGGACTCGCGGGCATGATGGCCATCAACAACGTGATGGGCGAGGCCGAACGCCTGGTGCTCAACGCCACCGAGGGGGCGGGGTTCATCGGTATCGCGGTGGCGCTGATGGGGCGCAGCCATCCGTTCGGTGTGTTCCTGGCCGCGATCCTGTTCGGGTTTCTCTATCAGGGCGGTGCCGAACTGGCACTTTGGACGAACATCCCGCGCGAGTTGATCGTTGTCATACAGGCCCTCGTGATCCTGTTCACCGGGGCGCTGGACAACATGGTACGCATTCCGCTGGAGCGGCTGTTTCAGGCGATCGGGCGCAGGCGTCGCGATGCCGGCGAGGGCGCGCCGAAACCGGGGCCGCGATCGGCCCGGCACGAGCCGGAGCCCCGACCATGACCGCCCCGGCACCGACCCGCCGTGCAGCAGCCTCGCCGCCCGGCGCATTTCCCAACGGAGCCGCGCGATGGATTTCGTGACCCTCGTCCAGGTGCTCGACAGCACCGTGCGCATGGCGACGCCGCTGTTGCTGGCCTGTCTGGCCGGGCTGTTTTCCGAACGCGCCGGGGTCTTCGACATCGGACTGGAAGGCAAGATGCTGGCCGCCGCCTTCTTCTCGGCGGCCTTTGCCGCCATCACCGGCAATGTCTGGCTGGGGCTCGTGGCGGGAATCGCGGCGTCCATGCTGCTGAGCGGGCTGCACGGTCTCGCCTCGATCACGTTTCGCGGCAACCAGTTGATTTCCGGCGTGGCGATCAACTTTCTCGCCGCCGGCATGACGGTGCTGATCGCGCAGGACTGGTTCGAGCAGGGCGGCCGAACGCCGTCGCTGACCGGGCAGGGCAGGTTCGCGCCCGTCACCCTGCCGTTCGCCGATAGCCTTGCCGGGGTGCCGGTGTTGGGGCCGGTCTATTCCGAACTGATCTCGGGCCATCCGGTCCTTGTCTATGTCGCGTTTCTTGCCGTCCCGACAAGTTGGTGGATCCTGTTTCGCACCCGGTTCGGCCTGCGGCTGCGGGCGGTGGGCGAAAACCCCGCTGCCGTGGACACCGCCGGCGTGTCGGTGGTCGCTCTGCGCTATGGGGCGGTGGCGATCTGCGGCTTGCTGTGCGGATTGGCGGGTGCCTATCTGGCCACCGCGCTTCAGGCCGGGTTCGTCAAGGACATGACCGCCGGGCGCGGATTCATTGCGCTGGCGGCACTGATCTTTGCCAAGTGGCGCCCCTGGCACGCGATGTCGGCCTGCCTGCTGTTCGGCTTTCTTCAGGCCGTCGCGCTGCGCTATCAGAATATCGATATCGCCGGATTCACCATTCCGGTGCAGGTGATGGACGCGCTGCCCTATGTCCTGACGGTGGTGATCCTGGCCGGTTTCGTCGGCAAGGCGATCCCGCCGCGCGCCGGCGGCGAGCCCTATGTCAAGGAACGCTGATCGGGCCGGTTCGAAAGGGTGCACAGATTCGGCCGGCGGGGCAGAGGCAGTCGAACAGATCCGCCGGTGCGGCGTGGAAAGGAAACCCGATGCAGACCTACCTTCCGATCGCCGAAGTTTCAGTCAACGGATATCTGCTGCTGGGCCTGGGCGGGGTGGTCGGCCTGTTGTCGGGCATGTTCGGGGTCGGTGGCGGGTTCCTGATAACGCCGCTTCTGTTTTTCGTCGGCGTGCCGCCCGCCGTTGCCGTCGCCACCGGGGCCAACCAGATCGTCGCGTCGTCCATTTCCGCCGTCCTTGCGCATTTCCGCCGCCGGACCGTGGATCTGACGATGGGCGGCGTCCTGCTGGCGGGGGGGCTGATCGGGTCGGCGCTGGGTATCGTAGTGTTCAACTATCTGACCCGGATGGGGCAGGTCGATCTGCTGGTGCGGCTTTGCTATGTCGTGTTCCTTGGCATCATCGGCGCGCTGATGTTCGTCGAAAGCATCAACGCCCTGCGCCGGTCGCGCAAGACGGAGCCGGGCGAGAAACCCAGGCGGCGCCAGCACACATGGGTACATGCGCTGCCCTTCAAGATGCGGTTCCGGACCTCGGGCCAGTACATGTCGGTGATCCCGCCGGTTCTTGTCGGCATGGCGGTCGGCGTCCTGTCCGCGGTCATGGGGGTCGGCGGCGGGTTCATCATGGTGCCGGCGATGATCTACATCCTGGGCATGCCGACCAAGGTGGTGATCGGAACCTCGCTGTTCCAGATCATTTTCGTCACCGGGTTCACCACCATGCTGCACGCGACCACGAACCAGACCGTCGATATCGTTCTGGCGCTGTACCTGATACTCGGGGGCGTCGTGGGTGCCCAGATCGGAACCCGTATCGGCCTGCGTCTGAACGCCGAGCAGTTGCGGGTACTGCTGGCCGGGCTGGTGCTGGCGGTCTGCGCCAAGGTCGCGCTGGAACTCGTGGTCGAACCCGCCGACCTCTACGCGCTGTCCGCACCGGGGCGGCACTGAAGGGATGGGACATGGTCACCCAGAATCGCAACACGCCCGCAAGGATTTCGAATTGCCGGTTGATCGGTCGCAAGACCGGGGATAGATAAACACATGCAGATTTATCTACCTGTTGCCGAGATCTCCGTGAACGCGTTCCTGCTGCTCGGGCTGGGCGGGCTGGTGGGTGTGCTGTCGGGCATGTTCGGGGTTGGCGGCGGGTTCCTGATGACGCCCTTGCTGTTCTTCATCGGTATTCCCCCCGCGGTTGCTGTCGCCACCGAAGCAAACCAGATCGTCGCGTCTTCCTTTTCCGGTGTCCTGGCGCATCTGCGGCGCAAGACGGTCGACCTCAAGATGGGTGTGATCCTGCAACTCGGCGGCCTTCTGGGCGCCGCCCTGGGGGTTGTGGTGTTCAACTATCTCAGGGGGTTGGGCCAGGTCGATCTGCTGGTCAAGCTTTGCTATGTCGTGTTCCTGGGCGTGGTCGGCGGCCTGATGTTCGCCGAAAGCCTGAACGCCATCCGCAAGCTGCGCAAGTCCGGCGGCGCCGCGCCGAAGAAGCGGCGCCAGCGGACCTGGGTGCACACGCTGCCCTTCAAGATGCGGTTCCGGACCTCGGGCCTTTACATTTCGGTGATCCCGCCGATTCTTGTCGGCATGGCGGTGGGCGTCCTCGCCGCCATCATGGGCGTCGGCGGCGGCTTCATCATGGTTCCTGCGATGATCTATATCCTTGGCATGCCGACCAAGGTCGTGGTGGGCACATCGCTGTTCCAGATCATTCTGGTTACGGCCTTCACGACGATGCTGCACGCCACCACGAACTTTACCGTCGATATCGTCCTGGCGGTTCTGCTGCTGATCGGCGGCGTAATCGGCGCGCAGATCGGCACGCGGATCGGTGTCAAGATGAAGGCCGAACAGTTGCGCATCCTGCTTGCCGTCATGGTGCTTGCGGTCTGCGGCAAGCTGGCACTCGATCTCTTGTTGCAGCCCTCCGAGCTCTATTCGCTCGGCGCGGCAGGGGGGCACTGAGCCATGCGCCACCTGATCCTGATCCTTGCGCTTGTCCTGCCGTCGCTTGGTGCGGCCGCCGAAGAGGTGGTGCTGGGCCTTTCGCGCGATACCGTTTCGATCACCACCAGCTTTGACGGGTCCGATATCCTGATCTTCGGCGCGGTCAAGCGCGAGGAGCCGATCCGCGAGCAGCCACTAGAGGTGGTGATCACGGTGGAAGGCCCGTCGCATCCGGTCGTCGTGCGCCGCAAGGAAAGGCGGCTGGGTATCTGGGTCAATACCGATTCCGTAGAGGTGGACGCCGCCCCCAGCTTTTATGCGGTGGCAACCACCGGGCCGATGCAACAGGTGATGACGCAGACCGAGAACCAGCGCCACAACGTCACTATCGACCGCGCGATCCGCTCGGTCGGGGCGCCGATGAACATCGCCAATTCGCAGGACTTCACCGATGCCGTCATCCGCATTCGCAAAAGGGCGGGTCTATATCAGATGCTGGAAGGGCAGGTATCGCTGGATCAGCAGACGCTGTTCCGTACCGCCATCGACCTGCCCGCCAACCTCACCGAAGGCAGCTATCTCACCCGGATATTCCTGACCCGCGGCGGCAGCGTGGTGTCCAGCTACGAAACCGAAATCGACGTGCGCAAGGTGGGGCTGGAACGGTTCCTGTTCACGCTGTCGCGCGAGCAACCCATGCTATACGGCATCATGGCGCTGGCCATAGCGATCGCCGCCGGCTGGGGCGCCTCGACCGCGTTCCGGATGATGCGCAACGGCTGATTTTCGCGGGCGACGACCGGCGGGGTCAGCCGCGGCCGATATAGGGCATCTTCGTTGCCATCACGGTCATGAACTGTACGTTGGCCCCGGGCGGCAGGTTGGCCATGTGCAGGACCGAGGCGGCGGCGTCCTCGACCGCCATGGTGTGTATCGGTTCTCCATCGGGGTCGGCCTGCCGGCGCTGGCGGCTCAGCCTTTCGACCATCGGGGTTCGCGCATTGCCGATGTCGATCTGGCCGCAGGCGATGTCGAAGGCGCGCCCGTCCAGCGACAGGCTGCGGGTCAGGCCGGTGATGGCGTGTTTGGTCGCGCTGTAGGGCGTGGACAGCGGGCGCGGCACATGGGCGGCGATAGAGCCGTTGTTGATGATGCGGCCGCCCTGCGGATGCTGTGCCCGCATCGCGCCGAAGGCCGCGCGGGCGCACAGGAACATTCCGTTGAGGTTGACGTTGACCGTGCCATACCAGTCGTCGAGCGCGATTTCGTCGATAAGACCGCCGGCGGGAAAGATGCCGGCATTGTTGAACAGCACGTCCAGCCGCCCGGCCTGGGTTATGAAATCGGCAAAGGCCGCATCGACCTGTTCGGGATCGGTGACATCGGCCACCAGCGGGATCGCGCCATGAGCATCGGCCAGTTGCCGCAGCGGATCGGCACGGCGCGCCAGTGCCCCGACGGTCCAGCCCTCGCGGGCGAACAGTTCGGCCACAGCCCGCCCGATGCCCGAGCTTGCGCCGGTCACGAGGATCGTCGTCATGTCTCTTGGGCCTCCAGTTTCAGCGGTGCCGCCGGGGTCGCGCGCAAATCGTCGACGCGCAGGCCATGGCTGGGCCGGGACAGGCGGTTGCGCACCACCCAGACCAGCCGTTCCTGCGCCCGGGTGATGGCCACATAGGCCAGCCGTTTCCACAGTGCCTGTCCGGCCTCGACCCGGCCCATGCGCGCGGCGACGAAGATGTCGGGGGCAAAGACCTGCACGGTTTCCCATTGCGAGCCCTGCGCCTTGTGGATCGTCACCGCTGCGCCATGCAGGAACGCCGCCCCCATGTTGGCGGCGAAGGGGATGAAGGGTTCTTCCTGATCGGGCTTTTCGATCTTGATGATCGAGGCCGCGCTGACCTGCGGGTCTTCGGCGCCCACCACATGCAGGCGCGAGAATCCGGCCCGGTTGCCGGGGCCGAGATAGATTACCTGGGCGCCCTTGATCAGCCCGCGCGCCTCGAGGTCGATGCGCTTCTTGCGATGTTTCAGCGGCAGTTCGATACCGTCGCAGATCAACGGTTCGCCAGGCAGCAGCGCATCGCCGGGGGCGTCATGGACCGAACGGAAGGCGTTGATCAGGCGGATGCGGGTGGCGTTGCGCCAGACCAGAACCGGGCTGCGGGCCATCAGGTCGACCTCGACCCGTTCGGCCATTATCACGCGGTCGTCGTGCCTTGCCGCGTCTTCGATCATGCGTTCGAAGTCGTGGAACTCAAGCGCCGGGTCGCCCAGCGCATGCGCAAGATCCAGGATCGGGTTGTCGCTATCCTGCCGGTGGACGCGGCGCAGTTCGAGTTTGCGCGGCGCGGGCAGGGCGTCAAACACCATCGCGCCGGACTGGTTGACCGGCGCCAGCTGCGCGGGATCGCCGAACAGCAGTAACGAGGGAAAGATCTCCCTGAGGTCATCGAACTGGCGTTCATCCAGCATCGAGGCCTCGTCGACAAAGCCGATATCCAGGGGATCCTCGCGCCGCTTCCAGCCCTTGATGAAATCCGATCCGCGCAGACCGGCCGCCGCCAGTGCGCCCGGGATCGACTTGTTGGTGGCATAGAACGCCGCCGCCCGGTCCAGGGCAAGTTCGCTCAACCCTTCGATTTCGGGCCGCTCGCCATTGCCGGCCAGCCAGTCGGCGATGCGTTCGTATTCGGGGTCGTAGACCGGGGAATAGAGGATGCGGTGGATCGTCGTCGCCGGCACGCCGCGCAGGCGCAGGACGCTGGCGGCCTTGTTGGTCGGCGCAAGGATGGCCAGCGTGCGCCGGTCCTTGCGGCGGCGGCCCTCGTAGTCGCCCGAGACGACTTCGACCCCCGCCGATTGCATTGCCCGATACAGTTCGGCCAGAAGCAGGGTCTTTCCCGACCCTGCCTTTCCGACGATGGCCGTCACCCCGGCGCCGTTGTCGCGCGGTGGCGTCAGCAGGCTGTTTTCGAGATCGATTCCGGTCAGGCGCAGCAATTCGGCAACGGCGTCGAAGGCGCTGGCCTGATCGTCGGAATAGGTGATCCGTGGTGCACTCATGGGGCGACCCTACAGCCGCACCGCGGGCTCCGCCAGACGGAGGTGCCCGCTTTGGCACATCGGCTCAGGCCGAAAGCGCGTGTTGCCTCGCCCTTGCCCCGCCAAAGGCGCGGTCGAACCACAGCCGCGACAGGTCGGGCGGAATGCCGGCGCGCCGCGCCACGCGGTCGCGCGCGGTCTCGGAAAACTCCCATAGCCCGACGCTGATGCGCTCGCGCCCCTCGCCCTGAGACCCCAGGATCTCGGGCGAGGACCCGATGGCGCGATAGATGCGCACCATTCGGGCGTCGAACACGCCGACGAAATGGCGGATGCCGAACCGTTGCATGATCTCGCCTCCCCCCAGCATCAGGGCCGCGGCCACGTTCGGCCCGGCGTCGCGCGCAAGGCAGAACCGGGTGCATTCCCAGATCAGCGGGCTGGAAACGGGCGCACCGCCGGTGAGATGCCCGAATACGTCGTTTACCATCACCGGGCCCGTGGTCGGCAGAAACCGCATTGACCCGCCATGCCCGCCATCGGGCCGTTCCCAGATCACGTAAAGCGGGTCGAGCCGGTCATAGCGGTCGCGTTCCTCGCCCCGGCGGTCCACCTCGACCGGCCATCCCAACCGGGTGCCGAACTGGTCGGCCCGGTCGCGGAACATGGCGCTGGCAAGCTCCGGGTGTTGTCTCAACTGGTTTGCATAGAGATATCGCAGCATAGTCGTCCCCTTCGTCTTTCTGCGCGTTCAGGGCTACGGCAGGAAAGGTTAACAACCGGTAATCGGTGCGTGCGTCGGGGCAGGTTTCGATCAGATCACGATCAATCCGCGGCTCAAGGCCCGGGCGATGGCATGGGTGGTGTTAAGCGCGCCAAGCTTGTAGCGGGCGCTTTCGATGTAGACCCGCAGCGTGTGTTCCGAGATCGACAGCGTGTCGGCCACCTGTGCGCGACTGTAACCCATCGCCAGCAGCGTCATCGTGTCCACCTCGCGCGGGGACAGCGCGCTGCGCTGTTCGGGTCTGCGGTTCGGTTCGAACTCAAGCGCCTTGCGGTTGAAATAATGCGCGATCAGGATCAGGTCGCGGCCGCGTGTGCGCGTGAACGCGGCCCAGGTTTCGTCGTCGCAATTGTGGCTTATGGTGAACAGGGCGAACTGCCCGTTCGGGCCGCGGATCGGGATGGAATAGCCCTGGTTGCCGACACCGTGTTCAAGGGCGTCGTGCAGAAAGGCCCGCGCGGATTTCGAAGACCAGTCCAGTCGTTTCCAGTCGACGGGATGAAAGCGTTGCAGGCAGCCGGTGATGACCGGATCGACACGCAGATAGGACCGGTCGACATAGCGTTGAACCCACGCATCGGCATAGGTGCCGCACCCGTATTGTTCGCCGCCGCTGGCAACCCAGTGATACACCATATGGTCTATTCGAAAAGCATCGCGCAGCCGTTCGATGATGCTTTGAAGCGCGTCAAGCGCGGTAGCGGCATCCAGATCCGACAGTACCTGATCGAGGTTGAGCTCGCCCTCCATTCGTTCGCGCGCCTGCCTCTCCGTTCAGGGACGCGATCTCGGCCGCCGCGACCAGCGAGGTATCATCCAGCTGCTCGGCGAGGGCGCCCAGACCGTTTGCCGAGGCAAATGACCTGAGATCGGTCAGCACGTCCAGTATCCAGTCGTTTCGCATTCGCAGACTCGCCTTGTCGTGGTTAAC
Organism: Jhaorihella sp.; assembly: GCA_047975215.1. GTDB lineage: Bacteria > Pseudomonadota > Alphaproteobacteria > Rhodobacterales > Rhodobacteraceae > JAGRMG01. The sequence continues at coordinate 14,881 of JBKEDD010000115.1, forward strand.
GATTGGTTAACACAACCTTAGAACGAGTAAGGTCTTCGCGAAACTCACCGCTTTTCATTCCCCGGAAATGGTGAGGGGGTGAAATTCAAGCCCTTGGAATCCTTGAGGTCTGGTGCGGAACCGCAAAAACGCCCGCGACTCACGGTAGTGATTCGCGGGCGCCGGTTTCGGATGAAAGGTGCGAAACAGCGTTACGTCTTGCCGGCGTCAAGCACGTCCTCGATGGTGCGCAGCCCGGTTCGCGGCGACTGCACCAGAACCGCCATGTTGCCGGGTTTGTGTTCGTTGCGTAGCATCTTCATGTGCGCGACAGGCAGATCGGACCAAGCGAACACCTCGGACATGCAGGGATCGAGCCGGCGCTCCAGCATCAGCTTGTTGGCTGACGCCGCCTGCTTGAGATGCGCGAAATGGCTGCCCTGCACGCGTTTCTGGTGCATCCAAAGATAGCGCACGTCGAAGGTGCAGTTGAAACCGCTCGTGCCGGCGCAGATCACCACCATTCCACCCTTCTTGACGACCAGTACCGAGACCGGAAAGGTCGCTTCGCCGGGATGTTCGAACACCATGTCGACGCTGACGCCCTTGCCGGTGATGTCCCAGATCGCCTTGCCGAACTTGCGCGCCTCCTTGAGCCAGGCGCCGTATTCGGGCGTGTTCACTTTGGGCATCTGGCCCCAGCAGTTGAAATCCTTGCGGTTGATGACGCCCTTCGCGCCCAGGCCCATGACGAACTCGCGCTTGTCCTCGTCGCTGATCACGCCGATGGCGTTGGCGCCGGCGGTGTTGATAAGCTGGATCGCATAAGACCCCAGACCGCCGGAGGCGCCCCAGACCAGCACGTTCTGACCGGGCTTGAGGTCATGCGGTTCATGCCCGAACAGCATCCGGTATGCGGTGGCGAGCGTCAGCGTATAGCAGGCGCTTTCCTCCCATGACAGGTGCTTGGGGCGCGGCATCAGCTGCTGCGCCTGGACGCGGGTGAACTGGGCAAACGATCCGTCCGGCGTCTCATAGCCCCAGATCCGCTGGGAGGGCGAATACATCGGATCGCCGCCATTGCATTCCTCGTCGTCGCCGTCGTCCTGGTTGCAATGCACCACGACTTCGTCGCCGACCTTCCAGCGTTTGACCTTGTCGCCGATCGCCCAGACGATTCCGGCGGCGTCCGACCCGGCGACGTGGTAGGGCTGCTTGTGGCCGTCGAACGGGCTGACCGGTTTGCCCAGTGCCGCCCAGACGCCGTTGTAGTTGACGCCCGCCGCCATCACCAGAATCAGCACGTCGTGGCTGTCCAGAACCGGCACATCGACGACTTCAAGCTGCATGGCCTTGTCCGGCTCGCCATGGCGTTCCTTGCGGATCGCCCACGCATACATCTGTTTGGGCACATAGCCCAGCGGGGGCATCTCTCCCATCTCGTAGAGGTCTTTTTCGGGCGCCTCGTACGGCACGATGTCGCCGTCGGTGTCCAAAGCCATGTCGGCCTCCTTCATGTTCGTCTTGCCGCGATGCAGAATCGCAAACCCTGCGCCCGGAATATGAAGTGCCGCGCAACAATGCAACACCAATTACCGGAATTTTGTAATTTTATGACCGAGCGGTCGCAGAAGCTTCCTTCGCGCCCGCAGAATCCGCCGGCGTTTCGGGCGGCATCAGGTGCCGGATCGAATTTGCGTAGAACCGCAGCAGCGCCATGCCGCTGTCGCGTGGCGCGAAACGGTCCCCGACACGTTCGATAATCCCGCGTTCTGCGAGATTTCGCAATCCCACCTCGACGGCATAGTCAAGGTCATGGCGGGGGACATGAACATGCGCATGCGGAATGCCGAGCGCGGCACTGTCCATGGCCTGCGCGATCTCGGCGCGGGTCATGGCGCCGTGGGTCAACAACAGCCAGGACACCAGCGGCACGGGGAGCACCGGTACGATCTCTGCGATCCGCTGCATCAGGAACTCGGCCAGCGGTGTCGTCACGTCGCCGCCTCGGCGGGCGCGGAAGGCGCGAAGCGACACCGGATGCCCGAAGCTGACCGCGGCATAGCCGAACCGGTGAAACCGCCCGGTGATCCGCAGCCAGAACTGGTGCAGTATGCGCCGGGCAACCAGGCCGATGCGCGCGTTGAACCGCCGGTCGCGCCCTTGATGGGCCGCGATCAGGATGCTGTCTTCAAGCACCCGGTCGTAGTTCAGCGCAACCGGAACGAACACGATGTCGCGGTCGATCGGGTCGGCCGCATCGGTCAGGTATTTCAACAAGCCCATCCGTGGCGGCATCAGCTCTCCCGACAGGCTCAGCCCGCCTTCGGGAAACATGGCCTGGGTAACGCCGGCCTCGGTGGCCATCCGGACATAGGAGGCCAGCACCCGGCGGTAGAGTTCGTTGCGCGACTTGCGGCGGATGAAATAGGCCCCCATCGCGCGGATTAGACGCGAGAGGGGCCAGACCTGCGCCCATTCTCCCACCGCATAGCTCAGTGCCGCGCGTTGTGCGGCCAGATAGGTCACGAGGACGTAATCCATGTTGCTGCGGTGGTTCATGACGAATACCACCGTTGCCCGCGGGTCGATGGATCTGATCCCGTCCTCGTCGAGATTCCCCAGCCGCACACGGTAAAGCGAGTTGCCAAGAAACCGCGCGATGCGGATGGCAAAGCCATAATAGGCGAATGTCGAAAACGTGGGCACGATCTCGCGCGCATAGCGTCGGGCCTGTTCGAAGGCCACGTTTTCGGGCATGCCTTCGGCCCGGGCATGATCGGCGATGGCCTGACTCACGGCGGGGTTGTAGATCAGCCGCTGGATCATGTCATGGCGCCGGGACAGCTTGAACGGCTGGATCGGGCGGTCAAGCCGCCGGTTCAGGCGATCCACGGCGCGTTCAAGCCGCTTTCGGAAGAACCAGCGCACCGACGGGAACAGGAAATGCGACGCGAAGGTGACTGCCGCGAACAGCAAGATCAGCACAAAAAGCCACAACGGCAGTTCCACGGTCGAAGTCATGACGCCAGAGTTGCAATCATCCCACCGGCGCGCCAAGTAAAAAGCGACAATCAGCGGGGAGGGGGAAATGTCGACCGTCAGGATTGCCGGAGGTTTCTTCGACCCCGAAAGAGAGCGGCTTGCGGCACTCTACTGGCAGGCGTTCGGAGCCAAGCTGGGCCGGGTGATGACGCCGAAGGACAAGGCGCTGCAATTCATCGCCGGAGGGTTGGACCCGTCCCATTCGCTGATCGCACGGGATGCAGCCGGCACATTGCTGGGCGGGGCCGGCTACAAGACGGCTCATGGCGCGTTTCTCGGCGGAACGCTGGCCGACATGCAGCGCGTCTGGGGATGGTGGGGCGGAACCTGGCGCGGCGTTCTGCTGGCGCCCCTTGAACGCAAGGTGCAGCCCGGAACCCTTCTGATGGACGGTATCTTCGTCGAGGCGGCCGCGCGCGGAACCGGCATCGGGGGGCTTTTGTTGCAGGCCGTCAAGGACCGCGCCCGCGAGTTGGGCCTGTCGCGCGTGCGGCTGGACGTGATTGACACCAACCCGCGCGCCCGCGCGCTATATGAACGATCGGGTTTTCGCGCGACCGAAACGCATGCGACCGGACCGCTGCGGGTTCTTTTTGGCTTTCGCTACAGTACGACGATGGACTGTCAGGTTGCCTGACACCCGCAAATGCCGCGGCGCAGCGAATTGACAGAACCCGAAAATTACGATTTATCACGGCGGAGCGAAATAAAATTACCACCCCGACTCGCGAGGTCCGACATGACGTCGACGCAGAATGACCGCCGGCCCGAACGCCCCTGGCTGATCCGCACCTATGCCGGCCACTCGACCGCTGCCGCCAGCAACGCGCTGTATCGCGGAAATCTGGCCAAGGGGCAGACCGGGCTTTCCGTGGCCTTCGATCTGCCGACGCAGACGGGCTATGACAGCGATCACCTGCTGGCGCGCGGCGAGGTCGGCAAGGTCGGCGTACCCGTCTGCCACCTGGGCGACATGCGCGCACTGTTCGAGGACATCCCGCTGGAACAGATGAACACCTCGATGACGATCAACGCCACCGCGCCCTGGCTTCTGGCGCTGTATATCGCCGTGGCCGAGGAACAGGGGGCCGATATCGCCAAGCTGACCGGCACCGTGCAGAACGACCTGATCAAGGAATATCTTTCCCGCGGCACCTATGTCTGTCCGCCCAAACCGTCGCTGAAGATGATCGCGGACGTGGCCGAGTACTGCTATGCCAACGTGCCGAAATGGAACCCCATGAACGTGTGTTCCTATCATCTGCAAGAGGCCGGCGCGACGCCCGAGCAGGAACTGGCCTTTGCGCTGGCCACCGCCATCGCTGTGCTGGACGAGCTGCGCCCGCGCGTTCCCGATGCGGATTTCCCGGCGTTGGTGGGGCGGATTTCGTTCTTCGTCAATGCCGGTATCCGGTTCGTGACCGAGATGTGCAAGATGCGCGCCTTCGTCGACCTGTGGGACGAGATCTGCCTTGAGCGGTATGGCGTCCAAGATCCGAAGTATCGCCGCTTCCGCTATGGCGTGCAGGTCAATTCGCTGGGGCTGACCGAACAGCAGCCGGAAAACAACGTCTACCGCATCCTGATCGAGATGCTGGCGGTGACGCTGTCGAAAAAAGCGCGTGCGCGCGCCGTGCAGCTTCCCGCCTGGAACGAGGCGCTGGGCCTGCCGCGCCCCTGGGATCAGCAATGGTCGATGCGGATGCAGCAGATCCTGGCCTTCGAGACCGACCTGCTGGAATATGACGACCTGTTTGACGAAAACCCCGCCGTGGATGCCAGGGTGGAAACGCTCAAGCAGGGCGCGCGCGCCGAACTGGCCAATCTCGACAGCATGGGCGGGGCGATCTCGGCCATCGAATACATGAAGGGGCGGCTTGTGGAGTCCAATGCCGAGCGCCTCAACCGGATCGAGGCGGGCGAAACCGTCGTGGTCGGCGTCAACCGGTTCACGACCTCCGAGCCCTCGCCCCTGATCAGCGCCGATGGCGGTATCCTGGTGGTCGATCCCGAGGTCGAACAGGACCAGATCGAGCGGCTGAACGCCTGGCGCGCCGGGCGTGACGAGCGGGCGGTGGAACGGGCGCTCAGCGCCCTGCGCGAGGCCGCGCGCGGCGGCGCCAACGTGATGGAACCGTCGATCGCCGCCGCCCGCGCGGGCGTCACCACCGGCGAATGGGCCGAGGAAATGCGCCGCGCCCACGGCACCTATCGCGGCCCGACCGGCGTGTCCGCTTCGGTTTCGAACCGGACCGAGGGGCTGGAGGACTTGCGCGCCGCGGTTGACGCGGTCAGCGACAGGCTGGGCCGGCGGCTGAAATTCCTGGTCGGCAAGCCGGGGCTCGACGGCCATTCCAACGGCGCCGAACAGATCGCCTTCCGCGCCCGCGATTGCGGCATGGATATCTCCTATGACGGCATCCGGCTGACACCCGAGGAAATCGTGACGGCCGCGGCGCGCGACGGCGCGCATGTCATCGGCCTGTCGATCCTTTCGGGCAGCCATATCCCCCTGGTCCGCGACGTGATCGAACGTTTGCAGGCCGCCGGTTTGGGGCATGTTCCGGTCGTGGTGGGTGGCATCATCCCCGACGAAGACGCCCGGGCGCTGACGGCGATGGGCGTCGCGAAGGTCTATACGCCCAAGGATTTCGAATTGAACACCATCATGCGCGATATCGTGACGCTTGCCGATCCCAAGGCGATTGCGGCGGAATAAAAAGTTTGCGCGGGAGTCATTTTATCTCTTTCCGAATTCCGTCGTTCAGCTAGAATTGAAATTGCGGAAACCGGTAGTTCCGTGAATAATCGACAGGTGCCGAAAATGACCATTGACCTTAACGCCATGTCCCGCAGGGAATTGAAGTCGCTGCAGGAGGATGTGCAGAAAGCACTGAAAGCGGCCGAGCAGAGAGAGCGGACGCAGGCCTTCAAGGCCGCTGAAAAGGCGGTCGCTGAATTCGGTTTCACCCTGGACGAAGTGTCGGGCGCGGCGAAATCGAAAGGTGCTGCAAGAGGTTCCAGGGCGATGCCGAAATACCGCAACCCGATGAACCCCGAGCAGACCTGGACCGGGCGCGGGCGCAAACCCGGCTGGATTCATGAAGCCCTGGCGCGGGGCGACGATATCACCGATCTGGAAATCTGAATTAGTCTCAATTTGCGATGACAATTCACATTGGCGCCGAACCTGGCGATATTGCCGAAACCGTGTTGTTGCCCGGCGATCCCTATCGCGCGAAATGGGTGGCTGAAACGTTTCTGACCGATCCGCGGCAGGTCAATGACGTGCGGGGCATGCTGGGCTATACCGGCACCTGGAAGGGCAACCGCGTCAGCATCCAGGGCAGCGGCATGGGCATGCCGTCGCTTTCGATCTATGTCAACGAACTGATCCGCGACTTTGGCGCCAAGACCCTGGTGCGCATCGGATCCTGCGGCGGCATGCAGGCCCATGTGAGGCTGCGCGACGTGATTCTTGCGATGACCGCGACCTCGGTCAGCACACCGTCGGATACCATACTGCGCGAGTTGAACTTTGCCCCCTGCGCCGACTGGACGTTGCTGCGCGCCGCGGTGGCCGCGGCCGAGGGCAGGGGGGTGGGCACCCATGTCGGGGGCATCTATTCCTCGGATGTCTTCTATGACGAACGTCCCGATCTCAACGAACAGATGGTGCGCCACGGTATCCTCGGCGTCGAGATGGAGGCGGCCGAACTCTATACGCTTGCCGCCCGCCACGGTTGCCGGGCGCTGGCCGTGCTGACGGTGTCCGATCATCTGCTGGATGGCACCGCGCTGTCTTCGGAGGACCGCGAACGCAGCCTTGCGGACATGGTGGAAATCGCGCTCGACGCCGCCTTCGCCTGATGTGCCTCAGCGGCCGTGGCTGCGGTCATAGCCGTTGAGCGGAGGGGATGCCCAGCCCTCCAGCGCGCCCGGCGGCGGCGCGAAGGTCTCGACAAGCAGCGGAAAGCAGGTTGCAGCATCGCTGGAATGGCTGGTCGAACAATCGCCGCCGGGGCAGGCGCTCAACGCGCCAAGCAAGGCGATTTCGGCGAAGAACTCGAGGTAGTCGCCCGGCCGGGCCGGGCTGGCCTTCATGAAGTAGAGGCCCTCGTCGCGGGTGAAGCCGGTACACATGAAGACGTTGAGCACGTCGTGAACATGGCCTTCCGCCCGGCCCGGTGAAACCCCGAGATGATCGGCCAGTGCCCGGGTCAGGTTGGAATGGCAGCAATGGTGATACTGGCTGCCGGCGAGAAGGTTGCCGGTATAGGGGTCGCAGCGCGTGCCGATCACGTCATGCACGGCCCCGCCGAATTCGTCGATGCCGTACCAGTCCAGCGTATCCTCGACGATCGTGGCCATGGGGCGCAGCGCGGGAAAGCTGCTCCACAGCCGGTCGCCGGTGCCGAGATGGCTGCCATGCAGGGCGCGGGTCTTGCCCGAGTAGAAGCGTTCGTGAAGATCGGCGGCGTTCCACAGGTTGAGATCGCCGACCTGCGCACCTTCGGGTGGCGAGATTCGGAAGAAATGCCCGGCCGGCACCAGAAAGCCGCGCGCCTCGCGCGGCGGGATCAGGATTTCGCCGGTCTTTTCGGCAACGGCCCGCGCCGCGCGGTACAATGCCAGATCGGGGCGCGGCAGTGTGCCGGTGGGATAGCAGATCACCGGCGCGACAGCACGGCGGGCGTCTGCGTCGGACGGGGGCGGGAACGCGGGCTTCATGGATGCAGTCTGACGCCAAAAGCGGCGCGGGGAAAGCCCCCGCGCCGCCGGTGCGCCCGGTACGGGCCGATTGCAAGAGAGTATTTTGGACCAGAAAGAAGCAGGTCTGCGGGGACCGCCCGGGGAGGCAGGTGGCGGCCCGTCAGATCACCACCACATCCAGCGGCGGGAAGCCGTTGAAGCCGATGCTGGCATAGGTCGAGGTGTAGGCGCCGCAGTTGCGGATCAGGATCCGGTCGCCCGAGCGCAGGCCAAGCGGCAGCGCGACCGGGCGTTTTTCGTAGAGCACGTCGGCGCTGTCGCAGGACGGTCCGGCCAGGATGCAGGGGCCGGTCTCCTCGTGGTCGCGGTCGGTGACGAACTGGTAGCGGATCGCCTCGTCCATGGTTTCGGCCAGGCCCGAGAACTTGCCGATGTCGAGATAGACCCAGCGGAACATGTCGTGCCCGGACTTGCGGCTGACCAGCAGCACCTCGGCGGCGATCATGCCGGCCTCGGCCACCAGGCCGCGGCCGGGTTCGGCCATGACGTCAATGGACGCACCGAACCGTTCGGTGACGAGTTCCATGACCCGGGCGGCGTAGGCCGCGGGTGGCTCTATCTCTTCGCCGTAAAAGGCCGGAAAGCCGCCGCCGATGTTAAGCAGGTTCAGGTCGTGCCCGGCGGCGCGGGCCTCGGCCCAGATCGCGGCGACCTGATCGAGCGTTGCGGTCCACATATCGGCGCGCCGGGTCTGGCTGCCGACATGGAAGGAGAAGCCGACCGGGTCGAGCCCCATTGATTTCGCCATGTCCAGCAGCGCGACCGCCTTGTCGCGGCAGCAGCCGAACTTGCGCGACAGCGGCCAGTCGGCCTGGCTGGCATCGACGATCAGGCGGATATAGACGCGAGCGGCGGGCGCGTGCTCGGCGATCTTTTCCAGTTCCTCCTCGGCATCGGCGGCGAACAGGCGCACCCCGGCGTGATAGGCAAACGCGATGTCGGCGGCGCGTTTCACGGTGTTGCCGAACGAGATGTGATCGGGGGCGGCACCCAGGCCGAGGCAAAGTTCGATCTCGGCGCGCGACGCGGCGTCAAAGCCCGAGCCGAGGTTGACCAGCGTCTCAATGAACTCACGCTGCGGGTTGGCCTTGACCGCATAGTGGATGCGGGCGCGGCCCAGGCCGGACCTGAGCGCGCGGTACTGGTGTGCGAGCGCCTCGGTGTCCAGCACCAGCGTCGGACGATCGAAGCGCGCGGATTGCAGGAACGCTTCGATGCGCGCGTTGTCTGTGCGCGCGTTGCAGGTGCGGGAGTTGTCGGTGCAGGGGGCGTCGGTGCGGGAATCGACGGGCGCGAGTTCGCGCACCGAAAAATCGGTCACGTAGGCGTTCATAACACTCTCCAAAAGACCCGGCCATCTATGACCGCTCAGTTCCATCAGAGACGTTACCGTCGCTACGTAACCAGGGTGGAACCCCAGTGGACAGAGGCGCGTGCGTTGGCGTCTTGATCGCGCATATGGCACCGGCGGCCGAGTCGATCAAGCCCGAATTTCGCGAAAACCTCATGCCGCGAAAATGTGATTGTGCTGCAACAGGTTGCGGGCCTGCGGGCGCTCTAGTTCCGCGGGCGAAGGCAGACAAGCGGCGCCTTCGCGCCCGGGGTTTGCGCGCCGCAGAACGCGCAGCGCCAGATCCCGTTGCGCCGGTCTTCGCGCCAGCGGCAATCGCGCGTCAGCGTGGTCGATCTGTGGCGCCAGTAGAGATAGGCGAAGACGCCCAGGGCAAGGATGATCAGCAGCACGGGCATGATGATTGCCTCGGGTGGTGCGGGGCAGGTGGCAACGGACGATCAGCCGCCGTCCGACAGCGCGCCGTTTTCCCAGTTGCCCGATCTTTCCTGCCCGGTGGCATAGCGCATGGTGCCCTGGCCCTGGCGCTTGCCGTCCTTGAACGTGCCCTCGTAGACATCGCCATTGGCATAGGTGGCGACGCCTTGCCCGCTGATTTCGCCGTTCACCCATTCACCCTTGTAGCCAAAGCCGTCGGCCATCACGATTTCGCCCTGGCCGTGGCGCTGGCCGTCCACGAAGGCACCGGAATAGACCGAGCCGTCGGCATAGGTGGCCTTGCCCTGGCCATGGCGCTGGCCTTCCTTCCATTCGCCTTCGTAGCGGTAGCCGTCGGAATAGGTCATCACGCCCTGGCCGTCGTTCAGCGCGTTGCGGAACCGGCCGGTATAGACAATGCCGTTGGCATAGGTCGCCGTGCCCTCGCCCTCGATCACGCCGGCGACCCAGTCGCCTTCATAGCTGGATCCGTCGGGATAGGTGATCCTGCCCTTGCCATCGGCCAGATCGGCGCGGAACTGGCCGACATAGTGCGAACCATCAGGATAGGTGACTTCGCCTTCGCCCTCGATCTGGCCGGCCACCCACGAGCCCTTGTAAACGTAACCGTCGGTGCCCACGAACGTGCCCTGACCGTGGCGCCGGTCGTCGGCGAATCCGCCCTCGTAGATGTCGCCGTTGGCATAGGTGACGCGGCCCTGGCCCTGGCGCTGACCCGCGACCAGTTCGCCCTGGTACACATCGCCATTGGGCTGGGTCAGGGTGCCGGTCCCGTCGATCTGTCCGTCGGCCCACTGGCCTTCATAGACCAGACCGTCGGGCAGGGTCAGCCTGCCGCTGCCGTGGCGCTTTCCGTTCACCACTCCGCCCTCGTAGACCGCGCCGTCGGGATAGGTGATGACCGCCTCGCCCTGCTTCTCGCCATCGACCCAGCCGCCGCGGTATTCGTAGCCGCCGGGGCTTTGCATCGCGCCCTGGCCGTGGTGCCGGGCGTTGTGAAAACCGCCCTCGTAGCGCACGCCGTTGGAATAGATGGCGATGCCCTGGCCGTCGATCACGCCGGCCTTCCATTCGCCCTCGTAGGTGCCGCCGTCCGAAAAGGTGATCTTGCCGATGCCGTCAGGCTTGCCCTTGGCGAATGCGCCCTCGTAGACCGACCCGTTGGGAAACCTCGCAACGCCCTGACCGGTGATCTCGCCTTCGACCCAGTCGCCGGAATACTCATAGCCGTTGGGCAGCCGGTAGGTGCCGGTGCCGTGCTGCTTGCCACCCTGGAAGGTGCCCTCGTAGACGCCGCCGATCTCGTCCTGCGTGGTGAGAACCTGCCCGTCCTGGGCAAGTGCGGGAAGCGGCAGAAGGGCAAGGCAGGGGATCAGCGGACGAAGGCGCAGGGCGATAC
>JBKEDD010000116.1:0-3943 GCA_047975215.1 Jhaorihella sp.
CTGCTCGACGGTTTCGAGGGCAAGCTCACCAGCAGCAAGTGGGCGGCCATCGCAAAGTGCTCGCCGGACACGGCGCTGCGCGACATCAACGATCTGCTGACGCGGGGCGTCCTGAGAAAATCAGATGCGGGCGGGCGCAGCACCAGCTATGAGCTGAACGACCTGCCGGAGTAGCGGCGCTTGCTGGAATTGGCTTGGCTCGCGGCCGGAACAGCGCCTTCATGGACTCCTGCCAACTCATTCGGAAGGAGACCAAGATGGAAGTCGCTCACCTCAACCAAAAACAACTGGCCGCCCGCTGGAGCATCAGCGAGGCCACCCTGGAACGCTGGCGCAGCGAGGGACTCGGGCCCAGGTTCCTTAAGCTCTGCGGCCGGGTGCTCTACCGGCAGGTGGACATCGAGGCCTACGAGGAGTCGTGTCTGGCAACGTCGACCAGGACGGTCGCGACGCAGGCCAGTGCTGGCTGAATGTTCCGTTTCGTCGGCAAATATCGACAAGTACCGACGATTTGCAACGTGACGGCACCGACGGCTGTCTGGGCGAGCCAGATTTCCGGCCTATTGAACGTCCGCAGTCCGCAAGCGCGGACCGATCAAGCGTCTTGTTGAAAATCAATGGCCTGGCATCGGGCCGTGCGGGCTGGTGAGGGTTCCTGCGGGTTCGTGCGGAAAGATTCGAACTCCTGCGGAGTTTCGGTGGGATGGTACCCCGCATCAAACGACTATTGAAAGTACGGAATCGAAGCGCTGCGGGCTGCTGCGAACCCGTGCGAACTGGATCGAAAAGCCGGCCGCTATGCCGTTCGGCGGCGGACGATCAGGCAGGTTTTTCGGCTTGATTGGTGGCCGGAAAGGCTGCTCAACCTCGTCTGCTCTCCGGGACCAGTTCAATTCCGAAACGGGAATCGAACCCGCGTCCGTCAGATCGCTAACTTCCACTCCCGCAACTGGCCAACGGTCTGCGTCAACCCCTGCTTGAGCAGCGTGTCCAGGTACTCGTCGGCTGTCTTGGGCGGGTTCATCAGCGACCGCGTCCGCTCCAGGTCTTCCGCCTTCAGGTCTGGCCGTTGCTTCAGAACGTTACGCGTCCACTCGTCGTGGATCATGCCTGTCCACCGCGCTCGGTACAGATCGGTCAGCGCCAGGCGCATCAGCAGGTCGTGCAACGGTGTCGGGTAGGGCACGCACGCGTCGTAGATGACGGTGAAGTTCGAACTCATTCATTCGTACCCCATCTTGAGCGCCTGGGCTTGCTCGGCCAGTGTATCGAGTGCCTTGTTGCGCTCAGTGTCGATCCGCTCCTTGTAGGCGATGACGTCCTGGTAACGGACGCGGCGGTGAGTGCCGATCTTGTGGAATGGGATCTCGCCGCGCTCCAGCAGTTGCACGAGGAACGGGCGCGAGACGTTGAGCACATCCGCTGCGTCCTGGGTCGTCAGTTCGGCGTGGATCGGGATGATGCTGACCGCGTTGCCTTCACCTATCTCGGTCAGGACGTAAACGAGCAGCCGTAGCGCCGACACGGGGACACGGACCGGGTGAGATGCGCCCTTGTCGTCGAAGATCTCGATCTGCTGGGTTTCCGCGCGAGTCTGCAAGAAGGCAGACAGCGCCCGGCCGCTCTCGCGGGCGATGGCAACTTCTTCGGCCGTCGGCAACGGTCGGGTGGGAGAGAGTGTGGTCATGGCAGCCTCCTGGAAGCCTCAAACAGCGTCATGGAAGGCAGCATAACCGAAATAAACGAAAAATCGAAATATCCGAAATGGTATAGATCTGTCGGACAGGCAACCATAAGGACACCCATTTACACCCACTCCTGGGGCAAGGCGATCCGTCATGCGGCAAATGGTGGCCACATTCACCGCGCGACGTGCGGCGATTGACTTGCGCATGCGGAGATTGCAGGCCATAATCTCCGCATGAATAGCGGCGATTACAAATACATTTGGCAGGCCAGTGACTGGCCGGCTTGGCGCTTTGACCTGGCGGTACTGGCTGAGCCAATGGCCCAGGTCAGTCGTGCTCAGGGTCTATTGATGGGGCGCCTGGCCGATGTCGGCATGGTGCTACGCGACCAAGCGAGTCTCGCAACGCTCACCGAGGACGTGGTCAAAACCAGTGAGATCGAGGGTGAGCAGCTCAATGTCGAATCCGTGCGCTCCTCCATCGCGCGCAGGTTGGGCGTCGATATCGGCGCACTCGCTCCGGTCGATCGCCACGTCGAGGGCGTGGTCGAGATGGTGCTGCATGCCACGGGCAACTGCCAAGCACCGGTAACGCGGGAGCGCCTGTCCGGCTGGCATGCCGCACTGTTTCCTACCGGCTACTCCGGGCTCTCCAAGATCAAGGTCGGTGGCTGGCGCGACGATGCCACCGGCCCGATGCAGGTGGTGTCCGGCCCCATCGGCCGCCAGCGGGTGCATTTCGAAGCACCACCGGCCGATCGCCTCGAGGCCGAAACCAGCCGCTTCCTCGACTGGCTGAATGCCGCGTCGAACGAACCGCCGCTGCTCAAGGCCGGTCTCGGTCATTTGTGGTTCGTCACCTTGCATCCGTTTGACGACGGCAATGGCCGTATCGCCCGGGCCATTGGCGACCTGCTGTTGGCGCGCGCTGACGGTAGTCCGCAGCGCTTCTACAGTTTGTCGGCGCAGATCCAGCGCGAACGCAAGGCTTACTACGACATCCTGGAGAGGACGCAAAAGCGGTCGCTGGACGTCACCGAGTGGCTCGCGTGGTTCCTCGACACGCTTCATCGCGCGGTTGACCAGGCCCAGCACACGCTGGACGCCGTCCTGACGAAAGCGCGGTTCTGGCAGCGCTGGGCGACCATACCCTTGAATGAGCGACAGGTGAAGTTGCTGAACAAACTGCTCGACGGTTTCGAGGGCAAGCTCACCAGCAGCAAGTGGGCGGTCATCGCCAAATGCTCGCCGGACACGGCGCTGCGCGACATCAACGATCTGCTGGCGCGGGGCGTGCTGCGTAAATCGGATGCCGGTGGGCGCAGTACCAGCTACGAGCTGAATGATCTGCCGGAGTAGCGGCGTTTCCTGTAATTGCCTTGGCTCGGGGCTCGAACAGCGCCTTCATGGACTCCTGCCAACTCGTTCGGAAGGAGACCAAGATGGAAGTCGCTCACCTCAATCAAAAACAACTCGCTGCGCGCTGGTGTATGAGCGAGGCCACCTTGGAACGCTGGCGCAGCGCGGGGATCGGCCCCAAGTTCCTGAAGCTCTGCGGGCGGGTGCTCTATCGGGAGGTCGACATTGAGGCCTACGAGGAATCGTGCCTGGTGACCTCGACCAAGACCGTCCCGGCCCAGGCCAGTGTCGGCTGAGAAGTGTTCCGATTTGTTGGCAAATGTTTACAAGTACCGACGTTTCGCAACGAGTCGGCCTGCGAAAAGCCAAATTTCCAGCGCAATGAAAGTCCGCAGTCCGCAAGCGCGGACCGATCGACCGTCTCGTTGAAAATCAACGGCCTGGCATCAGGCTGTGCGGGCTGGTGGGGGTTCCTGCGGGTTAGTGCGGAAAGATTCGAACTCCTGCGGGTTTTCGGTGGGGTGGACCCCTGCGCCAAACCTATGTAACTCAGCGCCTTAGATCCGCTGCGAACTCCTGCGGAAAGGTGCGGAATCCAGCCCCTACTGCCGACAATCCTACCAGTTCTGCCCTGGCCGGGTCACCAACCGAGCGCATCAGTCAGGACGCCAGTTCGATTCCCATTTGAGGAATTGAACCCGCGTCCGCCAGCACACTGCCTTCGGCTCTACATGCTTAGAGTCCGTTTATTGATTTAACCGCACACAGCCCAACGGGCAGGACGCGCTTGGCGAGCTCTGTAAAAATTTGGCAGCGCGGCCCAGAGCGTGCTTTGCTGCGATCCAGTTCTGTATGACGGTCAGTAGCGCGGTACTGGCACCTTGCTAAAGACCGCTA
>JBKEDD010000117.1:0-14919 GCA_047975215.1 Jhaorihella sp.
GAACGGTTGAACGTGGCTCTTTGGGGCCGGTCTTCCGATCCTCGACGGTCTGCCGCTTGCGCCACTTCGCAACGGTCTTGGGGTTGATCCCCAACTCTCGGCTCAGCTCCGCGAGCGTAGCTTGCGATCGCTGTATCGCTGCTCGGACGGCGTGCGTGGTCGTGGCGCTCCCGTGACGAACTTGTCCCATAGTGTTTCCTTCCATTCCAACGAAAGGATCACACCATCAAACCGTGGGATCAAACACCTAGGGCCGATGTGCGCAGACCGTCGTCAGCAGACGGGAGCCGCGACCGCGCCGACGCGGCTGTTGACTCTCCCCTGCCATGTCCTACATGTGAGCGCCGAGCGCAAACTGGGAGACCAAACATGAACAGAATGATCGCAACCGCACTTGTCGGACTTCTGGCCGCACCGGTTCTGGCCGACGGCGATGCCGCCAAAGGCGAGAAGGAATTCAAGAAGTGCAAGTCCTGCCATGAGATCGTATCCGACAGCGGCGAGGAGATCGTCAAGGGCGGCAAGACCGGACCCAACCTCTATGGTTTGCCCGGCCGCACCGCGGGCACTGTCGCAGACTTCAAGTACGGCGACGATATCGTCGCTGCAGGCGAAAAGGGCCTGGCCTGGGACGCGGAGCACTTCGTGACCTATGTCGAGGATCCGCGTGGCTTCCTGCGCGAGTATCTCGGCGAGAGCGGCGCCAAATCGAAGATGACCTTCAAGCTCAAGAAGGGTGGCGAAGACGTCTGGGCCTATCTCGAAAGCGTCTCCAAGTAATCCGGGGCCGCGGCGCTTGCCTTCGGGCGCTCGCGAAAGATACGGCAGGGGCCGCGGACCAGCACCGCGGCCCCTTCGCGTTTGCCCGGCCGGTCTGGCAGCGACAGAATGCGCCATGGCCGCCGCCCCGCCGGTCTGGAATCATCGGCTCGTTTCAGGTCACGTCACGGATCTTTTGCCAGACATGCACGGTTTCCCGTTCCAGCCCCGGAAAAGCGCCGCCGCCCCGCGAGGGTGGCGAACATGAGCGCGCCGATCCCCGCCTGGGTCGATGGCAAGCTGACGCCGGTCGACAAGATCGAGGCGCATGAACGCGGGCTGCGCCACAAGGCGGTTTCGGTCTTCGTGATCCGCGGCCGCGAGATCCTCATGCAGCGCCGGGCGATGGGCAAGTACCACACGCCGGGCCTGTGGGCGAATACCTGCTGCACGCATCCCGGCTGGTCCGAGTCCACCTGCGCCTGCGCCGTGCGCCGCCTGCGCGAGGAACTGGGCATAACCGGGCTCTACCCGCAGTTCCGCCACCACCTGGAATACCGCGCCGATGTCGGCGGCGGCATGATCGAACACGAGGCAGTGGACGTGTTCCTCGCCCAGACCTGGGACGAGATCGAGATCGTGCCGAATCCCGACGAGGTGATGCAGATTCGCTGGGTCGATTACCACGATCTTCTGGCCGAGGTTGCCCGTCACCCCGAGCGATTCACGCCTTGGTTGAAGATCTATCTCGACAGCCATGCCGACACGATATTCGGCCCGGATTTGATCATCGCATCCAAGAGCTGAGGCTTGATTCGGTCCGGCGCGCCTGATTGAGTGGCGGCCTGACGGGATGGAGACAATTCATGACGGTACTAATCGCGGGCGGCGGCATCGCCGGGCTGGCGCTTGGCCTGACTCTGCAACAGATCGGAGTGTCGTTTCGCATCTTCGAGACCCGGCGGAAAATCAGTCCGCTGGGTGTGGGGATCAACCTGCAACCCAATTCGGTACGCGAGTTGTTCGACCTCGACCTCAAGGCACAGCTTGACGATATCGGCGTTCAGACCCGGCAGTACGGGTTCTATTCCCGGCTTGGCAAGACCATCTGGGAAGAACCCCGCGGGCATTGGGCCGGCTATTCGTGGCCGCAATATTCGCTGCATCGCGGCACATTTCAGACGGTGCTGCATGCCGAACTGCTGGGGCGCGCCGGGCTGGCTTCGGTGCGCACCGGCGCGCATGCCGTGGCGTTCGAAACCGGGCCGGACAACGCCGTTCTCGTCCTGGAAAACGGCGAGCGTGTGACCGGCGACCTGATCGTCGCCGCCGACGGTATCCACTCGGCGTTGCGCGCGCAGATGCACCCCGATGAGGGCGCGCCGGTATGGGACGGCCGCATGCTGTGGCGCGCCACGACCCGTGGGCCCACGTTTTTCGGCGGCGGCGCGATGGCGGTGATCGGCGATGATAGCCAGCGTTTCGTGGCCTATCCGATCGACGAACCGGACGCGCACGGAGAGGCGACCATGAACTGGATCGCGGAAAAGCGATTCCCCTCCGGTACCGGCCGGATGAACGTGGACTGGAACAGCACCGCCGATGCCGGAACCATACTGCCGCTGTTCGAGGACTGGCGGTTCGACTGGATCGACGTGCCGGCGCTGATCCGCGGCGCCGGTACGATCTATGAATATCCGATGGTCGACCGTGATCCGCTGCCGCACTGGACAGATGGGCGGGTAACACTGATGGGCGATGCGGCACATCCGACCTATCCGGTAGGTTCGAACGGCGCCAGCCAGGCCATCGTCGATGCACGGGTAATCGGTGCGAAACTGCTGGAACACGGCCTGACCCCGGCGGCGTTCCAGGCCTACGAGGCCGAGATTCGCCCCTTGGCCACCGCCGTTGCGCGTGCCAATCGCGCCGGCGATGGGCCCGATGGCGTGTTGCGGCGCATCGCGGATCTGTGCGGCGGCGATTTCGAGGACATCGAGGATATCATTCCGCATGCAGAACTGGCCGCGCACGCCGACACGTACAAATCCATCGCCGGGTTCTCCATCGAGGGGTTGAACGCAAGGCCGCGCACGATCCCCGCGGGGGCGAGGTTCGGCCGCGGAGCTTCCTGATATGCAAGGAGCCAACGCCGCCGTGCAACCATGCCCTGATGTGGATTGCATGACATGGACTTGGTGATAGACCTTTCCTTGCCGCGAAACCGACCTGCTTCCCGTCAATCTGTCTGGTGATCCGATGACGACCTATTCCCTGCCCGGCTTTGTCCACCGCCTCTGGACCTCCGGCCGCGACCCCTACGGCCATTCAACGGCATCTGCCGAACTGGTGCTCAGCAGCGAAACGACACTGCTGGAGATGGTGCTGCCGGGGCGCGACGCCCCTTCGCCCGAAACCCATGTGGCCGGATCCTTTTTTGCCGGTATTCTCCGTTCGCACGATATCGCCGCGACCGGGACCAGCTATGACATCAGGTCCGCGACAGGCACGACGCGGCTGGTCACATGGGAGAGCGGTCAGACCAGCACGGTGCTGTTTCTCTATGCGGGCGGGCCGAGCGGGTTTGAGGAATCGGAACATTTCAGCTTTGCCTTCGTGCTGGACGGCGCGCCCTGGCCACAAGCGGATTTCAAAGCGGCCCCGTGGGAGTTCTACGAGGTGGCCCACAACGCCCCGCTATCCACCAGCGGCCAGTTCGCGATTGGCCAGCCGCTCGATATCGCCGGTTTGGCAACAGCGGCTGAACAGGAATCCGACCTGCCCATGACCCCGCCCCCGGGCACGGGCGGCGACGATCTGATGCAGGGCTTGCCGGGGCCTGACCAGATGGTCGGCCTGCAGGGATCGGACACGATTCATGGCGGAGGCGGCGACGATCTGCTGATCGGCGACGAATCCCGCGTCCTGACGGGCGAACGGTTCGCCAATCTCCTGTTCGGCGACGCAGGCAACGACACGCTGATCGGGGGCATTGGCCACGACACGCTGATCGGCGGCGATGGCGACGATGTCATCCTCGGCGGTCCGACCGGCGCTTCCGATCTGCGCGACCTGATCTTCGCCGGCAGCGGCAACGACCGAATCGAGGCCGGCCAGGGCAACGACGAGGCATATGGCGGTGATGGAAACGACACCATGTCGGGCAACCAGGGCGCCGACTTCCTTGCCGGCCAGCGCGGCGACGACGTGCTGTCGGGCGGCGCGCTGAGCGATATGCTGTTTGGCAATGACGGTGCCGACTTTCTGAACGGCGGGTGGGGCCATGACCGCCTGAATGGCGGTGACGGGGCCGACCGGTTCTATCATGCGGCCGTCGCCGGGCACGGAACCGACTGGGTGCAGGACTATTCACATGCCGAAGGCGACAGGCTGGTCGTGGAAAACGACAGGGCGGCGCATGACTTCCAGGTGAATTTCGCCGAAACCGAAGGCGCGGGAGAGGCCGGAACAGCCGAGGCGTTCATCATCTATCGCCCGACCGGCCAGATCCTGTGGGCGTTGGTCGACGGCGCGCGACAGGACCAGATCACGATCTCCATCGACCAGACGGACCATGACCTGTTGATCTGAGAGGCCGCCCGTTCCCCCGGCGAAGGCTCAGACCGCCATCGCCGCCCGAACCGCCCTTTGCCACCGGGCATGGCGGCGATCCCGCTCGCCTGGCGCCATACAGGGTTCGAACCGCCGATCCAGCGCCCAGCCAGCCGCGAATTCGTCCATCCCGGGGTAGATGCCGGCCTGCATCCCGGCCAGCCAGGCCGCGCCCAGCGCCGTGGTTTCCTGCATTCTCGGCCTGTCCACCGGCGCACCCAGAAGGTCGGCGAGGCGCTGCATGGTCCAGTCGCTCGCGCTCATTCCGCCATCGACGCGCAGGATCACATCCGCATCGCCCTGCCAGTCGGCGCGCATCGCCTCAAGCAGATCGCGGGTCTGGAAACCGACGCTTTCCAACGCCGCGCGGGCCAGTTCGGGGGGGCCGCTGTTGCGGGTCAGTCCGAATATCGCGCCGCGGCAATCGGGTTCCCAATGAGGCGCGCCCAGCCCGGTGAAGGCAGGCACCAGAATCACATCCTGCGCCGGGTCGGCGGTTTCGGCCAGGCTGCCCGACTGCGCCGCATCGCCAATGACGCCCAAGCCGTCGCGCAGCCATTGTACCGCCGCCCCGGCGACGAAGATCGACCCTTCCAGCGCATAGTTGCGCCGCCCGCCGAGTTGATAGGCGATCGTGGTCAGCATCCGGTTGTTCGAGGCAACCGGCACGGCCCCGGTATTGAGAAGCGCGAAACAGCCCGTCCCGTAGGTCGATTTCATCATGCCGGGGCGGAAACAGGCCTGCCCCATGGTGGCTGCCTGCTGATCGCCTGCGACACCGAGAATCGGCACGCGCGCACCCAGAACATCGCCCGCCGTGGCGCCGAAATCGGCGGCGCAGTCGCGCACCTCGGGCAGCATCGGCATGGGAATGTCCAGCAGGTCGCAGATCTCCGCGCTCCACCCGCCTTCGTGGATGTCGAACAACAGGGTGCGCGCGGCGTTGGTTGCGTCCGTCGCATGGACCTTGCCGCCGGTCAGCCGCCAGATCAGAAAGCTGTCGATGGTGCCGAACAGTATTTCGCCACGCTCTGCCCGCCGCCGCGCGTCCGGCAGGGTATCGAGCAGCCATTTCAGCTTGGTTCCCGAGAAGTACGGATCCAGCAGCAGCCCGGTCCGGGCAGCGATATTCGGTTCGCGCCCGGCCTCGCGCAGCGCCGCGCAGAGTGGTGCGGTACGCCGATCCTGCCAGACGATCGCATTGTGAAGCGCCCGGCCGCTGTCGCGCTCCCATATCACGGTGGTCTCGCGCTGATTGGTTATCCCGATACCGGCCAGTGCCCCTGCGGAAACACCGCATCGCTCCAGCACCTCGCGGCAAACCTGAAGCGTGCTCGTCCAGATCTCCTCGGGGTCGTGCTCCACCCAGCCCGCATCGGGATAGACCTGGGCGAATTCCCGCTGCGCGATGCCAAGCACTTCCATCGCCGCGCCGAACAGGATCGCGCGGCTCGACGTGGTGCCTTGGTCGATGGCCAGTATATATGTCATTGCCGCCCTCGTGTTGCGCCGTCAGTGCCGATCCTAGCGCGCCCGACGCCGGTGCCGCCAGCCCCGGATACGACGGACGGCATCGCAGTTTTCTTCGCTGCACTGCAACATCCCCTTGATCCCGTTCGGGTTTGCGGAGAAACTCGGCCGCGAACCGGTACGCCCCAGGCGCCGGTCTTGGACACATCAGGGGGAAGACATCATGCGATTTGCAACATTCGGGCGCCGGCTCGCGCCCGCCGCCGCTCTGGCCGCGGGGCTGTTGGCCGTACCGGCTTGGGCCGACGGCGAGATGACGGTGGCGATGCAGCTTGAGCCGCCGCACCTGGATCCGACCAGCGCCGCCGCTGGCGCCATCGATTCGGTGCTTTATTCCAACGTATTCGAGGGGTTGACCCGCTTCATGGGCGACGGTTCGGTCGTGCCCGGCCTGGCCGAAAGCTGGGACATTTCCGACGATGGGCTGGTCTATACCTTCAAGCTGCGCGATGGCGTCACCTTCCATGACGGGACCGCGATGGATGCCGAGGACGTGAAGTTCAGCCTCGACCGGGCGCGCGCCGAAGACAGCGCCAACGCACAGAAGGCGCTGTTCACCGGCATCTCGGATGTGGCGGTACTCGACCCGCAGACCGTCAGGGTAACGCTCAGCGAACCCAACGGCAGCTTCCTGTTCAACATGGCATGGGGCGATGCCGTGATCGTCGCGCCCGAAAGCATCGAGGGCATCAAGCAGATGCCGATAGGAACCGGCGCCTTCAAGTTCACCGAATGGGTTCAGGGCGACCGCATCGTGCTGGACAAGAACCCGGATTACTGGGGCACCCCGGCGATTCTCGACAAGGCGACGTTCAAGTTCATCTCCGATCCCACCGCCGCATTCGCCGCCATGATGGCCGAGGATATCGACGTTTTCACCGGTTTTCCCGCACCCGAGAACCTGCCCCAGTTCGAGGCCGACGACCGCTTTCAGGTGCTTGTCGGTTCGACCGAGGGCGAAACCATCCTGGCGATGAACAACAAGCGCCCGCCGTTCGACGATGTGCGCGTGCGCGAAGCGGTGGCCCATGCCATCGACCGGCAGGCGATCATCGACGGCGCCATGTTCGGCTATGGCACCCCGATCGGTACCCATTTCGCGCCGCATAACCCGGCCTATGTCGATCTGATCGGCCTGTCGGAATATGACCCCGACCGGTCCCGGGCGCTGCTCGCCGAGGCCGGGCACCCGGACGGCTTCGCAACAACGCTGCACCTGCCGCCGCCATCCTACGCGCGGCGCGGCGGCGAGATCATCGCGGCGCAACTGACCGAAGTGGGCATCAAGGCCGAGATCACCAATGTCGAATGGGCACAATGGCTGGAAACCGTGTTCAAGGGCCACGATTTCGGCCTGACCATCGTCAGCCATACCGAACCGATGGATATCGGCATCTATGCCCGCCCGGATTACTACTTTCAGTATGACAACCCGGATTTCCAGGCACTGATGAAGACCCTGAACGAAACCACCGATCCCGACAAGCGCACCGAACTGCTGCAACAGGCGCAACGGATCATCGCCGAGGACTACGTCAACGGCTATCTGTTCCAGCTTGCCGCGCTGACCGTGGCCAAGGCCGGGATTCAGGGCCTGTGGGCCAACGCGCCGACCCAGGCGACCGACCTGACCGCGGTCAGCTGGGCGAACTGACGCCACCGCGCCGCGCGTCACAAATGACCCGACCACCGCCGCCCCTCACGTTTCAGTTCGAAGGGCGGCGGTTTTGCCGGTTGCGGTACATTGCCGCGCCTTTTTCACGACTGCACCCCGCGCCGGGCGCCAGGGCGCCTCATGGCAAGCTTCTCGGACCAAGATGACATGGTCAGATTTCTGCCCCTGACATGCGCCGCGATGATGTTCGCCGTATTCGCCCTGCCTGGCGCGGATCCGGCCGACGCGCAGCAGTTCCCGACGGAGGCCGGAACCGAACAGCTTGATCCATTCGCGGGCGCCGGCGAACCGGGCGCCCCAGGAACGTCCATGCATGTGGGCGAACGCAGCGCGCCCCTCGATGTGGCGGTCGGCATCGAGATCAACCAGATCACCGCAGTCGACCAGAAATCCGAGAACTTCGGGGCGGTCGCCGTCATCCGCATGAAATGGCACGACCCGGCCCTGGCCTACGAAGATACGACCGGCCGGGGTTTCCGCCTGTTCGTGCCGTCCGATCTGGTCGCACATGGCAACAGGATCTCGGCGGTGATCCCAATATTCGTGGTGGAGAACCAGCAATCGCGGCGCTTCATCCATCAGAACATGGTCGCGGTGATGCCCGATGGCACCGCGCACTATTTCGAGAAATCCTCGCTGACCTTGCAGGCGCCGCATTTCGATTTCACCCGGTTTCCGTTCGACCGCCAGATGTTTTATTTCGAGATCGTGTCGGCATTGCCCGAAGGCGTCGTGAGGTTCACCGCGATGAATGACCAGTCAGGGCTGGGCGACATGCTGGGCGAGGAGGAGTGGATACTGAACAACGCCGTGCTGGAGATCTCCAGCACCGAAGGCCTGACCGGACTGCAAAGCGCCAAGGCGGCGCTGGCATTCGAGGGCACCCGTCACATCAAGTATTATGTGACGCGGATCTTCATTCCGCTGCTGGTGCTGATCGCGGTCTCGTGGTCGGTGTTCTTTCTGGACGA
This sequence comes from Jhaorihella sp., assembly GCA_047975215.1. Taxonomy (GTDB): domain Bacteria; phylum Pseudomonadota; class Alphaproteobacteria; order Rhodobacterales; family Rhodobacteraceae; genus JAGRMG01. The sequence continues at coordinate 8,548 of JBKEDD010000117.1, forward strand.
CTATCGCAAGCGGTCGGAAATCGCGGGCGCCAATCTGCTGGTGTTCGTCGGGTTCAACTGGGTCATCTCCGACAGCCTTCCGAAGCTCGGCTATCTGACCTTTCTGGATTTCATCCTGCAATGGATATTCGTCGTCACGGGCGCAATCATCGTGTTCAACGTCATCCTCAGCCGGTTGCAGACAACCGGGCGCGATTCCCTGGCGCGTTCGCTGGACACCTACGCGATCAAGTGGGTCTATCCGCTGGGCTATGCCGCCGTGGTGGCATTCGCGGTGGCGCTGTTCCTGATGCCACTTTAACCTGCGCCCCATGCTGCACTACTCTCTGAAACGCCTCATGTCGCTGGTGGCCAGCCTGGCAGTCGCCAGCCTGGTGATCTTCCTCGTGATCGAGGTCGCGCCAGGCGATCCCGCCTCGTTCATGCTGGGTATCAACGCGCAACCCGATACCGTGGCGGCGCTGCGGGCCGAACTGGGGCTCGATACTTCCAAACCGCTACGCTATCTGGCCTGGGTCGGCGGCATGCTGAGCGGCGATTTCGGCACCTCCTACACCTATCGGACATCGGTGGCGGGCATGATCGCCGATCGGCTGTGGGTGTCCCTGCCGCTGGCCCTTCTTGCGCTGACGCTTTCCACCCTGATCGCGTTTCCCGCCGGCATCTATGCAGCGGCGCGGCACGGGCGGCCCGGCGACGTAACGGTGATGGGCGCCACGCAACTGGGCATCGCGGTGCCGAATTTCTGGTTCGCCATGATGCTGGTGCTGGTGTTCGCGGTCAATCTGCGCTGGTTTCGCGCCGGGGGTTTCGCCGGATGGGACAAGGGGTTCTGGCTGGCGCTGCATTCGCTGACCCTGCCGGCCATTTCCCTGGCGCTGCCTCAGGCGGCGATCCTGACGCGGGTCATGCGGTCGGCGCTGCTGGATATCCTGGGCGAGGATTTCATGCGCACCGCCCGCGCCAAGGGGCTTACGCGCCGGCAGACCTTGTGGCGGCACGGCGTCAGGAACGCGCTTATTCCGGTGCTGACCATCATCGGGCTGCAATTCTCGTTCCTTCTGGCCGGGTCGATCATCATCGAACAGGTGTTCAATCTGCCCGGGCTGGGACGGCTGGTGTTCCAGTCGATTTCCTCGCGCGATCTGATCGTCGTGGAATCGGTGGTCATGCTGCTGGTCTTCGCGGTGATCGTGGTGAATTTCCTTGTCGATCTGGCCTATGCCGCGGTCGATCCCCGGCTGAGGGCCAGAACATGACGCGCAGCCTGATCCTGGGTGCCGCGCTGTCCTCGCTGGTGGTGCTGGCGGCGCTGATCTCGTTCGTCTGGACGCCCTACGATCACGGCGCGATGAACATTCCCGACAAGCTGCAACCGCCGGGCGCGGCGCACTGGTTTGGCACCGATCATTTCGGGCGCGATCTGTTTTCGATGACCATGGTGGGCGCGCGCACCTCCATCGCGGTGGCACTGGTGGCGGTCGGCATCGGCATGGGTCTGGGGGTGCCGCTGGGCCTTGTGGCGGCGGCCCGCAAGGGCAGTTGGCTGGACGAGCTTATCATGCGCGGCAACGATCTGGTGTTCGCCTTCCCCAGCCTGGTGATCGCCATCCTGATCACGGCGGTACTCGGCGCCGGGGCGGTCAACGCGATCATCGCCATCGGAATCTTCAACATTCCGGTCTTCGCCCGCATCACGCGGGGCGCGGCGCTCAGCCTGTGGGAGCGCGAGTTCATCCTGGCGGCGCGCGTTGCGGGCAAGTCGGACGCGCGCATATCGGCCGAACATATCCTGCCCAACGTGACCAACCTGCTGATCGTTCAGGGCACCATCCAGTTCTCGCTGGGTATCCTGGCAGAGGCCGGGCTTTCCTATGTCGGGCTCGGCGCCCAGCCGCCCACGCCAAGCTGGGGCCGGATGTTGTCGGACGCGCAGACCATGGTCAGTTTTGCGCCGCATCTGGCACTGATCCCCGGCCTGGCGATCATCGTTACCGTTCTGGGGCTGAACCTGATGGGCGACGGTCTTCGCGACTGGCTAGATCCGCGGCTGAGGGTGACGCGCGCATGAGCCTGCTGGAGATCACCGACCTGTCGATGTCGATCTACGGCCTCCCGATCCTGAAACGGGTGTCGCTGCACGTCGATCCCGGCGAGATCGTCGCCGTGACCGGCGAAAGCGGGTCCGGCAAGTCGATGACCGCGCTGGCGGTCATGCGGCTGCTGCCCGACATGGCGCGCTGTACCGGCGCGGTGCGGCTGGACGGCACCGATCTTCTGGCTGCGAGCGAGGCCGAACTGTGCGGTATTCGCGGCCGCTCAGTCGGCATGGTGTTTCAGGAACCGATGACGGCGCTCAATCCGGTACGCACCATCGGCGATCAGGTCGCCGAAACCATCCTCGTGCATGGCGCGATGCAGCCCCGGCAGGCGCGTGAGCGGGCCCGCGACGTGCTGACCCGTGTCGGCCTGCCGCCCGAGCGGTTTGCGCTGTCGCGCTATCCGCACGAATTGTCCGGCGGCCAGCGCCAGCGGGTCGTGATCGCCATGGCGATTGCCCTGCAACCGAAACTGCTGATAGCGGACGAACCAACCACCGCTCTGGATGTGACCACGCAGGCCCAGATCCTCGATCTGCTGAAAGACCTGGTTGCCGATTACGGCATGGGGCTGCTGATGATCACGCATGATCTGGCGGTGGTCTCCGACATGGCCGACCGCATCGTGGTGATGCGCAACGGCGAGGTGGTCGAGGCCGGAGCCACGCCCGATCTGCTTGCCGACATGCGCCACCCCTATACGCGCATGCTGTTTGCGGCATCCGGCCATCAGGTCGCCTTGCCGAAGGCACCCGCGCCCCGGCCGCTGTTGCAGGTGCAGGGCGCGGTGCGCGACTATCGCCTGCCGCGCACGCGCCTTTTTTCCGATCCCGGCCATTTCCGCGCCGTGAACGACGTGAGCTTTACCCTGAATCGTGGCGAAAGGCTGGGGTTGGTAGGCGAAAGCGGCTGCGGAAAATCCACCCTGACGCGCGCCATCCTGGGCCTTGAGCCGGTGCAGTCCGGGCAGATCCTGCTGGACGGCGAACCGGTCTTTGCGCATCGCCGCCCGAACCTGGCGGTACGGCGCAAGATGCAGGTGGTGTTTCAGGATCCGTTCGGATCGTTCAACCCGCGCCACCGGGTCGACCGGCTGATCGCCGAACCCTTCCACCTGCTCGACTGCCCCCCGAAAGGGGCGGCGCGGCGCGATGCCATCGCCGCGGCATTGGACGATGTCGGGCTGAAGCCCGGGGACGCCACCCGATACATCCACGAATTTTCCGGCGGCCAGCGCCAGCGCATCGCGATCGCGCGCGCGCTTATCATCCGTCCCGAACTGATCGTGTTCGACGAGGCGGTATCGGCGCTGGATGTTTCCGTGCGTGCCCAGATCCTCGACCTGCTGGCCGACCTCTGCCGCGCCTACGACCTCACCTGGCTGTTCATCTCGCATGACCTGAGCGTAGTGCGCAGCGTTACCGACCGGGTGCTGGTGATGCAGGCGGGACGCATCGTGGAACAGGGGCAGACGCGCGCCGTGTTTGACGCGCCGGAACATCCCTATACCCGATCGCTTGTTGCCGCGGCCCCGCGCCTGCCCGACCTCGCCAGCCTGAGAAGGAACCCCGACCATGTCTGATGCGCCCGTCTCCGATCCGCTCTGGTTCGATCCTTCCCTATGCCTGATCGGCGGCCGCTGGGTCGCGCCCGCCGGCGGCGAAACGCTGGCGCTCGTCAACCCTTCGGACGGCAGCGGCATCTGCCGCATCGCCCGCGGGCAGGGCGGCGATATCGACGCCGCGGTTGCAGCCGCACAGGCCGCGATTGACGGCGAATGGGGCCGCATGAGCGCCCTTGAACGCGGCCGCATACTGACCCGGCTGGGCCGGATCGTGCTGGACCGGGCCGACACCCTGGCCCGGCTCGAGGCGATGGACGTGGGCAAGCCGCTGACCCAGGCCCGCGCCGATGCGGTCGCGCTGGCGCGCTATTGCGAATTCTACGGCGGTGCCGCCGACAAGGTCACGGGGCAGACCATCCCCTACCTGGACGGCTATACCGTCTATACCCTGCGCGAACCCCACGGGGTCACGGGCCATATCGTGCCGTGGAACTACCCCATGCAGATCATCGGCCGCTCGGTCGGGGCGGCCCTGGCGATGGGCAATGCCTGCGTGCTGAAACCCGCCGAAGAGGCCTGCCTGACGGCGCTGGCATTTGCCCATCTCGCCACCGAGGCCGGCCTGCCCGAAGGCGCGCTGAACGTGGTTCCGGGGCTCGGGGCCGAGGCCGGGGCGGCGCTGGCGGGGCATCCGGGGGTGCGCCATGTCAGCTTTACCGGGTCGGTCGCCACGGGGGCCGCCGTGCAGGCGGCGGCGGCAAAGAACGTGGTGCCGGTAACGCTGGAACTGGGCGGCAAGTCGCCGCAACTGGTGTTCGACGATGCCGATCTGGACGCGGCGCTGCCCTTCCTTGTCAACGCCGGATGCCAGAACGCCGGGCAGACCTGTTCGGCATCCTCGCGCATTCTGGTGCAGCGCGGCGTGTACGAAACGGTCAGGGAGCGGATGGCGGAAGCCTATGGCGAGTTGACCGCCGGCCCCGCGATGGAGGATCTGCGGGTTGGTCCGCTGATTTCGGCCCGCCAGAAAGACATCGTGACCGGCTTTCTCGACATGGGCGCCGGGCTGAGCGTCGCCGGCCAGGGCAGGATCGTCGATCACGCTCCGGCGGCGGGCGCCTATGTCCGCCCGACCCTGTTTGCGGACGTGCCGCCCGATCACCCGCTGGCGCGCGACGAGATCTTCGGCCCCGTGCAGGTGCTCATCCCGTTTTCCACCGAGGATCAGGCGGTCGCCATCGCCAACGGCACGGATTACGGCCTTGTCGCAAGCATCTGGAGCCGCGACGGCGCCCGCCAGATGCGGCTGGCCAAACGGCTGCGCTCGGGCCAGGTGTTCATCAACAACTATGGCGCCGGGGGCGGCGTGGAACTGCCCTTCGGCGGGGTCGGAAAGTCCGGCCATGGCCGCGAAAAGGGGTTCGAGGCGCTATACGGGTTTTCCCAGCTCAAGACAGTGGCGGCCTATCACGGATAGGGGCTGCTGACGTTCAGGATTCCCAAGTCCCGTGAGTTCTGATTCAAGGTTGCAAAAAGAGGAAAGCAGCCTTGACCCGTCATACCTTGACCGACGCCCAATGGGCGATCATCAAACCTTTCTGCCTTGGCAAGGCCACTGAACCCGGCCAAACTGGACGCGATCCACGCCTGTTTATGGCGGCTATGCTGTGGATTGTGCGAACCGGTGCGCAATGGCGGGAACTGCCCGTCGAGTTCGGGAAGTGGAATTCTGTTTTCAAACGGTTCCGGCGGTGGGTGAATTCTGACGTTTTCCACAGCGTGTTCAGAACCTTGGCTGTGGACGCCGACTTCGAATGCGTGATGATCGACGGTTCCATCGTCAAGGTCCACCGTTCCGGCGAAGGCGCAAAACGGGGACTCAGAGCCAGGCTATGGGGCGCTCGCACGGCGGCATGACGACGAAGGTCGTTGCCCTGAAGGCAGATAGGCGGAACGTATTCTATTCTCTCAGGCACAACATGAAGGACAAGTTGATCGCAGCGGAGATCGGAACAATGCTCACCTTTCGGTGCCTGGTTTCAACCACTGATAGTCAGCTTGGAACCTTTGAGCAGCAAACAAAGGAAGGGAAGCAGGCGATAAATTGGCGACGGCGGACCTGCAAGGGTATCGCGGCAAGGCGTTTTAGAGGCTTGATCGGCACGCAAAATGATAGCAAAATGTCAGGACGCTCGTTCTGTATGAGAAACGTCGGATAGATCGAAAAATGATTTTGCATAATATATGGTCGGCCTCCGACGAAAACGGTAAGATTTACAGGCAGACTAATAACAATAATTCATCTGCAGGATGAACAAGATGCGCAATATTGATACCATAGAGACGCAAACGCAATCACTAATTAACACAGTGAATCAAATCATTGATGCTGGTCTTGCCCCCGTTTCGCCGGACACTCAGGCGGTTGCGATTTGAGCGGCAATGAACTCGCGGGGCGAGCGCATTTTCAGCCCTGAGTGCGGGTGGTTGTCATTGTAATCCTCGATCCAGTTTTCGATCAATCCAAGAACTGTCGGGGCGGTGGGCAGTGGCGTCACCTGGACGTAGTCGCGCTTCAGCGTCTTCACGAAAGCCTCCGAGATGCCGTTGCTTTGCGGGCTCTGGACCGGCGTGAAGCTAGGCTTCAGACCCAGCTGGCGAGCGAAGATCTGCGTGTCCTTCGCGATATAAGGTGAGCCGTTGTCGGAC
>JBKEDD010000118.1:0-6285 GCA_047975215.1 Jhaorihella sp.
CTTGGTCTTGGGCTCGACCGCGATCTCGATCACCGGATCGGGGAAGGTCATTGTCTCCAGCACCACCGGATCCCTCTGGTCACACAGCGTGTCGCCGGTCGTGGTGTCCTTCAGGCCCGCCAGCGCGATGATGTCGCCGGCGAAAGCCTCGGTGATGTCCTCGCGGTTGTTGGAGTGCATCATCATCATCCTGCCGATGCGCTCTTTCTTGCCCTTGGTCGAGTTCAGCAGCGTATCGCCCTTGACCAGCTTGCCCGAATAGATGCGGGTGAAGGTCAGCGAGCCGACGAACGGGTCGTTCATGATCTTGAACGCCAGGCCCGAGAAGGGCATGTCGTCATCGGCGCGGCGCGCGATATCGCGGGTCTCGGTCTCGTCGCCCGGCTTGAAACCCATGTAGTCGACCACATCCAGCGGGCTGGGCAGATAGTCGACCACCGCGTTCAGCAGCGGCTGCACGCCCTTGTTCTTGAAGGCGGAACCGCACAGCACGGGGACGAACTTGATCGCCAGCGTACCCTTGCGGATCAGCTTGCGCAGGGTGGGAACGTCGGGCTCCTCGCCGTCCAGATAGGCCATCATCGCGTCGTCGTCCATTTCGACGGCGTTCTCGATCAGCTTGCCGCGCCATTCCTCGGCCAGTTCCTTCAGGCTGTCGCGGATCGGCTGGCGGGTCCAGGTGGCGCCCAGATCCTCGCCCTTCCAGGTCCACTCCTCCATCGTCACCAGATCGATGACGCCCTCAAGCTCGCTTTCCGCCCCGATCGGGATCTGGATCGGCGCCGGGGTGGCGCCGGTCCGGTCCGCGATCATGCGCACGCAGTTGAAGAAATCGGCGCCGATCTTGTCCATCTTGTTGACGAACACGATACGCGGCACCGTGTAGCGGTCGGCCTGGCGCCAGACCGTTTCTGTCTGCGGCTCGACACCGGCATTGGCATCCAGCACGGCAACCGCACCGTCCAGCACCGCCAGCGAGCGTTCCACCTCGATGGTGAAATCGACGTGACCGGGGGTGTCGATGATGTTCATCCGGTACTTGGTCTCGGACGTGCCCTCGGCGGTCGGATCTTCCTGCCACTGCCAGAAGGTCGTGGTGGCCGCCGAAGTGATGGTGATGCCGCGTTCCTGCTCCTGCTCCATCCAGTCCATCGTCGAGGCGCCCTCGTGGGTTTCGCCCATGACGTGGTTCTTGCCGGTGTAGTAGAGGATGCGTTCCGAACAGGTGGTCTTGCCGGCGTCGATATGCGCCATGATACCGAAGTTGCGGTAGCGTTGGAGGGGATAGTCGCGTGCCATTTCGGGTGCCTTCCAGGGATTCGCCGGGAAACCGACGGTTTTACCAGCGGTAATGGCTGAAGGCTTTGTTCGCCTCGGCCATCTTGTGTGTGTCTTCGCGCTTTTTCACGGCCGTACCGCGGGACTGGACGGCGTCCAGCAACTCGCCCGCGAGGCGTTCTTCCATCGTGTTCTCGTTGCGCTTGCGCGAGGCGGTGATCAGCCAGCGGATCGCCAGCGCCTCGCGGCGCTCGGGACGCACCTCGACGGGAACCTGATAGGTCGCGCCGCCGACCCGGCGCGAGCGGACCTCGACGCTGGGCTGGATGTTCTCCAGCGCCTCGTGAAACACTTCGATCGGCGCGCGCTTGATCTTGTTCTCGACCCGGTCGAGCGCGTTGTAGACGATGGTTTCCGCGACCGACTTCTTGCCGTCGATCATCAGGTTGTTCATGAACTTGGTCAGAACCCGGTCGCCATATTTGGCGTCGGGCAGGACTTGGCGCTTTTCGGCGGCGTGACGGCGGGACATCTGAAAATCCTCTTACTTCGGACGCTTGGCGCCGTATTTGGAACGGCGTTGCTTGCGGTCTTTGACGCCCTGCGTATCCAGGACACCGCGCAGGATGTGATAGCGGACGCCGGGAAGGTCTTTCACCCGGCCGCCGCGGATCAGGACCACCGAGTGTTCCTGAAGGTTGTGGCTTTCGCCGGGAATGTAGGAAATGACCTCGAATCCGTTGGTCAGGCGCACCTTGGCGACCTTGCGCATGGCCGAGTTCGGCTTCTTCGGAGTCGTGGTATAGACGCGCGTGCAGACGCCGCGCTTCTGCGGGCATTCCTGCAAGTGCATGGACTTCGAGCGTTTGACTTTCGGCTGCCGCGGCTTGCGGATCAGCTGTTGGATCGTTGGCATTCCGGTTCTTTCCCCGTCTCAACAACACATGTGTCATGCACGCCACCGCGTGCGGTTAAGTCTCAAACGCCTCACGCGTCCGCAAAGCGCAAAAACCGCATTCGTCCCCGTTTCGGGAACGACGCGGTGGGTTTCCAGAGGATCGGGCCATTGCCGGCCGGATCGTGACCACTCCAGTACTGAAGTCGGCGCATGGGGGCTGCCCCGTTGCCGAGATGTGCGGCGTATAGGGGGAGTCGCCCCCGCTGTCAACAGCCGCCGACGCTTGTCTTCGCCGCGCCTGCCTGCAACGGTGCAGATGGGCATGGCCACGCCGAAAGGCAAGGCCGCACGGGGGAACGGGAGACAGCGGATTGCAGGTTATCGGGATATGCCGGTTCTCCTGGCCGGGCATCGGCGGGTTTCAGGTCGAACACGAAACTCTGGAACAGCGTATCGCCTGGCTCTATGCGTCCCGGCGCATGGAAGAACGGTTCCGCACCTTCGAAACCTTCACCCTGCCGCCGCTGCGCGCCCAGAGCGACGGCGATTTCGCATTCCTGGTGGTGATCGGCGAAAGCCTGCCGGCGCATTATCGCGACCGGCTGGCGGCGCTGTTGCGCGATATTCCGCAAGCCGTGGTCCAGGCGCACCCCCCGGGGCGGCACCGCCCCGCAATGCAGGCGGCGATCAATTCGATCCGCCGCGACGACAAGGAACCATGTCTGCAATTCCGCATGGACGACGACGATGCGGTGGCCGTCACCTATGTCGAACGTCTGCGCGCGGCGGCGCACGATCTGCGCGCACTGGCGCGAAAGCACCGCCATGTCGCCATCGACTTCAATCAGGGCTTCATCGCCCGTCCCGGCCCGGAAGGCATATCGGCGGCGCCGACCAACGCCCCCTACACCACCGCGGCACTGGCGCTGATGGTGAAACCGTCGGCCGGCCTCGGCGTGATGAACTTCGCCCATGCCAGGCTCGCGCAGAAGATGCCCACCGTCACCTTCACCGGCGAGGACATGCTGGTGCGCGGCCACAACGACTTCAACGACTCGCGCCAGAAACCGGGGGCAAGGCCGGTGCGGCTCGCCCCGCTTGACGCCGCCGGAGAAGACCATTTCCGCCGCACGTTCAACATCGACGCCGATCATGTGCGCCGGGTCTGGTCAACCTCGTAACAACGCCCGTTCCCGGAACAGGGTGAACAGGCCCGTTGCCACGACGATGGCCGCGCCCGCCAGGGTGGGCGGCTGCGGCCAGTGGCCGAACACCGCCCAGCCCAGGAACAGCGCCCAGACCAGCCCGGTATAGCGAAACGGGGCGATGAAGGACACGTCGCCAACCCGCATCACCATGACGCCGCACAGATACCCCAGCAGGATACAAACCGACGCGGTGACGATAAGCAATGCGGTCGGCGCATCCACCGCCACCCAGCCGGTCGCCGTCGAGGCAAGCGCGGAAAGCAGCGTCACCGACAGCGCGCCGGCCAGTGTCACGGTCATGGACGGCACCTGCGCCGACATCCGCCGCGTCGCCAGATCGCGCACCGTAACGCACAGCACCGACGCCAGCGCATAGAGGGCATAGGGGCTGAACCCCTCGGGACCGGGCCGCACGATCAGCAGCACGCCGCAAAACCCCAGCCCGATGGCCAGCGCCCGCCTCCAGCCCACCGGTTCGCCGAAGAACAGCGCCGCCCCCAGCGTCAGGGTCAGCGGCAGCACCTGCAATATGGCGGTCACGTTGGCCAGCGGCATGTTCATCAGGGCAGTCAGGAAAAACGCCGTGGCACCCACTTCTGCCGCGCTGCGCAGCGCGATCAGCCCCCAGTCGCGCCGCGACAGGCGCAGGTGCAGCGACCCCAGGCGCCGGGCCAGCAGATAGATGAGAACCGACGCCAGCACCCCGCGCAGCGTCACCAGTTGGAACAGCGGCAGCGCATCGCCGACCGCCTTGACGCAGGTGTCGTTCAGGGTGAAAGCCGCCATGCTGACCATCATCAGCAGCGCCCCCTTGAGGTTCGGCGACATGGCTCAGAGCGTCCGCAGCATGGCAAGGCCGATCCCGAAGTGATCGTGCAGATCGCGGTCGATTTCATCGTCCTTCAACTTGTGGGTAATCCCCATCTGCGTCGGGTTCGACTTGTTGTCGCCGTGGATCGTGCGGATGAAACCGGGTACCGAGATGTCCGAAAACGTGTTGTAGTGCTGCGCCAGCTTGCGATGCACGAAGCGGTAGGGGTTGGGCCCATGCCCGACCGGCGCCACAAGCGTCGTTCCGGCAGAAAGCGGCGCCCGCTCGCACGCGTCGAACACCTCGTTGCCGCCCGGCGCGCGGCGCACATAAAAGCCGCGGTTATGGGCGATGACGAACGGCGTTTGCGGATCCTGAAGCTGCATCAGCCCGGCCGCCAGCCGTTTGGTGCGGGCGACAAAGCCGAGGTCCAGCGCGTCGTCATCGTCAAGCCGGAACAGGATGCGGTGGCTTTGGCCATCTGTCGGAATCGAGGCATAGCCGTCCTGCAACAGGCGGTAGTGGTTGCCGGTTCCGACCCTGCGCAGATGAATGTTGGGCAAGGGATCCAGCAGCGAATGCAAGCGGCCGATCCAGGGCTCCGGCATAGTTTCGGCGGTCAGCACCACCATGTCGAAATCGCCGTCGCTCTGCCGCGTCAGCGACGGCAGGCACAGGCGTTCGAACAGATGAAACCGCAACTCCATCCGCGCGGACGAAAAGATATGCGCTGCGGTTTCTTCAAGCGTGGCGAAACGTTCGGAATAATAGGTGGGTGTAAGGACGGAGAACCGCAGCAACCCGATGGTTTTCGCCTGTATCTGCATCGCGCTCGCTCCGGCTGTCCTGGCGCACACCGAACACCGGCGCGGCGGCGATGACAAGACCGTTGCAGCCTGCGCGGTGCACGGTTTGGCGCACAAGATCGACGTTGCCGGGATAAAGGCGGCGCTGCGCGGCTGGTTTCCCGCGTCCGCGGTCGTCCGGGTCAAGCGGTCGCGCCCGTTTCCTGATGGATCGAACCGCGATCCGCGTTGCCAGGACGGCGCCAGTCCCGGCGCCCGGACGAACAACCCCCGCGCGTTTCGGCGCGGGGGTCTGTGCTTTGTTACGCCGCGATCAATCCCTGCTTTCGGGCGTTTCCACCAGAGTATCGAACTCGCCGATGCCGATGATGTCGTCGTGATCGGGGGCGGCAAGCGCCGCCGCGGCCTCGGCTTCTTCCCGCCGCGCCTCGATCACCACGTTGTCGCGCTCCTGGGCGATGCGGCGGACCTTCTGGGTCGCGCCGCCGGTCCCGGCCGGAATCAGGCGACCGACGATCACGTTCTCCTTCAGGCCGACCAGCTTGTCCACCTTGCCCTGAACGCTCGCTTCGGTCAGCACGCGGGTGGTTTCCTGGAACGAGGCCGCCGAGATGAACGAACGGGTCTGCAAGCTGGCCTTGGTGATGCCCAGCAGGATCGGCTGGCCCTGCGCCGGCCGGCCGCCCTTGGCGATCGCCTTCTCGCAGGCCAGGTCGAACTCCTGCTTGTCCACATGTTCGCCCTTCAGAAGAGTGGTATCGCCGCTGTCCTGGATCTCCCATTTCTGCAACATCTGGCGCACGATCACTTCGATATGCTTGTCGTTGATCTTGACGCCCTGCAACCGGTACACATCCTGCACCTCGTCGATCATGTAATCGGCAAGCGCCTCGACGCCCATGATCGCCAGAATGTCGTGCGGCGCCGGATTGCCGTCCATGATGTAGTCGCCCTTCTGCACGAAGTCGCCTTCCTGCACCGGGATGTGCTTGCCCTTGGGCACCATGTATTCGACGGGTTCCAGGCTGTCGTCGGCAGGTTCGATCGTGATCCGGCGCTTGTTCTTGTAGTCGCGCCCGAACCGAACGTAGCCGTCCTGCTCGGCGATGATCGCGTGATCCTTGGGACGGCGCGCCTCGAACAGTTCCGCCACTCGCGGCAGACCGCCGGTGATGTCCTTGGTCTTGGCACCCTCACGTGGGATCCGCGCCACCACGTCGCCGGCCCGGATATCCTGGCCGTCCTCGATCGACAGAATCGCATCCACCGACATGGGGTAAGTCA
>JBKEDD010000119.1:0-60029 GCA_047975215.1 Jhaorihella sp.
ACCGCTCGCCCACCGACTTCTACCAGCTCGACATGGAAATGAGCTTTGTCGAGCAGCAGGACGTGTTCGACACCATCCAGCCGGTGCTGGAAGGCGGGTTCGAGGAATTCGGGCGCGGCCACAAGGTCGACAAGCACTGGCCGCATATTTCCTATGCCGACGCCGCGCTGTGGTACGGCGCCGACAAGCACGACCTGCGCAACCCGATCAAGACGCAGGACGTGTCCGAGCATTTCGCCGGTTCGGGCACTGCCAACTTCGCGCGCCTGCTGGAGCAGGAGGGCACCGAGATTCGCGCCATCCCGGCGCAGGGCGGCGGCAGCCGCAAGTTCTGCGACCGGATGAACGCCTATGCCCAGAAGGAAGGGCTGCCGGGGATGGGGTACATCTTCTGGCGCGACGGCGAGGCCGGCATGGAAGCCGCCGGCCCGCTGGCCAAGAACATCGGCCCCGAACGGACCGAGGCGATCCGCCAGCAGCTTGGCCTTGGCAAGGGCGATGCCGCCTTTTTCCTCGGCGGCAAACCGGCCACGTTCGAGGCGGTGGCGGGGCGCGCCCGCAATGTCATCGGCGAGGAACTCGGCCTGACCGAGAAGGACCGCTTTGCGTTCTGCTGGATCGTCGATTTCCCGATGTACGAGAAGGATGCGGAGAGCGGGCGCATCGATTTCAGCCACAACCCCTTTTCGATACCCCAGGGCGGGATCGATGCGCTGAAGGGCGATCCGCTGGATGTGCTGGGCTACCAGTACGATCTGGCCTGCAACGGCTACGAGATCGTGTCGGGCGCGATCCGCAACCACAAGCTCGACATCATGATCAAGGCGTTCGAACTGGCCGGCTATGGCGAGGACGAGGTGCGCGCGCGCTTTGGCGGCATGGTCAATGCCTTCCAGTACGGCGCCCCGCCGCATGGCGGCTGCGCCGCCGGCATCGACCGTATCGTGATGCTGCTGGCCGACGAAGCCAATATTCGCGAGGTCATCATGTTCCCGATGAACCAGCGTGCCGAAGACCTGATGATGAACGCCCCCGGCGCACCCACCAGCGACCAGTTGATGGAACTTGGCCTGCGGGTCATTCCGAAGGAGTAGTCGGGATGCTCGGCGCCCTGCGGGACAGCGGTTTCGACGTGCTGACCCGCAACCACGCCGAGGCCATTCTGGCGCATGACTTCCCAGACGACCTTGCGGCGCTGGTCGCCGCCTTGCAGCAATTTCGCATCGGCCTGCCGGAACTGATCGGCGGGGGCGGCGGCGAAAGCGGCCAGACCCAGCGCCTGCGCCGCGCGCTGGACGAACTGGGCTGGTGCAAGCACAAGTTCAACGTTCAAACCATCGTTGACGGCACCGAGCGCGAGGCGATCAGTCACGAGGTCGATCACGTCCGCTTTGCCGCGAACGGCACGCTGGCGCTGGAAATCGAATGGAATAACAAGGATCCGTTCTTTGACCGCGATCTTGAGAATTTCCAGCGCCTTCACGCGCTGTCGGCAATCGGTCTTGGCGTCATCGTCACGCGCGGCCGGTCGCTTCAGGATGCGCTGCTGATGCGCGTGACCGGCTGGATGCGGGCGCAAGGGCTGGCGTCGGAGGAAGATCTCGACCGGCTGGGGCTGGCCGAGCGCACCCGCGCCCAGCGCGAGGCGGTGGCCCGTCAGGTGGCGCGCGGAGCGGGCTTTGCCGATGCCTTCGCAAAGACCTTCGTGGCCAGCAAGTTCGGCCAGGCCCCGACGCATTGGACCAAGCTGGCCGAACGCGTGGCGCGTGGCGTCGGCAATCCTTGCCCGCTGCTGCTGATCGGCCTGCCTGACAGCCTGCTTGAGGACGTGGCGCCGCAAGACATGCCGCCGCCCGATCTGTTCAGCCGCGATCGCTGATCCGCCTGCCGGGCGCGGGAAGTGCCGGACGTGTCGGCGGTCTGGCCCGGAAGCCGGCGGTACCTGGCATGGTCGGCCCTGATCGTATCATGGGAATGACTCATCGCCTTGCTGTCGCGGCACTAAGCGCAGGCGAGCGGGACGCTATTCCGCGGCGACGCCGGAGTTGTAGCTGTAGGTCTTCCAGTCGGGCTTGTAATCGGCATCGGCCTGGTTGCCCCAGACCGTCCAGCCGCTGCGCACCCCGCGGCCGAACAGTTCCAGATACGGCCCCCAGGAACAGCTTTCGATAAGGGCGTACTGTTCGTCGGGCTTGCGCGAATGTTCCCGCTTGCGCGTCTGCACCATGTTCACTTGCCGCCGCCCCGGCGGCAGGGTGCGGGCGTTGCGCCCGCGTGTGCCGAACAGCAGGATCTCGGTCACGTTGCGGAAATAGAAACCGACGCCGCGCCCGTCGCTGCCGCCGTCCTTGCGGATCTTGTGCCAGACGATGTTGGACTTGTATTCGAACCCCCAGGATTGCAGTACCTGCAAACCCTCGGGCAACAGCGCGTTGGGCACCCAGAGATAGCAATGCGCCCGCTCTTCCAGATGCGCCGCCACCGGCAACGCGCAGATATGTTCGAGCGTCATCGTCGGATAGCGCGCCAGCCGCTTGTGTTCGGGCGCCACCTTGCCGGTGCGGTTGGTAAAACGCCACGGCGGATCGGCCAGGACGGTGGCGAACCGGTCCTTGGCCAGAAACTGCGTCAGGTCTTGTGCGGCTGTCGTCGGCATTTCCAACATATAGCGTTCCCGGCCCCCGGCTGTCACTGGAACATTAATGGAACGCGAGCGGTTTCTCAAATGCAAATGCCAGCGTTGTGGCGACGGCCGAAAACGGGTTCCCACTTGACCCGCCGCGCACTAGATTGCCGCCATGAGCGATCGTGATCCCGAGCGCCCGGTCGGGCCCCGTGTCGAGAACTGGACCCCGCCGCCAGCGCCGTCGGGCGACGTGCTGGAAGGCCAATTCGCCCGGCTCGAACCGATGTCGGCGGACCGGCACGCGGCGCTGCTGTACCAGGCCTATGCCGGGAATGACGCGGTCTGGGACTACCTGCCCTATGGGCCGTTTTCGTCGGCCGCGCAGTATCATCGCTGGATGCGCGACATGGAGGGGCAGGCCGATCCGCATTTCTACGCCATACGGGATCTGGAAACCGGGAACTGGGGCGGGGTGGCAAGCTTTCTGCGCATCGCCCCGGTGGCCGGGTCGATCGAGGTCGGCCATATCAACTATGCACCGGCGCTCCAGCGGACCCGGGCGGGGACCGAGGCCATGGCGCTGATGATGGGGTGGGCCTTTGACTCGGGGTACCGTCGCTATGAATGGAAGTGCGATGCGCTGAACCGGCCCTCGCGGCGCGCGGCGCAGCGGCTGGGGCTGAGTTACGAGGGCGTGTTCCGCCAGGCCGCGGTGGTCAAGGGGCGCAACCGCGATACCGCCTGGTTCGCGGCGATTGACAGTGACTGGCCGTCCCTGCGCGAGGCGTTCGCCGCCTGGCTGGCGCCGTCGAACTTCGATGCCCGGGGCGGGCAGATCGAACGGCTGACCGATCTGACCCGGCTTGTGCGGGTGGCCGACGATCCGGCGTTGTGACGGTTTCAGGCATGGCGCTGCGTGTGCCGACGATACGCCCCCGTCGCGCATGGCAGCGGCACGCACGGCCCTGCCGAAGTATCTGCCGGAGCATCTAAAGCGTCAGGTCGCGGGCCGACGGGTCGTCGGCGGCGGCGCGGTTGCGGCGGATTTCGCGCGCCGCCAAGCGCGCCTGACCATAAAGCACGATGACAAGGGCGCAAAGCGCGGTCAAAAAGGTGGTCAGCATGTCAGATTGCCTGCTTGTGTTGCAGCCGCTCCTGAACCAGTCCGGCGATCCGGGCCGTCGCCGCCCCCACAGGTCCGCCCTGGCTGCGGCTGCGCGCCAGTTGTTCGGCCGCGTCGGCCATCACCGTATCGTCGGCACTGCGCGCGATGCCACCGACGAACTGCGCGACATAATCAAGAACGCGATCCTGACTCTGGTCGCTCAGCACGTCGGCGACATGTTCCATGTCGTCGATATAGGCCAGCGGGTCGGGGCGGATCAGTTCGTCCGCCACGCCGCGCGGCCCCGGGGGTCGCCGTTCGGCGGGCAGGTGCGAGAGGATTTCGGCCTGGAAAGCCGCCAGCGAGATCAGGGGTTTGCGCAGGAAGCCGTCGGCACCGGCGGCGATCGCGGCGTCCTGGGCGCAATCATCGCCGGAAATGCCCAGGATCACGCCGATGCGGGGCGCCGTGCCGGCCAGTTCGCCGATCAGGTCGAGCCCCGATCCGTCGGGAAGGCCGACATCGACGATGATGATAGAGGGGCGGTATATCTGAAGATGCCTGCGTGCCGAGGCCAGGCAGTCGGCGCGCCGGATGCGGGCGCCGCTGCGCAGGCACAGAAGGCGCATGGCGTCGCAGGCATAGCGGCTGTCCTCGACCACGAGAACGGTCAGCCCCAGCAAGGGCCGCAACGGTGCCGACAGGCGTTGGGGGGCGGCGAACGGATTCGAATCGTCCATGGGCGTGCTCCTCTTTCATCCCGAGATGAAGGCTAGGGGCGGGTGGCTAACAGCCGGTTAACGGATTGGCGGGCGGGGCCGCTTCGCCCCCTTGCCCTTGGCGCGTCGTCGCCTCATAACCGCGCCCGACACCTTTCGCCAAGGAGATGCCCCATGATCGGCCGCCTGAACCATGTCGCCATTGCCGTACCCGACCTGGAAGCCGCCAGCGCGCAGTACCGCGATGCGCTGGGCGCAAAAGTCGGGGCGCCCCAGGACGAACCCGACCACGGCGTCACCGTGGTGTTCATCGAGTTGCCCAACACCAAGATCGAATTGCTGTATCCGCTGGGCGAGAACAGCCCGATCGCTGGGTTTCTGGAAAAGAACCCGTCAGGGGGCATCCATCACGTCTGCTACGAGGTCGAGGACATCCTGGCCGCCCGCGACCGTCTGACGGCCACCGGGGCAAGGGTTCTGGGCAGCGGCGAACCGAAGATCGGCGCCCATGGCAAGCCGGTGCTGTTCCTGCATCCCAAGGATTTCAACGGCTGCCTGGTCGAACTGGAACAGGTCTGAGCCGCCCGCCCGCGGCGCCCACCGGGAGGCATCCGGCATGTCCATCGTTTCCGGCATCGTTCTTTACCTGGTGCTGTGGTTCCTGACCTTCCTGGTCGTGATCCCGATCCGGCTCAAGACCCAGGGCGACATGGGCAAGGTGGTACCGGGCACCCATGCCGGTGCGCCCGAGGTTCACAACCTGAAGAAAAAGGCGGTCATCACCACGCTGGTGGCGTTGGTGCTGTGGGCCGTGATCGCTGCGGTCATCCTGTCGGGCATCGTTACCGTACAAGACATCGACTTTCGCGGCCGGCTGTCGCCCGACTACTGAGACCGCTCAGGCCAGAGGGCCGGTGCGGTAGAGCCGGACCGTCAGCCCGCCATGGGGCACCGGCGGGCCGGGCGGATGGAAAGGCAGGCCGGTGGCGCGGGCCAGCGCGGCATCGCTTGTAACCAGCCCGACCCGCCAGCCTGCGAAACGGCCCGCTAATGCCTTGCCGAGCGCGCCGTAGAGCGCGAACAGCAGCTTCCTGTTGCCGATCCGGCCGCCATAGGGCGGGTTCACCATGACCAGACCGGGCGGGCCGTCCGGCGGGTTCAACTCGCTGACCGGCTGGCAACGGAACTCGGCCAGATGCGCGACCCCGGCCCGCTCGGCATTGTCGCGGCTCGTCGCGATGGCGCCGGCATCGCGGTCAAAGCCGAAAAAGCGCGGACCGGGGGGCGGGGCGTGCGATGCCCCGGCGATGGCCGCGTGCCGCATTGTCTGCCAGGCGGGCGCGTCGAACCCGGCCAGCCGCTCGAAGGCAAAGCCGCGCGAACGGCCCGGCGCCATCCCGGCGGCGATCTCGGCGGCCTCGATGGGGAAGGTGCCCGATCCGCACATCGGATCGACCAGGGGTTCGCTGCCGTCAAACCCGCACAGGCGCAGGAACGCGGCCGCCATGGTCTCGCGCAGCGGTGCCTTGCCCACCGCCTGCTTGTGGCCGCGCCTGTGCAGCGCCTCGCCCGAGGTGTCGACGCTGAGGGTGCAGAGATCGTCCTCGATCCGGGCCTTGATCTGCACTGCCGCATCGGCTGCCAGTGGCGCGCCGAGCGTTTCGGCAATCGCGGTTTCGATGCGCTGCCGGGCGGCACCGGCGTGGTAAATCCGCGATCCCTTGCAGCTTGCCTCGACGCGCACGGGTTCATCGGCGCGCAGCGTCCCGGCCCAGTCGAACTTGCGCGCCCGCTTGTCGAGCTGCGCCAGATGGAAGGCGCGGAAGGCGCCGACCCGGGCCAGCACCCGGCTGGCGGTTCGCAGATGCAGATTGGCCCGCCAGACCTGCTCCCATCCGCCGGTGAAGACGACACCGCCGGACACAGGCGCGGCGCCGGAAAAGCCCAGCGCGCGGGCCTCTTCGGCCAGCACGGGCTCCAGGCCGGGCAGGGTGGCGAGAAATATCTCGAAACTGTCATTGTCTCTCATGGCGCGTGCATAGCCGCAAACCCTCGGCCGGGCGACCGGTTTTCGCGGCTACCCGCTTCTTTGGTTCTGGCAGACCCGCGCCTTTGCGCTGGCCGCTTCCGGTCCGCCGCGCTATCAGGGGCCATGCTGAACCGCATCGTCCACGCAGAACCGACAGTACGTCCGCCGCTTGTCATCGCGCACGGGCTGTTCGGGTCTGCCCGCAACTGGGGCGTCATTGCGCGGCGGCTGTCGGACGAACGCCAGGTGATCGCGGTGGACATGCGCAACCATGGCACCAGCCCACGCAGCGAGCGGCACGACTATCCGGCGATGGCCGACGATCTGGCCGAGGTGATCGCAGCCGCGGGGGGCATGGCCGATGTGACGGGGCATTCGATGGGCGGCAAGGCGGCGATGATGCTGGCCTTGCGCCATCCGGGCCTTGTGCGCCGCCTCGTGGTGGCCGACATCGCGCCGGTGGCCTACACGCATTCGCAATTGCCAATGATAGCGGCGATGCGGGCGGTCGATCTGTCGGCTGTCACGCGCCGGTCGGAGGCCGAGGCGCAACTTGCCGCGCAGGGGGTGGAGCGGGCGTTGCAAAGCTTCTTCACCCAGTCGCTCGACCTGGCCGGGCGGCGCTGGCGGCTGAACCTCGACGCGCTGGCGGCGGAGATGGACAAGATCATGAGCTTTCCGCGCACCGACGCGCGCTGGGACGGCCCGGCGCTGTTCCTGTCGGGGGGCGAATCCGACTATGTGCGCAGTGAACACCGCCCCGCGATCAAGGCGTTGTTTCCGGCTGCTCGTTTCGCCCGCATCCCGGGGGCCGGGCATTGGCTGCACGCCGACCGCCCGCGTGAGTTCGAGGCCGCGGTACGCGCCTTCCTGAACGCCTGAACGCCGCTCCGGCTGGACAAGGGCAACGCGGGAACGATAAGTCGGGAAGCGAGATCACCGCTTGCCGCATGACGGGAAAGGCGCAAATGACCGACCAGCAGCGCATCGCCGAGGATATCGCGCAGGTCGCGGCGTTGATGCGCACCTGTTTGGGGGCGGGCGGAACGACGCTGGCGGCGGCGCTGCGCCGGGCGCGGCACCGGCTGCCGCGCGGACTTCGCGCCCCGGCCCGGCGGCTGGCCATGGCCGAACCGCTGGCGGCCCATCCCAGGCTGCGCCTGACGCTGGATGCCGGGGCGCTGGGCGAGGATGCAAGGCGGGTGCGCGAGCATCTGGAATCGGTAGACCTGGCCGACCGGCGCCGCGGCTGGTGGCTGGGCATGCTGGGCGCGCTGGCCTTCAACATGCTGGCGTTCGTGACGCTGCTGATCGTCTTTCTGAAGTGGCGCGGGCTGATCTGACCGCGTGCGCCGCCTCCTGGCGGTTTTCCGGCACACCGACAGGCGCGACCTATCTTGCCGGAGTCGGCCTCGGCCCGGGGGGGCGCGCGCATGGTGTCGCCCCGGGCTGCTTGGTGAATGAACGCCGCGGCGTAACATCATGAGATCGGGATATTTTCTCCAGCACAGCGGCCATCTGGCGCGTGGTTCACGCCGATGCGATCGAGCCGTCTGGCCTATTCCACCGTCACCGACTTGGCCAGGTTGCGGGGCTGGTCGACGTCCGTGCCCTTGGCTACGGCCGTATGATAGGCCAGAAGCTGCGCCGGAACGGCATAGACGATGGGTGTCAGGCTGGGATGCACATGCGGCATCCTGATGCTTGACCATATGCCGTCACCGGCCCCGGCGATGCCTTCATCGTCCGAGACCAGCAGCACCTTGCCCTTGCGCGCCATCACTTCCTGCATGTTCGAGACCGACTTGTCGAACAACCCGTCGCGCGGCGCCATGACGACCACGGGCATGTGTTTGTCGATCAATGCGATAGGGCCGTGCTTGAGTTCGCCCGACGCATAAGCTTCGGCGTGTATATAGCTGATTTCTTTCAGCTTTAATGCACCCTCAAGCGCCAACGGGTACATCAGCCCGCGGCCTAGGAACAGCACGTCGCGGGCCTCGCTCAGTTGTTGCGCCGCGCTGCGGATGGTGCCGTTCTGGTCCAGCGCAGCGTTCAGCACAGCCGGAAGCCCGCGCAGCGCGGCGGCGTGGTCGGCCAGTTGGTCGGGATCGAGCGTGCCGCGGTCGGCGGCAGCCTTCAGCGCCAGCATCAGCCGCACCGCTCGCTGGCAGGTGAACGCCTTGGTCGATGCCACGCCGATTTCCACCCCCGCATGGATCGGCAGGGCCAGATCGCTTTCGCGCGCGATCGAACTTTCGGCGACGTTCACGACCGACACGATGCGCTCTGCCCGGTCGCGGCAATAGCGCAACGCCGCCAGCGTATCGGCGGTTTCGCCCGACTGGCTGACGAACAGGGCGGCGGTGCCTTCGGGCACGGGCGGTTCGCGATAGCGGAATTCGCTGGCGATATCGACCTCGACGGGCAGGCGGGCGAGTTGCTCGAACCAGTATTTCGCAGTGAGGCAGGCATAGAATGCGGTGCCGCAGGCGACCATGGTCAGGCGCTGGATCCCGGCGAAGTCGAGTTCACCGGGAAGGACCACCGTATCGCTGCCGGTCGGCAGGTAGTGGCGGATCGACTCGGCGATGACGTTGGGCTGCTCGGCGATCTCCTTGGCCATGAAGTGCTTGTGTCCGCCCTTGTCGAGACGGGCCGCGTCGATCTGCACGGTACGCATTTCGCGGTTGGCCAGTTGCCCGGCGGCATCGCGAATCTCCGCGCCCGCGCGGGTGATCACGGCGCGGTCGCCTTCCTCGAGATAGGTTATCCGGTCCGTCAGCGGCGCCAGTGCGATGGCGTCCGAGCCGACATACATCTCGCCGTTGCCATGCCCGACGGCCAGTGGCGAACCCTTGCGCGCGGCAACGATGAGATCGTCCTCGCCGTCGAACAGGAACGCCAGCGCGAAGGCACCCTGCAGCCGGTCCAGTGCCCTGAACGCCGCCTCGATCGGGCTTGCGCCCTCGTTCATGTAGCGTTCGGTCATCACGGCGACGGTCTCGGTGTCGGTTTCGGTGTGGAACACCGCGCCGGTCTCGGTCAGTTCGCGGCGCAACTCGCGGTAGTTCTCGATGATGCCGTTATGCACCACGGCCACGGCGCCGGAGCGGTGGGGATGGGCGTTGCCGACCGACGGCGCGCCATGCGTGGCCCAGCGCGTGTGGCCGATGCCCGACTTGCCCGGCAGCGGGTCGTGCACCAGCAGGTCGGACAGGTTGACCAGCTTGCCGACGGCACGCCGGCGATCCATCCGGCCTTCGTTGACGGTGGCGATTCCGGCGCTGTCATAGCCGCGATATTCCAGCCGTTTCAGCGCCTCGACAAGAATGGGCGCGACTTCGTGATTGCCCAGAACCCCGATAATTCCGCACATTATCCCTGCTCCTTGTGGCGTTTTTCCTTCCGGGTCTTCAACAATTCGAACAATTTGCGTGCGCGGCCGGGCTTGTTTTCCTGTCTGGCGCGCGCCACCGCCAATGCCTGTGCCTCGACGTCGCGGGTAATCACCGAACCGGTCGCGGTCATGGCATCTTCGCCAACCGAGACCGGCGCAACCAGCATGGTGTTCGAACCGATGAAGGCGCGCGCGCCGATCGTCGTGCGATGCTTCATCACGCCGTCATAGTTGCAGGTGATGGTTCCGGCGCCGATATTGCTGTTCGCCCCGACGCTGGCATCGCCGATATAGCTGAGGTGATTGACCTTGGCGCCCTCGTCGATCCGGGCGTTCTTGACCTCGACGAAGTTGCCGACCCGCGAATCCTCGGCCAGTTCCGCGCCGGGGCGCAGGCGGGCGAACGGCCCGACCACGGCGCCGCGGCTGACATGCGCCCCCTCGATATGTGAAAATGCGCGGATCGTCGCGCCTGATTCCACGGTCGCATCGGGGCCGAACACCACGTTGGGTTCGATCACCGCATCGCGCCCGATCACCGTGTCGAAGGCCAGGTAAACCGTTTCCGGCGCCATCAGCGTAACGCCGGCTTCCAGCAGTTCGGCGCGGGCGCGGGCCTGGAAGGCGGCATCGGCCGCCGCCAGTTCGGCGCGAGAATTGATGCCCAGCGTCTCGGATTCCGCGCAGGCGACGGCAGTCACGGACAGGCCGCGCCGGCGCGCCAGGGCGACGATATCGGTCAGATAGTATTCGCCCGCTGCATTGTCGCAGCCCACCGCGTCGATCAGCGAAAACAGGGTTTGGGCATCGCAGGCCATCAGTCCGCTGTTGCAAAGCGTGATCGCGCGTTCGGCCTCGGTCGCGTCCTTGTACTCGACAATCCGTTCCAGCGCCTCGCCCCGCATCACGAGGCGGCCGTAGCGGCCGGGATCAGCGGCCTGAAAGCCCAGTACGACCAGATCGTGATCGGCCCGCGCCGCCAGCATCCGCCGCAAGGTGCCCGGTTGCAGCAAAGGCGTGTCGCCATAAAGCACGACGGCATCGCCGGAAAACCCCTCAAGCGCCGGGCGGGCCTGTGCGACCGCATGCGCGGTGCCCTTCTGTTCGGCCTGGATCGCCACAACGGCGCGTTCGTCGGTGTTCTGCGCCGCACGCGCCACCGCTTCGGCCCCGTGACCGGCAACCACGACGATGCGTTCGGGGTTCAGGGCGGCGCCCGCGCGCATGGCGTGTACCAGCATGGGCGCCTGCGCGATCGGGTGCAGAACCTTGGGCAGATCCGACTTCATCCTGGTGCCTTTGCCGGCGGCCAGAATGACAAGGGCAATGCTCATGCGCGATTTCTCTTTGTGTTTCCGGTGTGCCCGTTTTATCCGCTGGGCAGGATGGCGCAAGCGCCGTGGCGATCAAACAAGGTTGCGGGTTGCAACAAGTGTTAGCGGAAACATGCCGAAAGGGAACGGGATATGCGCTCGGTGATATTCGATCTGGACGGCACTCTGGCCGATACCTCGGGCGATCTGATCGCCGCGGCGAATGCCTGTTTCCGGCAGATGGGGCTGGGCGATGTGCTGGACGCGGCGAAAGATCAGGGCATCGCGCTGCGCGGCGGCAAGATGATGCTGACGCACGGGCTGACGCGGGCCGCGTGTTTCGACCCTCAGGCGGTCGAAACCTGGTATCCGGTGCTGCTTGAGGCCTATGCCGGAGCGATAGATTTGCACACGATCCTGTATCCGGGCGCGATGGAGGCGGTGGAAGCCCTGAAATCGCAAGACTACCGCGTCGGTATCTGCACCAACAAGCCCGAGGGGCTGGCCGATCTGCTGTTGCGGCGGCTGGGTATCCGCGGCGCCTTCGCGTCGGTGGTGGGGGCCGATACGCTGGCGGTTCGCAAGCCCGACCCCGAACCGCTGCGCGAGGCAGCCCGGCGTGCGGGGGGCGATCCGGCGCGTTGCGTCCTGGTCGGTGACAGCGATACCGACCGCGAGACCGCCCGCGCCGCCGGGGTGCCGTCGGTGCTGGTCACGTTCGGGCCGTCAGGCGCCGACATGGAGGCGCTGGAGCCCGACGCCCTGCTTGACAGCTACGCGGACCTGCCCGGCGTGGTGGCCCGGCTGATCGGCTGAATTTGCGCCGCACCGGCTTGACCGCCCCGGGCGCGCGCCGCACAAACGGCGCATGAGCGAGGTTTTTACCGGCAGTTTCACCCAGCAGGAGCCGATCTGCGACGACGGCATCGCCGCCGCGCTGAAGGTGTTGCGCCACGGCCGGCTGCACCGCTACAACACCCTTCCCGGTGAGTCTGGCGAGACCGCGCTGCTGGAACAGGACTTCGCCGCGCTGAGTGGCGCCCGATACTGCCTGGCGGTGGCCTCGGGCGGTTATGCGATGGCGACCGCGCTGCGCGCCGCCGGTGTCAAGCCCGGCGATCGGGTGCTGACCAACGCCTTCACGCTGGCGCCGGTGCCCGGCGCGATCGCCTCGCTGGGCGCGGTGCCGGTTTTCATCGGCGTGACCGGGCAGCTTACCATCGACCTTGACGATCTTGCGGAACGGGCGGGGCAGGCGGGGGTTCTGCTGCTGAGCCATATGCGCGGTCACATCTGCGACATGGACCGGCTGATGGCGATCTGCAACGACGCCGGGATCCGGGTGATCGAGGACTGCGCTCACACTATGGGCGCGGCCTGGAACGGCGTCTTTTCGGGGCGGCACGGGCTGGCGGCCTGCTATTCGACGCAGACCTACAAGCACGTCAATTCCGGCGAGGGCGGGCTGTTGATCACCGACGATGCCGATCTGGCGGCGCGGGCGGTGATGCTGTCGGGATCCTACATGCTCTACGAGCGCCATGCGGCCGCGCCGCCGGCCGAGGCGTTTGAGCGGGTGAAATATGTAACCCCGAACATCTCGGGGCGCATGGACAATCTGCGCGCCGCGATTTTGCGGCCGCAGATCCGCACGCTTGCGGCGCAGGCCGGGCGCTGGAATGCGCGCTACCGCGTGCTGGAGGATGGTCTGCGCGACACGCCGGGGCTGCGTCTGATCGACCGCCCGCCGCAGGAGGCGTTCGTCGGATCGTCGTTCCAGTTCCTGCTGCCGGACTGGAAAGCGGACCGGGTGCGCGAGGTCGTCGCGCGCTGTGCGGCGCGCGGAGTCGAACTGAAATGGTTCGGGGCGCCGGAGCCGGCGGGGTTCACCTCGCGCTATGACAGCTGGCAATTCGTTGCGCCCGCGCCGATGCCGTCGAGCGACCGAATCCTGGCCGGCATCCTCGACATGCGCGTACCGCTGACCTTTTCGCGTGACGATTGCGCTCTGATCGCCCGCATCATCCGGGCCGAGGTTGGCGCTGTGTTTCAGGGCGGCGAGGCGTGACCTTCCGGCGCGACCCGATGATG
Organism: Jhaorihella sp.; assembly: GCA_047975215.1. Classification (GTDB taxonomy): domain Bacteria; phylum Pseudomonadota; class Alphaproteobacteria; order Rhodobacterales; family Rhodobacteraceae; genus JAGRMG01. The sequence continues at coordinate 13,284 of JBKEDD010000119.1, forward strand.
CCCGCGATTGACGGGAATCGGTTTCGCTGCTATCCGATTATTGAACGACTGTTCAGATAACCCGGAGGAGACGGCCGATGTTCAACGCCACCATGCAGTTCGATCTGGGCGAGGACGTGAACGCGCTGCGTGAAACGGTGCATCGCTGGGCGCAGGAGCGGGTCAAGCCGATGGCCGCGGAAATCGACCGGACCAACGATTTTCCGGCGCCGCTGTGGAAGGAAATGGGCGATCTGGGCCTTCTGGGCATCACCGTGCCGGAAGAATACGGCGGTGCCGGCATGTCCTATCTGGCGCATACCGTCGCGGTCGAGGAGATTGCGCGCGCCAGCGCGTCGGTCTCGCTTTCTTATGGCGCCCACTCCAACCTGTGCGTCAACCAGATCAAGCTGAACGGCAATGACGAACAGCGCCGCAAATACCTGCCGCGCCTGATTTCGGGCGAACATGTCGGTGCTCTGGCCATGTCCGAGGCCGGCGCCGGTTCGGATGTGGTCTCGATGAAGCTGCGCGCCGAGCGGCGCAATGATCACTACCGGCTGAACGGCAACAAGTACTGGATCACCAACGGCCCCGATGCCGATACACTGGTGGTCTATGCCAAGACCGATCCGGATGCCGGGCCGAGGGGCATTACCGCCTTCATCATCGAGAAGGAGTTCAAGGGCTTTTCGACCTCGCCGCACTTCGACAAGCTGGGCATGCGCGGTTCAAACACGGGCGAGCTGATCTTCGAGGATTGCGAGGTGCCGTTCGAAAACGTGCTGGGCAGCGAGGGCAGGGGCGTCAACGTGCTCATGTCGGGGCTGGACTATGAGCGCGTCGTGCTGTCGGGTATCGGTACCGGCATCATGGCCGCCTGCATGGACGAGATCATGCCCTACCTGGCCGAGCGCAAGCAATTCGGCCAGCCGATCGGAAACTTCCAGCTGATGCAGGCCAAGATCGCCGACATGTACACGGCGATGAATTCGGCGCGGGCCTATGTCTACGAGGTCGCCAAATCCTGTGATCGCGGCACCGTCACCCGTCAGGATGCCGCGGCCTGCTGTCTGTACGCGGCCGAGGTCAGCATGACCCAGGCGCATCAGGCGGTGCAGGCGATGGGCGGCGCGGGGTATCTTTCGGACAACCCCGTCGGGCGCATCTTCCGCGACGCCAAGCTGATGGAAATCGGTGCCGGCACGTCCGAGATCCGGCGCATGCTGATCGGGCGCGAACTGATGGGCAAGATGCTGTGAAGCGCGTAGGGGCGTCCGTTCTCGTTCTGGCGCTGTGGGCGCTGTCGGCATCGGCGCAGTCGCTGGTCTATTCCGACATGGCGACCCTGACCTGCCTGAGCCAGACCGCCCGGGCGAGCGCCAAGCAAGATTGCATCGGCGCGTCGGCCAATGCCTGCATGTCGGCCACGCCCGATGGCGGCACCACGGTCGGAATGGGCGGCTGCCTGGACCGCGAACTCGCCTTCTGGGACGGTATGCTGAACCGCAACTACCAGGCGCTGCGCGACCGGGCCAAACGCACCGATGCCGAGATGCGCGATCTGGGCGCCAGCGTCACATGGCTGGGCCAGAGCCTGCGCGACATGCAGCGCGCCTGGATCGTCTGGCGCGATGCCACCTGCGATTTCGAGCGCGCCCAATGGGGCGGCGGCACCGGGGGCGGGCCGGCCACCTATGCCTGCCTGATGCGGCTGACCGGGCAGCAGGCGCTCTATCTTGGCGATGCCTGGCTCGGGGAGTGACGGGCGATGCCGGATCGCGCGCACCCAGTGTGGGATCTTCCGGACCGGCTGAACATGGCGCGCCAGGCGCTGGCCGGGAACCCCGATCAGGTGGCCATCATCGACCTGACCAAAGCCGTGCGGCGCGATGTTTCGCGCGGGGAACTTGGCCGGATGACCGACGCACTGGCGCGGCGGCTGGCCCGCGAGGTGGCGCCCGGAGACCGGGTGGGCGTGCTGTTGTCGCAATCGCCCTGGTGCGCGGCGGCGCATCTCGCGATCTGGAAAATCGGCGCGATTTCAGTGCCTTTGTTCAAACTGTTCAAGCAAGATGCTCTGCGCAGCCGGATTGACGACAGCGGCGCGGCGCTGGTTCTGACCGATGCCGGGGGCGCCGGCCTGCTGGGCGATCTGGCGCGCCCGCTGATCGCCGACCGGGCCGGGATCGACGGCCCGCCGGTGGCCTTCGCCGATACCGGCCCCGAGACACCGGCAGTGCTGATCTACACGTCGGGAACCACCGGGGCGCCCAAGGGGGCGCTGCACGGTCATCGCGTGCTGAGCGGACACATCCCCGGCGTATCGGCCAGCCACGACCATCTGGGCCAGCCCGGCGATTGCCTGTGGACGCCCGCAGACTGGGCCTGGATCGGCGGGCTGTTCGATGTGCTGATGCCGGGTCTGGTGCTGGGCGTGCCGGTCGTGGCGGCACGGATGGCAAAGTTCGATCCCGCCGAATGCCTCAGCATCATCGCGCAAGGCGCTGTCAGAAATGTGTTTTTCCCGCCAACCGCGCTGCGGATGCTGAAGGCGGCGGACCGGTCGGTTCCCGGCCTTCGCTCGGTCGCTTCGGGGGGCGAACCGCTGGGCGCCGAGATGCTGGCCTGGGGGCGGCGCGCCTTCGGGCTCGATATCAACGAATTCTATGGCCAGACCGAATGCAACATGGTGGTGTCCTCCTGCGGCGCCGATTTCACGGCCCGCCCGGGCTGCATCGGCAAGCCCGTCACCGGCCATGACGTGCAGGTGATCGACGCCGACGGCCACCCCGCCGATGCCGAGGGCGACATCGCGATCCGCCGCGGATCGGCCTCGATGATGCTGGAATACTGGAACAACCCCGGCGCCACGGCGGCGAAGTTCCGGGGGCCTTGGCTGCTGACCGGCGATCGCGGCCTGTGGGAGGGCGACTATCTGCGCTTTCTCGGCCGTGACGACGATGTGATCACCTCCTCCGGCTACCGCATCGGCCCCGCCGAGATCGAGGATTGCCTGCTGACCCACCCGGCGGTGGCAACCGTCGGCGTGATCGGCAAGCCAGACGCGCTGCGCACCGAGATCGTCAAGGCCTATGTGGTTGTGAAGCCGGGGGCGGAAACATCCGCCGAGGAGCTTCGGGAATTCGTCAAGGAACGTCTGGCAAGCCATTCATACCCAAGGGAAATCGAATTTCTGTATGCTCTGCCCATGACCGTCACGGGCAAGGTGATTCGCAAGGAACTCAAACGCCGCGCCGCGGCGGAACAGGAGCCCGAAACATGAAACTGACCTCGCAAGTCCTGACCGGGTCCGATGCCTTCAAGGCCAACCGCGCCGCCAATCTCGACAAGCTCGAAGAGATCCGCGCGGCGGCGGCCGCTGCCCGGCTGGGGGGCGGCCAGAAGGCCCGAGCCCGGCACGAGGGCCGCGGCAAGATGCTGCCCCGCCGGCGGGTGTCCAACCTGCTCGATCCCGGCTCGCCGTTCCTGGAGATCGGCGCAACTGCCGGGCATGACATGTATGACGGGGATGCCCCCGGCGCCGGCATCGTCGCAGGCATCGGCCGGGTGCAGGGGCTCGAGGTCATGGTGATCTGCAACGACGCCACGGTAAAGGGCGGCACCTACTATCCGATGACCGTCAAGAAACACCTGCGCGCCCAGGAGATCGCCGAACAGAACCACCTGCCCTGCATCTACCTCGTGGACAGCGGCGGCGCCAACCTTCCCAACCAGGACGAGGTGTTTCCCGACCGCGACCATTTCGGCCGCATCTTTTACAATCAGGCCAACATGTCGGCCAAGGGCATTCCACAGATCGGCGTGGTGATGGGTTCGTGCACCGCCGGGGGCGCCTACGTTCCGGCGATGTCGGACGTGGCCATCATCGTGCGCGAACAGGGTACGATCTTCCTCGCCGGACCGCCGCTGGTCAAGGCGGCGCTGGGCGAGGTGGTGAGCGCCGAGGAACTGGGGGGCGGCGACGTGCATACCCGCCTCTCGGGCGTTGCCGACTATCTCGCCGAGGACGACGCCCACGCTCTGGCGCTGGCGCGCCGCGCCGTGGCGCAACTGAACCGCACCAAGCCCGGAGCCGTGCAGTACCGCACCCCCGAGGAACCGGCCTACGATGCCGAAGACCTGCTCGGCATCGTCGCCCATGACAACCGCACGCAGTACGACGTGCGCGAGGTGATCGCGCGGCTGGTGGACGGTTCGCGCTTTGACGAATTCAAGCCCCGTTTCGGCGAAACCCTCGTTACCGGGTTTGCCCATCTCAAGGGCATGCCTCTGGGGATCGTCGCCAACAACGGCGTGATGTTCTCGGACAGCGCGGCCAAGGGCGCGCATTTCGTCGAACTTTGCAGCCAGCGCGCCATCCCGCTGCTGTTCCTGCAGAACATCACGGGTTTCATGGTCGGCAGGAAGGCCGAGAACGAAGGTATCGCCCGCCACGGCGCCAAGATGGTGGCGGCGGTGGCCTGCACCCGCGTTCCCAAGATCACCATGATCATCGGCGCCTCAAACGGCGCCGGCAATTACGGCATGTCCGGGCGCGCCTATTCGCCCCGCTTCCTGTGGACATGGCCCAACTCGCGCACCGCGGTCATGGGCGGCGAACAGGCCGCCGGCGTACTCGCCACGGTCAGGCGCGACGGCATCGAACGCGCCGGCGGCACGTGGACGGCCGAGGAAGAGGCCGAGTTCAGGCGCCCGACGCTGGAGATGTTCGAGCGCCAGAGCCACCCGCTTTTCGCCAGCGCCCGGCTCTGGGATGACGGCGTGATCGACCCGCGCAAAAGCCGCGACGTGCTGGCGCTCAGTCTCTCGGCCACGCTCTGCGCCCCGATCGAAGAGACCCGCTTCGGCGTGTTCCGCATGTAGCCGCTTCTTCTGACCGGAAATATCCCGGGGGTCCGGGGGCTGGCCCCCGGTTCCATCCGAAACAAGAAAGGACCGAGCCCGTGTTCGAGACGACCCGAATTCCGCAATTCCGGCGGCAGGCGCCTGGGATGGTGCGGCCGACCCAGAAGGGAGCAGCCGATGTTTGACACCATCCTGATTGCCACCCGGGGCGAGATCGCCTGCCGCGTGATGCAGACGGCTCAAGCCATGGGGATCACCTGCGTCGCGGTCCATTCCGACGCCGATGCCGGTGCGAAGCATGTCGAAATGTCCGACAGGGCGGTGCATATCGGCGGTCCGGCGCCGAAGGACAGCTACCTGCGCGGCGACGCGATCATTGCCGCCGCGCTGGAAACCGGGGCACAGGCGATCCACCCGGGCTATGGCTTCCTGTCGGAAAACCCCGACTTCGTCGAGGCGGTGGAAAAGGCCGGGCTGGTCTTCATCGGCCCCTCGGCGGATGCGATCCGCAAGATGGGGCTCAAGGACGCGGCCAAGGCACTGATGGAAAAGGCCGGCGTGCCTGTGGTGCCCGGCTATCACGGCGACAACCAGGATCCTCTTCATCTGGCCGGCAAGGCCGAAGCAATCGGCTACCCCGTGCTGATCAAGGCGGTCGCGGGGGGCGGCGGCAAGGGGATGCGGCTGGTCGAACGGCGCGAGGATTTCGCGGATGCGCTGGAAAGCGCGCGCGGCGAGGCCGCCACCGCCTTCGGCAACGATGCCGTGCTGGTCGAGAAATTCGTGACCAGGCCGCGCCATATCGAGGTGCAGATCTTCGGCGACGGCCGCCGCGCCGTGCATCTGTTCGAGCGTGACTGTTCCCTGCAACGCCGGCATCAGAAGGTAATCGAGGAGGCGCCGGCGCCGGGCATGACGCCCGAGATGCGCGCCGCCATGGGCGAGGCCGGGGTGCGCGCGGCGCAGGCCATCGGCTATGCCGGGGCCGGAACGGTCGAGTTCATCGTCGACGCATCGGACGGGCTGCGCCCCGACCGGTTCTGGTTCATGGAGATGAACACGCGCCTTCAGGTCGAACATCCCGTGACCGAGGCGATCACCGGGGTGGACCTGGTGGAATGGCAGTTGCGCGTGGCGGCGGGCGAGGCGCTGCCGGCGGCGCAGGAGGATCTTTCGATTTCCGGCCATGCCTTCGAGGCGCGGATCTACGCCGAGGACGCGGCCCGCGGTTTCCTGCCGGCCACCGGCAGGCTCACGCATCTGGCATTCCCGGCGGGTGCGCGCATCGACAGCGGCGTGCGCCAGGGCGACACGATCAGCCCCTGGTACGATCCGATGATCGCCAAGCTGACGGTGCACGGCCCGACCCGCGCCGCGGCGCTGCGGCAGCTCGAGCGGGCGCTGCGCCATACCGATATCGGCGGCACCGTGACCAATGTCGCGTTCCTGGGCGCGCTTTCCGCGCAGCCCGATTTCGCGCGCGGCGACATGGACACCGGGCTGGTCGAACGCGAGATCGAGACGCTGACGGCCGCGCCCGTCGCCGGCCCTGCAGTGCGCTCGATCGCGGCGATCGCGGCGCTTGGCCTGCATGAAGGCGCGGACGAGACGAGCGGTTTCGCGCTTTGGGATCCGCTGGGCTGGGATGTTCACCTGACCCATGCGGGAGAGGATATCGCCGCCCGGGTAGTGGTCCTGGCGCCGGATCGGTTCGATGTGCGTCTGGGCGATGCCGCGCGGCGCGTCGAACGGCGCGGCGGGGCGTGGTGGGTCGATGACGCCAAGCTGCCGGCGCGGATCGCGCGGCAGCCCGGCGAGGTCACGGTGTTTTCGGGCAACGGCTATCGATTCGGCGTACCCGATCCGCTCGATCGGGCCGCGAGCGCCGCGGGCGGGGGCAATCTGATCGAGGCGCCGATGCCGGGGCTTGTCAAGTCGCTTGATGCCAGGGCAGGTCAGGCGGTGTCCGCGGGCGACCGGCTGGCGGTGCTGGAGGCGATGAAGATGGAGCATTCCCTTCTTGCGGCGCGTGACGGTATCGTCGCCGAGGTGTTGACCGAACCGGGCGCGCAGGTCGAGGCCGGCGCGGCCCTGGTTCGGCTGGAGGATCCGGACGGCTGAGCAATGTGCCGGTCGGCCGGGCATCCGGGCAATTGAAAACGAGGCAAAGCGGGGTAGCGGCATGGCCGGACAGGTGGAGATATTCGAGGTCGGCCCGCGCGACGGGTTGCAGAACGAGATCCGTGAAATTCCCGTGGCCGAAAAGGTGGCGCTTATCGATTGCCTGGGCCGGGCGGGCTTTGCGCGCATCGAGGCGGGGAGTTTCGTCAGCCCCAAATGGGTGCCGCAGATGGCCGGGTCGGCCGAGGTGCTGGCAGGTATCGTGCGTGCCCCCGGGGTGCGTTACGCCGCGCTGGTGCCGAACATGCGCGGCTACGAGGATGCGCTGGCGGCGGGTGCCGATGAGATCGCGATCTTCGCATCGGCCAGCGAGGGGTTCTCGAAGGCCAACATCAACGCCACCATCGCAGAGTCCATCGAACGCTTCGAACCTGTTCTCGCGGCCGCGCGCCACATCGACCTGCCGGTGCGCGGCTATGTCTCCTGCGTGACGGACTGCCCCTTCGACGGGCCGGTCGCGCCGGGGCAGGTGGCCGAGGTGGCCGACCGGCTGTTTTCGCTGGGCTGCTACGAGATTTCGCTGGGCGATACGCTGGGCCGGGCGCGCCCCGACAGCATCGCGCGGATGCTGATGGCGGTGCGCGACGTGGTGCCCGCAACACGGCTGGCGGGCCATTATCATGACACGGCGGGCCGTGCGCTGGCCAATATCGACGCTTCGCTGTCGCTTGGTGTGCGGGTTTTCGATGCCGCCGTGGGGGGGCTGGGCGGCTGTCCCTATGCGCCGGGCGCGGCAGGCAATGTCGCCACCGAGGCGGTGGCCGCGCATCTGGAGAGGCTCGGCTATGAAACCGGGCTGGACCATGACGCGTTGCACCAGGCCGCCGAAATGGCAAGGGCTATGCGGGCGGGGTAGGCCAGGGTTTTCGGAGAACCTTGGAAAAAAAACTTCGAAGGATTTTTCGGGCGAGAGGGAGAGCAATGTTCGAAACCGTGACCTTGGAAACGGATGCGCGGGGGGTTGCCACGCTGACCCTGAACCGGGCCGACAAGCACAACGCCATGTCGGGGCGCATGATCGGGGAACTGGCGGCCGCGGCGGCCCGGCTGGGCGGCGATGATGCGGTGCGGGTCGTGGTGCTGACGGGGGCGGGCAAGACCTTCTGCGCCGGGGGCGATCTGGCCTGGATGCAGGATCAGATGGCCGCCGATGCCGCGACGCGCTTTGCCGAGGCGCGCAAGCTGGCGGTGGCGTTGCAGGCGCTCAACACCTTGCCGAAGCCGCTGATCGGGGCGGTTCAGGGCAACGCCTTCGGCGGTGGCGTCGGCCTCGCCAGCGTTTGCGACATCGCCATTGGCGCCGATCATCTCAAGATGGGGCTGACCGAAACCCGGCTGGGCATCATCCCGGCCACCATCGGGCCGTATGTGATCGCCCGCATGGGCGAGGCGCGGGCGCGCCGGGTGTTCATGTCGGGCCGCCTGTTCGGGGCGGGTGAGGCGGTTGATCTCGGTCTGCTGGCGCGTGCCGTTCCCGCCGGCGATCTGGCCGCAGCCGTCGAGGCCGAGGTCGCGCCCTATCTGGCCTGCGCGCCCGGTGCTGTTGCGGCGGCGAAGAAACTGACGCGCGAACTGGGGCCGTGCATCGACGATGCCGTCATCGACCGGACGATCGCCGCCCTGGTGGAGCGATGGGAAAGCGATGAGGCGGTCGAGGGGATCTCGGCCTTTTTTGCGAGGCGCAAGGCGGGCTGGGCGCGGTGATGGCTGCCCCGGGGGGCGGGGGCGGCCGGCCGTCGGCGTCATCGGAATCGGCGCCGCGAATGCGATCCGGCGTATCCGGGGCCAGGCCCGGCGCATAGCGATGCCGCGGCGGCCGGCATCTGACGAAACCGGAATGTCGCGGACAATCGCCCCTGCGGCGTTACAGCCGCCCCCAAACGCGGCGGGCTTGGTTGACGCTTGGGGGTGGCGGGGGTAGAGAAAGCCGCAAGTCGACACGCCAAGTCTGGGCGCCCTCCGGATGGGCGCGGGAAAGGAGCCACTCGTGGAAGAGCTGTTGCGGGAATACCTCCCGATCCTGGTGTTTCTGGTCGTCGCCATCGGCCTTGGACTGGTGCTGATTCTGGCCGCGGTGGTGCTGACCGTGCGCAACCCGGACCCCGAAAAGGTCAGCGCCTATGAATGCGGTTTCAACGCCTTCGACGATGCGAGGATGAAGTTCGACGTACGCTTCTATCTCGTGGCGATCCTGTTCATCATCTTCGACCTCGAAATCGCCTTCCTGTTTCCCTGGGCCGTCGGGTTCAGGGATATGTCCGATGCCGGGTTCTGGTCTATGATGGTGTTCCTGGCGGTCCTGACCATCGGCTTTGCCTACGAATGGAAGAAGGGGGCGCTGGAATGGGAGTGAGCGACAAGAACGCGATGGCGGGCGAGGTCCAGGGCGACGGTCAGCGGGTTGCGTCCGGCCCCTCGGTGCCGCCCCCCTATGGGCAGACGGCCGCCGGCGCCGACAAGGAAGCCGCGACCGGCGCGCTTAACCGCGAATTGCAGGACAAGGGATTCCTTCTGACCTCGACCGAGGACATCATCAACTGGGCGCGCACCGGCTCGTTGCACTGGATGACCTTCGGGCTGGCCTGCTGCGCGGTCGAGATGATGCACACTTCGATGCCGCGCTATGATGCCGAACGCTTCGGCATCGCACCGCGCGCCAGCCCGCGCCAGTCCGACCTGATGATCGTCGCCGGCACTCTGACCAACAAGATGGCGCCGGCGCTGCGCAAGGTCTACGACCAGATGCCCGAGCCGCGCTATGTGCTCTCGATGGGCAGTTGCGCCAATGGCGGGGGCTATTATCACTACAGCTATTCCGTGGTGCGCGGCTGTGATCGCATCGTGCCCGTGGATATCTATGTGCCCGGCTGCCCGCCGACCGCCGAGGCGCTGCTTTACGGGCTGTTGCAGTTGCAGCGCAAGATCCGCCGCACCGGGACGATCGTGCGATGAACGGCGCATGGAGGATGATCGCGACATGACCGAGGCTCTGAACGAACTGGGCGCGCATATCGCGGCCAAGCGCCCCGACTGCGTGCTGTCCTGGGACGTGGCGCATGGCGAACTGAATGTCGATGTGGCACCCGCCGGCATCGTCGGTTTTGTCGAGTTCCTGAAGGCGGATTCGAACTGCCGGTTCTCGACCCTGGTCGACATCACGGCGGTGGATTATCCCGACCGGGCCAAGCGGTTCGACGTGGTCTATCACTTCCTGTCGATGTACCGCAATCAGCGCATCCGCCTGCGCATGTCGATCCGCGCGGACGAAACGGTACCGTCGCTCACCGATATACATCCCAGCGCCAACTGGTTCGAACGCGAGGTGTTCGACATGTTCGGCATCCTGTTCTCGGGCCATCCCGATCTGCGCAGGATCCTCACCGACTACGGCTTTCGCGGACATCCGCTGCGCAAGGACTTTCCGACCACGGGCTATACCGAGGTGCGCTATTCCGAGGTGGAAAAGCGTGTGGTCTACGAACCCGTGTCGCTGGTCCAGGAATACCGGCAGTTCGATTTCATGAGTCCGTGGGAAGGCGCGCAGTACATCCTGCCGGGCGACGAAAAAGAGGGGGCGAAGTGATGGAATTCCTCATGTGGGTCGTCTTCGTGGTGGCGACCGTCATCCCCATGGTCAAGCTGCTGCCGCATTTCGGCATCCATCAGTACTGGGCCGCCGCCTGTGTCATTCCGCTGGGCGTGCTGGTCCTGCTCTGGATCATGGCGATGAAGCTGCAAGAGATGGAAAAACGCTGATGGCGCTTGCGGGACGCTGTCTGTGCGGGTCATGCACGTTCACGGCGACGCCGCGAGGAGAGGCGGGCGTGTGCCATTGCGGTATGTGCCGGCACTGGTCCGGGGGCATGTTCCTGTCGGTCGATTGCGGCACGTCCGTTGAGTTCGCCGAGGGGGCGCCGGTCAAGTCCTACAAGGGAACGGCCTGGGGAGAGCGGGTGTTCTGTGCCGACTGCGGCGCATCTCTGCTCTGGCAGACCCAGGACGGGGCCAATCAGCATGTGTCGATCCAGTGCTTTGACGATCCCGGCCAGTTCGAGATCGGTGCCGAGATCTTCATAGACCGCAAACCCGGAAACTACGCCCTGGCCGGAACCCGCAAGACGCTGACCGAGGCGGATATCTTTGCCATGTATGCACCCAAGACGGAGGGTCAGTCGTGATGGACGGCTCCAAAGGCTTCGAAGACGCCCTGACCGGCGAACAGAAGATCCGCAACTTCAACATCAACTTCGGCCCCCAGCACCCGGCGGCGCATGGCGTGCTGCGCATGGTCCTGGAACTTGACGGCGAGATCGTCGAGCGCGCCGATCCGCATATCGGCCTGTTGCACCGCGGCACCGAAAAGCTGATGGAAAGCCGCACCTACCTTCAGAACCTGCCCTATTTCGACCGGCTCGACTATGTCGGCACGATGAACCAGGAACATGCCTGGTGCCTGGTGATCGAGAAGCTGACGAAAACGCAGGTGCCGCGCCGGGCCCAGCTGATCCGGGTGCTTTATTGCGAAATCGGGCGCATCCTGAACCATCTGCTGAACGTGACCACGCAGGCGATGGACGTGGGCGCGCTGACGCCGCCCGTGTGGGGGTTCGAGGAACGCGAAAAGCTGATGATCTTTTACGAACGCGCCTGCGGGGCGCGGCTGCACGCGGCCTATTTCCGGCCCGGCGGCGTACATCAGGATCTGCCCGAGGCGCTGCTTGACGATATCGACGCCTGGGCCGAGAGCTTTCCCGCCTTTCTCGACGACCTGCACACGCTGCTAACGGAAAACCGAATCTTCAAGCAGCGCAACGTCGATATCGGCGTGGTCGATGAACAGATGGTGCTGGATTACGCGTTTTCCGGAATCATGGCCCGGTCTGCCGGACTTGCCTGGGATCTGCGCCGCGCCCAGCCTTATGAATGCTATGACGAGTTCGACTTCAAGATTCCCATCGGCAAGAACGGCGATTGCTACGACCGCTACCTGATGCGGATGGAGGAAATGAACCAGTCCGCCAGCATCATGCGCCAGGCCATCGTCAAGCTGCGCGAACCACAAGGGCAGGGCGACATCCTGGCCCGGGGCAAGATGACGCCGCCGAAACGTGACGTGATGAAAACGTCTATGGAGGCGCTGATCCATCATTTCAAGCTGTATACGGAGGGCTTTCACGTCCCCGCGGGCGAGGTCTATTGCGCGGTCGAGGCTCCCAAGGGCGAATTCGGGGTCTATCTGGTGGCCGACGGTACCAACCGGCCCTACCGCGCCAAGATCCGCGCCCCCGGCTATCCGCACCTTCAGGCCATGGATCATATCGCAACCGGCCACCAGCTTGCCGATGTCGCCGCCATCATCGGCTCAATGGACGTGGTGTTCGGAGAGATCGACCGCTAGACGATGCTGCCGACGCTTACACATATCGCCCTTCTGATTACGGTGCTTGTCACCGGCTGTTATGCGTGGATTTTCGTGCGCGACCCCGAATCCGCCATGAAGATCGCCACCCACCGCAGCGAATACCTGCCGCGGGTGATGGCGGGCCGGTATGTCGTGCTCTTTCTGTTCGCGCTGGGCGTGCTGGCTTACAACACGGCCGCCGTTTCGGCCTACTTCTTCGCGGTCTGCGCGTTTCTGGGCCTGCACGACGGATGGGTTTACTGGCGCCACGGGCTGCCGCATTTCAAACACACGATCACCGGCCTTCTGGCGCTGGGTGCCCTGGGCATCGCGCTGCTGGCACTGACCACTTCAGGAGACGCAGTCTGATGCTCCGCCGTCTGCACCACGAACAACCCGACGCCTTCGCCTTCACCCCCGCCAACCTGGACTGGGCGCGGGCGCAGATCACCAAGTATCCCGAGGGCCGCGAGGCCAGCGCCGTCATTCCGCTCTTGTGGCGGGCGCAGGAACAGGAAGGCTGGCTGTCCAGACCGGCGATCGAACATGTTGCCGACATGCTGGGCATGGCGCATATCCGCGCGCTGGAAGTCGCCACGTTCTACTTCATGTTCCAGTTGCAGCCGGTGGGGTCGGTTGCCCATATCCAGATCTGCGGCACTACATCCTGCATGATCTGCGGCGCCGGGGATCTGATCGGTATCTGCCGAGAAAGGATCGCACCCGAACCGCATATGCTCAGCGCCGATGGCAAGTTTTCCTGGGAAGAGGTCGAATGCCTCGGGGCCTGCACGAACGCGCCGATGGCGCAGATCGGCAAGGATTACTACGAAGATCTGACCGCCGCCCGGTTCGCCGAGATCCTGGACGAACTGGCCGCCGGCAAGGTGCCGGTGCCGGGGCCGCAGAACGGGCGCTACGCGGCCGAGGCGAAGGGCGGACCCAGTTGCCTGACCGAATATGCAAGCGGTCGGGCCGACTACAATGCCAGCGTCGCGCGCGCGGTCGAACTGGGCGACACGATCAAGCGGATCGACGGCAGCGAAGTGCCGCTCCTGACGCCCTGGCTGAAACGCGCCGAGGCACCGGCCGCGTCGGGTGGCCAGGCGGCTTCCGTGGCCGAAGCCGGGGTCGGTGATGAAGCGGCCCAGGAAGAATCGCAGCCCGAAATCCTGAGCGCGCCGCGCGGCGGCAAGCCCGACGACCTCAAGCTTCTCAAGGGGGTCGGCCCCAAGCTTGAAACGTTGCTGAACGAACTGGGCTTTTTCCACTATGACCAGATCGCGGCCTGGACGCCGGCCCAGATCGCCTGGGTGGACAACCGCCTGACCTTCAAGGGCCGTATCGAGCGCGACGGCTGGGTCGAACAGGCCGGAAGGCTGGCCGCCGGTGAAGAGACCGAGTTCGCCCGGCGCGCCAAGGATGACGGGATATACGACTGACGCGGCGCATGCGGCGCAAAGACAACTGACACGGAAAGCGAATGAGCGACGAGCAGGACCAGACCATCGCCCGAAAGGGCCGCCATGTCTCGCTGGTGATCGCGGGAACCATGATGGCCTGGCTGGTGGCGACGCTGTGGATCGGCCCGGCGCTGGGGCTGCCGGGACGATTTGCGCTGCTGTTCGATCTGGCCGCGCTGGCCGCGCTGATCTATGCGCTGGTCAACATATACCAACTCTGGCGCCTGCGCCGGGACAGACAAGGTAGCTGAGACATGCTGAAGGACGAGGACCGGATCTTTACCAATCTCTACGGGATGCATGAGCGTACCCTGAAGGGCGCGATGCAGCGCGGCCATTGGGACGGCACCGCGGGGATCCTGGAAAAAGGGCGCGACTGGATCGTGAACCAGGTCAAGGAAAGCGGCCTGCGCGGGCGCGGCGGCGCGGGCTTTCCGACCGGGCTGAAATGGTCCTTCATGCCCAAGGAAAGCGACGGGCGCCCGGCCTACCTGACCATCAACGCCGACGAATCCGAACCCGCGACCTGCAAGGACCGCGAGATCATGCGCCACGACCCGCATACGCTGGTCGAGGGCGCGCTGATCGCGTCCTTCGCGATGGGGGCGCATGCGGCCTATATCTACATCCGCGGCGAGTACATCCGCGAGCGCGAGGCGCTTCAGGCGGCCATCGACGAGTGCTATGACGCCGGGCTGATCGGGCGCAACGCCTGCAAGTCGGGCTGGGATTTCGACCTGTATCTGCATCACGGCGCCGGCGCTTATATCTGCGGCGAGGAAACGGCGATGCTGGAAAGCCTTGAAGGGCGCAAGGGCATGCCGCGGATGAAGCCGCCGTTCCCCGCCGCCGCGGGCCTCTACGGCTGCCCGACCACGGTGAACAACGTCGAATCCATCGCCGTGGTGCCAACCATCCTGCGCCGCGGACCGGCCTGGTTTTCAAGCTTCGGGCGGCCCAACAATGCCGGCACCAAGCTTTTTGCGCTGACCGGCCACGTCAACACGCCCTGCGTGTTCGAAGACGCGATGAGCCTGCCGGTGCGCGAATTGATCGAGAAGCATGGCGGCGGCGTTCGCGGCGGCTGGGACAATCTCAAGGCGATCATTCCCGGCGGCGCGTCTTGCCCGGTGCTGTCGAAGGATGCGCTTGAGGGTGCGATCATGGATTTCGACTGGATGCGCGAGAACAAGTCGTCCTTCGGCACCGGCTGCATGATCGTGATGGATCAGTCTACCGACGTGATCAAGGCGGTCTGGCGCCTGTCGAAGTTCTTCAAGCATGAAAGCTGCGGGCAGTGCACGCCCTGCCGCGAGGGCACCGGCTGGATGATGCGGGTGATGGAACGGCTGGTGACGGGCGAGGCCGAGATCGAGGAGATCGACGTTCTGCTTGACGTTACGACCAAGGTCGAGGGCCACACCATCTGCGCGCTGGGCGATGCCGCCGCCTGGCCTGTCCAGGGCCTGATCCGGCATTTCCGCGACGAGATCGAGGACCGTATCAAGGCAAGGAAGACGGGCCGCGTCAGTGCGGTGGCGGCCGAGTGACGGCGGCTGTTGCAACGGTGGAGACACAGCATGGATAAGCTTGGCAGAATCGCCGCTCTCGGCCTGTTTGCGTGTCTGGCCGTCGCGGCAGGCTGCTCCAAAAAGGACGAGCGGGTGCTGTTCGGGGGGCATTATTTCCCGGCCAAGGCTGCCGCGGTCGACCGCAAGGTGACGCTGGCCGATTTCGTGGTGTCGGTAAAGGACGCATCCGTATCGCTGGACGGGGCCCGGGCCGCGGCCGGATATGAAGGCACGCGCTATTGCATCGCGAACTACGGCACGTCGCGGATCGACTGGACGGTCGGCCCCGAGACCGAGCCGCAGAATCTTGTGATCGACAAGGATACGCTGAGTTTTCAGGGAACCTGCCTGCGGCCATGACGGGGGTTTGCGCATATCGCCGCCGGATGGCCGTGCGGTTATTGCATGACAGGCGGACGCCGCTGCGCCATGCGCTCTCTGAAAAGGAGGGCCATGCCATGTCGTTTACCCGTACCGTCTTTCTTGCCGCAGCCCTGTTTGGCGCGGCTCCCGCCGTTTCGGCGCAAGCCCGACCGCCGCTGGCCAGCGTACCCGAGATCGCCAACGGCATCTTCGTTCTCGTGGTGGCCAACAAGATCCGCCGCGACTGCGACGATATCGGCGGCCGGTTGTTCAAGGGGCTGTCGCAGGCGCAACGCCTCAAGTCCCGGGCCAACCAGCTGGGCTATTCCGATACCGAGATTCGCGCCCTGTTCGACAACGATGCCGAAAAGGCCAAGATGCTTGAGCGGGGCCGCGCCTATATGGCCCGAGACGGGCTGGACTATGACAAACCGGGCGACCTGTGCCGTCTCGGGAGGCTGGAAATCCAGAGAGGCAGCGCCATCGGCGCGCTGATATATGCGAAATGAAGGCCGCGGCGATCATGACGACCGGCGGCCGTTCCGGCCGGAAGGCTGATCCGACATTGCGCGAGACGCGCGGCGGCGGGGCCGCGCCCAACGCCATGATTTACACGGGAAACTGCAAATGACCGACCTGCGAAAAATCATCATCGACGGAACCGAGATCGAGGTGGACGGGGCGATGACCCTGATCCAGGCCTGCGAGGAGGCCGGGGTCGAGGTTCCGCGTTTCTGCTATCACGAGCGCCTGTCGATCGCGGGCAATTGCCGCATGTGTCTGGTCGAGGTGGTCGGCGGCCCGCCCAAGCCCGCGGCAAGCTGCGCCATGCAGGTGCGCGACCTGCGCCCCGGCCCGGAAGGCCAGCCGCCCGTGGTCAAGACCAACAGCCCCATGGTCAAGAAGGCGCGCGAGGGGGTGATGGAGTTCCTGCTCATCAACCACCCGCTCGACTGTCCGATCTGCGATCAGGGCGGGGAATGCGACCTTCAGGACCAGGCGGTTGCCTATGGTGTCGATTTCTCCCGCTTCCGCGAGGCCAAGCGCGCGGTGCTGGACATCGACCTTGGGCCGCTGGTCAAAACCCACATGACGCGCTGCATCCACTGTACGCGCTGCGTGCGCTTCATGACCGAAATCGCCGGCACCACCGAGATGGGTGCAACGGGGCGCGGCGAGGACATGCGCATCGTTACATATGGCAACGAGACCGCGCCCACCGAGGAGGACGCGATCGGCGCCGCGCTTCGATCGAGCCTGGGATCGAACATGCAGGGCTGCGTTACCGACCTGTGCCCGGTCGGCGCGCTGACCAACAAGCCCTATGCCTATACCGCGCGGCCCTGGGAACTGACCAAGACCGAAACAATCGACGTGATGGACGCGCTGGGCAGCAATATCCGGGTCGACACCAAGGGGCGCGAGGTCATGCGTATCCTGCCGCGCAACCATGACGGCGTGAACGAGGAATGGATTTCCGACAAGACCCGCTATGTCTGGGACGGTCTGCGCCGTCAGCGGCTGGACAAGCCCTATATCCGCGTCGATGGCAGGTTGAAGCCCGCGACCTGGCCCGAGGCGCTGGCCGCGGCATCGGCCGCGATGAAAGGCAAGACAATTGCCGGCCTGATCGGCGATCTGGTTCCCGTCGAGGCGGCGTTCGCGCTGAAGTCGTTGATCGAGGGCCTTGGCGGGCGCGTCGAGTGCCGGACAGACAACGCCCGCCTGCCCATCGGCAACCGTGCCGGCTATGCCGGTACCGCCCGGATCGAGGATATCGACGACGCGATGGCGATCCTGCTGGTCGGCACCAATCCGCGCGAAGAAGCGCCGGTGCTCAACGCCCGCATCCGCAAGGCCTGGCTGAAGGGTGCGCGTATCGGCCTGATCGGCCCGGCCGCCGATCTCACCTACGACTACGATCACGTCGGTACCGACCGCGCCGCGCTTGAAACCGCCCTGTCGCGGGCGCATGACATTGCCGATCGCAGCCCCGTCATCGTGGTGGGCCAGGGCGCATTGCGCGAGGCCGACGGTCTTGCCGTGCTGGCACGGGTCCAGGAACTGGCAGCGGCATCGGGCGCCAGGGTTTTGCTTCTCCACACCGCCGCCTCGCGGGTCGGTGCGATGGATGTCGGCGCCGTCACGAGCGGCGGCATGGAAGCCGCCATCGACGGTGCCGAGGTGATCTACAATCTGGGCGCCGACGAGGTCGAGATCGAACCGGGCGCCTTCGTTATCTATCAGGGCAGCCACGGCGACCGCGGCGCGCACCGTGCCGACGTGATCCTGCCGGGCGCGGCCTGGACCGAGGAAAACGGGCTGTTCGTCAACACCGAAGGCCGGCCGCAACTGGCCCTGCGTACCGGCTTTGCACCGGGCGAGGCGAAAGAGAACTGGGCCATATTGCGGGCGCTCAGCGCCGAACTGGACGCCACGCTGCCTTATGATTCGCTGGCCCAGCTTCGTCAGGCGCTGATCGGTGCGGTGCCGCATCTGGGGCGCATCGACGTGGCGCCGGAAAACGCGGACGAGCCCCTGGAGGCCGGCCCGCTGGGCCAGGCCGATTTCCGCCCCGCCGTCGCCGATTTCTGGCTGACCAACCCGATTGCCCGCGCCAGTGCCCTGATGGCCGAGATGTCGGCCCGGACCAAGGCGCGCAAGGCCGAGGGGATCGCGGCACAATGATCCGCGCGGCGATCATATCGCCGCTGTTTCTGGCGGCCTGCGACACGGGCCAGCCGGATGGTGTGACGCGCTTTGCGCCGGATTACCGGGGCGTGCAGACCAGCCTGCTCGAGGGCGATCTGGTGCAATTCCGGGTCGCCATGACCGGCGCGCGCGACGGGCGCGACGTGGACGCCTACGCTGCCTGCGCCGCGGCGCAATACGCGCTGATCCGCGGCTACGGATTCGCGCGGCATTTGCGCACAAATGTCGATGAAAAGGGTGGCGTGTGGTCGGCAGATGCTGTTTACACCATCTCGCCATCGCTGCCCCGCGGATTGCGTACCATCGACGCCGAGGTCGTGGTCGCCGATTGCGCGGAAAACGGAATACCCACGGTGTGAGGACACATGGCTGAATTCTTTACCACCCCGGTCGGCATCGCCATCATCATCCTGGCGCAGGTGTTGGCCATCGTCGCCTTCGTCATGATCTCGCTGCTGTTCCTGGTCTATGGCGACCGCAAGATCTGGGCGGCCACGCAGATCCGGCGCGGACCCAACGTGGTGGGGGTCTTCGGGCTGCTGCAATCGGTGGCGGATGCGTTGAAATACGTGGTAAAGGAGGTCGTGATCCCCGCCGGGGCCGACCGCACCGTGTTCATCCTGGCGCCGCTGACATCCTTCGTGCTGTCGCTGATCGCCTGGTCGGTGATCCCGTTTGCCGACGGCTGGGTGCTGAGCGACATCAACGTCGCGATTCTCTACATCTTCGCCGTGTCCAGCCTCGAGGTCTACGGCGTGATCATGGGCGGCTGGGCGAGCAACTCGAAATATCCGTTCCTGGGCAGCCTGCGCTCGGCGGCGCAGATGATCTCCTACGAGGTCAGCATCGGCCTGATCATCGTCGGCATCATCATTTCCACCGGCAGCATGAATTTCGGTGAAATCGTTAGGGCACAGGATACCGGCTACGGCTTCTTCGGCTGGTACTGGCTGCCGCATTTCCCGATGGTGTTCTTGTTCTTCATCAGCGCGCTGGCCGAGACCAACCGCCCGCCCTTCGATCTGCCCGAGGCCGAAAGCGAACTTGTCGCCGGCTATCAGGTGGAATACTCCGCCACCATGTTCCTGCTCTTCATGGCCGGCGAATACATCGCCATCTTCCTGATGTGCGCGCTGACCTCGCTCTTGTTCTTCGGCGGCTGGCTGTCGCCGATCCCGGGGCTGCCCGACGGCGTGCTGTGGATGGTCGGCAAGATGGCGTTCTTCTTCTTCATCTTCGCGATGGTCAAGGCGATCACGCCGCGCTACCGCTATGACCAGTTGATGCGGCTGGGCTGGAAGGTGTTCCTGCCCTTCTCGATCGCCTGGGTGGTGTTCGTGGCCTTCGCGGCGAAATTCGATTGGTTCTGGGGCATCTTCGCCCGCTGGACCGTGGGAGGCTGATCAATGACCCAGATCGACTACGGGCGTGCCGCGAAGTACTTCCTGCTGTGGGATTTCATCCTCGGCTTCAAGGTCGGCTTCAAGTATTTCTTCGCGCCGAAGGCGACAGTGAACTACCCGCATGAAAAGGGCCCGCTGTCCCCGCGCTTTCGCGGCGAACACGCGCTGCGCCGCTATCCCAACGGTGAGGAACGCTGCATCGCCTGCAAGCTGTGCGAGGCAGTCTGTCCGGCCCAGGCCATCACCATCGATGCCGAACCGCGCGAGGACGGTTCGCGGCGCACCACGCGCTATGACATCGACATGACCAAGTGCATCTATTGCGGGTTCTGCCAGGAGGCCTGCCCGGTGGATGCCATCGTCGAGGGCCCGAATTTCGAGTTCGCAACAGAAACCCGTGAGGAACTGTTCTACGACAAGGCCAAGCTCCTGGAGAACGGCGAACGCTGGGAAGCCGAGATCGCCCGCAATCTGGAACTGGATGCACCCTACCGATGATCACCGCCGTCAAAATTCTTCAGAGAATTTTGCCAAGAATTTTTCGAAATTCTTGGCCGGAGTCGTTGCGATGACGGATGCATCCAGGAACCCGTTCGAGGCGATGATGCAGCAGGCCCAGGACATGGCCCGCGCCTTCAACCCGTCGCTCGAGACGTTTTCGCCCAAAGGCTTCGAGTCGCTGTGGCCGACCATGCCCAGGGACGTGATGGAGGTATGGTTCGGCAAGGCGGTCAACAAGGGCGGGCTGGATGCGCGTACACGGCTGCTGCTGACGCTGGCGGGGCTGACCTGCCAGGGCGCACAGGCCGAAACGGCGGTGCGCCAGACCGTGCGCCACGCGATCGAGGCCGGCGCGACGAAGCAGGAAATCGTTGAAACGATCGGCCAGATGTCGCTGTTCGCCGGCATCCCGGCCATGACCCGGGCGCTGGAACTGGCGCAGGAAGCCATGGGATCAGACGAGGAAGACCAGAAATGAGCGTGTTTGCCTTCTATCTCTTTTCGGCCGGTGCCATTGCCGGGGGCCTGTTCACGGTGCTCAGCCGCCAGCCGGTGCATTCGGTGCTGTGGCTGATCCTGGCCTTCATCTCGTCGGCCGGCCTGTTCGTTCTGCTGGGGGCCGAGTTCGTCGCCATGCTGCTGGTCATCGTCTATGTCGGCGCGGTCATGGTGCTGTTCTTGTTCGTGGTGATGATGCTGGATGTGGATTTCGCCGAACTGAAGGCTGAAATGGCGCGCTACATGCCGCTGGCGCTGCTGATCGGGCTGGTGATCCTGATGCAGTTCGTCATGGCATTCGGCGCCTGGGATGCGAACGCCGCCGCCGAGGGGCTGCGCACCCAGGTGATCCCCGCCGACCGCCACAACACCGAGGCGCTGGGCGTGATCCTTTACGATCAGTACTTCCTGCTGTTCCAGCTTGCCGGGCTGATCCTGCTGGTGGCGATGATCGGCGCCATCGTTCTGACGCTGCGCCACCGCACCAACATCAAGCGTCAGGACATCCTGGCGCAGATGTACCGCGACCCGGCCAAGGCGATGGAACTGCGCGACGTGAAACCGGGGCAGGGGCTTTGAACGCCTGACCCGGTGGGGCACGCGACCGGGATGCGACAAGACGAACGGGCCTGCGAGGCCGACAAGGAAAACCGAGGGACGACATGATAGGCTTGGAACATTACCTGACAGTGGCGGCGACGCTGTTCGTCATCGGCATCTTCGGGCTTTTCCTGAACCGCAAGAACGTGATTATCCTGCTGATGAGCATCGAACTGATGCTGTTGGCGGTGAACATCAACTTCGTCGCGTTCTCCAGCTTTCTGGGCGATCTGGTCGGGCAGGTGTTCACGCTGTTCGTGCTGACCGTGGCCGCCGCCGAGGCCGCCATCGGGCTGGCGATCCTGGTCTGTTTCTTCCGCAACCGCGGCACGATCGACGTTGAAGACGTCAACATGATGAAGGGCTGAGTCATATGGAAACCGTCATTCTATTCGGCCCCCTGGCCGGCGCCATCATCTGCGGTTTCGGGTACAAGATGATTGGCGAGAAGGCCGCGTTGTGGACGGCAACGGGGCTCTTGTTCCTGGCGTGCCTGCTGTCCTGGATCGTGTTCTTCGCCTTCGACGGCACCACCCAGCAGATCCCCATCCTGCGCTATATCGAAAGCGGCAGCCTCGCGACGGAATGGGCGATCCGGATGGACCGCCTGACCGCGATCATGCTGATCGTCGTCACCACGGTATCGGCATTGGTGCATCTCTACTCCTTCGGCTACATGGACAACGATCCGCAGTGGAAGGAGGGCGAAAGCTACAAGCCGCGCTTTTTCGCCTATCTCAGCTTCTTCACCTTCGCCATGCTGATGCTCATCACGTCGGACAATCTGGTGCAGATGTTCTTTGGCTGGGAAGGGGTCGGCGTGGCCTCCTATCTGCTGATCGGCTTTTACTACCGCAAGCCTTCGGCCAACGCGGCCGCGATCAAGGCGTTCGTGGTCAACCGGATCGGCGATTTCGGCTTTGCCCTGGGCATCTTCGCGCTGTTCTTCCTGGTCGACAGCATTAACCTCGACGTGATCTTCGCCCAGACCCCGGCGCTGGCCGAAACCCGCCTGACCTTCCTGTGGGGGGAATGGAACGCCGCAAACCTGGTCGCCATCCTGCTGTTCATCGGCGCAATGGGTAAGTCGGCGCAACTGATCCTGCACACCTGGCTGCCGGACGCGATGGAAGGCCCGACCCCGGTGTCGGCGCTGATCCACGCCGCGACCATGGTCACCGCCGGCGTGTTCCTGGTGTGCCGCATGTCGCCCCTGATGGAGTTCGCGCCGCAGGCCACGACCTTCATCACCGTGATCGGCGCCTGCACGGCATTCTTCGCGGCCACAGTGGGCCTGGTGCAGACCGACATCAAGCGGGTGATCGCCTACTCGACCTGTTCGCAACTGGGCTACATGTTCGTCGCCGCAGGTGTCGGCATGTATTCGGCGGCGATGTTCCACCTGTTCACGCACGCCTTTTTCAAGGCGCTCTTGTTCCTTGGCGCGGGGTCGGTGATCCACGCCATGCACCATGAACAGGAGATGACGAACTATGGCGGACTGCGCAAGAAGATCCCCTATACCTACTGGGCGATGATGATCGGCACGCTGGCCATAACCGGCGTCGGCATTCCGCTGACATCCATCGGGTTCGCGGGTTTCCTGTCAAAGGACGCGATCATAGAAAGTGCCTGGGCCGGCGGATCGGAGTTCGGCTTCTGGGTGCTGGTGATTGCCGCCGCGATGACCAGCTTCTATTCCTGGCGGCTGATCTTCCTGACCTTCTTTGGCGAACCGCGCGGCGACAAACACGCGCATGAGCATGCCCATGAAAGCCCGATGAGCATGCTGGTGCCCCTGGGCGTGCTGAGCGTGGGCGCGGTATTCGCGGGCATGATCTGGTATGGCAGCTTTTTCGGGCATGCCGATCAGGTGGGCAAGTTCTACGGCATCCCGGTGGCCGAGGCGGTAGAGGCGGGCGGCAGCGACGCGCACGGCGGCGCCACCACCGAGGCCGGGGACAGCCACGGCGGCGAGGCCATGGCGGCAGGCGAACACCATGCGGCGTTCGCCGGCAAGCCCGGCGAGGGGGCGCTTTATTTCGCCCCTGACAATCACGTTCTGGACGACGCCCATGCCGCGCCGGCCTGGGTCAAGGTTTCGCCCTTCATCGCCATGATCCTGGGGCTGGCCGTTGCGGTCTGGTTCTATCTGGTCAATCCGGCGCTGCCGGCCAAACTGGCCGAGAACCAGCGCCCTCTCTACCTGTTCCTCAAGAACAAGTGGTATTTCGACGAAATCTATGACGCGGTGTTCGTGCGTCCCGTCCTGGGGCTGGGCCGGGTATTCTGGAAGCGCGGCGACGGCAACGCGATCGACGGCTTCCTGAATGGCGTCGCCATGGGCATCGTGCCCTTCTTCACCCGCCTCGCGGGCAAGGCGCAGACCGGCTTCATATTCACATACGCGTTCTGGATGGTGCTGGGTATCGCCGCCCTCGTCACCTGGATGTCGATCGGCGGAGGAGCGCAGTGATGGGCAATATCCTTTCCATTGTCACGTTCGTTCCCGCCCTGGCGGCGCTGATCCTGGCGGTGTTCCTGCGCGGCGACGACGAGGCGGCGCAGCGCAACGCCAAATGGGTTGCGATGGTGGCCACAACCGTCACCTTCCTGGTGTCGCTTGGCATCTACACGCAGTTCGACCCCGCCGATACCGGCTTTCAGTTCGTCGAGGAGCGCGAATGGCTCCTGGGGCTGAAATACAAGATGGGGGTGGACGGAATCTCGGTTCTGTTCGTGCTGCTGACGACCTTCATCATGCCGCTTACCATTCTTGCCAGCTGGCAGGTGACGACCCGGGTCAAGGAATACATGATCGCCTTCCTGCTTCTGGAAACGCTGATGGTCGGCGTGTTCATGGCGCTGGACCTGGTGCTGTTCTACCTGTTCTTCGAAGCCGGCCTGATCCCGATGTTCCTGATCATCGGCATCTGGGGCGGCAAGAATCGTATCTATGCCAGCTTCAAGTTCTTTCTCTATACCTTCCTTGGGTCGGTACTGATGCTGGTCGCCATGGTCGGCATGTTTGCCGATGCCGGCACCACCGACATTCCGACGCTGATGACACATCAGTTCGCCTCCGAAAGCTTCAGCCTTCTGGGTATTCACATCGTCGGCGGCATGCAGACGCTGTTGTTCCTGGCGTTCTTCGCGTCCTTCGCGGTCAAGTTGCCGATGTGGCCCGTGCATACCTGGCTGCCGGATGCGCATGTGCAGGCCCCGACCGCCGGGTCGGTGGTGCTGGCCGCGATCCTGCTGAAGATGGGCGGCTATGGCTTCCTGCGGTTTTCGCTGCCGATGTTCCCGGTGGGTTCGGACGTGCTGGCGCCGATGGTGCTGTGGATGAGCGCCATTGCCGTCGTCTATACGTCGCTGGTCGCGCTGGTGCAGGAAGACATGAAGAAGCTGATCGCTTATTCCTCGGTGGCGCATATGGGATTTGTCACCATGGGCATTTTCGCAACCAACCAGCAGGGGCTGGACGGGGCGATCTTCCAGATGCTCAGCCACGGCTTCATATCGGCGGCACTGTTCCTGTGCGTCGGTGTGATATACGACCGGATGCACACGCGCGAGATAGACGCCTATGGCGGCCTGGCGATCCGCATGCCGGCCTATGCGCTGGTGTTCATGTTCTTCACCATGGGCAATGTCGGCCTGCCCGGCACATCCGGCTTTATCGGCGAGTTCCTGACCATGATGGGCGCCTTCCAGGTCAACACCTGGGTGACGGCGGTTGCCTGCTCGGGCGTGATCTTTTCGGCGGCCTATGCGCTGTGGCTCTATCGCCGCGTCGTGTTCGGCGATCTTATCAAGGGCAGTCTCAAGACCATCGCCGACATGTCGGGACGTGAAAAGGCGGTGTTCGCGCCGCTGGTCGCGATGACGCTGTTGCTTGGGATATACCCGTCGCTGGTAACCGACATCATCGGGCCGTCGACCGCCGCCCTCGCAAGCCAGTTTGACAATGCGCTGGCCGCGGCCGAGGCCGCCACCCAGATTGCCTCGAATTAAGGGAGCCGGTAGATGATGCAGGCCGATCTGACCGTAATCCTGCCAGAGATCATTCTGGCCGTATATGCCATGCTGGCGCTGATCGGGGCGGTCTATTCGTCCAGGGACGGTCTGGCGCCCGCGCTGGTCTGGCTGACCACCGCAGTCATGGTGGCGCTGGCGGTCTGGATCGCCAGCGGTACCGGCGGCACCCGATCCGCCTTTGGCGGCATGTTCATCGACGACGGGTTCGCCCGTTTCGCCAAGGTGGCGATCCTTGTTTCGGCCGCCTGCGTTCTCGTGATGAGCCAGGAATACATGTCGCGTCGCGGGATCTTGCGGTTCGAGTATCCGGTTCTGGTGGCGCTGGCCGCTGTCGGCATGATGATGATGGTGTCGGCCGGCGACCTGATGTCGCTTTACATGGGGCTGGAACTGCAATCGCTGTCGCTTTACGTCGTTGCCGCGCTGCGCCGGGACAACGTGAAATCGACCGAGGCGGGGCTGAAATACTTCGTTCTGGGTGCGCTGAGTTCCGGCCTGCTGCTTTATGGCGCCTCGCTTGTCTATGGCTATGCCGGCACCACGGGTTTTGCTGGCATCGTTCAGACCGCGACGCAGGACGACCTGTCGCTGGGTCTGCTGTTCGGCCTGGTGTTCCTGATCTCGGGCATCGCCTTCAAGGTCAGCGCGGTGCCGTTCCACATGTGGACGCCGGACGTTTACGAAGGTTCGCCGACGCCGGTGACAGCGTTCTTTGCGACCGCGCCGAAACTGGCGGCGATGGCGATGCTGGCGCGCATTCTGTTCGATGCCTTCGGCGGCATCTCGGGCGACTGGGGCCAGGTGCTTGCGCTTCTTTCGCTGTTGTCGATGTTTCTCGGGGCCGTGGCCGGGATCGGGCAGCGCGACTTCAAGCGGCTCATGGCCTATTCCTCGATCGCGCATATGGGATACGCGCTGATGGGGCTGGCCGCGGGGACCGAATTCGGCGTGCAGGCGATGCTGATCTACATGGCGATCTACATTACCATGAACGTCGGCACCTTTGCCTTCATCCTGATGATGGAGCGTGACGGCCGCCCGGTCACGGACATTCGCGCGCTGAACCTCTATGCGCGCCGCGAACCCGGCAAGGCGCTCGCCTTGCTGATCCTGCTGTTCAGCCTTGCGGGTGTGCCCCCGATGCTGGGGTTCTTCGGCAAGTTCTACGTTCTGCGGGCGGCCTATGAGGGCGGGTTGATCTGGCTGGCGGTGGCCGGCGTCATCGCCTCGGTGATCGGGGCGTTCTACTATCTGCGCATCGTCTACTACATGTATTTCGGCGAGGAGGGCGAAGAACTCGACACCCATTCCTCGCCGGTCCTGTGGGGGGCGCTGATGGTCAGCGCCGCCGCGATGGTACTGGGCGTCGTCAACATGTTCGGGGTCGAAGGGGCGGCGGCTGCTGCTGCCGCGACCCTGGTCAACTAATCGGCGGACCCGGCCTGATCGAGCCGCGCCCGGTGGGCGCGGCACACCTGTTGAGCGCGCCCAGGGGCGCGCATGCCTCCGGCGGGAGTTTGCCCGGCAAGATGAAGAACATGCAGGATTGGCCGGACGGGTACGGATTGCGGGTTCTGGAGGAGGTCGACAGCACCCTTGACGAGGCCGCGCGCATCGCCCCGGCATTGTCGGCGCCGGAGTGGATTCTGGCGCATCGCCAGACGGCGGCGCGGGGCCGGCGCGGGCGGGCATGGGCCAACCCACCGGGCAATCTGGCGGCGACGCTGGTCATGCGCCCCGACGGCCCGGCCGACCGGGTGGTGCTGCGCAGCTTCGTGGCCGCCCTCGCGCTGTTTGATGCCTGCGTGGCGGTGACAGGGCGGGCCGAGGGATTCGCGCTGAAGTGGCCCAATGACGTGCTGTTGAACGGCGGCAAGCTTGCCGGCATCCTGCTTGAAAGCGTGGGCCGGGCGGCGGGTGTTGCGCATCTGGCCGTCGGCGTCGGTGTCAACCTTGCCGCGGCGCCCGGAGTGGACGAGGTCGAGGAGGGCGCGTTGCGGCCGGTGGCGCTTGCGTCTGAAACCGGTGTCCTTGTCGAACCGGAAGCGTTCCTGACCTATCTGGCGGCGGCGTATGCCCGGCACGAGGCCCGTTTTACCAGTTTCGGTTTCGAGCCGATCCGGACGGCCTGGCTCGCACGGGCGGCCAGGCTCGGCCAACCGATCACCGCCCGGAGCGCGGCTTTGCAGACCACGGGCGTGTTCGAGACGGTGGACGCGGACGGCAACCTGGTTCTCTCGACGCCGGCGGGGCGCATCGCCATCCCGGCGGCCGACATCTACTTCTGAGAAAGGCGGCGCCATGCTCCTGTGCATAGATTGCGGCAATACGAACACGGTGTTTTCCATCTGGGACGGCCGGGCGTTCCTGTGCACGCTGCGCACTTCGACGCATCATGCGCGCACGGCGGATGCCTATTTCACATGGTATTCGACACTGGTGAAGCACTACGGCATCGATGCCGACATAAGCGAGGTCATCATCTCTTCGACCGTGCCGCGCGTGGTCTATAACCTTCGCGTCTTTTCCGACCGCTTCTTCGGCTGCCGGCCGCTGGTGGTGGGCAAGCCCGATTGCCTGCTGCCGCACGAGCCGCGCGTCGACATCGGTACCCAGGTCGGTCCTGATCGGCTGGTCAATGCCGCCGGCGCGTTCGACCGCCACGG
The DNA here is from genome assembly GCA_047975215.1 of Jhaorihella sp. Classification (GTDB taxonomy): domain Bacteria; phylum Pseudomonadota; class Alphaproteobacteria; order Rhodobacterales; family Rhodobacteraceae; genus JAGRMG01. The sequence goes on from JBKEDD010000119.1 coordinate 41,532, forward strand.
CGGCGATCTGATCGTGGTGGATTTCGGCACCGCCACGACGTTCGACGTCGTGTCCCAGGACGGCGCTTATATCGGCGGGGTAATCGCGCCCGGCGTCAACCTGAGCCTGGAGGCGCTGCACATGGCCGCCGCCGCGCTGCCGCATGTGGATATCGCCACGCCGCAGGTCGTGATCGGCACCAATACCGTGGCCTGCATCCAGTCGGGCATCTTCTGGGGCTATGTCGGCCTGGTGCGCGAGATCTGCGCCCGCATCAAGGCCGAGCGCGGGCGCGACATGACGGTCGTCGCCACCGGGGGGCTGGCGCCGCTGTTTCAGCAGAACGTTGATCTGTTCGACCGTCTGGAGGAAGATCTGACCATGCACGGCCTGACCGTGATTCACCGCCACAACAAGGAAAACGGTCCCTCATGAGCAAGGAAAGACTGATCTATCTGCCGTTGGGCGGCGCTGGCGAGATCGGCATGAACGCCTATGTCTACGGCTATGGCGCACCAGGGCGCGAACGGCTGATCCTTGTCGATCTCGGCGTGACCTTTCCCGACATGGACAGCACGCCCGGGGTCGATCTGATTCTGCCCGACATGAGCTGGCTGAAGGAGAATGCCGGCCGGCTCGAGGCGATCTTTGTCACCCATGCGCACGAGGACCACATTGGCGCGGTGGCGCATTTCTGGCCTGATCTGAAGGTGCCGGTGCATGCGCGCGCATTCACCGCCAACATCGCCCGGCGCAAGATGGAGGAGCGCGGCCTGCCAGAGGACGCGATCAGGACCGCCCCGGCCTGGCCGGGGCAGGTGGCGGCGGGTCCGTTCAGCGTGGGCTTTCTGCCGATCTCGCATTCCATACCCGAAAGCGCGGGCCTGGTCATCGACAGCCCGGCCGGCCGGGTTATCCATTCCGGCGATTTCAAGCTGGACCCGGACCCGGTGGTGGGCGAGGCGTTCGACGCGGACCTGTGGGCCGGGGTCTGCGAGGGCGGGGTGCGGGCGCTGGTCTGCGATTCCACCAACGTTTTCGCGCCGCATCCGGGCCGGTCGGAGGGTGATCTCGGACCGGCGATCGAGGAGCTGGTGGCCAATGCCGGCGGCATGGTTATCGCGACCACATTCGCCAGCAACGTGGCGCGGGTAAAGACGCTGGCCGAGGCCGGGCAGCGCGCCGGGCGGTCGGTCGTGCTGCTGGGCCGGGCGATGCAGCGGATGGTTCAGGCGGCGACGGAAACCGGCGTGCTGTCGGGTTTCCCGCCGACCCTCAGCGTCGAGGAGGCCCAGGCGATGCCGCGCGATAACCTGATGTTGCTGGTCACCGGCAGCCAGGGCGAACGCCGCGCCGCCAGCGCGCAACTGGCGCGCGGCAAGTATCGCGGGCTGGAGGCGAAAGAGGGCGATCTGTTCCTGTTTTCGTCCAAGACCATCCCCGGCAACGAGCGGGGCGTCATCCGCATCATGAACCAGTTCAGCGAAAAGGGCGTTGACGTGGTCGACGACAGCAGCGGGCGCTACCACGTTTCGGGCCACGCCAACCGCCCAGACCTGGAACGGATGCACGGCATCGTGCGGCCGCGCATGCTGATCCCGATGCATGGCGAACACCGGCATCTGCGCGAACATGCGCGCCTGGCGCAGGCGCGCGGGATCGCCGCCGCGGTGGTGGTCAACGGCATGATGATGGACCTGGGCGGGGACGCGCCCGAGGTGGCCGAGTTCATCGAGACCGGGCGTACCTATCTGGATGGCACGGTCAGGATCGGTGCGCTGGACGGCGTGGTGCGCGACCGTATCCGCATGGCGCTGAACGGTCACGTCATCGTCACGGCGATACTCGACGAGGAGGACGAACCGCTGGGCGATGCCTGGGTCGAACTGATGGGCCTGCCGGAAACCGGAAGTTCGGGCGCGCCGGTGGTCGATGTTCTGGAAGAGGACCTGAGCCAGTTCCTGCGCCGCGCCAATCCGCAAACGCTGGCTGACGATGACAAGCTGGAAGACGCGCTGCGCCGCATCGTGCGCCAGGTCGCGCAAAGCGAGATCGGCAAGAAGCCCGAGGTGACGGTGGTGCTCAGCCGGATGGGCTGACGCGGACGGCCGCCCGTCGCCCCGGCTTTGGCTCGTGGCGCGCCCTATCCGGCGCCCCGCTCCTCGAAGCTCAGCGCGATGAAGCTGGGCAGGTGGTCGCCCATGCCGACGACCTTGTTGCCGCTTGTGGATTTGCGTTCGGGGTCGTGGCGCTGCTCTGCGCCCTCGTTCGCGGCCCGCTCGGCGTTGGGCGGGGCGGTTTCGGTCTTGGGTTTTGCCTTGGGCGCATCGGCTTTGCGCGAACCGCCGCCCGAGCTCCGGCTGCGCGGCGCCCGTCTTTCGGCGGTCTCACCGCCATTCGCGGTGGCCTCTGTCTCGCGGGCGGACGAGCTGTCTTGCAGGGGATTTTCCAGCCGCGGGATCTGACGTTCAAGCAGCCGTTCGACGGCGTCCAGGTACTTTTCGTCGCGCGGAATGCAGATCATCATCGTCTTGCCGGCGCGCCCGGCGCGGCCGGTGCGCCCGATGCGGTGAACGTAGTCCTCGGCATGGCTGGGTACGTCGAAGTTGAACACATGGCTCACGCTGGGCACGTCGAGCCCGCGCGCCGCCACGTCGGATGCGATGAGAAACCTCAGGTTGCCGTCGCGGAATCCTTCAAGGGTGCGGGTGCGCTGGCTCTGATCCAGATCGCCATGTATCGGGGCCGCGTCATAGCCGTGTTTCCTGAGCGACTTGGCGACGATATCCACATCAGTCTTGCGGTTGCAGAATATGATCGCGTTGGTGCATCTGTCGCCTTCGGCGTCGATCAGCGCGCGCAGAAGCGCGCGTTTCTCCCGTGGCTCGCGGTCGCGGCGCGTGCCTTTGAAGATCACCACGCCCTGTTCGATGTTCTCGGCGGCGGTGGCCTGGCGGGCAACCTCGATCCGCGCGGGGTTGGACAGGAAGGTATTGGTGATGCGCTCGATCTCGGGTGCCATCGTGGCAGAAAAGAACAGCGTCTGGCGGGGGAACGGCGTCAGGCTGAAGATGCGTTCGATATCGGGGATGAACCCCATGTCGAGCATGCGGTCGGCCTCGTCCACGACCATGATCTGCACACCGGTCAAAAGCAGCTTGCCGCGCTCGAAATGGTCCAGCAGCCGGCCCGGCGTGGCGATCAGCACATCGACGCCGCGGTCGATCAGCGCATCCTGTTCCTTGAAGCTGACGCCGCCGATCAGCAGTGCCTTGGTCAGCTTGACGTGCTTTGAATAGGTGTCGAAGTTCTCGGCCACCTGCGCGGCCAGTTCCCGCGTCGGGCATAGTACCAGGCTGCGCGGCATGCGTGCTCGCGCCCGCCCGCGCGCCAGCATCGTGATCATCGGCAGGACGAAACCGGCGGTCTTGCCGGTGCCGGTCTGGGCAATGCCCAGAACGTCGCGCCCTTCCAGAGCGGCGGGTATCGCACCTGCCTGGATCGGCGTGGGGGTTTCGTAACCGGCCTCTGCAATGGCTTGCAGGACCTTGGGACTCAGGTTCAGATCAGAGAATTTTGTCATGTGTATCCGCGGTTCGCGGACACTGTTCCGGCCCGCGCGTCTGTCAATAGCCGGACCCGTACGGCCCTGCGCGTCGCGCGCATTCAAGCTCTCGCGCGGGCATAGCAAAAAGCCCCGTCAGCGTCAAACAATCTTGCCGCAGCGCGGAATCCGGCGATTTCGGGTTCTCCACAGAAGACAATTCACCCGAATTCGGGGAAGTGTTTCCGGCGTTTCGTGTCGAGCCCCAGGTTACAGTGCCGCAACAACCCGTCGGCTTCCAGCCGGTCGCACAGGTCCGGGCTGGCGGTGCAGAACTCGTCATAAAAGGCGCGCAGGCCCGCTTCGCCCTGCTCGGCCTCGATAAGGCCCAGCAACTCGTGCAAGGTCGTGCCGCCCTTTTCGCGCGGGCGGTTGGGTGCCAGTTCGGCGCGATAGGCGCCCTTTTCGTGACGGTAGGCGAAGGCGGCGATCCAGTCCTCCCAGCTCTTGGCATGGCAGTGGCACAGCGCCACATCGTCAAGTTCGGTTTCGCCGGGGTTCATCCGTTCTTCCGAAAACACGTTGTGGATCTTCACGATCAGCGGGCCAAGGCCGGTGCGCACGAACAGCTTGCCCGCCAGGTGGCTCAGAAACCCGCCTTTCACATGACGTCCCCAGGTCGGGTAGAGACGTTCGACCGTGGCCTCGCGGTTCGGCCCCGGCGGGATGAAGCCCTTGAACAGCCCCGCTTCGCCCGCCAGTGCTTCCATCGGCCGGATGCGGGCGCAATGCGTCGCGGGCGGCAAGGCCCCCAGCAGATCGGCCAGCGGAGCCTTGGGCCAGATGAATTCGTCCACATCCATGTGGATCAGCCAATCCACCTCGGCCAGGCTCCGATAGGTGTGGGTGGCATTGGCGGTCTGGCGCAACTGGTGCTTGGTCGGGCGTTTCGGCCCCAGCTTGCGCCAGTGCGCGGCGTTGCAGGTGAATACGCGAATCCTGGGGTGCGGCTTCAGTCTGGCCAGCGCCTCGGGGTTGGGCGCGTCCAGATAGAGATACAGCCGGTGCGCACCGAGATCGAGGTGGTAGGCGGCGAAATCGAGGATGTCGCGCGCAGGTGCCTTTATCGTGGCGACGAGCCCCCAGGTGGTCATGCGTCTGTCTGCGCCTTGGGTGGCAGCGCCGGCGCGGTTTGCGGCGACAGACTCATCGCTCCATCACACCATCATTTCCTTGGTCGCCGAAAGCGTCAGGTCGGGAAAGTCGCGTTCCACGCGGTCGATATCCCATTGCAGGCGGGTCAGATAGACGGTGTCGCCGTCATGATCGTGCGCGATATGCTGCTTGTTGGAATTGACAAACGAATCAACGTTCTGGCGGTTTCCCTTCACCCATCTCGCGCTGGTGAACTGCGACGGCTCGAAGCGCACGGGCAGGCCGTACTCCAGCTCGATCCGGCTGGCCAGAACCTCGAATTGCAGCGCCCCGACCACTCCGACGACAAAGCCCGACCCGACCGCGGGTTTGAACACCTTGGCGGCGCCCTCCTCGGCGAACTGCATCAGCGCCTTCTCGAGGTGTTTGGCCTTCATCGGGTCGCCCGCGCGCACGGTTTGCAGCAGTTCGGGGGCAAAGCTGGGGATGCCGGTGACGCGCAGGTTCTCGCCTTCGGTCAGCGTGTCGCCGATGCGTAGCTGGCCGTGGTTGGGGATACCGATGATGTCGCCGGCCCAGGCCTCGTCGGCCAGTTCGCGGTCGGCGGCGAGAAACAGTACCGGGTTGGTGATTGCCATCGGCTTTTTCGAGCGTACATGCGTCAGTTTCATGCCGCGGGTGAAGTGGCCGCTGGCCAGACGCAGGAACGCGACCCGGTCGCGGTGCTTGGGATCCATGTTCGCCTGCACCTTGAAGACAAAGCCGGAAACCTTCGGTTCCTCGGGCGCGATGTTGCGCGGCTCGGCCGATTGCACCTGTGGCTGCGGCCCGTAGGTTCCGATCCCGTCCATCAGTTCCTTGACGCCAAAGCTGTTGATGGCCGAACCGAACCAGATCGGCGTCATGTGCCCTTCCAGCACCGCCCTCGGATCCAGCGCGGGCAGCAGTTCGCGCGCCATTTCCAGTTCTTCGCGCAACTGTTCCAGCAGGTGCGCGGGCACGAGTTCGGCCAGCTTGGGATCGTTCATCCCTTTTATTTCGATGCTTTGCGCGACCTTGTTGCGATCGGCGCGGTCCATCAGTTCCAGCCGGTCGCGCAGAATGTCGTAGCACCCGACGAAATCGCGGCCCTGGCCGATGGGCCAGCTTGCCGGTGCCACGTCGATGGCCAGCATCTCCTGGATTTCGTCGATGATCTCGAACGTGTCGCGGCTTTCGCGGTCCATCTTGTTGCAGAACGTCATGATCGGCAGGTCGCGCAGGCGGCAGACCTCGAACAGCTTCTGCGTCTGGCTTTCCACGCCCTTGGCGCCGTCGATCACCATCACCGCGGCATCTACCGCGGTCAGCGTGCGATAGGTGTCCTCGGAGAAATCCGAATGCCCCGGCGTATCCACAAGATTGAACCGCAACTCCTTGTAATCAAACGACATGGCCGAAGCCGACACGGAAATGCCGCGGTCCTTCTCCATCGCCATGAAATCGCTGCGCGTGCGCCGCGCCTCGCCCTTGGCGCGGACCTGTCCGGCCATCTGGATAGCGCCGCCATAAAGCAGGAATTTCTCGGTCAGCGTGGTCTTGCCCGCGTCGGGGTGGCTGATGATGGCAAACGTCCGTCGCCGGGCGATCTCGGGCGGCAGGGCGGGGCGGTTTGGGGCGGTATCCGGCATGTGCGGCGTATAGGTGAGCGCCGCGCCCGAAGCAAGTCGGCGCGCGCCGTCACCATTGCGTGAGGGCGCGATTGCCGCTTGGTCGAATCGGCGCCGCGATGATAGGAACGAATGGCGAACAAACAGATGGAGGGAGCAAGATGAATCTCAGGGAAATCGCCGATGAACTGGTCGCCGGGTGCCGCGAGAACCGCGAGCGTGCCAATCTCGACAAGCTTTACGCCGATGACGCCGTTTCGGTCGAGGCGGCCGATATGGGTGGCGGGCGCGAGGCGGCCGGACTCGCGGCAATCCGCGCCAAACACGACTGGTGGGAGTCCAACATGGAGGTGCTGGAGACCAGGGTTGCGGGCCCGATGCTGCATGGCGACGACCGTTTCGCCGTCATCTTCCGCGTGAAGGCGCGCGAGAAGGCCACCGGCAAGATCTCCGAGATGGAAGAGGTCGGGGTGTATCATCTGCGCGACGGCAGGATCGCACGCGAGGAGTTCTTCTACTGACGGTCAGCTTTGCGAGGCGCGGCGCAGCAGGTCGATGGCGTCGGGCCGGTCCAGAAGCGCCTTCTGCACGTCCAGCCCGTGCCTGTCGCCGCGGTCGTGGCCGGGCAGCAGCGCACCCAGCCGCTCGACCAGTTCGGGCGGCAGCGTCGGGCGGGTCCGCGGATCGACCAGCATGGATTCGGCGGCGATGCCCTCGGCATAGATGATGTGGTGACGGTCAAACAGGATCTGGAAATACTCGACGAACCCGCCTTCGCGCACCTGCACCGTGTCGCCGTTGACCAGATGCCGGGCCTTGACCAGAAGTTCGGGCTGGCCGGCGCCGATACGATCGCTGCGCTGATAGACGAACAGGCGGTGATCGGGGCTGACCGTCAATTCGCCTTCGTTGTTTAGCGTTCCCGCGGCGATCACGATGGGCGCGAAGTCGCCCGTGGCGCGCACCGTGTAGTTGCCCACCCAGCGCACCGTCTGGGCGCCCTCGTCGCGGGTCAGCACCCGATCGCCGGTCGCGATCTCCTCGATCGGGACCTGGGCGCCGGTGGCCATTGTAATTCGGGTGCCGCGGCTGAACGAGACACAGGCCACCTGCGCGAACTTGTGCCTCGCGCCTTGGCGGTCGGTTCCGAGCAGGGAATATTCCGTCCTGGGCACCAGCGGCGCCAGCGGCAGCACATGGATGCCGGCGATCAGCCAAAGCTCGTCGACCTCGACCAGAACCAGGGCCTCGGCGATGCGCCCGTCGGGCGACATCAGGCTGATCGCGCAGTCCAGATGCACCAGCGCGCCGGGCTGGCCGGTTTCGGTATCCGCGCCGATCCGGAACGTGCCGTCGCCAAGCGTTTCCAGCGCAAGGCGCTGGCGCTCTGCGCCAAGGGCAAGCTGGTAGACATCGTCGGGGACCAGATCGGCCATAGCGCCCATGCCGTCGCCGAGATTGGCCCCCTGGGTGACGCGGAAGGCCCGGCCGGGATAGGTGGCGATGCTTTGGATTGGGCGGTCGGTGCGGGTCACGTTTCGCGGCCTTTCCGGGGCGGGTGCGGCTCAACAGCTAGCCTAGGATTGTGGCGCGCGTCGGTCAATTCCCCGGTGAATTGCTGGCATTGTCGTCGGAACTGGTGTTAATCGGACTGCGATATTTCCAACCGGGAGATGAAGACATGGACATGGGGATTGCCGGAAAGCGGGCGCTGGTCTGCGCGTCGAGCCGCGGCCTGGGGCTGGGATGTGCCGAGGCGCTGGCGGCCGAAGGCGTTGATCTGGTGATGAATGCCCGGGGCAGCGAGGCGCTGGAGGCCGCCGCGCAGGAGATTCGCACGGCCCACGGGGTCGATGTGGTGACGGTGGCGGGCGATGTGACCACGCCCGAGGGGCAGGCCGCGGTGCTGAAGGCGGCCAGCGGCGCCGATATACTGGTCAACAATGCCGGCGGGCCGCCCCCGGGCATGTGGACGGATTGGGAACGCGAGGATTTCATCAGGGCGCTGGATTCCAACATGCTGACGCCGATCGCGCTGATCAAGGCTCTGGTGCCCGCGATGATGGAGCGCGGCTGGGGCCGGGTCGTCAACATCACCAGCCAGGCGGTGCGTTCGCCCATCCCGGTTCTGGGCCTGTCGAACGCGGCGCGCACCGGGCTGACGGGCTATGTCGCCGGCACCTCGCGTCAGGTCGCGGCCAGCGGCGTGACCATCAACAACCTGCTGCCCGGCATCCACGCCACCGACCGCGCCGATGCGCTGGATGGGGGCGTGGCCAAAGCCGAGGGCATCACGCTGGCCGAGGCGCGGGCACGGCGCGAGGCGACCATCCCGGCCAGGCGCTATGGCACACGGGCCGAGTTCGGCGCCGCCTGCGCCTTTCTGTGTTCGCAGCATGCCGGCTTTATCGTCGGCCAGAACGTCTTGCTGGACGGCGGTGGCGTCAACCTGACGATGTGATCATGGCGCAAGCGCGGCCAGTGCGGCCCCGAGGTCAAGCGCGCCATCATATAGCGCGCGGCCCGAGATCGCGCCATCCAGCGCGGCGCCGCAATCGCGCAGCGCGATCAGGTCGGCCAGCGAACTGACCCCGCCCGAGGCGATGACGGGAATGGATACGGCGCGCGCCAGATCCGCCGTGGCGGTGACGTTCGGCCCCTGCATGGCGCCGTCGCGCATGATGTCGGTATAGATGATCGCGGCAACGCCGGCATCTTCGAAGGATTTCGCCAGGTCGGTGGCATCCACACCGGTTTCCTCGGCCCAGCCCCTTGTGGCGACACGGCCGCCGCGGGCGTCTATGCCCACCGCGATGCGGCCGGGAAACGCGGCCGCCGCCTCGCGCACCAGTGCGGGGTTCTCGACCGCCACGGTGCCCAGGATCACGCGCTTCAGGCCGCTCTCGATCCAGCCCTCGATGGTCGCCATGTCGCGGATGCCGCCGCCAAGCTGCGCCGGAACATCCACCGCCGCAAGAATCGCGCGGACCGCCGCGCCGTTCACCGGCCGGCCGGCGAAGGCGCCGTTCAGATCGACCAGATGCAGCCATTGACAACCCGCCTGCACAAAGGCGCGCGCCTGGGCCGCCGGGTCGTCGTTGAACACGGTGGCGCGGTCCATCTCGCCGCGCACAAGCCGCACGGCCTGCCCGTCCTTGAGGTCGATGGCGGGGTAGAGGATCATCCCTTGCGTCCTTTCGCTGATCGTCGGGCGGTCTATCGCATGGTGCGAGCGGCAATTGCAACGCGCCCCGAGGTCAGACTTGCCAGAGGGGCACGGCCTGCGTCACAGTGACCGCAAAACAGGAGGAAGAACCATGAAGACGATAATTCTGGGCGCGGTTCTGGGGTTCGGCATGGCCGGCATGGCGGCGGCCGATCCGGTGTTCGGCACCTGGCAGACGCAACCCGACGACAACGGCAATTTCGGCCATATCCAGATGCAGGCCTGCGGTGCGAAAGTCTGCGGGACGCTGGTCAAGTCATTCAATTCCGCCGGCGCGGAAATGCAGTCCGAGAACAACGGCAAGAAGATCGTCTGGGACATGGCGAACGAGGGTGGCGGCGCCTATGGCGGCGGCAAGATCTGGTCGCCGGACCGCGACAAGACCTACAAGTCCAAGATGCAGCTGAATGGCGACAAGCTGGCGGTCGAGGGCTGCGTCTTGCTGATCTGCCGCAACGGCGGCAACTGGAAGCGCGTCAAATGACCGGTTCGTCATTGCCTCGCGTTTGACGCAACCGCCCGGGCCGGTACAATCGGCCCGCCCGGCCCCGAGGACGAAACATGCAGATGACGAACCCCGTGCGAAGCCTTGTACCCGGCCTGCTGGCCCTGATTCTGGCGAGCGCGGCCGCGGCCGACCCGTTGGCCGGCACCTGGATCACGCCGCGCGATGGCAAGGGCATTGCCGCCCATATCGAGGTCACGCAATGCGGCGCGACCGCGATGTGCGGTGTGATCGCGCGCACCTACGATGCCGACGGGCGACAGGTCCATACCCGCAATCTTGGTGTGCGGGTGTTCTGGGACATGGTCCCGGACGGGCAGGCCAGGTGGCAGGGCTGGGCCTATGTCCCGCTGTACAAGAAGAAGGTGCGCGGCCAGATCGCCATGCAGGGTGAAAACCGTATCAGGGTCGGCGGTTGCATCGGGCCGGTCTGCCAGTCGCAGGACTGGCGGCGGGTCTGGTAGCGGCGCCTCAGGGCATCCAGCGAAGGAAATTCGCGATCATCCGCAGCCCCGTCGCCTGGCTTTTCTCGGGGTGGAACTGCATTCCCAGCATCGTATCGCGGCCAATCACGGCGGTAACTTCGCCGCCATAATCGACATGGGCCAGCCGCTCTGCCGGGTCTTCGGCGCGAAACTGGTAGGAATGCACGAAATAGGCGTGATCGCCTGTCTTGACGCCGTCAAACACCGGGTGGGGATGTTCGATCACCAGATCGTTCCAGCCCATGTGCGGAACCTTCAGCGCCGGGTCGGCGGGCGCGATTCGCACCACCTCGCCGCCGATCCAGCCAAGGCCCGGCGTATCCTCGTATTCGCGCCCCCAGGTCGCCATCAGCTGCATGCCGACGCAGATGCCAAGGAAAGGCCGCCCGCGCTTCTCGACGGTCTCGCGCAGCGCGTCGAACAGGCCCGAGCGGCCGCGCAAGGCCGCCGCGCAGGCCGGAAAGGCGCCATCACCGGGCAACACCACGCGATCGGCGCGCGCTACCAGATCGGCCTTGTCCGTCACCACGACGCGCCCGCCCCCGACCTCGGCCGCCATGCGTTGAAACGCCTTCTCGGCGGAATGCAGATTGCCGCTTTCATAGTCGATGATGGCGGTCAGCATAAGCGGCCCTTTACCGGCTTGACGAAATTAAGGTGTGCTTACAGCGCACCCTTGGTCGAGGGCACGGCGTCGCCCTTGCGCGGGTCGGTTTCCACCGCCGCCCGCAGGGCCCGTGCCACCGCCTTGAACGCCGCCTCGGCGATATGGTGGCTGTTGAACCCGTGCAGCCGGTCCACATGCAGCGTGATCCCGCCATGGGTGGCCAGCGCAGTGAAGAACTCGCGCACCAGTTCACTGTCGAACGTGCCGATCTTCTGGGTCGGCAGGTCGAGATTCCACACCAGGAATGGCCGGCCCGACAGGTCGAGCGCCGCGCGCACCAGCGCATCGTCCATCGGCAACAGGCAGGCGCCATAGCGCCGGATGCCGCGCTTGTCGCCCAATGCCTGCGCCAATGCCTGACCCAGCGCGATGCCGGTATCCTCGACCGTGTGATGATCGTCGATATGCACATCGCCGGTCGCGCGGATATCCATGTCGATCAGGGAATGCCGCGCAAGCTGGTCCAGCATGTGATCGAAGAATCCGATCCCGGTCCGGTTGTCGTAACGTCCGGTGCCGTCGAGATCTATCCTGACGGAAATTTCGGTTTCGGCGGTCTTGCGGCTGACGGTGGCGCTGCGCATCGGCGATTTCCCATGAGTGTCGGGGCGCTTATAGGCGCACGCGCGACGCGTTCCAAGATGTCTTGGGCCGATGCCGCACGGCCTGTGTTCGTGCCGCCGCGCGCATCGCGGCGGGTTGGGGATTGCGCGCGGCCCGCGCGCATGCCAGCTTGGGGCCGATCCAGCCCGAGGCCAGGCCATGTCCACTTGCGTTTTCGTCCAGATCCGCTGCCGACCCGGCACCACCTATAAGGTCGCCGAAGAGATCGCGCTGCGCGAAATACACTCCGAGCTTTACTCGACCAGCGGCGATTTTGACCTGCTGATGAAGCTCTACATCCCGAAATCCGAGGATGTGGGCAAGTTCATCAACGATCACCTTCTCGATATCCCCGGCATCGAACGTTCGCTGACCACGCTGACCTTCAAGGCGTTCTGAAAAGGGCCGCGCCAGGCTCTTGACCTTCCCGCGCAGGAAGGCGGTAGCGCCGGGCCCAGATGGGCCGGACAACCGGCAACAAGCGGGGAGATGTCATGAACCTGAGGATCATCGGCGCGGTGTCGGGCGCCGCCGTTGCCGCCGTGGCCGGCTGGTACACGCTGTCGGCGCTGGCGCCGCAACAGCCCGGGCACGATGGCGGAAGTATCGCGCCGGGGGCGCCGATCGCGACCGTGAGCGTGCCTGAATCACTCTCCGGTGACGCCCGGATCGGCAAGCGGGCATACGATGCGAAATGCGCCGCGTGCCACGGCCCGAACGCCGCCGGACGGGAAGGAACCGCGCCGCCGCTGGTGCACCAGTACTACGAGCCCAACCACCACGGCGACGCCGCCTTCATACGGGCGGCGCGGGCGGGCGTCAGGGCGCACCACTGGCCGTTCGGCGACATGCCCCCGGTCGAGGGGCTGACCGATGCCGATGTGAAAGCCATCACGCGCTATGTCCGCGAATTGCAGCAGGCCAACGGCATATTCTGAAATGTCCGGCGCGGCCGCGAAACATGGCGGGCCGCGCGGCTGGCGCGCCCCGTGCCGTCTGCATTTGATGCATCACGCCAGCAGGTCGAATGTCTCGCCCGCGATGGTGAGGTTGATCGAGCTTTGCCCGTCGCCATCGACCAGCGCCCAGAGGATCTGGCCGGTGGGCCGGTAGATCACGAAGGCTTCCTGCACCGCGTCGTCGCCCGAACGCTCGCCGGTGGCGCGGTCGGCGGTATGCGCCACATTGACCTGGAACTGACCGGCCGTGGCGCTGCCGCCGAACACAAGTACGTCGCCCTCCGCCGCGTCATAGTCCTGCACCCAGTCCGACCCGTGGCCGAGCATCTGATCGCGCGTCCCGCCGACATGGAAGAACCGGTCGGCGCCATCGCCGCCATTCAGCAGGTCATGCCCGAAACCGCCGTTGACGAAATCGTCGCCCGCGCCGCCGAACACGATATCGCCGAAGGCCGAGCCTGTGATCACGTCGTCGCCATTCTGGCCCTGAAGCGTATCGGCCCCATATCCGCCGGCGATCGAATCGTTGCCGTCCTGGCCATAGACCAGATCGTTGCCATGACCGGCCTGGATGTTGTCGTTGCCGGAACCGCCAAAGATCGTGTCGCTGCGGTCGGCGCTGGTGGCGCCGCCGATGATCTCGTCGTTGCCCGGACCACCGTTGAGGATGTCGGCGCCATCGCCGCCGCGCAGAAGGTCGTCGTCGCCCTCGCCCAGAAGACGGTCGTTGCCGTCAAGACCGTCGATCGTGTCGTCGCCGTCATCGCCGCTCAGCACGTCGTCACCCGCGGTACCGGTCAGCAGATCGTCGCCAACGGTCGATCCGTCCGGGCCGACGCCGCCGCCGCCGCTTCCCGCCAGGGCCAGCATGCCAGCCACGTCCAGCGTTACGTTGTTGAAGCGGAAGCTTTCGACCTCGCTGACCTGGTCGGCGCCCTCGCGCGCAGAAAGGATGGTGAACACGCCGCCTTCTTCGCTTACCGTCGCCTCGCCTCGCCGCTGTCGAAATCGAAGCCGACGGTATCCTCGCCCGCGCCGCCGACCAGCGTGTCGTCGCCCAGCCCGCCGATCAGGTAGTCGTTACCGGCCCCGGCGCGGATCAGGTCCGCCTGCGCCGTCGGCGCCCGGCTTTCAAGCAGGTTGTCGAGGTCGAGGTTGAAGCCGCTCCAGTTTTGCAGCGCGCTGGCAACATCGACCGGGCTGTCGGAATAGTCGTAGCGGGCCAGCAGATATCCGCTCTCGTAGAACGAGGCCTGCCGCAATTCACCTTTCAGTTCATCCACCGAAACCGGGTTGTTCTTTTCGAATTCGCCATCCAGTTCGACAACCACACGGCGTTCGCGCGAGTTCAGGAACAGTATGACCGACGATTCGGTGCTTTCGCTGATCAGTCCGTGGAGCTTCTCGGGAACCGGCGTGCTGGCGATGCGCAGCGATGTCGCGTTGAAGTTGATGAACCGCTGCCCCGAGAAGCCCGGCGCTTCAAGCGCCGCCAGGTCGGGTAGCCCGGCGCCTGCCGCGCGCGCGGCCCCGCCCGGCGCCATCAGGCTCGACAGGCTCCCGGTCAGGACGTAGGGGTCGGCGCCCGCGTAGTCGACCGAATAGCCCATGTCCTGCAAGGTTCCGACCGTCATCCGGCTCAGCGGCATGGGTGGGCTGTTTTCGGCATAGCCGGTCATCAGTTCGGTATCGAAGACCGACTCGCTCCAGTGGCTGCCCGCGGTGCCGGCTCCGCCGCCCGATTCCAGCGGGACCGCCGATTGCGAACGGCCCGTCAGCGTGCTGTATTCGCTGACGGCATTGGCGCCGGTGTAATTGAATCCGCTGCGCAGACCCAGGTGTTCCCACAAGGTGCCGATGCCCAGAACGTGGCCCATCTCGTGCTCGATGACCTCGCCCAGGACGCCCTTGGCCTCCATCCCGGCAAGATCGGCCTCGTCGAACTGCATCATGCCGTTGTAGGGCAGGGAGGAGCCTGCGCGGAAATCGCGCGGACCGGCCTGGCCGAGAATGCTGCCCGGCCCGTCGATGGCCGTGACAGCCGCGTCGATGCGCAGGTCGTCGACTATGCCCCAGCGGCTGTCGACGACATCGGGAAGGTCGCCGGTGATGACACGCTCCCATGCCTCGGCCGCGCGGTCGAAATAAGGCCGGTAGGCTTCGTTTCCTTCGAAGTCGATGATGATCTCAAAGCCCGATGCCGGCGGTGGCGTGACTCTGTCTTCGCTGACCGAGATCTTGTAGGTGCCGGTATTGCTGCCATAGGCCCCGGCGGAGACATAGTGCATCCCGGTGCTGGTCGCGGTGAATGTCAGTTGCGCGTTCGTGCCTGTGCCGTCATCGTCGTTGGTGGTACCGGCGATCAGCGAACCCGACCCGTCATGCACCATGCATGGAAACGCGCGCCACAGGGGGCGCACAAGAGAGCCGCCGCCGGGACCGGTCAATATGGTGTCGAAAAATTGGAGCGGGCGATGAGATTCGAACTCACGACCCTTACCTTGGCAAGGTAATGCTCTACCCCTGAGCTACGCCCGCGTCCGTGGGTGAGGGCTCAGATATAAACAACGCGTTCGGGCCGCAAGAGGAAAATGAACCGCCCCGAAAGATTTCCCCGCCGAATCGCGCCCGGACGCGACGGAAAGTGCGCGCGGCCGCGTTCAACCCCTTGCAACAGCGCGCAACCCGCCCGGAGGTTCAGGCCATGCCAGCACTCGAAACGCTCAAGACATTGCTTCTGGCGCTTGGCATCTGTACCGGCCTCGTGCTGTCATGCCCCGACCCTTCCGCCCATGCGCACCGCGCCGGGGCGATCTCGCTTCGGGCGGGCTGAAGCGGCGCGCAACCATGGCGAAACCGTCAGCGGCGGCGGCAGTCGCGCGGCCCGTCAGTCGCAAGGTTCCAGCACCACCAGCAGATCCTTGGCGTCGATCTGGGTGCCCGGGCTGACATGCACCGCCTTGACGGTGGCGTCATGGTCGGCATGAATGCCGGTTTCCATCTTCATCGCCTCGATGGTCAGCAGCAGATCTCCGGCCTTGACGGTCTGGCCGGCCTCGGCGGCCACCGTGGCCACGACGCCGGGCATCGGCGCGCCGACATGGGCCGGGTTGCCGGGTTCGGCCTTGGGGCGCTGGGCCGATGCGGATTTCACCAGCCGGTTGGGTACCCGCACCACGCGCGGCTGGCCGTTCAGTTCGAAGAACACCCTGACCTCGCCGTTCTCGTCGGTTTCGCCCACCGCCTGACAGCGGATTTCGAGGGTCTTGCCGGGGTCTATTTCGGCGCTGATCTCTTCGCCCGGTTCCATGCCGTAAAAGAACGTGCGCGTGGGCAGGGTGCGCACCGGGCCGTATATCTTGTGCCGGCCCATGTAGTCCATGAAGACCTTGGGATACATGAGATATCCGTTCAGATCCTCGTCATCCACCGGCTTGCCATCCAGTTCGGCGCTGACCTTCGCGCGCACGTCTTCCAATGCGACCGGCTCAAGATGCTTGCCGGGCCGTTCGGTATTGGGTGCCTCGTCCTTCAACACCTTCCTGACGATGCCTTCGGGGAATCCCCCCGGCGGCTGGCCCAGATTGCCGCGCAGCATGTCGATGACGCTGTCGGGAAAGGCCATGTCGACCTCGGGGTCCTCGACCTGCGCGCGGCTCAGCCCCTGGGCCACCATCATCAGCGCCATGTCGCCCACCACTTTCGACGAAGGCGTGACCTTGACGATATCGCCGAACATCATGTTGACGTCGGCATAGGCCTGCGCCACCTCGTGCCAGCGGTCTTCCAGCCCGAGGCTGCGCGCCTGCGCCTTGAGGTTGGTGAACTGACCGCCCGGCATCTCGTGCAGGTAGACTTCGGACGCCGGCGCCTGAAGGCCGCTCTCGAATGCCGCGTACTGGGCGCGCACCGCTTCGAAATAGTCGCTGATCTCGCGGATGGCGCCGATGTCCAGCCCGGTGTCGCGGTCGGTGTTGCGCAGGGCCTCGACCACCGATCCCAGCGTCGCCTGGCTGGTGTTGCCCGAAAAGCTGTCCATGGCGCAATCGACCGCGTCCACCCCCGCTTCGGAGGCGGCAAGAATGGTGGCGACCGCCACGCCGGCGGTGTCGTGCGTATGAAAATGGATCGGCAGCCCGACCTCTTCCTTGAGCGCCTTAATCAGTGCGCGGGCCGCCGTGGGTTTCAGCAGCCCGGCCATGTCCTTGAGCCCCAGAACATGCGCCCCCGCCCGGCGCAGCTCGTCGCCCATGCTTACGTAGTACTTCAGGTCGTACTTGGCCCGGTCCGGGTCGAGGATATCGCCGGTATAGCAGATCGTGCCTTCGCACAGCTTGTTCTGGCCAAGCACGGCATCCATCGCCACGCGCATGTTCTCGACCCAGTTGAGACTGTCGAACACCCGGAAAAGATCGACCCCCGACCTTGCCGCCTGCCGGACGAACTCGCGCACGACATTATCTGGATAATTGGTATAGCCGACGCCGTTCGATCCTCGCAGCAGCATCTGCGTCATCAGGTTCGGCATCGCCTCGCGCAGATCGCGCAGCCGTTGCCAGGGGCATTCCTGCAAGAACCGGTAGGCCACGTCGAAGGTGGCTCCGCCCCAGCACTCGACGGAAAACAGCCCGCCCAGATTGGCGGCATAGGCGGGCGCCACCCGGATCATGTCGATGCTGCGCATCCTCGTGGCCAGCAGCGACTGGTGCCCGTCGCGCATGGTGGTATCGGTGATCAGCAACCGCTTTTGCGCCCGCATCCAGTCGGCCACCGCCTGCGGCCCCTTCTGTTCCAGCAGGTTGCGGGTGCCCATCTGCGGCGCGGCCCGCCGCGCGGGCGGTCTGGGGGTTCGCGCGCTGGCCGACGGGCGCGGGCGACCCCTGGTTTCGGGGTGCCCGTTGACGGTGATGTCGGCGATATAGGTCAGCACCTTGGTGCCGCGGTCGCGGCGTTTGCGGAACTGGAACAACTCCGGCGTTTCGTCGATGAACCGCGTGGAGTAATCGTTGGACAGGAATGTCGGGTGTTTCAGCAGGTTCTCGACGAAGGCGATATTGGTGCTGACGCCGCGGATGCGGAATTCGCGCAAGGCGCGGTCCATGCGGGCGATGGCCGCCTCCGGGGTCGGTGCCCAGGCAGTGACCTTGGTCAGCAGGCTGTCATAGTAGCGCGTGATCACGCCGCCGGCATAGGCCGTGCCGCCGTCAAGCCGTATGCCCATGCCGGTGGCGCTGCGATAGGCGGTGATGCGGCCGTAGTCGGGGATGAAGCTGTTCTGCGGATCCTCGGTGGTGATCCGCGTCTGGAGCGCGTGGCCATTAAGGCGGATGTCGTCCTGGGCGGGTTTGCCGGTCGCCTCGGCGATGGTCTTGCCCTCGGCGATCAGGATCTGCGCGCGAACGATGTCGATGCCGGTCACTTCCTCGGTGACGGTATGTTCGACCTGGACGCGGGGGTTCACTTCGATGAAGTAGAACTCGCCGGTCTCCATATCCATGAGGAATTCGACGGTCCCGGCACATTCATAGCTCACATGGGCACAGATGCGTCGGCCCAGATCGCAGATCTCGGCGCGCTGGGCCTCGCTCAGATAGGGCGCGGGCGCGCGTTCGACGACCTTCTGGTTGCGCCGCTGCACCGAGCAGTCGCGCTCGAATAGGTGGTACATGCCGCCATGCTTGTCGCCCAGGATCTGCACCTCGACATGGCGGGCGCGGGTGATCAT
>JBKEDD010000120.1:0-2212 GCA_047975215.1 Jhaorihella sp.
GTTGGGGTTGGCCGGCTAGCGCTCAGCCACCTCGAGACTGTTCTCCAGATAACGCAGGCTGACTATCCCCTGCGCTTCACAGGCGCGCTGATCAGCCTCGCTGGCGAACTCCGCCCTCCCCTCACCGTGAGCGACCGCAATGGGCAGGTGCGAACCGGCCATGCCGGCCAGCAACACCGAGGGGCTCTCCTCCACCCGCACCAGCGTGTAGCGGGCCTCGAACTGCTCCGAACGGTTGCGCACAAAACGCGGCCAGTGGCCGGCGCCGGGGATCAGATCCTTCAGGGTGGAAACCATCTGGCAGCCGTTGCAGACGCCGAGGGTAAAACTGTCTGTGCGCTGGAAGTAGTCGCTGAACTGGCCGCGCAGCTGCTGGTTGAACAGGATGCTCTTGGCCCAGCCCTCGCCAGCACCGAGCACGTCGCCATAGGAGAAGCCGCCACAGGCCACCAACCCCTTGACATCCTCCAGCCGGCGCCGGCCCGCGAGCAGATCGCTCATGTGCACATCCACCGGCGCAAAACCGGCGCGGTGGAAGGCCGCCGCCATTTCAACATGGCCGTTGACCCCCTGCTCCCGCAACACCGCCACCAGCGGGCGGGCGCCGGTGTTGATGAAGGGGGCGGCGATGTCTTCGTTCACATCAAAGCTCAGCTGCGCCGACAGACCCGGGTCGATGGCGCCGATGCGCTCAAACTCCTCGCGGGCGCAGTCGGGGTTGTCTCGCAGGGCCTGGATTTCGTAGCTGGTTCGGCTCCACAGGCGCTGCAGGCGGCTGCGCTCATCCTGCAACAGCACTTCGCCACCGTCACGCAGCACAATCTGCTCGCCCGGCAGGGCGCGTCCTATCACCTGCAGGCAAACCGCCAGACCGAGCTCTTCCGCCTGCTCCCGCAGGGCTTCCAGATCGCTGTCGGCAAGCTGCAGCACCACACCGGCCTCCTCGGCGAAGAGCTTGCCCAGAGTCTCACCGGCCAGGGGCTCAAGATCGATATCCAGACCACAGTGGCCGGCGAAAGCCATCTCCAGCAGTGTTACCACCAGGCCGCCATCGGCGCGGTCGTGCAGGGCCAGCAGCCGGCCCGCCGCCAGCTGGCTCTGCACCAGCTCGAACAGGGCTATCAAATCAGCGGGGCTATCGAGGTCGGCCACCTCATCGCCCAGCTGGCCGTAGACCTGCGCCAGGGCCGAGCCGCCCAGGCGGTTGCGAGCCCGCCCCAGGTCAATCAGCACCAGCGAGGCATCCTCACGGGGCTGGAGCTGGGGCGTCACCGCCCGCCGCACATCGCTGACCGGCGCAAAGGCGGAAATAACCAGCGACATGGGCGCGGTCACGGCTTTCTCCACCCCCTCGTCCTGCCAGGTGGTGCGCATGGACATGGAATCCTTGCCAACGGGGATGGTGATGCCCAGCTCGGGGCAGAGTTCCATACCGACCGCGCGCACGGTATCGAACAGCACTTCATCCTCGCGCCCCTGGCCGGCGGCGCACATCCAGTTGGCCGACAACTTGATATCACTGAGGGCCTCAATCGGCGCCGACAGAATATTGGTGATGGCCTCGGCCACCGCCATGCGACCGGAAGCAGGCCCGTCCACCAGGGCCAGCGGAGTGCGCTCGCCCATCGCCATCGCCTCGCCGGCGAAGCTGTCGTAAGCGAGGGTTGTCATTGCGCAGTTTGCCACCGGCACCTGCCAGGGGCCCACCATCTGGTCGCGGGCCACCATGCCCGTTACCGTGCGATCGCCAATCGTAATCAGAAACTGCTTGGAGGCCACCGCCGGCAACTGCAGCACCCGCGCCAGCGCCTCGGCGACAGTGGCCTTAATAGCCAGCGGCGTCTGCCTGACCGCCTGCCGCTGGATATCGCGGTGCATGCGCGGCGGCTTGCCGAACAGCACCGACATCGGCAGATCCACCGGCTTGTTGTTGAAATGGGCATCGCTCAGGCTCAGGGCCAGTTCCTGTGTCGCCTCGCCCACCACCGCAAAAGGGCAGCGCTCACGGGCACAGATGGCTTCAAAGCGCGCCAGATGCCGCGGCTCCACCGCCAGCACATAGCGCTCCTGGGATTCGTTGCACCAGATCGCCAGCGGCGACATGCCCGGCTCGTCGTTGGGCACGGCGCGCAGCTCAAAACGCCCGCCGCGACCACCATCCTTGACCAGCTCCGGCAGCGCATTGGACAGGCCACCGGCACCAACATCGTGA
>JBKEDD010000121.1:0-4202 GCA_047975215.1 Jhaorihella sp.
AGCTCGGATCTGAGATTCTTGCGCACGATGTCGCCATCCAGCAGCGTCACGGGGCGCCCGCCCATCTCCATCAGCTTGACCATGAGCGCGTTGGCGATGGTCGACTTGCCGGACCCGGAAAAACCGGTGAAGAACACGGTAAAGCCCTGCTGGCTACGCGGCGGATAGCGCATGCGCAACTGTTCCACCACCTCGGGGAAAGAGAACCATTCGGGGATCTCGAGCCCCTCGCGCAGCCTGCGGCGCAGTTCGGTGCCCGAGATGTTGAGTACGGTCACACCCTCTTTGATTTCGTCGGCGGGTTCGTACTGGGCGCGTTCCTGCACATAGACCATGTGTTTGAAATCGACCATCTCTATGCCGATCTCGTCCTGGTGCCTGCGCACCAGATCCTGTGCATCGTAGGGGCCGTAGAAATCCTTGCCCGCCGAGTTCTTGCCGGGGCCCGCATGGTCGCGCCCGACGATGAAATGCGTGCAGCCGTGATTCTTGCGGATCAGCGCGTGCCACACAGCCTCGCGCGGGCCGGCCATGCGCATGGCCAGGTTCAAGAGGCTCATGGTGGTGGTGGCGGCGGGGTATTTGTCGAGCACCGCCTCGTAGCAGCGAACCCGGGTGAAGTGATCGACATCGCCGGGTTTGGTCATACCGACGACCGGATGGATCAGCAGGTTCGCCTGGGCTTCCTTGGCGGCGCGGAAGGTCAGTTCCTGATGCGCGCGGTGCAGCGGATTGCGCGTCTGGAAGGCGACGATGCGGCGCCAGCCCAGCTTGCGGAACAGTGCGCGCACTTCGTTGGGCGTGTCGCGCCGGCCCCGGACATCGTAGTGAACGGGCTGCTGGATGCCCGTTATCGGCCCGCCCAGATAGACCTTGCCGGCCACGTTGTGCAGATAGTTCACCGCCGGGTGCGCCGTGTCGTCGGCGCCGAACACATGCACCGCCTCGCGCGCCTTGTCCGGGGTCCAGCGGTCGGTGACGGTCATGGTGGCCAGGATCACGCCTTCCTGGTCGCGCAGGGCGATATCCTGTCCGATTTCCAGCGTCTCGGCGAATTTCTCGCTTACATCCAGCGTGATCGGCATCGGCCAGAGCGCGCCATCGGCCAGGCGCATGTTCTCGACGACGCTGTCATAGTCCTTTTCGCTCAGGAATCCCTTGAGCGGGCTGAACCCGCCGTTCATCAGCAGTTCCAGATCGCAGATCTGGCGCGGACTCAGGTCGTGGCTTGCCAGATCGGCGGCTTCGGCCTTCAGTTTCTGGGCGCTCTCGTAGGACACATAAAGTTCGGGGATGGGGGCAAGGTTACCAAGCATCGTCATGGAACAACTTTCGTCGATAGGGGCTATGGGCGCGGGGAATCCGTTTCGTGCGCGGCATAGACCCGGATCGTCGGGAAAGTCTAGGCACGGGTGGCGAATTTGCGCCTGTGCGTGATTTCCGCGACGTCAGCGGCGGATGATTGCCAGATGTGCCGGGGCGGTGAAGCGCACCGCGCCGTCCGGGCCGATATGTTCGGCCGGTTCGCGCCGCGCCTCCCTCTTGAGACGGTCCCGTTGCTCGGCCGATACCATCTCGGCCAGGGTCCAACCGCCGATCTCGGTATCAAGACAGGCGTCGAGCGATGCGTGTCGCACCGTGCCGGCGATCTCCCGGTGTTCGGCGGCCTTCAACCCGGCAGCGGCCAGTTCAGTGTCGAGCGCGCGGGAGGATCCCAGGCAGAACGGCGCGGGCAGAGCGGCCTCGGCCCCGGGGCCGACGATCCTGCCCAGAAGCGGCACCAGCCGGGCGAGTCCGCGACCGCGGCGAAGGTTGCCAGCACGATGCGCCCGCCGGGCCGCGCGACCCGCGCCATTTCGCGCGGCGCGCGGGTGCGGTCGGCCAGGAACCTCAGCCCGCTGGCTGCGGCTCGGCCGGTTCGGGCGCAATAGCGTCCTGCGCGGCAAGAAAATGCTCGGCATCGAGCGCCGCCATGCAGCCCATGCCGGCGCTGGTCACGGCCTGGCGGTACTTGTGATCGGTCAGGTCGCCGGCGGCGAAGACGCCCGGAACGCTGGTTTCGGTGCTCCCCGGCCGGACCACCACATAGCCGCCCATGTGGGTTTCAAGCTGGTCCTTGACCAGTTCGCTGGCGGGTGCGTGGCCGATGGCGATGAACACGCCTTTGGCCGCGATCTCGGTAATTTCGCCGGTTTTCACATGTTTCACCCGCACGCCTTCGACACCCAGCGGCGTATCCGTGCCCACGACCTCTTCCAGCGTGTGAAACCACAGAGGTTCGATCTTGGGGTTCTTCATCAGCCGGTCGATCAGGATTTTTTCGGCGCGCAGTTCGTCGCGGCGATGGATCAGCGTGACCCTTGAGGCGAAGTTGGTCAGGAACAGCGCCTCTTCGACCGCGGTGTTGCCGCCGCCGACCACCACGATTTCCTGTCCGCGATAGAAGAATCCGTCACAGGTGGCGCAGGCAGATACCCCGAAACCCTTGAACTTTTCTTCGCTGGGCAGGCCAAGCCACTTGGCCCGGGCGCCGGTGGCCAGGATCACCGCGTCGGCGGTGTAGGCGGTGCCGCTGTCGCCGGTGGCGCGGAACGGGCGCTGCGACAGGTCCAGACCGGTGATGATGTCGCTGACGATCTCGCATCCCATGGCGCGGGCATGGGCTTCCATCCGTACCATCAGGTCGGGGCCCTGCACCTCGGTATCGCCGGGCCAGTTCTCGACCTCGGTGGTGGTGGTCAGCTGGCCACCCGGTTCGATCCCCTGCACCAGAAGCGGGTTCAGCATGGCGCGGCTGGCATAGACGCCTGCCGTGTAGCCGGCCGGGCCCGATCCGATAATCAGAACTCTGGTGTGTCGCGCTTCGGCCATGGGGATTCTCCGCTGTTTCGGGTCGGATTGCATATAGCCGTCCGTGAACCCGGGCGGAACCCCGTGCGGATCATTGTTCGCGGGGTGCTGTGTGCAGCGCGAAGAAAAGGCCCGCGCGGCGAACCGGCGGGCCTTTCGGTGTCGTTTATGCCGTTGCGTCAGGCTTTCTTGCGCCGCCGCATCGCCATCAGGCCGCCCATGCCGGTCAGCAGCAGCCAGCCGGCGGCCGGGATCGGGACGGGGCCCGGGCCGCCGCCGATTTCGATCTCGAGTTTTTTCGCCACCGCGCGGCCGAAATCGTCGAACGAACTTGCCGCCACGACGAAGCCGTCCGAGGTGATCACACTGTTGGTATAGAAGTTCTCGATCGACGAGAAGCCACCGATCGGCAGGCCGTTGATGGTGATGCCCAGGGCCTCTGCAGCGTCGCGCGCCGCTTCGGTGCGGGACTTGCTGCTGGTGCCGTCGCCCGAGATGTCCATGACCAGCCGGGTTCCTTCGAAGCCGTTGTCGTCATAAAGCGGATTGGCATAGCGGATGGCCGCGTCGATCGAGGTGCTACCCGAGAACGGGCGCGCAGCCGCGGCGATCGCGTCCGCGAACGCGTTCGCGGTGGTGGAATCGCTGATGTGGGTCCAGGCAACGCCAATGGCCTGGCGGCTCGAGCTTGACCAATACACCAGTTGTGCGGCGATCGAACCGATGGTGCCGCCGGTGATCGCGTTGATGATCGGGGCGCTGCGGAAGGCGGCTTCGTAGCCGTCCCTTTGCAGGTTGAATTCCGATGCGCTCACGCTTCCCGACACGTCGACAAGCAATTGCAGTTCCAGATCGACGCTTACCGCCGCTGCCGGTGCCGCCAGCCCGAGACTGGTAGCGGCGGCAAGTATGTATGCTTTCAATTTCATTGGTGACTTCCCCCGAAATACAAGAATGTCCGGCCGGGATCCGGGCGCATCGTTCCGGCGAACCTGAAAACCGGCAAACCCCTGCCGGAACCCAATTCCAGCAACGAGATATCGGGGCAGCCACTTTCTTCGGTGCCGGACCGCGGCGCTTAAACCTTCCGAACCCGGAAAAGCTAGAGCGACATCCATTTAATCTGCAACATATCCGGCAGCCCTGAAGAAGTTTCGGCACTGTTCCGGAGGGAACAGGTCGCAGGTTTGGGCAACGGATTGGAACAGGGCGTCGAATGTCCGGGCTTTGAGCCTTCGCAGGTGGGCCTTGAGTTTGGCGTATGCCATCTCAATGGGGTTCAAATCGGGACTGTAGGGCGGCAGGAAGAGCATCCAGTTGCCCTGCGCCTTCAGGCAATCCTGAGCGCGGGC
>JBKEDD010000122.1:0-2767 GCA_047975215.1 Jhaorihella sp.
GCCGCTGGTTGGAGATATACAGTTCCGGGCTTTTTCCCCTCAGGTGGCGCACCGCCAGGTCGATACCACCGAGGTACTGGAAGGGATCGTCAGTGGTCAGCATGCCGTAGAGATTGGAGGTTCTGGCCAACAGAGCGACATCGACGGATTTCAGGTATTCGGCGTACAAATCGCTGCTGTCGGGTGCCTCGCTCCAGCGGCTGCTGTCGGGGCCGAAGGCGTGACTCATGCGCTGCAGATAGAGTTCCGCCAGTTTGTCTTCCGATTCCCAGGTGTCGCTGGCCAGGGCCGCATCCTCAAGGCCGGTGCCGTAGACCCCGGTCGGGCTGCCAAAGACGCGGGTCTGCGCCATCGGCAAAGCTTCGTCCTGCGGTATGCCTCTGGCCATCAGGTCCGCCAGCAGCATGCGGGTGTGTTCGTGCAGGGGATTGTCGTTTTCATCCAATTGGGATATTTCCGCCGCCGCTTCGGCCAGATGTTTCATCACGTTTGGAAACTGGTCGCGATACAGGCCGGTGACCGACAACACCACATCCACCCGTGGCCGGCCCAATGCCTCCCGGGAAACAATGGTATAACCATCGACCCGGCCGGCACGGTCCCAGACCGGTTCAACACCCATGGCGTAGAGGGCCTGGCTTTCCAGAATACCGCCGTGGCGCATGGCCTCCACCGCCCACAGGGAAAAGGCCAGCCGCTGCGGCCACTGGCCGTGTTCGTCCCGGTGTTTGGCGATCAGTTCATCAATAGCCTGCTTACCCACCGCCCAGGCCTCTTTGGTGGGCACCCGGGCGGGATCAAACCCGACCAGATTTTTGCCACTGGGCAGGCTGTCGGGCACCCGCACGGGATCGCCGCCAATACCCGGGGCAATGTGTTGCGCGCGCAGGGCAGCGCTGAGACCCGCCCACTCCGGCGCGCTGTCGAGACGTTCGTAATATTGCCGCGCCAGCATCTGCCAGTCGCCCAGCGCCGGTTCTGGCTGCCGTTCGGCATCGGCCGCCAACACACGGTCCAGCCAGTGATAAGGGGCTGTGCTCGCCAGATCGCGGTAATCGCCGGCATAGAGCTCATCGGGCTGAGCCAGATTGAAAGCAGCGATAAAATCCTCACCGAGCATCTGCAGCACGGTGGTCAGCTTTTGCTCGTACAGCGCGTCGCCGGCAAAGGTGTGCAGCCCCATCGGCTGGGCCGCATCCGCCAGTTCGTGCAGATAATCGTGCAGACGCTGAACGAAGTCTGCAGGCCTTTCGTTGATATCGGCTATGCTCCACTTGAGATCGGTCGCCAGTTCATTGTCCTGCGCCATCGCCAGCAGGCTGGCAAGGGTATTGTCCTTCACTTCCCCGGCTTCGAGGTTCTCCCACTGGTGAATCAGCTGGTGCATGTCCACCAACACCCCGTGCAGACCCGATGGCCTGAAGGGTGGTGTCTGATGGCTGATCATCACCGCCCGGCCCCGCCGCTTGGCCTGGGTGGCCTCGCCGACATTATCGATGATGTAGGGATAGATCACAGGAATGTCACCCAGCGCCAGCAGCGGGTCATCGTAAATACTGAGCCCGCGCTCCTTGACCGGCATCCACTCCTGGGTACCGTGGGTACCGAACTGCACCAGCGCATGGGCCTTGAAGTGATCCCGCAACCACAGGTAAGTGGCCAGATAGTAGTGAGTCACCGGCACCCGCATATCGTGATAGAGCTGCCGTTCACTGCTCATGCCGGGCCGTCCGCGGGCGGGCTGACCGAGATAGATGATATTGCCGGCGTCCAGGTGGTGGATGGGGAAGGCCTGCTCACCATCGACCAGCGCCAGCATGGGAGATTTAGCCGGTTCACCCCAGTAGTCGTTGATACGCTGCTGTACGCTGGCCGGCAGCTGAGCAAACCAGGCGAGATAGGCCTGCAGCGACAGCGAAGAGCGGCTGGCCGCAGCTGCTGATACCGGTGCCTCGCCCTGACTTGCCGCTTGCGTGCTTGCCTGAATAGCCGCACCCAGACCATCGATAAACGCCTGCTCACTGAGTTCGCGGGTGCTGTAACCCGCCGCCAGCCACTGGCCGGACAGCCCTGCCAGACTGCGCGGCACATTCATAAAGGAGGCCGACAGATTGCGCTCCCCCGGCGGGTAGTTGTAAACCATCACCGCCAGTTTTTGCTCGGCGAGGGCCGTCATTTGCAGGCGGGCCAGCTTGACGGCCTTGTCGAGCGCAGCCTCCGCCTGATAATCAATCAGGCTCAGTTCACCGGCTTTTTCCGACCACAGCATCATCGGGTCGATCAGGCCGTTTTGTTCCGGCAGGGCAAGGTAAAGCGGGGTCGCCGACAGCGACAGCCCCACTGGATCCTGCTGCCAGCCCTCGGCGCTGTCGTTCCAGCGCCCGATACCCTGCATCACGGGAATACCCAGCGCGTTCAGCTGGGCCTCGAAACCATTGTGATAAACCGGCTGCATGTGAATCAGTACATTGGCCCGCCCTTTGAGCAAGTCCACCAGGCGCGCATCCGGGCCCAGGGAATAAAACACCGGCAGCGCGAAGGCACCCCGGGCACGAATTTTTTCCACCAGCGCATCGATATGGGACAGGGCATCCGCCTTCAGGTAGCGATTGTGAAAACCGAGGGCGATAATCGCCTGCCCCGGGCGATGGCCGAGCGCACGCAGGATATTGTCCGGGTTGGCACTGAATTGCCCCTCGTAATCCGGGTGATAGGCTCCCTGGTCGGGTATCAGGGCCACTGGCGGCAATTCAGCCAGCACTTCCCC
>JBKEDD010000123.1:0-3719 GCA_047975215.1 Jhaorihella sp.
CCCGTTCCATCGCGGCCGCGATATCGCCCTTGCGCTCGCGATTGCGATCTTCGGCGTAGTCATCGCCGATCAGTTTGCGCGCCGTGGCAACCGCGTGGCCTTTGTTGACCCGACCCCAGTAGTTTTGCGCGGTTGGGCGCCAGCAGGCCGCCACATCGACGTCAAGCCGCGCGCCGATCTCCTCGATGATCGCAGAGGGGCGATTGTCGGAGGAGAGCTGCGGCTTGACCGCCAGACCCGCCGCCCAGGCAAAAAGCGCCTGTTTGTCCGCAATCGGCAGCGCTGACATTGCCCGGAAGTCCTCGGGCTTCTCCAGCGTCATCCAGCCAGTGGCGAGGTCCTGTTCCAGCGCCTTGAGCATCTTCTGGGCGACGGTATCCGCATGCAGCACCTCGCGGTTTTGCGCCTGGAAGGGCCGGATCGAGATTTCGAGCGCCTCGTTGTTGTAGGACCGCCCCAAAGCCTGCTCGCAGAGCGCGTAGAGCATCGCATCGAACGCCACCTCGAAATCTGCCGACAGATGTGCCCGCAGGATGTGCTGGCGCGTCGCCCGCAGATCGTCGGCAAGGCTTGCAGAAATCCCGTCCGCCTTGCGCAACGTCGCCGCCGGGTCGGAAGTCGGCACCGGTGTGGAGGAGGTCGGCGGCGTCACCTGCGGACGGGCAGGGGAGGAGGCGCCGTCTGCATCTGAGGTGGTCTCGTCGCGCTCTGGTGCGGCTGGAATATCCTCGGGCCGCACCAACCCCTTCTCGACGCGCAGCGCTCCGTTTTGACCGATGGTCAGAACCACACCCGCAATGGCGCGATCTTCGTCAGCATAAGGCTGCCGCTCGCGCTGCAGAGTCTCGATCTCGCGCAGCCGCGGCTCAATGGCGTAGTATTCTTCGGTCTCCGCGTCGGTCCAATCCTCGCCATCATTCTGCGCTGCCAGTTCTTCCTCGCGCGCGATGAGACGCTCCTCTTCGGCCATTAGGTCCGGATCGGCGTCAACATCCTGCGGATAGACCCGCCCGAAACTGCGAAACGCGCCGTAATCTACCGAGAGATGCACCTCGACC
Organism: Jhaorihella sp.; assembly: GCA_047975215.1. Classification (GTDB taxonomy): domain Bacteria; phylum Pseudomonadota; class Alphaproteobacteria; order Rhodobacterales; family Rhodobacteraceae; genus JAGRMG01. The sequence continues at coordinate 1,059 of JBKEDD010000123.1, forward strand.
CATTTCCACGTCGCCTCAAAAGTCGTGGCTGCAGCCTGCAGTTTCTCGATAGCGAGGCGCTCCAGGAGCTCGGGGTTTTCCATATGGGCGCTGGCACGATCATCGAAGAGATCACGCAGCAGAACACCACCCGCCGCCTCATACGCCTCGATGCCGACAAAACGCCCCAAGGCCGAGTTCGCCGAATGCGCGGTCTCGGTCAGATGGCGTTTGATGCTTTGCGGATGGATGTGATAGCTGCCCTTCACCGCGTTCCAGACAGCCAGTTGGCGATCATGATCGTCGGTCAGCGTGAAGGCCATCACGCATTCGAGAGTCAGGTCGCCCGCTCGGAACTGCTCGATGATCTCGGGCGCGACACGGGCGAGTTTCAGGCGACGGCGCACCAGGTCGACGGAGACGCCGAACTTCAGCGCGATCTCGTCTTCGCTGCGGCCTTCGGCGATCATCTTGTCGAAAGCTTCGAACTGGTCCGCCGGGTGCATCGCCGCCCGCTGGAGGTTTTCCGTGGCGGAGGTGAGGATGGCATTGCACTCATCTTCGACGAGGCAGGGCACCGGATGATCCGCGGGGATCACGCCGTCGTCGGCGAGCTGCTTCAGCGTCTTGAGGCGACGACCGCCAGCATCGACGGCAAAACGTGTGTCTGACAACGCATGAACCACCAGGTTCTGCTTGATGCCGGTCTCGCGGATGCTGGCAAGAAGCTCGGCATCGTCACTGGCGCTTGCCGCCACCTTGCGCACGTTGAGCGGGCTTGGCTCCAGCTGGTCGAGCGGGATCATCCGGATTTCGGCAGCGCCGTCAGGCGTTGCCGATCCGGCGGCTTCGGCCTTTTTCGTGGTGGCGGGTTTCGGGCGGGTTACGGTCTTGGCCATGGTCAGGATCCTTGTCACGCCGGACCCGGATGAGACTCTCTCTATCCTTTCAAGCCCGGCATCCGGGCTTCCCTTTCTCTGGCTTTCTTGGATGCAGGTGTTGCAGCAGGATAACTTGTCGCTAAACTTGGTACTACTCATCATGGTATCCTTTGCCTAAAAGTTAGTGAAAAGGGCGTCCACGATACACGGGCTGCTAAGATTGCTCTGGCATGTCGGCCAACGGCGTGTAGTGTCATGGTATGATTGATCGCTCGATAGCTCTCGTAACAGGTGCCAGCAAGGGTATCGGCGCAGCAACTGCGCTGGCGTTTGCCATGGCCGGTTACGATATCTGTGTGAATTACCTCCGCGATAAAGCCGGTGCAGCCGACACTGTCACTCGATGTAAAGACGCTGGAGCCCGAGCTTTCGCGGTCAGTGCGAATGTAGCCGACCGTACTTCTGTGGCCGAGATGTTCGAGGCGTGCGACCATACACTCGGACCGATTGCGTGCCTCGTGAATAACGCCGGTATCATTGGTGGAAGTGCTGCGATCACCTCGGTTTCCGAGGACGCTTTGACTAGGACATTTGCCGCGAATGTTTTTGGAACAGTGTATTGCCTCCAGGAGGCCGCAAACCGGATGCGAACCGATCGGGGAGGCTCAGGTGGCACAATTGTCAACATGTCCTCCATTGCCGCAGCCCTCGGATCACCGGGTGAATATGTCCACTACGCTGCTTCAAAGGGGGCAGTCGAGACTTTGACCATCGGTGCAGCCAAAGAGTTGGGACCCTTGGGCATTCGCGTCTCAGCAATTCGAGTTGGCACCACAAACACCGACATGCACGCACGGGAAGGTAACCCCGCGCGACCCGCTGCGGTCGCAGCGATGACCCCTTTGGGCCGCATCGCTGAGCCCATAGACATTGCCGAGGCGGCCGTATGGCTCGCTTCGCCCAAGGCCGCCTTCATTTCGGGGACAGTTCTGACCGTCGCAGGAGGACTACTGCCGTGACCCGATATAGTCCCGGCGGGTCTCAGCTCGTTACAGACCGTCTCTGCATCGTAGGAAGTCCCAAACGCAAGACGACGGTTCTTGCGTGCGGAGTTGCACCTGCGGGACGGGCAAAGCAGACCGACAAAACAGGCCGGGCTCGGTTTAGGAATCCACACGACGTGCCAAGTTGGAGATAGGCGCGTATCTGCAAATGATTTTCATTATAAATATCTGATAAAATTGACTTTCCTGAGGTTAAACTCCATATGTTGGCTATCGGGGAGTAGCATCCGCTATCGCAGCGGAGGTACGTCAACATACTCGCAGCGAAGCCGCGTGGCGTGCCTGACCCAAGGGTTTTGCGAGACCGTGGTGAAGTGGCTCTGTGGGCGGAGCCCATTTATCGCCCGGCGTAGCCCTGAAGGAACCATGCATGTCTCCAATTGCTATCGGCATCCTCGCCGTTTCTATGTCGATTGACGCCTTCATTGCCTCCATCGGTAAGGGCATGACGCAATCTCGTCCCGGCTTCGGCACAATTTTGCGCACCGGAGTAATCTTCGGCGTGGTGGAGGCGGTCGCCCCTCTACTGGGATGGCTTGCGGGTGTCGCGACCTCACTATGTCACCGAGGTCAATCACTGGATCGCTTTTGCCCTGCTCACAGGGGTCGGTATTCACATGGTTCTGCATGCATGGACACGAGCCGAGGATGAACCTCGCACTACCTCGCTCTGGGTGACCTGCATAACTGCGGTAGGTGCCTTGGTCGATGCCGTGGCGGTTGGGGTCTCATTAGCC
>JBKEDD010000124.1:0-1823 GCA_047975215.1 Jhaorihella sp.
AGGTGAACAGGATCTGCCCCGGGCGCAGTAAACGGCACTCCTCCGGCTGGGGTTCCTTGACCTTGATAATCATCTGCGCGCGTTCAAAAATCTCCTCCGCGCCGGCCACCATCTGCGCCCCCGCCGCTTCATAGAGGGCATTGTCAAAGCCGATAGCCAAGCCTCCATCGTGCTCAACCAGTACCTCATGGCCCTGTTCGACAAACTCTCTGACACCGGCCGGTGTCAGCCCGATCCGGTATTCATGGTTTTTGATTTCTCTGGGGACACCCACAATCATGGCAGTAACTCCTGATAAAACAGCCTTATTGGAATTGCGCTATGTTAGATGCCGGAATTGGGTTTTTTCTCTTTTGTTTATGCTAAAAAAAGCTGATTCAGCTGTTATAGTGACCAAAAAAAGCGATACCGGCTTTTTAGAAACATAACAGGCGAAAGCAATCATTTGTATATAACCATTTTCTCAGGAAGCAGCCATGGAGCGCAGGGCTCACACCTTAAGTCGCATTGACCGCAAGTTGTTGCGCCTGCTGCAGGCCGATGCGCGCACCAGTTTCGTTGACCTAGCCCGGCAGGTCGGCCTGTCCGCCACCCCCTGCAAGGAACGCATTCGCCGAATGGAACGCGAGGGCATTATCAGAGGCTATCAGGCCATCCTGAATCCGGAGTATCTGGATGCGGGGCTGGTGGTTTTCGTTCAGATCAGGCTCGATCGAAGCTCTCAGGACAGTTTTGAGGCTTTCAAAAATCGCGCATCTGAGCTGGCGGAAGTACAGGAGTGCTATCTGGTCTCGGGCAATTTCGACTATATGATCAAGGCGCGAGTGGCCGATATGTCGGCCTACCGGAAATTTCTGGGGGAAACCCTGCTCACTTTGCCGGGAGTGCAGGAATCGACCAGCTATGTGGTGATGGAGCAGGTCAAGGAAACACTGGCGCTGGATGTGCCCTATTAATACAGGCTCAATGCCAAGCCGAATAGCGGCGTATGAAATCGGCAGTGGCACCCAGGGTTTTTGTCAAGACACGCCGTGAACCCGTACCCGATAAAGCGGGGCAGGCTCTCCATGGGGGCTCTTATGCAGCATCCATGCTGCATAAGGTCTTGACAAAAACCCTGGATGCCACTGCCTGGCTTAGTACCGACCCCCTTCTCAAGGCAGCACCATTGAGTTCAGTGCCCGTCTTCCTCGGCATCCTTGTACTGGAGGTTGGTCAGCTGCTCGGATAGCAGGCCCAGCAGAAACACGGTCATACCGGCCAGCACCAGCAGGCTGCTCATCTTAGTGAAGCGCAGCGAGCCCGAGGTGGCCCAGGCCAGCAGATAGTTGATAAACCCCAGACCGATCAAGGCAACAGAGGCCGGAAAATAGATCTTGAGAGGCGAATACAGCGTGCCGATTTTGAAAATAATCAGGAAGAAGCGCACGCCGTCACGAAGGTGATTGATATGGCTTTTACCCTGGCGCGCACTCACCGAAATCGGCACAAAACCGACTGAAAAACCGGCCCGGAAAAAGGCCATGGTGGAGGTGGTGGGATAACTGAAGCCATTGGGCAGCAAAAACAGAAAACTCAGGAATTTCTTACGATCAACCGCGCGAAAACCGGAGGTAAGGTCAGGAATCTCGCGATTGACCATCCAGCTCGCGAGCCGGTTATAGAGCGCATTGGCGCCCCAGCGGGCCACGCTGGCCTGATCGGCGCGACTCTGGCGCGCTCCCACCACCAGGTCGTAGCCCTCATTCAGCTTCGCCAGCAGACGCTCAACATCCATCGGCTCGTGCTGGCCATCGCCGTCCATCAACACCAGCACATCACCA
>JBKEDD010000125.1:0-24603 GCA_047975215.1 Jhaorihella sp.
CGCCCGCGCTCAGGATTGCCTGAAGGCGCAGGGCAACTGGATGCTCTTCCTGCCGCCCTACAGTCCCGATTTGAACCCCATTGAGATGGCATACTCCAAACTCAAGGCCCACCTGCGAAGGCTCAAAGCCCGGACATTCGACGCCCTGTTCCAATCCGTTGCCCAAACCTGCGACCTGTTCCCTCCGGAACAGTGCCGAAACTTCTTCAGGGCTGCCGGATATGTTGCAGATTAAATGGATGTCGCTCTAGAAAGGCATGGTGCCCGCCGACACCCTCGCCGATTTCGCTTAGAATTTGCGCTCATTCGGCCGGGGCAACTGCCTGAAGAAACAGGGGAAACTCATGACCAAAACCAATTCCATCCCTAAGCTACTTGGCGTGCTGGCCGTGCTTGTCGGGGCCTCCACCGCTTCTGCTCAGGATATGCCGGCTGTTCCCGGCGCGCTTGAGCAAGCAGGCAAGATTCGTGTGGGTACCAAGTGTGACTACCCGCCCGAAGGCTATCTGGACAATTCAGGAACACCGGTCGGCGTGGAAGTCGCGATGGCACACCAGATTGCGAAGTACGCGTTCGGCGACGATGCTGAGGCGGAAATCGTCTGCGTGACCAGTGCCAACCGCGTTCCCGCCCTTATCGGCGACAAGATCGATCTCATCATCGCAACGATGGGGATCACCCCAGACCGTGCCGAAGTGGTCGATTTCACCCAGCCGTACGCATGGGCTTCGCAGGGTGTGATCGTGCGGGCTGGCGATGCCTACAATGCTGTCGCCGACCTCGAGGGTCATTCAGTTGCTTTCGTAAAGGGCGCGCTCGCAATTCCCTACTTCGAGGAAAACTATCCGACCATCGAGCCGCTTCAACTGGACGGTGTCTCGGACGCGCTGCAGGCACTGATGACCAACCGCGTCGATGGTTATGCGCATGACACACCGGTGCTCATGACGCTGACGGCAGGAAACGACAAGATCCGACTCCTCGACGATCAGTTCAAGATTACGCTGCGTGCTGCGGCTGTCCGTCCTGGTGAAACTGAGCTTCTGGACTTCGTCAACGCTTCACTGACCAAGATGGCTGCAGAAGGCAAGTTCAAGGAGTGGTTCGAGGCTTATTACGACGGCGACGACATCGCGGTGAAGCTGAACTTCTGGGATATGGCCAAGAAGCCCGCCGAATAGGCGTCGCATCCATTCCTCCCTAGGACGCGGCGGACGGAGCGGGCTCGCACAAGCGGCCCGCTCCCCAATGATCGGATTTATGCACATGAACTATAATTTCAGCTTTCCATACATCTGGGGGGCGGCGCCGGATCTCCTAAGCGGCCTCTGGATGACCATCCTAGTCAGTCTGATATCGATCGCCTTTTCCGTGATTATAGGAATTGTTTGCGCGAGCGTCCGTGTATTTCGGGTTCCGGTTCTCTCGCAGCTTGCCACCGCCTATGTGCATTTTATCCGTTCGACGCCGCTGCTCGTGCAGCTCTTCTTTATTTTCTATGGGTTGGCGTCGCTGGGGTTGGGCCTCGATGGCTTCTGGTCCGGCGTTCTCGCCCTCTCGCTTTGGGGCGGTGCCTATAACACCGAAAACGTGCGTGGAGGCTTGGCGGCAGTAGATAAGGGGATGCGTGAAGCGGCGTTTTCCCTCGGCCTCAGGCCGATCCATTATCTGAGATATGTCGCGCTTCCGATCGGACTCCGGGTTGCGATCCCCGCTTTGCTCAACACAGCGGTATCGGTCTTGAAGAACTCGTCCTACTTGCAGGCGATCGGCGTCGCGGAACTGACCTTTGTCGCGATGAACCGAGTGGCGCTCGATTTCAGAACACTCGAAATGTTCTTCAGCATCGGGTTGATCTATCTCGCGCTCGTTCTTGTGCTGTCAGCAACGGTTCGATGCCTTGAGACGGTCTTGCACGCTCCGTTTCGGACAGCTTGAGGGAGACTGAGATGCAACTGATTGTCGATAGCCTTCCTCTTCTGTGGCGCGGCCTCATCGTCACATTCCAACTCGCCTCGCTGACGTTGTTGTTGACTGCGTTTATCTCTCTGTTTTTCGGGATCATGTCCGTGTCGCGATACCGGATCCTCCGGCTGATCTCTTTGGTCTTCGTCGAGGTTTTCCGCGACATCCCGATCGTGGTGAACATCCTGTTCGTTTACTTCGGAGCCCCGCTAATCGGGTTGTCGCTCGATCCCTTTTCGGCCGCGCTCGTCAGCCTGACAACCTGGGGAAGTGCCAATGGATCCGAGATCATTCGAGGCGGTTTTAATGCCATACCGAAACACCAGCGCGAAAGTGCACTCGCGCTTGGACTGCGCCCGTGGGAGACTCTCTTCATGGTGTTGGTGCCGCAGATCATCCTGCCGATCATCCCCTCCTTTACAGGTCTTTTCTCCCTTCTGATCCAGGCGACCTCGCTAGCGACTTTGGTGGGAGCGTCGGAGTTCCTCAGAACCTCGAAGATCATCGTTGAACGCACGACCATGATGACCGGAGAAAGTCCAGCGTTTGCTGTCTACGGCTTCGTCCTCTGCGTTTACTTCGTGATCTGTTTCAGCCTCAACATGCTCACCGCATGGATGGAGCGGCGCATCGTGGCGGCCCGCACTGTCCATCACCATGCAATGGCCGAGTCCGAGCCCATGGTCGAGCCAATCCCAGCGGTGGAGAAACCATGACTGTCGATCCGCTCATTGAAGTTTCCTCGCTTACCAAGGAATTCCGTGGCGGAATCCGTGCGTTGAACAATGTCGACCTGACCGTCGCCAAAGGCGAGGTTGTTGTCGTGCTCGGACCTTCAGGATCCGGGAAATCGACACTGATCCGCTGCATTAACGGCCTCGAAGAAACGACGGCCGGTACAATCAGGATCGCCGGCGAAAAGGTGAACGGTCATTCCGAGCGTAACTGGCGCAAGGTGCGGCTTGAAGTAGGCATGGTGTTCCAGAACTATGCCTTGTTTCCTCATCTTAATGTCCTCCACAACATCATGCTGGCACCCGTTCGCGCCGGTGTCATGAAGCGCGCCGAAGCTGAAATCGAGGCGCGCCGCCTGCTAAAGCTGGTGGGACTGGCCGACAAAGAGCGGTCTCCGGTTGCCGCCTTGTCAGGGGGGCAGCAGCAGCGCATCGCGATTTGCCGGGCGCTGGCAATGCGGCCCAAAGCCATCCTGTTCGACGAGCCGACGTCCGCACTCGACCCAGAAATGGTCGGTGAGGTGCTCGGCGTCATGCGCCGGCTGGCAGAGGACGGCACCACGATGATTTGCGTCACGCACGAGATGGGCTTTGCCAAGAGCGCGGCGGACAGGATTGTCTTCATGGACAAGGGAGAAATCGTTGAGGTGGCGGAACCAGAAGAGTTTTTCAATGCTCCAAAAGCCGAACGCAGCCGCCGCTTTCTGGAGCTGATCGCAAGGCCAAACCTATGATCTCTCGAAGCGACACGTTGATTATTGGCGGCGGAATGGTCGGTTCGGCCATCGCTGTAGGACTGGCCCGGATGGGGCTGAAGGTTACCGTTCTCGACGGCGCGGATGATGCAGAGAGGGCGGCGCGTGCCAATTTCGGATTGGTTTGGGGGCAATCCAAGGGGGATAGCCTGCCGGATTACGCCCGCTGGACCCGTGAAGCTTTGTACCTGTGGCCACAATTCCAGAACGACCTGCTTCATGAAACGGGCGTGACTTGTCATTTCGCGGGCGAGGGCGGTCTGCACCTGTGTGTATCCGAAAAGGAACTGGAAGATCGCAGGGCCCTTTTTGACAGGATGCGCCGGATTGAAGGTGCCAATGGGCTGGAGTTGAAGATACTCGACCACAAGGAAGTGGCCGAATTACTGCCTGGCGTTGGGCCCGATGTGATCGGTGCGGGATATTGCGGGCAGGATGGACATGTCAGTCCGCACGCCCTTCTGCGGTCGATGCAACTGTCCATTTTGAAATCCGGTGGCTCCCTCTTGTCGAATCGGCAGGTGACGGAGCTCAGCCTTCAAGGCGGCATCTGGACGGTACGCTCCGGTGAGGAGCGATTTGAAACGCCTTCACTTGTCCTTGCCGCCGGAACCGGTAACCGAACACTGGGCAAATTGATCGGCCTGGATATCCCGGTCTTTCCATTAAAGGGGCAGATTCTGGTGTCGGAGCGCGTCACGCCGCGCATGGATCTACCCACGCACAAGGTGAGACAGACCGAGGCGGGGACGATATTACTTGGCGACAGCAAGGAACCTGAGGCCGGATCGGATGATAGGTCATCCCAATCGGTGATCCGCGATATCGCCCGACGCGGCATACAGATGTTTCCTTGGCTTTCCGAGGTCAATCTCGTTCGAACTTGGGCGGGCATCCGTTCGATGACCGAAGACAGCTTTCCAATCTACGATACGTTTTCCGACTTCCCCGGCCTGTTCGCGGCGAACTGCCATTCTGGTGTCACCCTTGCGCCTGTGCATGCCATGCGTCTGGCCCCGATGATCGCGGAAGCAACCTATTCGCCGCAGATCGCCGCGATGTCGGCCCGGAGGTTTCATGTTCAAGCGCATTAATTCCGGTGATGCCGGAAGCACCCGGCAAGTGACATTCTTTTGGGACGGCCGTGAGGTCACCGGGCGTACTGGCGATACGGTTGCCGCCGCGCTCCTTGGCGCAGGGGTGCGATCGAGCCGAACACATGCGGTGACGGACGAGCCGCGCGCTCCGTTTTGCATGATGGGAACCTGCTTTGAATGTTTGGTCGAGATCGACGGCATACCCAATCGCCAAGCCTGCCAGGTTAGGTTGACGCAGGGCATGCGCGTCGCGCCGCAGCGGGGTGCGCGCAAATGACCTTTTCTTACAACAGACCGCAACTGGCGATCGTTGGTGCCGGCCCTGCCGGTCTGGGCGCGGCTCTCGCGGCACGCGCGGCGGGCCTGAGCGTGACCGTCATCGACGACCAATTGGAGCCCGGCGGCCAAATCTGGCGTGCTGCAGGCAGCGCGTTGCCCATCCACGCGGACCTCATGGGTCCGGAATATGTGTTAGGGCGAGATCGCGTGACGCAGTTTCTTGCCAGTGGGGCGAATTATCTGCCGCAACATGTGCTGTGGCATATCGAAACGGAGGATGACGGGCCTGTTCTGCATTGCGCGGGCCCTGAAGGAACCCGAACGATTTTCCCCGAGAAACTTTTGCTTGCCACAGGCGCCGTGGAGCGTCCGGTGCCGGTGCCGGGCTGGACGTTGCCGGGAGTGATGACGGCGGGCGGGCTGCAAATCTTGCTCAAATCAGCGCAGTTGAGTTCCGACAAGGCGGTTCTGGCAGGTGCGGGCCCCCTGCTTTGGTTGCTGGCCGCGCAGATGATTGCGGCTGGAACGCCACCGCTAGCCGTTGTCGAATGCGTTGGGCCGTCTGACTATCTTGCCGCGTCCTGGCACATGCCTTCAGCGCTCCGCCACGCTGGACCTATTACGAAAGGGCTGGGGCTGATCGCAAAGGTGCGTCAGGCTGGCGTTCCCATCTGTTTGAGCGCCAAGAACCTGCGCGTGGAAGGGGACGTCGAAGCTCGCGCTCTTTGTTTTACGGATTGGCGCGGAAAGGAACGGCGCATAGAGGCTGAGATTGTCGGCCTTCATGGCGGAGTGGTTCCTAACCAGCAAGCCAGCCGCCTTTTACGGCTGCCGCATAGCTGGAATGCCGCACAGCACGCTTTCCAGCCTGACCGCGACGCCGATCTGCGCGTGCAAGGCGGGCTTTACATCGCCGGCGATGGCGCGCGCGTCGGTGGCGCGGAGGTTGCTTGGCTCGAAGGTCAAATGGTGGGTCAACAGATCGCCGGAGAGGACGTGACAGCCACCCGGCGTGCCATTTCGCGTGCAAATGCGGTGCGACCGTTCCTGGACCGTCTCTACAAACCCGCCAAGCATCTTCGAACACCGACAGACCAAACCATCCTGTGCAGGTGCGAGGCCGTAACCGCGGGCCAGATTCGACAGGCCGCTCGGGACGGTGCCCCGGGCCCCAATCAGGTGAAATTTATGCTGCGCGCCGGAATGGGCCCGTGCCAGGGACGGGTTTGTGGCCTGGCGGTCAGTGAAGTCATCGCCGAAAGCCGGGGGCAGGATATTCGGCAGACGGGTTACTTCCGCATCCGCCCCCCCCTCAAACCCATTTCTTTGCGCTTGATTGCAGCCGACCCGGACGATGGGCGGGCTGAAACCGATGCGGGCACAGGTAAAACCGACAAGGTGCTGGCCCTTCAAACAAAATGATGGGGCCGGGATTGGCGGCGCCCTGAGTTGATTTCAGATAAGAAAGGAGGCGCTGATGGCGGCCCTGGCAACAAAGTCTGCTCCAGAAGTTCCGGCGATCCGCATCGCGGGCCTTGGCAAATGGTTCGGCTCTTTTCAGGTCCTACGGGAGATCGATCTGGTCGTTGAAAACGGCGAACGTATCGTTGTGTGCGGACCGTCCGGCTCGGGAAAATCAACCTTGATCCGTTGCATCAACGCGCTTGAGCCTCATCAGGCCGGAACGATCGAGGTAGAGGGGCACCCTCTGCGGGATGATATGAAAAGTGTGAGTGAGGTGCGCCGAGAAGTCGGCATGGTGTTCCAGCACTTCAATCTTTTCCCTCATCTCACCATTCTGGAGAACTGCACGCTGGCCCCTATGGTCGCCAGAAAGATTGCGAGGAAGGATGCAGAGGCCGCCGCCATGCATTTCCTCGAGAAGGTCAAGATCCCCGAGCAAGCCAACAAATACCCCATTCAGCTCTCCGGCGGTCAGCAACAGAGGGTGGCAATTGCCCGATCATTGTGCATGCGGCCCAAGGTCATGTTATTCGACGAACCGACCTCAGCACTCGATCCTGAAATGATCAAGGAGGTGCTCGACACTATGGTCGAGCTGGCGGGAGAGGGCATGACCATGATCTGCGTGACCCACGAAATGGGATTTGCTCGCCAAGTCGCCGACCGGGTCATCTTCATGGATGGCGGCAAGATCGTTGAAGAAAACGGCCCTGAGGACTTCTTCAGAAACCCCCGACACGAACGCACCAAGTTGTTTTTGAGCCAGGTGCTTCATCATTAACGGGATAGCCGGCGGAGATTCTCCCAGGCATATCCAGACAAGAGGAAATGGCGTGAACGAAATTACCCGCATCGAGACCGACGAGCGCAGTAGCCGCGTGGTTGTCTTCAATCAGACTGTTTTCCTGGGCGGTATGACCGCTCAGGATCGTAGCGAGGGCATAAGGGGGCAGACTCGTCAGGTACTGGCGAGAATTGATGGTTATCTGTCGAGGGCCGGTACTGACAAAAGCCATCTCCTAACGGCGCAAATTTGGCTCAAGGACATTTCTCGAGACTTTGTAGGCATGAACGAGGTCTGGAACACTTGGACGGCCCCCGGCGCGGCTCCGACGCGCGCGACGGCGCAGTGCCTGATGGCGTCCCCTGAAGTGCTTATCGAAATCGTTGTGACCGCAGCATTGCCGAAATGATAGGAACTACAGATTGCCCAGTACTGAATTGAACGACGCGGTCGAATTGCCGACCCATCGAGGTTTTTTATCTGATGTTGACGCCATGTTTCGCCGGGCGGCGGAATTGGTCCCAATGCAGGAGGGGTTGGCGGAAAAGATCAGGATCTGCAACGAGACTTATGTCACACGGTTCGGGGTGCGATTGCGTGGGCGCATGCACACATTCGAGGGATGGCGGGCGGTGCATACCAACCATCCGGCGCCTGCAAAGGGTGGGATCAGATATGCACCCGATGTCGATCAGGAAGAGGTTGAGGCGCTGGCCGCGCTGATGAGCTACAAGTGCGCGCTCATGGAGTTGCCTTTTGGTGGGTCCAAGGGGGCCTTGAAAATCGACGTTCACGAGTGGGATGATACTGAACTTGAAAAGATCACCCGTCGCTTCACCCAGGAGCTGTCTCGGCAGAACTTCCTGAGCCCAGCGATTAACGTACCGGCGCCGGATGTCGGAACGTCAGAGCGCACTATGGTCTGGATGGCCAACGAATATCTGCGTATGCATCCTGCGGACATCAACGCGGCTGGCTGCGTAACCGGAAAGCCGGCCGCCGCAGGAGGAATTGATGGGCGCGTCGAGGCGACGGGCCGGGGCGTGCAGTATGCCATTAAAGAATTCTTCGCCACCGAGCGGGATCGTTCAACAACGCGCTTGCCCAAAACCCTCAAAGACTGCCGGGTGATCGTACAGGGCCTGGGAAATGTGGGATATCATGCGGCAAAGTTTTTGGCGGAGGATGGCTGCAAGATAATAGCGGTGATCGAGCGCGACGGGGCGGTCACCGATCCGGCAGGTCTCGACATCGAAAGGCTCAAGGCGCATGTGACCGCCACCGGTGGGGTCAAAGGCTTTGAGGGCAAGACTGTCCACTATGATGAGGACGGGGGAGGGGCGCTGGAGGGCGCCTGCGATATCTTGATCCCGGCGGCGATGGAAAGCGTCATTCACGCGGGCAATGCGCGGCGGATCAATACCCAATTGATCGTCGAAGCCGCCAATGGTCCCGTGACCTTCGAGGCCGACAAGATCCTCAACGAGATGGGCGTCACCATCATCCCCGATCTTTTCGCCAATGCCGGCGGCGTGACGGTGAGCTACTTCGAATGGGTAAAGAACATAACCCACATGCCCTTCGGCTTGATGGAGCGACGGCAGCGCGAGCATGAGCAGGCAAGGCTGATTGAGGGGCTGGAGCAGACTCTCGGCACTCGGTTCAGTCCAGAACACAAGTCGGCCTTTGCCACCGGCGGCGCCGAACTCGACTTGGTCCGCTCTGGTCTCGAAGAGAAGATGCGGGCGACATACGCCAGGATGTCCAATCTCATGGCGAACAACACCGCCATCACCGATCTGCGCACCTCTGCCTACGTTCTTGCTCTCACACGCATCAAGAGCCTCTACGAGGCGATCGGTATTTAATTATCGACTTGAGCCTAAGTAAAACGTGGATTGCCGTCGGTGCCCCAGCTTTCAGAAATCCGCTACTTCGTAGCCGCAGCTGAAAACGGAAGCCTGCGACGGGCAGCGGAGATACTTGGGGTTGGGCAGTCCAGCGTCAGCCGCAAGATCATGCGTCTGGAGGAAAAACTCGGCGTTTCTCTCCTTGAGCGGAGCAATACCGGCGTCCGGCTAACGAATGCCGGTCAACGTTATCTGGAAGAGGTGCAACCGGCGCTTCAGCAATTGGACCAGGCGCGACGCGCAGCCCATTCAGCAGGGCGCGCGGATGTAGGGAGTGTTCAAATCGGCGTCCTGACCTCGCTTGCCGGCGGGTTCCTCCGGAAGCTGATCGTCGCCTATCAGCAGGAATATCCGCAAGTCCGGATCGATGTTCACGACGGCGGGCGAGACGAGCATATCGCTGCTCTTCGAGCGCGTGAATTGGACATCGTATTCGTTCCGGGCGAGTGCGAATCCCGGAACTGCGAATGCGTCGAGCTCTGGTCGGAACCCCTCCACATCGCTTTGCCGAAGGGTCACAGGCTTGCCGACCGAAGCACGCTTGGATGGTCGGATGTCAGTGGCGAGAAGTTCATCACAAGCAAGATGGCGCCAGGTCCGGAATTCCATGATTGCCTGTTGCGACGTCTCGCAAGCATTTCCATTCATGTGGAGATCGAGCCTCGGTGTGTGGGTTTCGAGTCGCTCATGACTCTTGTCTGTCTCGGGCACGGGCTGCCGGTGACGACAGCGGCGTGGTCACACGTCAGCCTCCCGGATCTCGTTCTGCGACCGCTGGCGGACAAGGATGACGTCTTGCCCTTCAAGGCGATCTGGCTGGCCGAGAACGACAATCCCGCACTGCGTTGCTTAGTCAGCACCGCTCATGTTCTTGCCGGGCGCGTTCGACGGGGAAGTTCTGACTGGCTCCCACGCCAGATCAGCTCTGATGAGGCGTCCGGCTCGATTTCCGCAGACGCGCGAAGGCGCGATCCGTCGCCATGAACCTCTGTACCATGGGTGCGATCAAGCGGACCGGTTCAGGGGACGTTCCACCTGAATCACGAGACATAACCTCTGCATAGGCAACAAGATCGCGATGAACATCGGCGGGCAATTCGATGCTGAGTTTGACTGGCTTGTCGTCGGGAATTGCGGAGAGCTTCAGTTTCGTGGTCATGGCTCAGCCTCGATAGGGTTCCAGGACGAGATCGCGGGTGACGATGACACGCATCGGGAAACCCGGCCTGATCGTCAGTGTGGACGGGATCTGCAACTGGTGCTGTATGATCTGCTGGCCCGCATCGTTAATCGAGTCCTGCGCTCCGTTGCGGATTGCCTGGACCAGGCGGTCGTCGTCATCCATCGTCAATTCCGTACCGACCGCCAGTAATGTCGACAAGCCCGCGGCCTTTGCCAGATCCCACCAGTGATGATCGACACCGTCTTCCAGTCCGGCATAGCCTTCGGTGTCGGCGCCCGGCTGGCGTTCGAGCACGATGGAGCGGCCGTTGGGGAAGATCAGGCGGTTCCACACGAGCAGGACCCGCCGCTGGCCGTAGCCGACATCGTTGGAGTATTCACCGACGATGCGGGTGCCCTGGGGGATGAGAAGGATTTGGCCTGACGGACTGTCATAGATGTGCTGGGTAACCTGCGCCGTTATGAGGCCGGGCAGGTCGGACCGGATGCCAGTGATGAGCGCGGCGGGAATGACCGATCCGGCCTGGAGAACGTAGGGCGAGGCTGGCGGCGAGACGCGATCGGGCGCGACGGTTCGCCGGTCGGTTGCCGCATTGAGGAATGCAAGCTGGCGATCCTGGGAGGTGGTGGCAGTCGCCTGTCCGGTGAGATCGAAGCCGAGTGAACTCTGAGCCGTGGTGTCAGGCGATCTGCTCAACGTGGTCGCGCCGGTCTGGAAGAAGACACGGCTGGTCCGCGCTGCTTCCGCCTCCGCGAGCCGGCGCTGCTCCTCGGGATCGGTCGCCGGTGGTGCGATGACGGGAGGCGCCACCGGCTGACCGCGTTTCTGCGCGTCGAGGATCGGCCGGCCAAGATCGCCAGGCAGAGGCGGACCGAGCACCGGACCAGTATAGTCGCGTGGCAGGTCTTCGAGCCCTTCCGCGGTGCGCCGATTGTCTGTCGTGTAGAGTTCTTCTCCACCGGCATTCCGGTCAGGTGGCCGGAGCGCGTAGATCAGCGCCCCCCCGACGCCAAGCGACACGATCAGGCCGGCCGCCATCAGAGTCCGCCGCGACAGGCGCGTCACCTGTGGCGGTTTGGCGCGCAACCGCATCGCCGCCGCTGCTTTCGAGGGGCCAGTGAATTCCGGTTCCTGCTTGCCGGGGTTGTTGTCGCTCATAAACCTTGTCTCCCGTCGGTTCTGACGATCCTGACCATTTGTTGTTCGCGGCCGCTGCCGAGACGCAGTTCGGCTGCCGCGAAGATGCGGTCCACGATCAGGATGTTCTGATAGATGCGGCAGTTCACGATCTGGGCCTCACCATCGGAGCCGATCACGAAGAGCGGCGGCATCTCACCCTGGACGATGCCGCGCGGGAACTGGATGTACACCCGGCGTCCGTCATCGAAGACGGAGACCGGCCGCCAGGGCGGCGTGTCGCCTGTTAGCCCGTAACGATAATGGCGCGCGCTCATTGCCGGAATCGTCGGCCGGGCGGGTGTGGCCTGGCGCTGTGTCGCCGGTCGCGACGGATAGGCCCATGCGACGGCGGGCATGTAGGGCTCCTCGCCGGCGCGGAGCTCGAGCATATAGACACGCCGGTCCGTGCTGATGACGAGATTGGTCGTGATGTCAGGACGTGTCGGCTTGACGAGGATGTGGACGCGGCGTGTGCGGCCGCTGCCGCTTTCGGTATCGCCGATGATCCATCGCGCCGTGTCACCAGCCGCGATCGGTCCGGTGCCGGCTAGGCTCTCGCCGGCCTCGAGCGCGATATTGGTGATTTGGCCCGGCGCGGCATAGACCTGATAGAGCGCGCCCTCGCTCCAGGGATAGATCTGGATGGCGTTGAAATACCCTTCGCGCCTCGGTTCGATCCGGGCGGCGGCATTGGCGTTCTCGACGCGACCGGTGGACGTCGTCGCGGTCTCTCCACCATGGGCGGGCGTCCAGACCGGGGGAACGTGAAGGGGTTTCGGAGCTTCCTCCGTTGCTACCGGCGGCACCGAGGGCAAGGGCGGCACGTCGCTGTCGTAGCTGATTTCCGGGGGTTTGAAGGTTGCGCAGCCGGATAGCGTGGACACGGAAAGCAGGAGAACCGCAAAGGCGGCTTTGCACGAAACCACCCCTCCGGCTTTACGGAAAAGCGGCACTATCATTGTCCGAGCTCCTTGGACCAGTTGATGGCGTTGACGTAGATACCGAGCGGGTTCTTGCGCAGCCGTTCAGCGTTACGCGGCGGCTGGATGACGATCGTCAGGATCGCGGTCCAACGCTCGGTCGCGGAAAGCTGGCCGTTCTCGTAACGGCGCTCCGTCCAGGCGACGCGAAAGCTGTTCGGTGAGGCACGAATGACGCTGGAGACCTCGATGGCGACCTGTTGCTCGCCGACCCTGGTGAAGGGATCGTTGGCGCGGGCATAATCGTTGAGCGCCACCGCCCCGCGGTTGGTGGTGAAGTCGTAGGCGCGCAACCAGTTCTGGCGCACGATGATCGGATCAGCCGGAATGGCCCGGACGTTCTCGATGAAGCGGGCGAGGTGGAAGGCGAGTTGCGGGTCGGTCGGTTCATAGTCGGCCGCGGCCGGCGCAACCGCCTGCGCCTCGCCGTGCGCGTCGACCTGAACCACCCAGGGCACCACGGTGCCGCGGGTCGATTGCCAGACCAGCGCCGAGGCGAAGCCAGTCGGCAGGATCAGGCAACCGAAGGCCATGAGCCGCCAGTTCCTCGCCTGCACGCGGGCGGAGCCGATGCGCTCGTCCCAGACCTGCGCGGCCTTCTGATAGGGGGTCTCGGGTTCAGGCGTCTTGCCGTAATGGGTTGCGGGTCGTTTGAACATCAGCGGTCACCTTCGGAAAGATCGATGGAGAAGCCGCCGCCATGGGCGTCTCCGGAACGGATGGAATGAGCGGCAGCAGAGGCACCGTGGCTGACGCGCTGGGCGCGTTTCATGCGGCGCGCCCAATCGGGCATGTCGGCTTGGGTATTGGCGGGAGCTCCGGCGGTCCCGCCGCTGACTGCGCCGCCGGTCGCCTCGATGGCGGCGCGGCCGCCCTCGACATAGCTCTGCCTCATTCCAGCGGAGGCGCGACGGAGGGGCGATGTCATGGCTCCGCCCGCCGCCCTCGCGACACCACCGAGTCCGGCCGCGACGCCGGAAGCGCCCGATTGTCCGGAGGATCCGAGCGAATATGAGGTCGCGGCACCGCCCGCCAAGGCGGCACTGCCTCGGGCGGCACCGGAGCCAGCAGCAAGAGCGGCGGATCCGGCCCTGGCGGCAAGGGCACCGCCGGCGACCATCATGCCCCCGGCCGCCAGACTGGTGCCGACGGCGGAACCAGCCCCGAGCTGCGGCCCGCCGGAGACGATGCCGTTGGCGATCCCCGGCCCGAATATTCCGAGGCCGAGAAGCGAGAGGGCCGCGAGCACGATGGCCATTGCCTCGTCGATCGTCGGCTGGTCGCCGCCGAAACCGCCGGTGAACTCGGAGAACCGGGTCGAGCCGATGCCGCTGATGACGGCGAGCACCAGCACTTTGATGCCCGACGAGATGACGTGGCCGAGCACGCGCTCGGCCATGAAGGCCGATTTGCCAAAGAGACCGAAGGGAATGAGCACGAAGCCGGCGAGCATCGTCAGCTTGAATTCAATGAGTGTGATGAAGAGCTGGATGGCGAGGATGAAGAAGGCGAGCAGGACCAGCACCCAGGCGAAGAGCAGGCAGGCGATCTGGATGAAGTTCTCGAAGAAGGCCCAGTAGCCCATCAGGTCGGAAATGGATTCGAGCAATGGCCGGCCGGCTTCGAGGCCTGTCTCGGCCACCGCACCCGGACGCAGAAGATCGGTCGCGGAAAACCCGGTGCCGCTCGCCAGAAGACCGAGGCCCGCGAAGCTCTCGAAGACGATACGGGCGAGGCTGTTCCAGTTGGAGATGATATAGGCGAAGGCACCGACGAAGAGTGTCTTCTTGACCAAACGCGCGATGATGTCGTCGTCCGCGCCCCACGACCAGAACAGCGCCGCCAGCGTGACGTCGATGACGATCAGCGTGGTGGCGATGAACGCTACCTCACCACCGAGCAGGCCGAAGCCGGAATCGATGTAGGAGGTGAAGACCTGCAGGAAATGGTCGATGACGCCGGTATCGCCCATGGCGTTACTGCCTCTTCGTTTCGGTGCCGAGGAAGCGCTGGCGGTTCTCCGACCAGGCCGAAAGACAATTCCGATCGCGGGTCGCCGCTTCGCCGAGCCGCTGGCAGCGCCGCAGCTCCCTGCGCGCCGGATTGTCATTCGACGGGCCAACTGGCGCCGGTGCGGAAACGGCGTCCGATCGCGGCTCCGGCTTCCGGGTCAGTTCGAGCACGGTCGCCGTGATGGCGACCGCGATGAAGACGATGGCGCCGATGCGCGCGAGGGTCTTGCCGTCCATCTCGCGCGCCTCAATTGCCGCCATTGAACATCTGGGCGTTGCCCGGCCGGTAACCGGATCCCGGTTCAAGGAAACGGCGGCGTTGCTCACGCCCCTGTTCGGCCGCGGCGGCCCGCTCGGCGTCCGCAAGTGCCTGTGCCCGTCCGTTGGCGGCAACGACGGCGGTGAGATCGGCGAGCTGCTGACCCTGCAGGGCGAGAAGCTGATTGCCGGCCTGAGCCGCCTGCAAGGCCCCGGTCGCGCCCTGGCTGCGGCCGATCAGCTCGCTCATCTGGGCGCGGTTGGTGTCGATATTGCCGATGACGCCGGCCTGCACACGCATGGCGTCCTGCAGTCCGGCAACCGTATTCTCCCAGCGCTCGCGGGCGCCGGCAATCAGATCCTGATCGGAGGCCGAGAGCTGGGCATCGCCATAGGTGGTCTGAAACGCCTGATCGATCTGCTGGACGTCGAAGGCGATGCGCTGGGCTTCGTTCAGAAGCTGCTGGGTGCGCTGGACGGATTGCTGAAGCTCCTGCAGCGCCGAATAGGGCAGGCTCGCAAGGTTGCGGGCCTGATTGATCAGCATCTGCGCCTCGTTCTGAAGCGAGCTGATCTGGTTGTTGATCTGTTCGAGCGCCCGGGCGGCCTGAATGATGTTCTCGGCGTGGTTGCTCGGATCGTAGACGATGTCACCGAAGCCGAAGAGCGCGTAAGCAGGCGGCGCCGTCAGGGGCGAAACCGCGATGGGCAGTGACATGACGGATGCGGCGATGAGGACCGCGCGTGTGCGACGGAAGGTCATTGTGATGTCTCCATATTGTTGAGGGTCGGGATGAGATCGGCCGCCCAGCCGATATCGCGGGTGCGCAGCCAGGCGTCCGTGAACTGCTCGCGGCCGTGTTCGGCGAGGAGCTTTTCGAGGGTGGCGTGATCGGCTTTCGATGACGCGCCGCAGAAGGCGAGCGCGACTTCACCGAGGGCGAGTTCGAACAGGCGATTGCCGGCGCGGGACTGGCAGTAATAGTCTCGCTTCGGCGTCGCCCGGGCGAGGATCTCGATTTGCCGGTCGTTGAGGCCGAAGCGCCGGTAGATCGCGGTGATCTGCGGTTCGATGGCGCGCTCGTTCGGAAGCAATATCCGGGTCTGACAGCTCTCGATGATCGCGGGCGCGATCTTGGAACTCTCGATGTCGGAGAGCGACTGCGTGGCGAAGACGACGGAAGCGTTCTTCTTGCGCAGCGTCTTTAGCCATTCGCGGAGTTGGCCGGCAAAACCCTCGTCGTCGAGCGCCAGCCAGCCCTCGTCGATGATCAACAAGGTCGGTCGCCCGTCGAGTTGCGCCTCGATGCGGTGGAAGAGATAGGCGAGGACGGCAGGCGCCGCTCCGGTTCCGATCAGATCCTCGGTCTCGAAGGCCTGCACCGGCGCGTTGCCGAGCCGCTCGCCCTCGGCGTCGAGCAGGCGGCCATAGGGGCCGCCGACGCAATAGGGCTGGAGGGCACGCTTCAGGTCCTGCGACTGCAGCAGGACCGAGAGCCCCGTCATGGTGCGTTCTTCAACAGGGGCGGAGGCGAGCGAGGTGAGCGCGGCCCAGAGATGCTCGCGGGCCTGGGGATCGACGGTCACGCCTTCCCGGCGCAGGATGTTGATGATCCAGTCGCCGGCCCAGGCGCGTTCGGGAACATCGTGGATGCGTGCCAGAGGCTGCAGGGCGACGCTGTCCTCGATGCCATCCGTCAATCCGCCGCCTAGATCGTGCCAATCTCCACCACAAGCGATCGTGGCGACCCGGATCGATCCCCCGAAATCGAACGCGAAGATCTGGGCGTCGCGGTAGCGGCGGAACTGCAGCGCCATCAGCGCCAGCAATACGGATTTCCCGGCGCCGGTCGGTCCGACGACCATGGTGTGACCGACGTCACCGACATGAAGGGAAAACCGGAACGGGGTCGAGCCTTCGGTCTTGCCGAAGAGCAGAGGGGGCGCCGCAAGGTGCTCGTCCCGTTCCGGCCCGGCCCACACCGCCGAGAGCGGGATCATGTGGGCAAGGTTCAAGGTGGAGATCGGCGGTTGCCGGACATTTGCGTAGGCATGGCCGGGAAGGCTGCCGAGCCAGGCGTCCACCGCGTTGACGGTTTCCGGCATCGCCGTGAAGTCGCGGCCCTGGATTACCTTCTCGGCGAGCCGCAGCTTTTCGTCGGCGATGCGCGGATCCTCGTCCCAGACCGTCAGAGTCGCGGTCACATAGGCCTGTCCCGCGATATCGGCGCCGAGTTCCTGCAAGGCCTCGTCGGCGTCCGCGGCCTTGTTCGCGGCGTCGGTGTCGACGAGCACGGACGCCTCGTTGGTCATCACCTCCTTGAGGATGGCGGCGATCGACTTGCGCTTGGCGAACCATTGCCGGCGGATACGGGTGAGAAGACGAGTGGCGTCGACCTTGTCGAGCAGGATGGCGCGGGTCGACCAGCGATAGGGGAAGGCGAGCCGGTTAAGCTCGTCGAGAATGCCGGGTGTCGTCGCATTCGGGAAGCCGACGATGGTCAGAACGCGCAGATGGGCATTGGCCAGCATCGGCTCGAGGCCGCCGGTGAGTGGTTGATCGGATAGCAGCGCGTCGAGATAGATCGGGGTCTCGGGAATACGCACGCGGTGGCGGTTGGTCGACACCGTCGCATGCAGATAGGTCAGGGTCTCGGCGTCATCGAGCCAGGCGCATTCGGGCATGAAGCCGTCGAGCAGGGCCAGAACGCGTGCCGTGCGATCGATGAAACCCTGAAGCTGCTCGCGGGCATTGGCATCGCCACCGCGTTCCCGGCCCTCATAGAGAAAACGCTCCGAGCGCGACGCATCCTCTGCCGGCGGCAGATAGAGAATGGTCAGGTAGTAGCGCGACTCGTGATGTCCGCCTTCCTCCTCGAACATCGCTCTGCGCTCGGCATCGACGAGCGCCGCTGCCGGATCTGGAAAGGTGTTTTCTGGATAATCGCGCGCGGGCGCGCGCATCGCCTCGACGAAAATCGCCCAGCCAGAACCGAGACGGCGAAAGGCGTTGTTGATCCGTCCCGCGACGGCAACCAGTTCGGCCTGAACCGCGCTGTCGAGGTCAGGTCCCCGAAAACGGGCGGTACGCTGGAACGAGCCGTCCTTGTTGAGGACGACGCCTTCGCCGACCAAGGCCGCCCAGGGGAGGTAGTCTGCGAGCCGGGTAGAGGTGCGGCGATATTCGGTGAGATTCATCATGGTGGATCGTCAGACGCTGAGATGGGAGGGAATGCGGAGGTGCCGGCGGCCGACATCGGCGAAGAGCGGATCGCGCCTGGCGGCCCAAACGGCGGCGGCATGTCCGATAGCCCATAGCAGCAGGCCGGTAAGCCAGAGGCGAAGCCCGAGGCCGAGCGCGGCGGCGAGTGTGCCGTTCAGAATGGCGAGCGCGCGCGGCGCCCCGCCGAGGAGAATGGGCTCGGTCAGGGCGCGGTGGACAGGGACGACGAAGCCAGGAACGTCACTCATCAGATGAGCGCTCCGCCACCGAAGGAGAAGAAGGACAGGAAGAAGCTCGACGCGGCGAAGGCGATCGACAGGCCGAAGACGATCTGGATCAGGCGCCGGAACCCACCCGAGGTATCGCCGAAGGCGAGCGTCAACCCGGTGATGATAATGATGATCACCGCGATGATCTTGGCGACCGGTCCCTCGATGGATTCAAGGATGGACTGGAGCGGCGCTTCCCAAGGCATGGACGATCCCGCCGCGTGGGCGGCGGGCGCCATCATCATGGTGATGATGAGCGTCGAGGTGGCGCCGGCGACGTGGCGGCGAAGGTGCGGGACGAGACGGATCATGCGGTGGTTCCTTCCGGGGTTTGAGTGATTGCGGTGAGCTGGTAATCGCCGTCGGGCGTGAGGCCGGTGACGGCGGAAAGTTCGGCGAGTCGGCGTTCGGCGCCGCGACCTGAGAGGACGGCGACAAGATCGATGGTCTCGGCGATCAGCGCGCGGGGAACCGTAACGACGATTTCCTGGATGAGTTGTTCAAGGCGGCGCAGCGCACCGATGGCCGTCCCGGCATGAATGGTGCCGATGCCACCGGGATGCCCCGTTCCCCAGGCCTTCAAGAGGTCGAGTGCTTCCGGGCCGCGCACCTCGCCGATCGGAATACGGTCTGGGCGGAGGCGAAGGGAGGAGCGGACGAGATCGGAGAGCGTTGCGACGCCGTCCTTAGTGCGCATGGCGATGAGGTTTGGCGCGGCGCATTGCAGTTCCCGCGTGTCCTCGATGATGACCACGCGGTCGGCGCTCTTCGCCACCTCGGCGAGTAGCGCATTGGTGAGTGTGGTCTTGCCGGTCGAGGTGCCGCCGGCGACAAGGATGTTCTTGCGGCTGGTGACCGCGGCGCGTAGGGCGGCGGCCTGGCCGGTATCCATGATGCCCGCTGCGACATAGTCGTCGAGCGAGAAGACCGCGATGGCGGGCTTGCGTATGGCGAAGGTTGGGGCCTCCACGACGGGCGGCAGGAGACCCTCGAAGCGCTCTCCCGTTTCCGGGAGTTCCGCGGAAACACGCGGGCTTCCGGCATGAACCTCGGCGCCGACATGATGCGCGACGAGCCGTATGATCCGTTCGCCGTCGGCGGGGGCAACGAGTTCACCGGTGTCGGAAAGACCCTCGGACAGCCGGTCGATCCAGAGCCGACCATCCGGGTTGAGCATCACCTCGACGATGCCGGGCTCTTCGAGGAAGCGAGCGATGGCGGGACCGAGTGCGGTCCGCAGCATGCGCGCCCCGCGCGAGGAGGTTTCAGACTTTTGGAAGGTCGCCGACATCTCGCCCCCGATAGTGGTTGGGATCGCGATGGCGATCCCGGTTCGGGGATGAGTAAGAAAGGCAGGAAATGGCCTCGCGCAACAGCGTCAAGGGCGTAGTAGGGGCGTGGCGTGTAAAGACAGGGGATTGGCGGCCGAGCATTGTCCGACTGCCGTCAAGTCGAAAGCCTTGGTTTTAGAACACGCGCATGAGATGAATCAGCTCATGGACTATAGGCACATTTGCACAGCGGGGATGGTCGCCCGTCACGACCTATCGACGGCTCACGAGGCTCTTGAGGCCGGGCCAGATTCACCAAGTCTGCGTTTGGTTCTGATGCGACATATCATGTTGGAGATAGCGAACGTTGCAGACCTCGCGGCAATCTCAGGTGGCCTCTACAAGGACAATCCCGATCTTGGTGAACTTCAGCGACCGATCCGCAAGGCGCTCGAATTCTTCAAGTACCTGCGAAACGTCTATGTTGGTCACTTCGTCTCCGATCTCACTGACAAGACGTTCGAGTGGATGCCTCATATGAATGCGCTTGTTGGTAGGCCAGGCATCGAACCGCAGATGATTGCCAGCTGGTTCGCGCTCGAAACGGCGATCAACACCTATGCGGATCCTGAAACCGGCCACAAGATCTTCGATTCCGACACTGACCTTAACTATCCTCCGGATCAGACCCGCTTTCTCAATTTCCTCGGTGAAACGGCTCTGGGTTCCATTGCATATGTGGATCGGTTGGTGGCTGTGGCGAATGAACGTGTTGAGGTTCCCGATCTCAATGAAGACTTGCTCGAGCTCTCGATGAAAGCAGGACTGACTGAATTTGCCGTTCTCACCAAGAAAAAGAAACGCTGATCTGGCCTGTCTTAGCCTTGGCAAAGCTAACGCTTACCCGTCGCTGTCTTGTCGCGGAGCAGCATTCATGTCCTCCGGAATCTCCCTCAAGAAGCTCTGTCCCTTTTGCAACCGTCGGCCGAGCGTTTCGACAAATCCCTCAAAGCGTTCGCGGCCCTTAATCTGGGCGGAGGACTGCGCGTCCTCGGGGAGGGGCGGAGTGATCGTGAGCCAGAACCGGATGAAGAGAGCTAGCGTTTCGGCGCTGATCCCAACATCCCGCTCCAAGCGTTGAACTTGTCGTGTGAGTCGGTCGAGTCTGCGCGTGAAGGCCGCCTCCATCCGATCGGACCCGTCGGGTGACAAAAACGACGCCACGGCTGCCTCAACGATGGCGGAACGGGACAGGCCCTTGCGATCAGCAAGATCGGCAATCTGTTTCAGCATCTCCGGCGGGAAGTAGACATTCATCCGGCTCCGCATGGTTCGGCCCTCACAATTCTATGCCGTCTTTTGTGTCCAAGCTCGCCTGCCGCGCGATCTGGCGGCCCTGCTGACGAAATGCCCGTGCCTGTTTCGCAGGCTCATCGGCATCGTCCTCAAGTAGGTCGAACTCCCGCGATGGCTTCGGCTCTTTGGGCGGCGACACGACGTCTTCGTGTTCAGGTAAGTCTGGCTGCCGCCGGATTCCGCCATTCGCTGAGTCTTCGGAACTAGTGTCCTTGTCGCGATCAGACTGGGTGATCGGTGTGACGATGCGACCGGCCCAGGCATCGAGCTTTTGAGGCGGAGTGCTCTTGGCCGGATCCGGTGGCGCGGCGATCCGCTCGGTGAATCGTGTATCTTCGTAGTAGCGGGCCTTCTTTGCGCGGATGGGAGGCAATCCCGCCACCATGACGATCTCGTCAGTGGCGGGAAGCTGCATGACTTCGCCTGGCGTGAGTAGAGGTCTCGCGGTTTCCTGCCGTGACACCATGAGGTGACCGAGCCAGGGCGCGAGCCTATGCCCGGCATAGTTCTTCATCGCGCGCATCTCGGTCGCGGTGCCGAGCGCGTCGGAAACGCGCTTGGCGGTGCGTTCGTCATTGGTCGCGAAGCTCACGCGAACATGGCAGTTGTCCAGGATCGCGTTGTTCGGCCCGTAGGCCTTCTCGATCTGGTTGAGAGACTGCGCGATGAGAAAGGCCTTGAGTCCGTAACCGGCCATGAAGGCGAGGGCGCTTTCGAAGAAATCCAGCCGCCCGAGTGCCGGAAACTCGTCGAGCATGAGCAACACGCGCTGTCGTCGGTTCGTTGCCTGCAGGTCCTCGGTCAGCCGACGACCGATCTGGTTCAGCACCAATCGAATGAGGGGTTTGGTGCGCGAAATGTCTGAGGGTGGCACCACGAGATAGAGGGTGGCGGATTGTTTTCCGTCGATCAGATCGGCGATGCGCCAGTCGCATTGCCGGGTCACCCGTGCGACGACGGGATCGCGATAGAGCCCGAGGAACGACATGGCGGTTGAGAGAACGCCGGAGCGTTCATTGTCGGCCTTGTTCAGGAGTTCCCGCGCCGCGGACGACACCACCGGATGGGGGCCGGCCTCGCCCAGATGTGGCGTTGTCATCATCGCCTTGAGCGTCGTCTCGATCGGCCGCTTGGGATCAGAGAGGAACGCGGCGACGCCCGCGAGGGTCTTGTCCGGTTCGGCATAGAGGACATGAAGGATGGTGCCGACCAGAAGCGAATGGCTGGTCTTTTCCCAATGGTTGCGCCGTTCGAGCGATCCCTCAGGATCGACGAGAATGTCGGCCACGTTCTGAACGTCACGCACCTCCCAGTCGCCGCGCCGGACTTCGAGCAGGGGATTGTAGGCGGAAGATTTGGGATCGGTCGGATCGAAGAGCAGCACGCGGCCGTGCCTTGAACGAAAGCCGGCGGTCAGATCCCAGTTCTCGCCCTTGATGTCGTGGACGATGGCCGAGCCGGGCCAGGTCAGAAGCGAGGGAACCACCAGGCCGACGCCCTTGCCGGACCTCGTAGGTGCGAAACAGAGAACATGCTCCGGTCCGTCATGCCGCAAATAGTGCTCCCCGAATTTTCCGAGCACGACGCCATCCGAACCGAGCAGCTCGCTCCGCGATACTTCCTTCGGTTCCGCCCAGCGTGCGGAGCCATAGGTAATGACGTCCCTGGCCTCTCGCGCGCGCCAAACCGACATCGTGATGGCGACGCCGATCGATAGAAATCCGCCCGAGGCTGCAATGACCGCACCCTCGACGAATATAGGCGGAGCATAGGCCTCATAAGAAAACCACCACCAGAAGAAGGCTGGCGGATAGTAGAAGGGGAACCCCACCAGATCGAACCAGGGTGTTCCAAGCTGCGGCTGAAACTCGAGCCGCCAGGCAACCCATTCCGTCGCGCCCCATGTGGTGGTGAGGACGATCAGGAAGACAACGGCAATCTGGCCCCATAGGATCTTGGTTGCGGACATGGCGGACCATGTTCAACTGTTTGCAGGGGGCCGTTGCAAGTGCCTCAAGATGGTCATCGAACTGACGGCGGTAATCGCGGAGGAATAGGACAAGAAACCTTCCAACGCGCCTGGGTTCTGGTAACTTTCTATTAGACGGGTGACTGGCGATGATTTCGATCGAGGAAAAACAGACCTTGATCAGGATTGAAACAGAACCACAGAAAACACTGGCGTTCTCTAAGAGAACATCTCGCGATCCTTGATTCGTCGCACGTCAGTGTAATCCCTGAGGAACCAGGGATCTGCGCCTTCCGCAGGTGGCAATTTCAATTGCAGCTTGGTGCCGGCAGCCTTGGCTTCTTTCTGGGCGATTCTGAAGTGGTAGTGGTCGAATATCCGCAGGGCTTCGACCATGTAGGACACAGCAATCCGCCGATCCCTCGCAATGATCAGGTTCTCGCCGTTGGTCTCATCGGCTGCCTTCGAGAAATTGTAAGAACCCAGGTAGACGCGCGCGCTGGGCTTGTCGAAATCGATCACGACGAATTTGTGGTGCATCCGGTTGCCATTGCCGCCAACCGGCTCGGCCTTGAACGGCGCCGGCGTCTTGCCTTTCAAAAGAGCGGTGGGAAACACGGCGGGTAGATTGCCATCCGGCTTTTGCACGTCGAGCCCGCCGGTCTTCTTGTCAGAGATGCCATAAACGAAGCGGGCGTCATCGTCGCGAACCCTGGTGATCGCGTCTCGGATTGCCCCAGGTGTCTGATACAGGAAGGCCAAAGAGAACAGCAGGCTAGACTTGGTCTTGCCGATATCCTTGGCGATCTTGCCAAGTTGAACATTGGCCGACGCATGTGGCGAGAAGGTTACCTTCACGTCGACATCGGCGATCCCGAGGTCACGCCAGTCCGCTGACCGGCTCGTTGCAAACCCTGCTTCAGTCCAGTAATCCTCGAAGGCTTCGCGGAAAACTTGCACTGCGGTGGTTCCAGTGAAGATCATCGCGTTATTTGCCTGCACATAGAAGCCACGCCAGCTGAAGTTGGTGGAGCCGCCAACCGCTCTTTTCGTCCGGTCACCGTCGACGACAATCATCTTGTTGTGTTGCAGTTTGCCCATGTTCTGGCGCTTCACATTTTTGGCTCCGGCTGAAGCCATGAGAATGTTGGCGGATTGTGTCTCGCCTGAATTTTGCTCGCCATGCTTGCCGTCGTCATCGATGATGATCTTCAGTCGCCGTCCCAACTGCCGAAGCCGATCGACAAAACCCTTTTCGCTGAGGTCATAAGCAATCACACGTACCTGCGCACTCGCATCGGCGATCGCCTCGTCCAGGACTTCGTAGATCGCGTCTCGCCCTTCAAATCCCATCCAGTCCAGCGCCTCCTCAGTCTTTGGATGCGTTGGGACAAATCTGAGGCCGTCATCGGCGCTTGCGGGCAGCAGGGTATCGATAGGACCGAACCGCTCGTAGCGGTCGACGAAGGCCTGCGAAGACACGAAGCCGCGGGTGTATGCCACGTTGAGAACACCCGGATAAGTGTCACGCCTGAGCTCGATTTCCGCCGTTTGCGGTTCGCCATAGCTCAACTGCCGGTCTTCATCCATGAACACCGGGGTCACCATGTAGGTGTATTCACCGGGGATCTCCGCATCAAAAGGAAAATGCACCCATCGAAATTTTTGGGCGATTGTATATTTGACAAACCCGTCATTCTGAGCGATCACGCAAGAGCGTGACAGGCCGGATCAGTCGTCGGACGGTTTCTTGTCGTCCGGTTTCTGCTTCACCAGCTTCTTGATGCGTTCCTCAAACCGCACTTCGTCGTCGTCCGTCTCTAGCTGGCGGGCGGCTTCCTTGAAGCGGTCTAGTTGGGTTTTGTCTTGTTCCATAGGGCCAAGATAACATGCGACACAGGACACAAAAAGGGGC
>JBKEDD010000126.1:0-114204 GCA_047975215.1 Jhaorihella sp.
TGACGCAGGACCAGAAGGAAAAGACCGCCTATCACGAGGCCGGCCACGCCGTCGTCGGGCTGGCGCTGCCCGAATGCGACCCGGTCTACAAGGCCACGATCATTCCGCGCGGCGGCGCGCTGGGCATGGTGGTCAGCCTGCCCGAAATGGACCGTCTGAACTGGCACAAGGACGAATGCGAACAGAAACTCGCGATGACGATGGCCGGTAAGGCGGCCGAGATCATCAAGTATGGTGAAAACCACGTCTCGAACGGGCCGGCCGGCGATATCCAGCAGGCCAGCCAGCTGGCGCGCGCGATGGTGATGCGTTGGGGCATGTCCGACAAGGTCGGCACTATCGACTATGCCGAGGCGCATGAAGGCTATAGTGGTCAGACCGCGGGGTTTTCGGTTTCGGCCAACACCAAGGAACTGATCGAGGACGAGGTCAAGCGGTTCATCCAGGAAGCCTATGATACCGCACACCGGATTCTGACTGAGCGCAGCGAGGAATGGGAGCGCCTGGCGCAGGGCCTGCTGGAATACGAAACCCTGACCGGAGAAGAGATCGAGCGCGTGATGCGTGGCGAACCGCCGCAAAAGGGCGACGACGAAAGCGACGAGTCCGATCAGGGCAGCGCCCCCAGCGTCACCGCCATCCCCAAGACCAAGCCCAGGAAGCTGCCCCCCGAAGGCGGGATGGAGCCGGAACCGACGGTCTGACGGGGCAGTGTAAGACCTGCGTATCCGCCGCCGGCCCGTGTTGGCGACGCATCGCGTCGGGAAAGCGTCGGAATCCATATCGTAAGGCTGCGCCGTTGCCGCTATGGGTTGCGCGATGCCGGTGCGAGGATGCCGGTGAACGGGGTTCTTACCGGGAAGCGCGCCAATGACCTTCAAGTCCGATATCGAGATCGCCCGCGAGGCGAAGAAACTCCCGATCCAGGAGGTCGGCGCGAGCCTGGGTATCCCCCAATCCCACCTGCTGCCCTACGGCCATGACAAGGCGAAGGTCAGCCAGGAGTTCATCGGTTCGGTACAGGGCCGCAAGCCCGGCAAGCTGATCCTCGTCACGGCGATCAACCCCACGCCGGCGGGCGAGGGCAAGACGACGACGACGGTGGGGCTGGGCGACGGCTTGAACCGGATCGGCAAGCGGGCGGCGATCTGCATTCGCGAGGCATCGCTTGGCCCCTGTTTCGGCATGAAGGGCGGTGCCGCCGGGGGCGGCTATGCGCAGGTCGTGCCGATGGAAGAAATGAACCTGCATTTCACCGGCGATTTCCACGCCATCACCAGCGCGCATAATCTGCTGACGGCGATGATCGACAACCACATCTATTGGGGCAACGAACTGGAGATCGACGAACGCCGGATCGTCTGGCGCCGGGTCATGGACATGAACGACCGCGCCCTGCGCGACATGGTCGTGGGTCTGGGCGGTGTGGCCAACGGATTCGCACGCCAGACAGGGTTTGACATCACGGTCGCCTCCGAAGTCATGGCGATCCTGTGCCTGGCCAACGACCTTGACGATCTGAACAGGCGGCTCGGCGATATCATCGTCGCCTATACCCGCGACCGCAAACCGATCCTTGCCCGCGACCTCAAGGCCGACGGCGCCATGACCGTCCTGCTGAAGGACGCGATGCAGCCCAACCTGGTGCAGACGCTGGAAAACAACCCCGCCTTCGTGCATGGCGGTCCGTTCGCCAATATCGCGCATGGCTGCAACTCGGTCATCGCCACGACCACCGCACTGAAGGTTGCCGACTATGTCGTCACCGAGGCCGGTTTCGGCGCCGATCTGGGGGCTGAGAAATTCATGAACATCAAGTGCCGCAAGGCGGGCCTTGCGCCCGATTGCGTGGTGCTGGTGGCGACGGTACGGGCGATGAAGATGAACGGCGGCGTGGCCAAGGCCAACCTGGGGGCCGAGAACGTCGCGGCCGTCAAGGGCGGCTGTGCCAATCTCGGCCGCCATATCGCCAATCTCAAGAGTTTCGGCGTGCCGGTGGTGGTGGCGATCAACCATTTCGTCACCGACACGCAGGCCGAGATCGACGCGGTGCGGGACTACGCTAAGTCGCAGGGCTCGGAAGCGATCCTGTCCCGGCACTGGGAACTGGGATCGGAGGGCGCGGTCGACCTGGCTGAACGGGTGGCGCAGATCGCCGACAGCGGTGCCAGCCAGTTCGCGCCGCTATATCCCGACGACCGCCCGCTGTTCGAGAAGATCGAAACCATTGCCAAGCGCATCTACCGCGCCGACGAGGTGCTGGCCGACAAGAAGATTCGCGGCCAGTTGCGCGCCTGGGAAGAGGCGGGGTTCGGGCATCTGCCGGTGTGCATGGCCAAGACGCAGTATTCATTCTCGACCGACCCGAACCTGCGCGGCGCGCCGACCGGCCATTCGGTGCCGGTGCGCGAGGTGCGGCTTTCGGCCGGCGCCGGTTTCGTGGTGGTCATCTGCGGCGAGATCATGACCATGCCGGGCCTGCCGCGCCGCCCGGCGGCCGAGGCGATCATGCTGAACGACGCGGGTTCCGTCGAGGGGTTGTTCTAGGGCATGCCGCGGTCAACCGAATTCGCCTGCCGGGCCGAACGCGTTGTTCTGCGAAACCGCTGCCTCGGCCCGTGGGCTGACTGCCCGAATCCGGTTATACGCGACACATCCTAGGGCGCATGGACGGCCGAAACCGGCATCGAGCCGGCTCCGGCCGTGGCCTCCGGCGGGGATATTTGGGGACAGAAGAAGGAGTTTGGCATGTCGGCGGAGATCATCGACGGAAAGGCCCTTGCGGCACGGGTGCGCGAGCAGGTCGCGGTGTATGTCGCGGCGTTGCGGGCCGATCATTCCGTCACGCCGGGCCTGGCGGTGGTGCTGGTGGGCGAGGATCCGGCCAGCCAGGTCTATGTCCGCTCAAAGGGCAGGCAGACCGTCGAGGCGGGCATGAATTCCTACGAGCACAAGCTGGAGGCGGCCACATCACAGGCCGGATTGCTGGCCGTGATCGAGCGGCTGAACGCCGATGCGGACGTGCATGGCATTCTGGTGCAGTTGCCGCTGCCCGATCACATCGACGAGGCGGCTGTACTTGCCGCCGTAGACCCGGCCAAGGACGTGGACGGGTTTCACATCTCGAATGCGGGTTTGCTGGCGACCGGGCAGAAGGGCATGGTGCCCTGCACGCCGCTGGGCTGCCTGATGATGCTGCGCGAGCATCACGGCAGCCTGTCGGGCATGGATGCGGTGGTGATCGGACGCTCCAACATCGTCGGCAAACCGATGGCGCAACTGCTGCTGGGCGAAAGCTGTACGGTGACGATCGCCCATTCGCGGACGAGGGACCTGGCCGGTGTGGTGCGGCGCGCCGATATCGTGGTGGCCGCGGTGGGCCGGCCGCAGATGGTGCCCGGCGACTGGATCAAGCCCGGCGCGACGGTGATAGATGTCGGTATCAACCGGATCGCTGCACCCGAGAAGGGCGAGGGCAAGACCCGTCTGGTGGGGGATGTGGATTTCGAAAGCGCGCTTGGGGTCGCGGGGGCGATAACGCCTGTGCCCGGCGGGGTCGGCCCGATGACCATCGCCTGCCTTCTGGCCAATACGCTGACCGCGTGCTGCCGTGCCAATGGCCTGGACGAACCCGAGGGGCTGACCGTCTGAGCGCCGTGCCGGGCAAGCTCAGCGCGGCATCGGCACGACATGCGGCCGCGCCCCGGTGAGGATGGCCACGGCCTCGGCGCGCATCAGCCCGCGGAGCGCCGCGTCATCGCTGCGCAACCCGCCGGTGTAGGTGCCGTAGGCGGGCAGGATTGCACGGTCGCGGTCCGTCAGGAAGGCGGCGCGCGTCAGGCTGCGGCCGCGTGTGCGGAGCGTCACCTTGGGGTGGTAGTGGCCCGAGATCTCGCCGCTGGCGCCCGCGCGGGCGATATGGCGGAAGGTCAGCGGCGGCAGCACCAGTTCGGCCAGATGCGTGCCGCCCATGTCGACCGGGCCGGGATCGTGGTTGCCCTCGATCCAGACCCAGCGCCGCCCGGCCTGAAGCCGCGCGATCCACAGTCTTTGCGGTTCGGGCAGGGCGCGGGCGGCGCCGGGGTCGTCGAAACTGTCGCCCAGGCAAACCACGCTCCGCGCCGCCGTCCGGTCCAGATCGGCGGCCAGCCGGCCCAGCGTGTCGAGGGTGTCGTAGGGCGGCAGTACCGTGCCGCCCCGGCGCGCGATGCGCTCGGCCTTGCCAAGGTGCAGGTCGGAGACGCAAAGAAGCGACCGGTCGGGCCAGAGCAGGGCCCCCGATCCCAACGCCACCAGCCGGGTGCCGGCAAGGGTAAAGCCATGCCCGTTCATGGCCTCGTGGTTGCCGATCGCGGGCGCGATTGCAAGGCGTTTCAGCCTGTCCCGGGCTGTGCGAGACCGGCCGCGCGCATCAGCCGATCGGTCTCTTCCGCCAGCAGCCGTTCCTCGGCGGCACCGGCGACGGGCACCTTGCCGACCTCGAGGAACAGCGGTGCTGCCAGGGGTGTGACGCGGCCCGGGCGGACATGGTCGATACGGCCGTCGATGCGGGCGAGCAATTCCTCGATGCGGCCGAAATCGACCAGCCCGCGGCGCGCTTCCTCGCGGGTGATCTGCAGCAACAGGTGGCCGGGGTCGTATTTCATCAGCGTGTCATAGAGGATGTCGGATGAAAACGTTGCCTGCCGTCCGCTTTTGCGTTGTCCGGGCAGGTTACGTTCGATCAGCCCGGCGATGAGAGCACTTGCGCGGAACGTGCGTTTCATCACTGCGTTGCCCGCAAGCCAGCCGTCGAGCCCGGCGCGCAGCGCCTCCGGTTCGAGCAGCGGCGCGGGATCGCCCGGCGCGTCCAGCCCCCAGATCAGCGTGGCGTAGTCGGATGCCACGAACCCAAGCGGGTGCAGGCCCATCTGTTCGAGGCGTCCGGTCAGCAAGAGCCCCAATGTCTGCTGCGCGTTGCGCCCGGCAAAGCCGTAGACGCAGATATGTTCGCGGCCTTCGTGGGCAAAGCTCTCGACAAGCAACCGCCCCTTTTGCGGCAGTTGCGAGACCTCGCCTTGCAGCGCCAGCCAACTGGCGGTGTGGCGGGGCAGTTGCGGCCAGGGCCGCTGTGCCAGGATGTCGAGCATTCGGGCGCATAGCTGGGTCGAGGTGGCGAACTTGGTGCCCATGAAGGTGGCGATGCGCGGTTTGCGGCCCGCATCGCGGCTGACCTCGACGGTCATGTCACGCAGCGATTCAAAGCGCACGATCCGGCCACCGATAAGGAAGGTGTCGCCGGGGCCGAGCGCGGCGGCGAAGCCTTCCTCGATCTCGCCCAGCGGTTTGCCGGCGCGTCCGCGCATCCGCACCTTGAGCGTGTCTGTGTCCTGTATCGTGCCGATGTTCATGCGGATGCGCCGGGCGCTGCGCGGGTCGCGCAACTGCCATTTGCCGTCGGCCCGCCGCATCAGCCGCTGCCAGCGATCATAGGCGCGCAGGGCATAGCCACCGGTGGCGCAGAAATCGAGACAGTCTTCGAATTCGCCGCGCGTGAGGCCGGCATAGGGGCCGGCGGTTGCGACCTCGCGGAAAAGCGCGTCAGCCTGAAACGGACCCGAGCAGGCGACGATCAGGATATGCTGGCACAGGACATCGCGCGGACCGGGGCCGCGCGGATCGCCGTCAAGGGCGCGCTCGCGCACCGCTTGCAGCGCGGCAACGCATTCCACCACCTCGAAGCGGTTCGCCGGTACCAGCAGTGCCCTGGACGGCGTGTCATAGCGGTGATTGGCCCGCCCGATCCGCTGCACCAGGCGTTTGACGTTCCTGGGCGCCCCGATCTGGATGATCAGGTCGACATCGCCCCAGTCGATGCCCAGATCAAGCGTGCCGGTGCAGACGATGGCGCGCAACTCGCCCCGCACCATGGCGGCTTCGACCCGTTGGCGCTGCTCCCGGTCGAGCGAGCCGTGATGAATGGCGATGGGCAGTCCGTCGTCATTGGCCAGCCACAACCTGTGAAAGAAGATCTCGGCCTGGGCGCGGGTGTTGTGAAATATCAGCGTGGTGCGATGTTTCTTCACCTGCGCCAGAACCGCCGGAATCGCGTAGGCGGCGCCGCCGCCGGACCAGGGTGGCGGCGTCTCGGTTTCCAGCATCGCTATGTCGGGGTCGGGGCCGGGATCGGCCAGCAGGATGGCGCAGGGGTCGGGGTGACGGGCCAGCAGGCCGGCGATGGCGGCGGGATCCTCGACCGTGGCCGACAGGCCGACCCTTCTCAGACCGGGGCGAAGGGTTTGCAGCCGTGCCAGCGCCAGCATGAGCTGATCGCCGCGCTTGCTTTCGGCAAGGGCGTGGATCTCGTCCACCACCACCCGTTGCAGGCCGGCGAATATGCAAGGCGCGTCCTCATGGGAGATCAGCAGGGCGAGGCTTTCGGGCGTGGTCAGCAGGATATGCGGCGGATCGGCCCGCTGGCGGCGTTTGCGCGCGGCGGGGGTGTCGCCGGTGCGATCCTCGATGCGGATGGGCAGGCCCAAGTCTTGGACGGGGGTGCGCAGGTTGCGTTTGATATCGGCGGCCAGCGCCTTGAGGGGGGAAACATAAAGCGTGTGCAGACCGGGCGGCGGATCGGTTCCCAGTTCCGCCAGCGTCGGCAGGAAGCCTGCCAGCGTCTTGCCGCCCCCGGTGGGCGCGATCAGCAGCGTGGCCGGGGCATCGGCGCGGTCCAGCATGTCGCGCTGATGCGGATGCAGCGCCCAGCCACGGGCGGCGAACCAGTCGCGAAAGTACAGGGGCAGGGTGGCCATGACGCCACATCTATGCCCGGCGGCATCGGCGGCCAAGGGGGGGGCGTTGCGCGCCCCGGCGGTCATTTCACGATGGTTTCGTCCTTGACGAACATGTTTGCCCATGCCCGGTCGATCAGGTCGGGCGACATCTGGTAGGGGATGCCTTCGAATTCGCAGATCGCGATCATCTGGTCGATCAGGAAGATGGGCTGATAATTGGCGTAGACGTTGTTGATGGTCGGGTACTTGACCTTGAGCAGATGCACCAGCGCCGCCTCGTCCAGCGGCATACCGCGTTTGCGTGCCATCATGGCGAAGATCTTCAGGTAGTCTTCCTGATTGGGTCCGTCGATCTTGATCTTGAAGAAGATCCGGCGCAGCGCCGCCTGGTCGAAGATCTCGTTGGGGTGAAAGTTGGTCGAAAAGATCACCAGCGTATCGAACGGCACCTCGAACTTCTCGCCCGATTGCAGCCCCAGGATATCCTTGTTCTCCTCCAGCGGCACGATCCAGCGGTTCACCAGACTTTGCGGCGGTTCTTCCTGGCGGCCCAGATCGTCGACGATGAAGATCCCGCCGGAAGACTTCAGTTGCAGCGGCGCCTGGTAGGTGCGGGCGGTCGGGTTGTAGACCAGATCGAGCATTTTCAGCGACAACTCGCCGCCGGTGATCACGGTCGGGCGGTCGCACAGTACATAGCGGCTGTCGAACCGGTGGCCGCGGCGCAGCTTGGTCGGGTCGTCCTGCGCCAGTTCGACGGCATTGTGCACGATCGGGTCGTAGACGGTAATGACCTGACCGGAATACTCGATGGCAAGGGGGATATAGATACGGTCACCCAACGCGTCGCGGATGCCGTTCGAGATCGAGGATTTGCCGTTGCCGGGCGGCCCGTACATCAGGATCGAGCGGCCGGCGCTGACGGCGGGGCCAAGATGGTCCAGCAGGCTGTCGGGCAGGATCAGGTGCCCCATAGCGGCAACGAGTTGTTCGCGCGACACTTGGATGTTGCGGATCGACTGCCGGGCGACCTGTTCGCGATAGACCTCGAGCGGCACCGGCATGGCGCCGAAATATTCCGACTGGGCCAATGCGTCCAGCGCGCGGGACTTTCCGGCATCGGTCAGTTCATATCCCATCTCGTTGCCGGCATTTGCGTTGAGCGTCCCGGTGGCCTGCAACAGTTTCTGGCCGCGCGCCAGATCGACCAGTTCCTGCGTCACCGGGATCGGCAGACACAGCGCGGCGGCGATTTCGCTGACCATGTTGACGTTCTTGCGGAAGATGGTTTTCAGCAGGATGTCACGCATCATGACGATCGGCAGATGCATTTCGGTCATGCGCTTGGGGGCCGGCGGCGCCATTACGTTCGTGGTCTGCATGTTCATCGGTCGGGCCTGTCGATTGCCGGTTCCGGTCTGGCGCCGGTTCCGGTCTGCTGCATGGTACGGCCGCTTTCGCGGGCCTTAATTCCTGGCGGCAGGATGGACTGCCAATATGGCAGCATCAGGGCGAGGTTGCGCCGCGCAAGTGGGAAGGCCGCGGCGGGCCGGTCACTTGCCGTAGATGGCGCCCAGGATCAGATAGATCGCCAGAGTCCCGCCGAGCGACAGGCCCATGGGGAACTTCCAGCCCATGTGCCAGCTTTTCCAGCCTGGCGCGATCCGGCGCAGCGGGCTGTGCCTGGCCAGGCGGTGGGTTGCGAAGGCTGCCAGAAGGTTGGCGGCGAAGATCGCCAGCAGAAGGCGCAGATCGCCGGGCGCGATATAGGGTGCGGCGGCGGCGG
The DNA here is from genome assembly GCA_047975215.1 of Jhaorihella sp. Taxonomy (GTDB): domain Bacteria; phylum Pseudomonadota; class Alphaproteobacteria; order Rhodobacterales; family Rhodobacteraceae; genus JAGRMG01. The sequence goes on from JBKEDD010000126.1 coordinate 8,560, forward strand.
CGAACTTGGCATCGCCCGCGCCGATCGCGCCGCCGGCATTCAGCGCAATGCCGACGACCAGTACCGCCAGCATCTGTACCAGCCGCATGCCATAGACCGGCAGCGGCAGTGCGACCAGCCCGGCCAGCACGAACACCGCGGCAAGCAAGACGACCGATTGGTTGGTAATGCGCATGTCGCGCAGATCGGTAAATGCCGCGTAAAAGCAGATTGGCAGCACGAAGGGCAGGAACCACAGGGCCGCTGAGGCGGTGATGCTCATCCCGGTCAGGTGGTTTCAAGTGCGCGCAACGATCGCACGGCTTCCTCGAAATGCTGCGGGTGGGTTTCGATCGCATCGCGCAGCAGACCCTTGCCGATTTCGACATCGCCCTGTTTCACCGCCGTCAGCGCCATCGTGTACAATAGCTGTGCGCGTTCCGACTGTCCCATCGGGATCACCGGCAAAGTATAGTTATGCTGGGCGCCGCGGGCCAGAATCAGGTTGTTCTTGGCGGTAAACAGGCTTTGGTCCTGGCGGATCGCTTCGCCGAACAGGCGTTCGGCATCGGCAAAATCGCCGCGGGTCAGCTTGGAATAGCCCCAGTTGTTCATCACGCCGGCCGGTCGCGTGGTCAGGCCCGCGGCGATCTCGTAAAAACTGTCGGCGCGTTTCCATTCCTTGTTGGCGTCCGCCACCATCGCCTCTAGCCGGTAACGCTTGAACGTCTCGTGGGTCGGGGGAACCGAGTCGAGTTCCTTCTTGGCCTTGGCCCAGTCGCCGGTGCGGATCAGCGCATCGGCCAGATCGACGCGGTCCTCCGGCGTTGATCCTTCCATCTTGGTGACACGGGTCCAGGCGGCCACGCCCTCGGTGTTGCGCTTGGCGCGCACCAGGGATTTCGCTAGTCCGCGTTGCAGGTCGATCCGGTCGGGATCGGGTTTGAGTGCGCGGGCGAAGTAATCGACCGCCTCGTTAGGATCGGCGACGGTCAGCATGACTTCGTTCAGGTCGTTTTCGTCAACGACATTGACGTCCTGAAAGGCCCGTTCGACCGTTGCGTCGGAGTTCTTGTCAGCACATGCCGCAACCGACAGCGCGCCAGAAAGGAGTGCCGGAATCAGAATGAGGTGGCGCATTTATTGCGTCCTTTACTGCTCTTGCCTCGATCATGGTGTCTTGCGGATCAGATAGTCGCTGCTGCCCCGCCGCACCAATTTGTAGTCGTTGGTATTGGCAACATTATTATCAGGATTTTCCGTTTTTGCGAGCGCAAAGCGCAAATTGTCGCGGATTGAGTCACTTTCGCCATTATCGAGCGCATAAGCCTTGCGGAAAACCTGCTGCGCCTCGCCGGTTTCGCCCCGTTCCATCAGCACGACGCCCAGGTTGTTCCATGCCTCGGCCCAGTCGGGCGCCTCGTCGACGGCGCGACGCAGCATCTTTTCCGCCTGCCCCAGGCGGCCGAGACCCAGATTGGCGCTGCCCAGACTGGTCAGGATTTCCGGGGTCATGCCGTGATCCAGCGCCGCGCGGGTGAAGGCATCCATCGCCAGTTCGTACTGGCCCGCCGCCATCAGGCGGTGGCCGACCTCGATCCCGTCCACGGCCTGGCCCTTCGGGTCGATGCCGGGAGGGAAGGGGCCGCCGCCCGTGCCCGCAATGGGTTTGGGAGCGCAGGCGGCCATCGCCGCAAGCGCGGTGATGGCCACAAGTAGGGTTCGGCTTGGTGCGGCGCGGGACGTGCCCGACGATGCCATGTTGCTATTCGCTCATCTTGCCCAGTTTCATGATGCCGCCGACGGACGGACCGACGAGAATGACCAGCAGCGGCGGCACGGTCAGCATCATTGTGGCAAGGGTCATTTTGGTTGGCAACTTGTTTGCGGCCTCCTCGGCGCGCATCACGCGCTTGTCGCGCATTTCGCCCGCATAGACGCGAAGCGCATCGGCGATCGAGGTGCCGAAGGTGGTGGACTGAATCAGCACCGTCACGAAGGACGAAACGTCCTGTACGCCGCAACGCACGCCCATGTCGCGCAGTACCTTGTCCTTGTCCTTGCCGGCCTTCATCTCGTAGGCGATGACATCGAACTCGTCGGCCAGATCGGGATACGAGGCGCGGATTTCCCGCGCGACCCTGACTATGGACTGGTCCAGCGACTGACCGGCCTCGACGCAGACCAGCATCATGTCGAGCGCGTCGGGAAAGCCCTGGGTGATCGCTTCCTTGCGCGATTCGACCCGCCGGGTGACCCAGTATTTCGGCAGCATGTACCCGGCCGCGCCGGGGCCGATGACGTACATCATCAGTTTCTGCGTACCCAGCTGCTGGCCGTCACCCAGCCCGTAGACATAGATGACCCCGGCAATCAGCCCGATGATGCCCAGGGCGAACTGGGCGAAATGGAAAAAGCGCACGGCGTCCTTCGACTGGTAACCGGCCTGGCGCAGCTTGAGCTGGATGGCCGACAGTTCATCGGCGTCCTTGGGTTCGAGGAAGGTCGCGAATTTCTGCAACTGTTCGTTGCGCCCCGCCTGGCGCAGCCGTTCCTTCTTGGCCCGGCCCCGGGGTTGTTTTTCCGGCTCCATGCTGCGCTTGAGCTTTTTCAGCGGGTCTTCGGGCTGTTTCAGCAGCATCGGAATGGTCAGAAGGACCATGAACAACCCCAGCAGACCGACCGCGATCAGCGGCCCCAGCGGCCCCATCTGGTCGGTCAGGAAATCGTTTACGGGCGACAGGAATTCCATTGCCGTCTCCTCAAACCTTGATGTTGGTGAGAATGCGCATGACGACCAGGTTTGCCGTCAGCATGATGCCGACAAAAAAGCAGGCCGGGATGAAAAAGGCGTGATCCATCACCTCGTCGTAATAGTTCGGATCGTTGACGAGGATCACGACCAGCGCGGCCAGCGGGAAACCCGACAGGAACTTGCCCGACCATTGGGCCTCGGCGGTGATCGCCTTGACCCGACGGAACAGGCGAAAGCGGGCGCGGATAACCTTGGCCAGACCGGCCAGGATCTCGGCGAGGTTGCCGCCCGATTGCTGCTGGATGGTCACGGCGACCGCAAGAAAGCGCATGTCCTGCATGTCCAGCCGGTCAGCCATTTCCTTGAGCGCCTCGCCAACATCGCGCCCATATGCGTTTTCGTCGGCGATGATGCCGAATTCGGTGGCGAGCGGATCCTCGACCTCTTTCGAAACGATCTGGATCGCGGACGAAAACGGATGCCCCACGCGCAGGCTGCGCACCATCAGTTCGACAGCGTCAGGAAGCTGTTCCTCGATCATTGCCATGCGCTTCTTGGCCTTGCCGTTGACCCAGACATAGACCGCGCCGATTCCGATCACGACAGATGCGAGAATCCGCACCGGCGTACTGGTCTGGGTACCGATGCTGAGCCCGACGAAGGCCAGAACCGCCAGCCCCGCCATCAGCATGATCAGCTGTTTGGGCGTGAACGCGATCGCCGCCTTCTGCGCCTTTTCCGCAAGCAGCGAATAAAGCGGGATCGAGGTGGACTTCATGTGCTGCTTCATTTCCTTGCGCAGCTGTTCGAGGACCTGTTCGCGCCCGGCCCCCTTGTCGAGCATCTCGAGCCGGCGGTTGACACGGCTGTTCAGGCTGATGGATTTGCCGAAGGCGACCAGGTACAGCCCTTCGACCAGCACGAAGACGCCGACGAAGATCAGGCCGTAGATAAGGGGTTCCGCACTGATTTGCATGGTGGGCTCACATCTTGGTGGGTTCGTAGATTGACGCGGGAAGGTCATAGCCCCACATCCGGAAACGCTCCGAGAAGTGGCTGCGCACGCCGGTTGCGGTGAAATGGCCGATGATCTTGTTTTCCGGGGTCAGGCCGACACGCTGATACTTGAAGATCTCCTGCATCGAGATCACGTCGCCTTCCATGCCCGTGATTTCGGTGATCGAGGTCATGCGCCGGCTGCCGTCCTGAAGGCGGCTGGCCTGCACGATCAGGTTGACCGCGCTCGAGATCTGGCTGCGTACCGCCTTCAGCGGCATTTCGATCCCGGCCATGGCGATCATGTTTTCCAGGCGCGAAACGCCGTCCCTGGCCGAGTTTGCGTGGATCGTGGTCATTGATCCGTCATGGCCGGTGTTCATGGCCTGCAACATGTCGATCACTTCCTCGCCGCGGGTTTCGCCGACGATGATCCGGTCGGGGCGCATCCGCAGCGCGTTCTTGAGGCAGTCGCGGGGGGAGACCTCGCCCTTGCCCTCGACGTTGGGCGGACGGCTTTCCATCCGGCCGACATGGGTCTGCTGCAACTGCAGTTCCGCCGTATCCTCGATGGTGAGGATGCGTTCGGAATTGTCGATGAACGAGGAAAGCGCGTTCAGCGTGGTGGTCTTGCCCGACCCGGTGCCGCCCGAGACGATGATGTTCAGACGGGTCGCAACGGCGGCCTGCAAGAAGGCAGCCATCTCTTCGGTGAAGGCGCCGAAATTGACAAGGTCGTCGATGCCCAGTTTGTCCTTCTTGAACTTGCGGATGGACACCAACGACCCGTCGACCGCGATCGGCGGAACCATCGCGTTGAAACGCGAACCATCCGCCAGGCGGGCGTCGACATAAGGGTTTGATTCGTCAACGCGCCGGCCGACGGCGCTGACGATCTTGTCGATGATCCGCAACAGGTGCTTTTCGTCCTTGAACGTGATCTGGCTGAGCTGCAGCTTGCCCTCGCGTTCGACGAATATCTGTTGCGGACCGTTGACCAGGATATCGCTGACCGAGTCGTCCTGAAGCAGCGCCTCCAGCGGCCCGAGCCCGGTAACCTCGTCGTAGAGCTCCTTGTTCAGCGTCTGGCGGTCCTCGCGGTTCAGCACGATTCCCTTCTGTTCCAGAATCTCGCTGGCGATCGAGCTGATTTCGGTCCGCAGTTCCGCTTCGGATGCGTGTTCCAATGCTGCCAGGTTCAGGTTTTCCAGCAGTTCGCGGTGCAGTTCGATCTTGATTTCGCCCAACCGCTCCTTGCGCTTGCGGTCGCGGTCGACCGAAGCGGGTTCCGCGGCGGCCTTGAACGGCATCGGCTTGCGCAGGACGGTATGGGGCCTTGCATCCGGCGGGATGGCGGCAGGCTGGGCCACAGCTGCCGCCGCCGCCGCGGCCTTGGCGGCCTTGGGGGTGGCGCCGGCCGGTTTCTTGTATCTGGAAAACACGTCCGTTCCCTCCTGCCCGTTATGCCGCTTCGGCTTCGTTTCGGCCGAGTTCGTGCAGCGATTGCGCGAGCTTGGCGATTTCCTTGCGCAAAGGGTTCTTCGGCGCCGAAACCGCCAGGGGCGATCCGTGGTCGGCGCCCTGCATCACCGCCTTGCCGCCATCGGGAAGTTGCAGATCTATCGAGATTCCCAGGCTTTCACCCATGCGCTTGACCCGGCTCTTGCTGCTGAGATCGGTGAACTTTGGCGCCCGGTTCAGGGCAAAGCGCAGCTTGTTGAACGGCAGGTCTTCGGATTGCAGCGCGCGTTTCAGCCGCAGCACGTTCTGCGCCGAGCGCATGTCCAGTTCGATAGTGGCGAAATAGACATGTGCCGCGTGCAACACCGTTTCCGACCAGACCACCAGCGTCGAGGGCATGTCGATTACCACATAGTCGAAATGGCTCCGGGCCAGGTCGATGACGCGCTGCACGTCCTCGGCGTCGATGATGTCGAGAGGCACAAGATCGGTGGGCGCGGTCAGCACCTGAAGGCGGTCCTTGAAATTCAGCAGCGCCTGTCCGAATACCTCTTCGTCCATGTTCTGCGTATCGGCGAGCATCTCGAACACGGTCTCGCGCCGCGACAGATCGAGATAGGTGCCGACCGATCCGAATTGCAGATCAAAGTCTATCAGGCAGACGCTGGGATGCTTGTCGCCGTCGATCAGCGACAGTTCCCAGGCCAGATTGACAGCCAGAGTGGTCGCACCCGATCCGCCGGCCAGCCCCTGAACCACGATCACCGCGCCTTCCCTGGATTCGCCCGATTGCAGCTGCGGGGTATCGTGGCGGTCTCTGGTGCCGGCGTCCTGGGCGCGCAGCCTCTCGATGGCCTGCTGCAACTCCATTTCAGGCAACGGGTAGGGAATGAACTCGTCGGCGCCCTTGCGCAGAAGCTGATGCAGCGAGACGGGCGAGACATCTTCGGCGATCAGGATTACCTTGATGCCGCGGGCCTTGGCCTGGGCAATGACCTCGCCCAGCATGACGAGGTTGTCCTCGTCCTTCTCGTCGATCGCCAGCGCCAGGAATTCAAGTGCACCGGCCTCGGGCTGGCCGAAGAATGCCAGCGATTCGGCGAACCCGAGATCACCCCAGTTCTCGCCCAGCGCCGTTTCCATGTCTTCGATCAGCAGGTCGAAATTCTGAACGTCCCGGCTGACCGTACAGGCCAGAATTGCGTTGTGTTCGATCTGCGGCACTTCACTGCTCATTGCCATCTTCCTCGTTACGGGCATCCGGCGGTATGCGGCAGGGCATTGGTCCGGCCCTGTCCGCCTGCGGTGCCGCACGACTCGGAACAGCCGCGGGTTGCCCTATGAGGTCAACTTCAACGGAAATGTGGGCGAGAGTAGGGCTAAAAAACCCCAATTGTAGGGTATTGGGCGACGATCACCGCAATGCAGCTTTATTGTGCGCTGGTCGTGGTTTGATCGAGATTGCTCAACCCGGTTCTGGCAACCGCGCTCTCGACATAGTCGCGATAGACGATCTGCGCATATTTCCCATCCAGAACAGTGGGATGGCGTTTGACGAAGCCGGATACCTCGGTCACGGTGCGACGGTTCTGCCGTTCGCGCCCCGGGGTCGCGATGACGGGCTGCGTTTCGCCATAGGAAACCAGCGCCTCGAGTCGCGACCGGCTGATGCCGCGCGACGAGAAATAGGCCACAACCGCGTTGGCCCGGCGCCGCCCCAGGGCATAGTTGTAGGATGCCGAACCGACCGCATCGGTATGGCCGTAGACACGGAACCTGACCTCTGGGAACTGGCGAATCCAGTTCGCCTGCTTGTCGAGGACGGCGCGTGCCTCGGGGTCGATCCGGGCGCTGTCGAAAGCGAAGTTAATGGTTGTCGGCACCTCGGTGGCGAATCGGTTGCCCAGGGCGATGACATAGTCCTTTTCGCCGCTCATGATCATCGTGTTGTTCATGGTGGCGTTGCCGAAGACACCGCTGTCGACCTGGTGCCCGGCTTCCTGAGCGCAGGCGGCCAGGGCGAACGTCACGCCCAGCGCAGCGAATTTCCTGAACATGTGCCTGTCCTTCCGCTTAATCCATGACATAGCCGTAAGATCCGCTAAAGTCTTGCTTGGCGACTTCGTTGGCCGGGCCGCGGTCGGTTCTGGAAACCTGTCCGCGCAGGAACAGGCCGGTTTCGCTGGGCGGTTTCACCCGATCGGTCGGCAATGCCAGCGCCTCGCCGCGGGTCGGCGTGACCAGGTGCGCGGTGACGATGATCACCAGTTCGGTCTGGCTGCGCTGGTAATCCGCGCTGCGGAACAGCGCGCCCAGCACCGGCACATCGCCGATCCAGGGCAGTTGCGCCGCGTTGTCGAGAAATTCGTCCTGTATCAGGCCGGCGATGGCAAAGCTCTCGCCGTCGCGCATCTCTACCGTGGTGGAGGTTTCGCGGCGGGAAAACGCGCTCAGGGTCAGCGCGTTGGCTGTTACGCTGACGCTTGGGTCTATGGCCGAAACCGCCGCCTTCAGTTCCAGGTTGATGATGTCCTGATCGACCACGCGCGGGATGAACTGCAACTCGATCCCGAAGGGCTTGTATTCGACGGTGTAAACGCCGTTGTCCTGGGCCACCGGGATCGGGTATTCGCCACCGGCGAGAAAGGTCGCCTCCTGGCCCGAAAGCGCCGACAGGTTGGGTTCGGCCAGGGTTCTGACCACGCCTTTCTGTTCCAGGGCTTCCAGAAGCAGGTTGATCTGCAACGATCCGGCGTTGAAGCCGAATACCATCGCGCCGAAATTCTCGTTCGCGGCGGGGATGTTGCCGGCCAGCGAACTGGTCAGGGCCGGCTGGTTGTTGATGCTTCCCATGCCGCCGTTGACCCCGAAGCCGCTGCCGCCGTTGAGACCCAGCGAGGAACTGAGCGATTTCGACACCGAGCGTTTCATTTCCGCGAAACGCACCTTGAGCATGACCTGCTGTACGCCGCCGACGCTCATCAGGTTGGACACGCGTTCGGGGGCATAGCGTTCGGCCAGATCCATCGCGCGTTGCAGCCTGGCCATGCTCGACACGGTACCCGACAGCACGATGCCATCATTGGCGGTGCGTACCTCGATCTTCTCGCCGGGCAGGATTTGGCGCAGACGTTCCTTGAACTCGGTGACATCGGCCGCCACCCGCACCTCGACATTGGTGATAAGCCGCCCCGACGCATCAAGAAGCGTCAGCGTGGTCATGCCCGGCGACTTGCCCAGCACATAGATGGTGCTGTCCGACAGCGAAGAGATATCGGCGATGCCCGGATTGGCGATGCTCAGTTCAGCGAAGGGAACGTCGCTTTCGACGACCACGGCGCGGTTCATCGGAACGTCCAGCGTTGCCGCCGTTCCCGAGCGCACAACGCGCAAGGTGTCCGCCCCGGCACTGTCCGCGACGGGCATGAACGCCATGCCCAGACCCAGAAGGGCCGCGTTGATCCATCCGGTGATTTTCATGTGACCTGCCTCTCCGATCACGCCTCGTTGTCCGGGTCTTTTCGCCCGCCGTTTCGCCCAGTTTGCGCCAGTTGCGTTTTTATTGCAAGAATCAACGGTTTCCGGGTCATGTATGATGTGGATATGTCGCAACAGACAGATGCGGGGCCCCGCTTTCGAGGGCCCCGCATCGCGTTAACATGCTGTATTTTCATCAGTTTGTGCAGGGGATCGGAATCTCGACGACCTCGGCACCGCGCCGTGTGCGGATGGTGCAGACCTTGGGTTCTTCGCGCACCGGCGCCGCTTCCTGTTCGGTCAGGCCCAGCAACTTGCGTTGATCGACCTCGACGGCGGCGGCGATGGTGTCGTCTTCGGCGCCGACCAGGGCGAGCGAAAGGCGGCCCGTCGATTGCGCCTGCGCCAGTGCCGCCACCTGTTCGGGGCGGGCCGCGACGGTCACGGTGCGCGCGATGGTGGCGCCGTCCATGTCGCCGCCGGCGCTCTGGTCGATCGCGATCAGTTGCACGCCGGTCTCGATCAGGCGGGTGACATCGCCGCGGGCGCCTTCGACGGCATCGCGGATCGAGCCGGTCCAGTAGACATCGACCTTGTGGCCCGGACGCAGGAAGCCCGAGACGCCCGAGGCCACGTCGACCTTGATTGCGAAGGCGCGCATGCCGCGTTCAAGCTGCGAGGTGATGCCCGCGCCCTCACCGGGTTCGGTGACCTTGACGGCCATGATCGCCTCGTCCTTTTCCATCGCGCGCAACACTTCGCGCGGCCGGGCGTTTTCTTCGGGGAACAGCAGGGCGATATCGGTATAGGTGCCTTCGGGCACGGCGTCGAGAGGCCATTCCACCGCGCGCACGGCGTCCTTGGTCAGGGTCTCGCCATAGCGCAGCGCGCGCTCGGCGACAAAGACCGTCGTTGTCGGCACCGCGGGCGCCTGCTCGGCCGTCTGGGCCGACTGGCTCTGAAGCTCGTTCATGTATTTCTTGGCGAGATACACGGCGCCACCCGCAAGGGCGATACCGACGATCAGGACAAGTCCGAATACTGCGCGCATCTTTCACCTCTCATATGACTGACCGCCGCTTGTCTCAATAATCCGGCAGGGATCCGATCTCGTCTTTGGGCCGCGACCGTGGCGAAATCAGGGGACGTTCGCGGACATGACCGGCGTGCTTGCCAGCGGGGCCCTTGGGCTATTGCGTTGGGGACACCAGCCTGCGGGGGAGTTCCGTCTCAGCCTTGCCGTGGCACGGAAAGGGCCACGTCTTCCGTTGCGAAGTCGTGGCCCGTCCCGGGTGGCTCGTATCGGCCGATCATCCCGGCCACTACCGATCAGGAACCGGTGTCGGGCGTGGTGATTTTGGTAGCCGCGGTGGTGGCGAGGTCGCGGGTGCCTTGACCGATCGAGGTGTAGGCGGCGGCGGCCAGAGCCACGACGGCTGCGGTCAGAACGACCCAGTCAACGGTCACGGCGCCATCTTCGTCTTTGCGGAAGTTCTTGATGAACTTGATCATGGTAATGTCCCTCCAAAGGATCACTAGGTTTTGTTGTCGCTAACCCCGGCGGCCGTCAGAACCAGTTCTCTCTCTCGTCGGCCCATGCCCGTCGTGGTATGGGGCCATATAGCCAGCGGCCTGTGGCAGCATTTGGGCAGAAAACAAGGTTTGTTTGCCAAAATTTAACTTTTGCGGCAGATTTCTGATAACCTGCTGTATTGACTGCTAACTTTCCCGATGATCTTTGCCCATGGCGGGCCGGGCGATGTATTTTCGCGTCAATTCTGGCGAAACCGTCAGATTTGAGGGCGGTTTTTCTGTTCCCGGGCAAGGTTTTGCGGAACACTGGAAGAAAAGAACCGTGAGGCGGGCCGATGTATCGCAAACTCCTGGCCGCTGTGCTTGGCGCGTGGGCGCTTTGTGCCCAGGCGGCCGCCGACACTCCCGCGCCGTTTGCCGATTTCCAGGCGCGGCGCGTGAAGCCGCCGGTTCCGGGTGCGGCCAGGCGGATCACCGTGCAGATCGAACCGCAGCCCCAGGCCGCGCCCCCGCCGTCGCCCGAGGCCGCCGATCCCGCGGCTGCGGAGCGCGCCGACGCGGCGATCGGACGCTATGCCTGGTTCTGGGACAAGGTTTCACCCGAGCTTGCGGCATCGCGGCCCGGCCGGCTGCATGACGCGTTGCAGACGCTGGCCGCATCGGGGCAGGTTGGCGCGCCACGGCTTCAGGCGCTTCAGGACATCGCCCGCGAGCGTGGCGTTCCGATCCTGAAATCGACCGTCGGAACCCGGGTTTCCCCGGCTCTGGTGCTGGCGATGATCTCGGTGGAATCGGCGGGCCGGGCCGATGCGGTCAGTTCGGCGGGCGCCACCGGCCTGATGCAGCTCATGCCGGACACCGCCAAACGCTTTGGCGTCGCCGACAGCCTTCTGCCCGAACAGAACATAGCCGGCGGGGTCAGGTACCTGGACTGGCTGATGCGCGAGTTCGAGGGCGACCCGATCCTGGTGCTGGCCGGTTACAACGCCGGCGAGGGATCGGTGCGCGACCACCGGGGCGTGCCGCCCTTTGCCGAAACCCGCGACTATGTGCCCAAGGTGCTGGCAGCATTCCAGGTCGCGCGGGGTCTGTGCATGACGCCGCCCGAACTGATATCGGACGGCTGCGTGTTCGCGGCGCTACATTAGCGCGCGTTGCGTCACACGATGGTTGCCTCGGTCGAGGCGATCATGTCCTCGCGGCTGACCCCGGGGGCGAGTTCCACGATGTGCAGCCCGTCCGGGGCCACGTCCAGCACGCCCAGGTTGGAAATGATCCGGTTGACCACGGCCTTGCCGGTCAGCGGCAGGGTGCATTCCTTCAGCACCTTGCTGTCGCCATGCTTGTTGGTGTGATCCATGACCACCACGACGCGGCCGACACCGGCGACCAGATCCATCGCGCCGCCCATTCCCTTGACCAGCTTGCCGGGGATCATCCAGTTGGCCAGATCGCCCTTTTCGCTGACCTCCATCGCGCCCAGGATCGCCATGGCGATCTTGCCGCCGCGGATCATGCCGAAACTGGTCGCGCTGTCGAAATACGAGGTATGCGGCAGTTCGGTGATGGTCTGCTTGCCCGCATTGATCAGGTCGGCATCCTCGTCGCCTTCCACCGGGAACGGCCCCATGCCAAGCATGCCGTTTTCCGATTGCAGCGTCACATGCACGTCGTCGGGGATGTAGTTGGACACCAGCGTCGGAATGCCGATGCCGAGGTTCACATACATCCCGTCTTCAAGCTCTTTCGCCGCGCGGGCGGCCATCTGGTTGCGGTCCCAAGGCATTGCGTTGTCTCCTGTTCTGTCCCCGGTCTAGCAGGGGCGCGGAAGTTGGTCCAAGTGTCGAATGGCAAATTGTTCGAGCATCAACAGCCCGAACCCGGCATTCATGTGGCGGTGGTCGCCCTGCTCCATCGGTTCGCCATCGGCAGCGGTGCCGCCCAGTGCGTATTCGGATCTGGTTGCATAGGGTCCGTCCAGGGTTTCGGGCGGTTGGGGCAGATATCCAAAGCCCTGGCCGGCAATCGCCCGCTCTAGCGCCGTCGCCCATATGTCGAAAAGGGTTTCGGCATGGGGGTTGTCGCGGAACGTCCGGAACCGGGCCGCCATTTCGTTCTCGTCGGCGCGTTCGCGCAGCGATCCGGCCGGAAACGGTGCGACGGTGAAAACGCACCCCGGCGCATTGCCGAACCGCGCATTGATATCCCCGGCCCAGTCCGCGGCGATCCGTTCCAGCCAGTCGGTGACAAAGCCGAGAGAGGCGCGGAAAGGCCGCTCGTCGTCGCCGCTTCCCAGCATGGCGTGGGTTTCGAACAGCGCGTTGATATCGAGCGGATGCGAGCGGAAGCCCACGACCAGCGTCTTGTCGTATTGCGACAGATCGGCCTCGGCCCGGCCGTTCAGCGTCTGCAACAATTCGTGTTCGTCCTCATTGTGCACGAACGGCCGGAATACCGCACCTTCCGCCCGACCCCGGCGCAGCATGGGCGCCTTGACCGCGAAATAGTCGGTTTCGATCCCGGGAAACCGGTCGCGGAACGCGGCATCGGCGCGCCGGAGCGCGCCCACATGCGAACTTCCCAGGATCAGGACTTTCTTCATTTGTCGAACGCGTCCAGCAGTTCTTCTTCGCAGATCACGTCGCCGGCGGCCTCGGCCCGGATGCGTTCGCGCCGGGCGCGGCGCAACTCGCGCATGGTGCGGAGCTGTTCGCGGCTGGGCTGTTCGTCTGCCCTGCCGGAATGTGCGGCGAGAAAACAGTTCATGACGCGACCGACGCCCGCGGCGCTGACGCTGCGCAGGTTGGATTCGTAGAAATCGCGCGGGGCGGCGTGTGATGAGACGATCTCGTAAGACGGGAAATAGTCGATATCGTCGAAATCGGCGGCAAGTTCGCCGGCCACGGTGCGCAGGACCGATTTCGAATAGACGGTGGCGGGCAGGACATGCTGATCGCCGGCGGTCGCGGTCAGCGGTACCGGCGATACCGTCAGAAGAAAGCGCATATCGGGGTTGATGGCGCGCAGCCTGTCACGGACGGCAAGGAAATCGTCGCGGATCTCGGTGGCGCGAAAGTTGCGGAACCGGTGCCGGCCCGGGTCGTAGCGCCCGGCGATCGTGCCCGGCGCCGTGGGATAGACAGTGCCTGATGCCGCGTGTTCCCAGGCTTCGGTCAGACCCAGGGTAAAAACCAGGACCTGCGCCTTTGCCAGGGTGTCGCGGATCGCGTCAAGGTGATGGGTCCGCGCCTCGGCCACGAGGTCGGGGCTGGCCAGCCCGTCGGGCTCCACGCCCGGGCGCAGCGCATCGAAGAAGGCGCCGTCGCGCTCCCAGACCGGGTCGGCGGGCCGGAACTCGCCGAATGCCTCGGCCAGAAGCTGATGCAGTTGCCGCACGGTATAGATATTGCCGTAGCGGGCCGAGTACATCCGGTAGCCATAGCGCCGGGCCAGATTGTCTGGCACCGCGCCGGGTACCGTTTCGCCGTCGAGAACCGCAAAGCCGTTTTCACGAAGCACCCGCCCGACATGCTGCGCGAAACAGCTCCCGGCGGTAAAGATCGGCGCGTCGCGGGCGATGGGGAATTTCGGCCGGTAGATGCCGGCCGGCGGGTAGGAGGCGGCTTCGGCCACGCCGCTGCGCCAGAATGCGCGCGAACCCAGCCCTTGGTAGGGCGATACGATATCGCGCTTCTCGCCCATCAGGCGGCGCGGGTAGTGCGCTGTTCGATGCGTTTCTCGTGTTCGCCCTGGATCAGGCGGTGCACATAGATGCCGGGCAGGTGGATCGAGTCGGGTTCGAGGCTGCCCACCGGAACGATCTCTTCCACTTCCATGATGCAGACGCGCCCGCACATCGCGGCCGGAGGGTTGAAGTTGCGCGCCGTCTTGCGGAAAATCGCGTTGCCGGTCTCGTCGGCCTTCCACGCCTTGACGATGGACAGATCGGCAAAGATGCCACGTTCGAGAATGTAGGTCTCGCCGTCGAACTCCTTGTGCTCCTTGCCCTCGGCGATCACCGTGCCCACGCCGGTCTTGGTGTAAAAGCCCGGAATGCCCGCGCCGCCGGCGCGCATCCGCTCGGCCAGCGTTCCCTGGGGGTTGAACTCAAGCTCAAGTTCGCCCGAAAGATACTGGCGCATGAATTCGGCGTTCTCGCCCACATAGGACGACATCATCTTCTTTACCTGCCGGGTCTGCAACAGGATGCCGATGCCGAAATCATCCACGCCGGCATTGTTCGAGGCAAAGGTCAGATCCTTGACGCCCGATTCCCTGATCGCCTGCAACAACAGTTCAGGAATGCCGCAGAGGCCAAAGCCGCCGGCCGCGATCAGCATGCCGTCACGAAGGACCCCGTCGAGCGCCTCTGCCGCGTTGCCGTATACCTTTTTCATGACCGTTTCCCCGATTGACAATGCCCGCGAACCATAGGGACGGTGCGGGCATTGTCAATCATGGGCGCTGCGTTGCAGCGGCGCCGCGCCGCCAGCAGAATCCGTTCAGCCCGAGCAGTATTTCAGGCCAAGCGGAACGTCCGGCAGCCAAGAGTTGACAGGCGCCGCATGTCCTCCTTTCGCGATTGAACGAGGTACGCGCGTGCCCACAAACAGGTTCTCTGGAGGCGGACCTTCAGAGAACCCGGACCTGCGTGCCGACCGGCGTGATCGCGAACAACTCGGCGATTGCATGGTTGTAAAGCCCGATGCAGCCGTCCGACGACTGCCGCCCGATCTTGCGCGTGTCATGGGTGCCGTGGATCAGGTAGGCGGGCCAGTCCAGATACATGGCATGGGTGCCCAGCGGATTGTTGGGGCCGGGAGGCATGTAGTGGAGTTCGGGGTTGCGTTCGATCATCGACGGCGTCGGCGTCCAGTCGGGGCCGACCTTCTTGCGCACGATCCTGGTGTACCCGCGCTTCGTCAACTCCTCCGAGATCGGTACGGAGGTCGGGAAGACCCGGTAGTCGCTGCCATCGGAATTCCAGAAGTGCAAGGCCCGCGAACCGGTATCGGCAACGATCGTGGCCACGCCCAGGTCGTCGAAATGCTCGCGCCAGTCCTGGCGCACGAAGCTCGACGTATTGTGGCGCACGCCCTGTTGCGGCTGATCCGGCGCCGGTCCGGTGCTGGTCTGGGACAGCCCTACATGGGGTGCCAGCATCAGTGCGGCGCCCGAAATCAATACCTGCCGTCGTGAAAGGGGTCCTCGTGCCATTTTTTGCTTTCCTCTCGATTGCCTGTAGCGCCTGCTCGATACCAGCCGGGGCGGAAAGCTCAAATCACATATTCTTCATCTCCGATGCGTTGGCATGGAGGGGACCCTTCACAGCTCCTTTTTCGCGGCCGGGTTCTTTTTGGCGGGTGCCTTCTTTGCCGGTGTCTTTTTTGCCGGAGCCTTCTTCGCCGCCGTTTTGCGCTTGGTGCCCTTCTTGGCCGCCTTTTCCGCGATAAGCTGCACCGCAAGCTCCATCGTCACATCCGCCGGTTCGGTGCCCTTGGGCAGCGTCGCGTTGACCTTGTCCCATTTGACGTAAGGCCCATAGCGACCGTCCATCACATTGACCGGACCGCCGCTTTCGGGATGGTCGCCCAGCTCCCTGAGCGGTTTCGCCGCGGCGCCGCGCCCGCCGCCGCGGGCGGCTTTCTGGGCCAGTTCCTCGACCGCGCGGTTCATGCCGATGGTAAAGACGTCGTTCACGTCCTTGAGGTTGGCATATGTCCTGTTGTGCCGCACATATGGCCCGAAGCGCCCGATCGCCGCCTCGATCATTTCCCCGTCCTCCGGATGCGGACCGATCTGGCGGGGCAGGTTCAACAGCATCAGCGCCTTTTGCAGATCGACTTCGCCCAGATCCCAACCCTTGGGGATCGAGGCGCGCGGCGGCTTGGGGGTCTCCTCGGTTGCCTCGCCGCGCTGCACGAAGGGGCCGAACCGGCCCTTGCGCAGGGTGATGGCGTCATCCCCGTCATGGCCGAGAATCTTGCCGTCCGGCCCGATTTCGTCGCCCTCGGCCCCCGGTGGGCCGAACGGGCGGGTATAGCGGCATTCGGGGTAGTTGGAACAGCCGATGAAGGCGCCGCCCGAGCGCGCGGTGCGCATCGAAAGCCGGCCCGCGCCGCAGTTTGGGCAGATGCGCGGATCGCTGCCATCGGCGTTTGGCGGAAACAGGTGCGGTTCCAGCACCTCGTTGATCTTTTCCAGAACGTCGGTGATGCGCAATTCGCTGGTTTCGGCGATCGCCGCCGAGAAATCGCGCCAGAAACGGCCCAGCAGCGCCTTGTAGTCGGCCTCGCCCGCGCTGACATTGTCCAGCTCGTCCTCCAGCCCGGCGGTGAAGTCATAGCCGACATAGCGGCGGAAGTAGTTTTGCAGGAAGGTCGTCACCAGCCGCCCCTTGTCCTCGGGGATCAGGCGGTTCTTGTCTTTGCGGACATAGCCGCGATCCTGGATCGTGGTGACGATGCTGGCATAGGTCGATGGCCGGCCGATGCCCAGTTCCTCCATTCGCTTGACCAGCGTCGCCTCGGTATAGCGCGGCGGCGGCTGCGTGAAGTGCTGCTCGGGCGTGACCGCGCGTTTCTCGGCCGGTTCGCCCTGTGAAATCTGCGGCAGGCGCCTGTCGTCCTCGTCCAGAACGTCGTCGCGCCCCTCTTCGTAGATACGCAGGAAGCCGTCGAACAACACCACCTGGCCGGTGGCGCGCAATTCGACCTGGCCGTCGGCGCTGCCAACGTCGACGGTGGTGCGTTCCAGTCGCGCCGCCTCCATCTGGCAGGCCAGCGTGCGTTTCCAGATCAGGTCGTACAGCTTGCGCTGGTCGGACTCGGTCAGTTTCAGGCTTTCGGCATCGGCGCCCATGTCGGTGGGGCGGATACATTCATGCGCCTCCTGGGCGTTCTTGGCCTTGTTCTTGTAGATACGCGGGCTGGACGGGACGTATTCGGCACCGAAGCGGTCGCGGATCGCATCGCGCGCCGACGTTGCCGCCTCGGGTGCCATGTCGATGCCGTCTGTGCGCATATAGGTGATGTGGCCGGCCTCGTAGAGGCGCTGCGCCGCGCTCATGGTCTGTCGCGCGCCCATGCCGAACTTGCGGCTGGCCTCCTGTTGCAGGGTCGAGGTCATGAACGGGGCCGCGGGGTTGCGGCTTGCGGGTTTCGCCTCGACCGAAAGCACGTTCAGCGCGCGGCTGGTGATCGCCTGCGCGGCAAGTTCCGCCTGGGTCTGGTTCTCGATGCCGTATTTGTCCAGCTTCTTGCCCGCAAGGACGGTAAGCCTCGCCTCGTATTCCTGGCCGCGCGGCGTGGACAGAAGGGCCTTGACCGTCCAGTATTCGCGGGCGCGAAACGCCTCGATCTCCATTTCCCGCTCGACGATCAGCCGCAGGCAGACCGATTGCACCCGGCCGGCGGACTTGGCGCCGGGCAGCTTGCGCCACAGCACCGGAGAGAGGTTGAAGCCGACCAGATAATCCAGCGCGCGGCGCGCCAGATACGCCTCGACAAGCGGCATGTCGACCTGGCGGGGATGCGCCATCGCCTCGGCCACCGCGGATTTGGTGATCGCGTTGAAGGTGACGCGGCTGACGGTCGTGTCCTTCTTGATCGCCTTGCGCCTGGTCAGCGCCTCTTGCAGATGCCAGCTGATTGCCTCGCCCTCGCGGTCGGGGTCGGTGGCGAGGATCAGTTCGTTGTCTTCCTTCAGCGCGTCGGCGATCGCCTTGACGTGCTTGCGGCTCTCGGGCGCGACCTCCCAGAGCATGTCGAAGTCGTTCTCGGGATCGACGGATCCGTCCTTGGGCGGCAGGTCGCGGACATGGCCGTATGAGGCGAGAACCGTGTATCCGGGGCCGAGATACTTGTTGATGGTCTTGGCCTTGGCAGGAGATTCTACAACGACAACAGGCATTTAACGGTAACCCTCTGATCCTTGGCACGGTCTGCGGCGCGCGGCGTTCTATGGCCGCGCAACATGTGGAGTGCAAGACCGGATTGTCAATCCGCGTGGTTTCGGCGCAGAATTGGGGCGCGCCGGGGCGTTGCTGCCCGTGGCCCGGAGGAGGGGACAACGATGCGGATCATCCTGGTTTTCGTCATGCTGCTTGCGTTCGCACCGGAGGCCGGGCGCGCCTGGAGCGAACCGGCGCGCGGCACCGCCACGCGGTCGGCGCTGATGGATGCGATCCGCCCGCACGCGGAATGGATGCTGGGCGCGCCCGTGGACTTCGTGGTTCACGAGTTGCGGGTCGCGGGCCCGCTGGCCTTTGCCTCGCTCTGGCCGCAGCGGCCCGGCGGCGGCCAGATCGACCTGCGGACGACACCGGCCTATTACCGCAACGAGATGTATCCCGACGACATGGACGGGATCGGCGTGCAGGCGCTTTACTTCCGGTCCGGGCAGACCTGGGTCGCGGTGCATTGGGCGATGGGCGCGACCGATGTGTGGTATGCCTATGCGCCGATCTGCGCGGTCTGGCGGCCGGTTATTCCCGAAGCCTGCCAGGGCATGTGACCGGCGCGCTTGCCGCCGCCCGGGTCATGTGACGAGCGACAATAGCCCGCCCGCCTGCCGGTTGATGCGGCCGTCGAGTTCAAGATCGACCAGCGCCGGGGCGACCTGGCCGGGCGGCACCGCGAGGTCGCGAATCAACTGGTCCTCGGCGGTGGGCGAGGGGCCGAGGCGTGCGAGGATTTCCTGGTGAAGCGCCGCGGTTTCACGCAGGTCGCGCCGCTCTGGTGGCGGCGGCGGCAGGTCGCTCAGAAGATCGCGCGCGGGTGCCGGTGCCGGGGTGGGCAGCGCCGCGATCACGTCGGCGGCGTTGCGCACCAGTTGCGCGCCGTCACGGATCAGCATGTTGCAGCCCGCCGCGCGCGCGTCCCGCGGGTGCCCCGGCACGGCCAGCACCTCGCGCCCCTGGTCCAGCGCGTCGCGGGCGGTGATGAGGCTGCCCGACTTCGCCGCCGCCTCGACCACCACGACGGCGCGGGCAAGGCCCGAAATGATGCGGTTGCGGGCCGGAAAGTGCCGTGCCATCGGCGCCAGCCCCATCGGCTGTTCCGAAATCCGCACGCCCTGTTGCGCGATGTCATGGGCTAGGCCGGCATTCTCGGTCGGGTAGATCACGTCGGCGCCGCCGGCCATGACCGCGACGGTACCCGTCTTCAGCGCCGCCAGATGCGCCGCCGCATCGACGCCCCGCGCCAGGCCCGAGACCACGACGAACCCCCCGGCGCCCAGATCGTGCGCCAGGGCGCGCGCCATCCGCGTACCCAGCGACGAGGCATTGCGCGCGCCCACGAGCGCGATCATCGGGCGCGCCAGCAGCGCGGTGTCGCCGATCGCCCACAACAGCGGCGGCGCGTCCGCGATTTCAGAGAGCGGTTCGGGATAGTCCGGCGCCCCAAGGCACAAAAGCCGCGCATTGGCGGCTTTTGCGGCCTTGATTTCGGCAGTCACCACGCCGGCAGGGCATATTTCGTACCCGTCGACTCCGGCGGCGCGCGCCACTTCGGGCAGCGCGGCCAGCGCGTTCTGCGCCGTGCCATGCTCGGCCAGAAGGCGGTGGAACGTGGCCACCCCGACCCGGCGCGAGCGCAACAGGCGAAGCCACGAGAACCGGTCTTCTTCCGTGGTGGGTGGGAGTGGGGGGTGAGTGGAAGAATGGTGTTCTCCGGTCATCCGTCGCTCCGCCGTGTTGCGAAAACCGGTTTAGACCGCGCTTAGTTAACGGCAGGTGAATCGCAGGCGGCAAACCGCAGATTTCTTCGCGGGAACTTTTCCGGGGCGGTCGGGTGCAGCCGCGGGCCGCGCCGTCAGACCGCCGAGCCGCCCACCGTCAGCCCGTCGATCAGCACCGTCGGCTGGCCGACGCCCACGGGCACCCACTGCCCGTCCTTGCCGCAATTGCCCATACCCGGATCAAGCGCCATGTCGTTGCCCAGCGCCCGGATTCCGCGCAGGGCCGTCGCGCCGTCGCCGATCAGCGTCGCGCCCTTCACGGGCGCGCCGACGCGGCCGTTCTTCACGCGATAGGCTTCGGTGCAGGAAAACACGAACTTGCCGTTGGTGATGTCGACCTGGCCGCCGCCAAAGCCCACGGCCCAGATGCCGTCCTTGATATCGGCGACGATGTCGCCCGGGTTGGCGTCGCCACCCAGCATCATCGTGTTGGTCATGCGCGGCATCGGCTTGTGGGCATAGGATTGCCGCCGCCCGTTGCCGGTGGGGGCCATTCCCATCAGCCGTGCGTTCTGCCGGTCCTGCATCAGGCCGACGAGAATGCCGTCCTCGATCAGCACGGTGCGCCCGCCGGGCGTGCCTTCGTCATCGACGCTGATCGAGCCGCGCCGGTCCGGTATCGTGCCGTCGTCCAGCACCGTAACGCCGCGCGCCGCAACCTGCTGCCCCATCAGCCCGGCAAATGCTGAACTGCCCTTGCGGTTGAAATCGCCCTCAAGACCGTGCCCCACGGCCTCGTGCAGCAGGATGCCGGGCCAGCCGGGGCCGAGCGCCACCTCCATCACGCCGGCCGGGGCCGGTTCGGCGCCCAGATTGACCAGCGCGATGCGCAGCGCCTCGCGGGTTCTGGCCTGCCAGTCCGCCGGGTCGATCAGCCCGTCAAGCCCGATTCTCCCGCCGCCGCCGGCGGTTCCGGTCTCGCGCCGGCCGTTCTCTTCCACGATAACCGAGACGTTGACGCGGGTCAGCGGGCGGATATCGCCGACCTGTACGCCGTCGGGGCGCAGGATCGCGACCTCCTGCAACGAGGCCGCGAGCACCGCCGAAACCTGCACGACGCGGGGGTCGAGATCGCGGGCAAAGGCGTCGATGGCGCGCAGCGTGTCGATCTTGACGGCAAACCCGGTGCCGGCGATCGGGTCGCCGTCGCCATATAGCCGCCGGTTGGTGGGTGCCGGCGCATCGGCCAGCGTGCCGCCGCCGTCGCCAACCGCCAGCCGCGCGGTTTCGGCGGCGCGTTTCAGCGACGCGATCGAGACATCGGTTGAATGGGCATAGCCCGCGACCTCGCCCAGAACCGCGCGCAGGCCAAACCCTTCGGATGCGTCGTAGGAGGCCGAGCGCAGGCGGCCGTCATCGAACACCAGCGTTTCGGACTTGCACCGTTCCACGAACAGTTCGCCATCCTCGGCGCCGGCGGTGGCCGCCTTCAGGATGCGATTCGCCTGCTCCAGCGGCAACGTGGTGTCGAAAGGGCGGAAAGGGGCGGACGCCATGGGCCGGAACCTCGTTTTTTGATCGAAGTCAAACGGCGCAATTTGATCTAAATCAAAAAAGCATCCGTTTGAGACGAGCATTTTGCTTTAACTGGTACTCGGAATATGATTGTTAAGATGGCAATGACAACAGGGCCGGCGCCAAAATCCGCGCGTTCGCAAGCGGATTGCGTGTCGGCGGCGAAGTCCAACGCGACCAACCGATCAGGACGGACCATGAAGACCACATTGACGCTGACGGGCCTGCTTACGGCCATTTCGACCATGCCAGCCCTGGCACAAGACGGGCTGGAGATCATTGGCAAGCCGGTGCCCGGCGGCATCGGGTTTCAGCCCGCCGCCACATCGCTGGCGCGCGGGCTGCATTCGCTGGACCATCTCGTTCTGGTGATCATCACGCTGATCTGCATCCTGGTCGTGGGGCTGATCGCCATCGTGATCCTGCGCTACAACCGGCGCGCGAACCCCAATCCGGCATCGTTTACCCACAACACGCCGGTCGAAATCGTCTGGACGATCGGCCCGATCCTGATTCTGGTGCTGATCGGTTCGTTCTCGTTGCCCGAACTGTTCCGACAGCAGGAAATTCCCGATGGCGACGTCACGATCAAGGTGACGGGCAACCAGTGGTACTGGAGCTACGAATATGTCGACGAAGGCTTTGGTTTCGACAGCTTCCTGATCGGCAGCGGCAAGGTGCTGACGCCCGAGGTCGAACAGGAACTGGTCGACGCCGGCTATTCGCGCGACGAATTCCTGCTGGCAACCGACACCGCGGTCGTGGTTCCCGTGGGCAAGATCATCGTGATGCAGGTCACGGGATCGGACGTGATCCATTCCTGGACCATCCCGGCCTTTGGCGTGAAGCAGGACGCGGTGCCGGGGCGCCTGGCGCAGCTCTGGTTCGAGGCGGAGCGGGAAGGCATCTATTTCGGCCAGTGTTCGGAGCTTTGCGGCAAGGATCACGCCTATATGCCGATCACGGTCAAGGTCGTCAGCCAGGAGGAATATGACGAGTGGCTGACGGGGGCGAAGGAAGAATATGCCGGCATCGCGCCGGATTACCGGGTGGCATCGAAGTAAGGCGCGGGGCACGCGCGGTCACGGCACGGGAAGGCGGATGAGCGACATCAGCATCAGCAGCATCGGCGAGGACGACGCCGGTTTCGGCGACTACTTCGCCCTGCTCAAGCCGCGGGTGATGTCGCTCGTGGTGTTCACCGCGCTGGTCGGGTTGATGGCGGCCCCGGTGCAGGTGCATCCGCTGATCGGGTTCTGCGCGATCCTGTTCATCGCCATTGGTGGCGGTGCGTCGGGTGCACTGAACATGTGGTGGGATGCCGATATCGACCGGATCATGACCCGTACCCGCAAGCGTCCGATTCCGTCGGGCCGCGTGCAGCCGGGCGAGGCACTGTCGCTGGGGCTGGGTCTGGCCGGGCTTTCGGTTGTGATGCTAGCCCTCGCAACCAACTGGTTCGCGGGCGCATTCCTTGCCTTCACGATCTTCTTCTATGTCGTGATCTACTCGATGTGGCTGAAACGCTCGACTCCGCAGAATATCGTGATCGGCGGGGCCGCCGGGGCATTCCCGCCGGTGATCGGCTGGGTCGCGGCGACCGGCGGCATGGCGGTGGAACCCTGGCTGATGTTCGCGCTGATCTTCATGTGGACGCCGCCGCATTTCTGGGCGCTGGCACTGTTCATGCGGTCCGACTACGACGATGCGGGCGTGCCGATGCTGACCGTGACCCATGGCCGCCGCGCTACGCGGGTGCATATTCTCGTCTATACCGTGCTGCTGGCGGCGCTGGCGCTGGGCGCGGCGTTTTCCGGCATCGGCGGGCCGGTCTACCTGACCGTTTCGGCGGTGATGAACCTGCTGTTCCTGCACGGCGCCTGGCGCATATGGAAACGCAACGAATCTGCGGCCGAAGCGGACAATTTCCACTGCGAAAAGCGGTTCTTCCGGCTGTCGCTGCTGTATCTGTTCCTGCATTTCGGCGCCATTCTCGCCGAGGCGCTGCTGCGCCCCTGGGGACTGGGGGGCTGGGGATGAGCCTGAAGGCGACCCATGATCTGCACCGGCGCCGTTTCGGGCGCAACCTGGGCGTCGGCCTGGCACTGGCCGCTTTCATCGTGCTGGTGTTCGGGCTGACCATCGTCAAGATGCCGCGCGGCGATCTGCTGGCGCCGGTCGCGACCGAGGCAGCGGACTGATGGCGATGTCGCAAATCAACAGGACCGCCATCAGGCTGGTCGGCGTCGTGGTCGTTATGGGCGCGCTGGCCTGGGCCGCGATCCCGCTTTATGACCTGTTCTGCCGCGTGACCGGGTTTGGCGGCACCCCCGGCGTGGCCGAGGCGGGATCGGAACGGATTCTGGACCGGACGGTGAAGATTCGCTTTGATGCGTCGCGTGAGCGCGGCATGCCCTGGGAGTTTCGGCCCGTGGCGCGCCAGATGGAATTGCGAATCGGCGAAAGCGGCCTGGCCTTCTATGAGGCCCATAACCCGACCGACCGCGCCGTTGCGGGGCAGGCATCCTATAACGTGACCCCCTATGCGGCGGGCGGTTACTTCCAGAAGATCGAATGCTTCTGCTTTACCGAGCAGGTGCTGGCGCCGGGTGAGCGGGTGCTGATGCCGGTGACGTTCTTCGTCGATCCCGGTATCGTTGACGACCCGGAGGCGAAATACCTGCATACGATCACGCTGTCATACACGTTTCACGAAATCGACCTGCCCGAAGGCTATGCTTTGCTTGACGGCGGGACGGACAAGAACCTGAATTGAGCCAAAAGGCGAGGGACACTGACATGGCACATGCCAAGAACCACGACTATCACATTCTGGCGCCCTCGATCTGGCCGTTCATCGGCGCGGTCGGCGGGTTCGTCATGCTGTTCGGCGCCGTGCTGTGGATGCACGGCATCACCGCCTGGATGTTCTGGATCGGCGTGGTGGCGGTTCTCTACACCATGTTCGCCTGGTGGAGCGAAGTGGTGCGCGAGGCCAATTCCGGCGATCATACGCCGGTGGTGCGCATCGGGCTGCGCTACGGGTTCATTCTTTTCATCACGTCCGAGGTGATGTTCTTCGCCGCCTGGTTCTGGTCGATCTTCAAGCACACGCTTTATCCGATGGCCGAATACATGGGCACCGAATATGTGCCGCCGGTGATTCATCCGGTCGATGCCTTCCACATTCCGCTGCTCAATACCGTGATCCTGCTGCTGTCGGGCTGTGCCGTGACCTGGGCGCATTACGGGCTGGTGCATGCCAATGACCGCAAGGTACTGATCAACGGGCTGGCCATCGGCATCGTTCTGGGGATCGCGTTCACCGCGTTGCAGGCCTATGAATACGGGTTCCTGCTGAACAGCGAAGGATGGACCTTCGGCGGCGATCAGTTCTATTCCAACTTCTTCATGGCCACCGGGTTTCACGGCGCGCATGTGATCATCGGCACGATCTTCCTGATCGTCTGCCTGCTGCGCGCCATCAAGGGCGATTTCACGCCCGAACGCCATGTCGGCTTCGAGACGGCGGCCTGGTACTGGCACTTCGTCGATGTGGTGTGGCTGTTCCTGTTCTTTGCCGTCTATCTCTGGGCGTCGTCGGCGGTCTGAACCGCGCCGCCGCGGCCTCCGGGGCGTGGCCGGATCAATTCGAAACGGGGCGCGCGGGATCAGGCCCGCGCGCCCTTGCCATTGCCGAGGACAGTCGCCGCAATGCGTACCATCCTGTTTGCGATCGTCCTGGGCGTGACCGGCTTTGCCGTGCTGGCGGCGCTGGGGGCCTGGCAGGTGCAGCGCCTGTCCTGGAAACAAGGCGTGCTGGCCGCGATCGAGGCCCGCGTATCCGCCGACCCGGTGCCGCTGCCGGCATCGCCCGATCCGCGGGCCGACCGTTTCCTGCCGGTGCGGGTGGCGGGTGCGATGTTGCCCGGTGAAATCCGTGTTCTGGTGTCGCGCAAGATGGTCGGCGCGGGATACCGCATCATCGCGCCCTACGAGACCGATAGCGGGCGGCGCATCCTGATCGACCGCGGCTTCGTTCCGGCCGCGGACGGCACCGCCCCGCGCGCCACCGGGCCCATGCAAATCGCCGGAAATCTGCACTGGCCCGACGAGATCGACGCGTTCACCCCCGAACCCGACCGCGCGGAAAACATCTGGTTCGCCCGTGATGTTGCGATGCTGGCCGATGAACTGGGCACCGAACCGGTGCTGATCGTCGCCAGGTCGAGAACCGATCCGGGTGTGACGCCATTGCCGGTGGACACCGCCGGCATTCCGAACGATCACTTTGCCTATGCGGTCACATGGTTCGGCCTGGCGCTGGTCTGGGCGGGGATGACCGGCTATTTTCTGTGGCGCAATCGCGCCCGCAACCGAAGTGATGCGAAATGAAATACATCTCGACCCGGGGCACCGCGCCGGAACTGACATTCGAAGATGCGATGCTGACCGGGCTGGCCCGCGACGGCGGCCTTTATGTGCCCGCGACCATCCCGCAGATGTGTGCGCCGGAGATCGCCGCGCTGTCCGGGCTGAGCTATGAGGAAACCGCATTCGGGGTGATGCGCCCCTTTGTCGGCGACGCCTTTGGTGACGATGAATTCGCCGGCATAATCGAACGCGCCTACGCGGGTTTCGGCCATGCGGCGCGGGCGCCGCTGGTACAGCTTGCGCCGAACCATTTCCTGCTGGAGCTGTTTCACGGCCCGACGCTGGCGTTCAAGGATTTCGCCATGCAGATCATCGGCCAGATGTTTCAGGCGGCTCTGGAACGCCGGGGCGAGAGGGTCTGCATCGTCGGGGCCACCAGCGGCGACACCGGCTCGGCCGCGATCGAGGCGTTCCGGGGGCTGGATGCGGTGGACGTTTTCATCCTGTTTCCGCATGGCCGGGTCAGCGAGGTGCAGCGCCGCCAGATGACGACGCCCGGCGATGCAAACGTGCACGCGCTGGCGCTGGATGGCGACTTCGACGATTGCCAGGCGCGCGTCAAGGACATGTTCAACGACTTCGCCTTTCGCGACGCGGTCGGGCTGGCCGGGGTCAACAGCATCAACTGGGCGCGGGTGCTGGCGCAGGTGGTCTATTACTTCTCGTCGGCGGTATCGCTGGGGGCGCCGCACCGCCCCGTCAGCTTTACCGTGCCGACCGGCAATTTCGGCGACATCTTCGCAGGCTACGTTGCACGCCGGATGGGCCTGCCCATCGAACGGCTGGTGGTTGCCACCAACCAGAACGACATTCTGCACCGTTGCCTGAACGGGCAGGGGTATTTCAAGGGGGACACGGTCGCTTCGGTCAGCCCGTCGATGGACATACAGGTCAGTTCGAATTTCGAACGCGCATTGTTTTATGCCTACGGCGAGGACGGCGCGGCGGTGGCGCAGTTGATGGAAGAACTGAAGCAGGGCGGTTTCAACGTAAGCCAGGGCGCCTTGCAGGCGTTGCAGGAACAGTTCGCTTCGGGCCGCGCGTCCGAGGACGAAACCCTTGCCACCATCGCCGCGACGCTGAAATCCAGTGGCCAGCTGGTTTGCCCGCACAGCGCCGTCGGCCTGAAGGTCGCCGAGGAGATGCGTCAGCAGGACGTGCCGATGATAACGCTGGCAACGGCGCATCCCGCCAAGTTTCCCGATGCGGTGCAGCAGGCAAGCGGGGTGCACCCGCCCCTTCCCCCGCGCATGGCCAGCCTGTATGAGATGCCCGAGCGGCTGACCCGGATCGCCAACGACCTGGGTGCCATCGAAGACCATATCAGGGGGCATATCGGCAATTGACTGTTCAGCTTGATCAACTGGCCAACGGATTTCGCATCGTCAGCGAACCCATGCCCGGCCTGCAATCGGCCGCCATCGGCATCTGGGTATCCGCGGGCGGCCGCCACGAGCGGATCGAGCAGAACGGCATCGCACATTTCCTGGAACACATGGCCTTCAAGGGCACCGCGTCGCGAAGCGCGTTGCAGATCGCCGAGGCCATCGAGGATGTCGGCGGCTATATCAACGCCTATACCTCGCGAGAGGTGACGGCCTATTATGCGCGGGTGCTTGAGGCGGACGTTCCGCTCGCGCTTGACGTGATCGCCGACATCCTGCTCAACCCGGTGTTCGACGCGGCCGAGATCGAGGTCGAGCGCGGCGTGATCCTGCAAGAGATCGGGCAGGCCAACGACACCCCCGACGACGTGATCTTCGACTGGCTGCAAGAGGAAAGCTATCGCGATCAGCCGCTGGGCCGCACCATCCTTGGCCCAAGCGAACGGGTCAGCGCGTTTTCGCGCGACGATCTGGCCGGCTTTGTCGGCGAACATTACGGGCCGGGCCAGATGATCCTGGCGGCGGCGGGCGCGGTGGATCACGATGAACTGGTGCGCGCCGCGCAGGCGCTTTTCGGCCATCTCCCGCCTGTGGCGGAACCGGCGACGGCGGCGGCACGGTTCACGGGTGGCGAATACCGCAAGACGAAGGCGTTGGAACAGGCGCATTTCGCGCTGGCGCTGGAAAGCCCCGGCTATCGCGACGACGCCATCTATACCGCGCAGATCTATGCCAGCGCACTGGGTGGCGGCATGTCCAGCCGGTTGTTCCAGGAGGTGCGGGAAAAGCGCGGCCTGTGCTATACCATCTTCGCCCAGGCCGGCGCCTATGCCGATACCGGCACCACGACGATCTATGCCGGAACCAGTGCGGCGCAGGTCGCCGACCTCGCGGGCATCACCATCGACGAGATGAAGCGCGCCGCCGAGGACATGACCGACGCCGAGATCGCCCGGGCCCGGACCCAGATGAAGGCCGGGATGCTGATGGGGCTCGAAAGCCCCTCGACCCGGGCCGAGCGTCTGGCCCGGCTGGTGCAGATCTGGGGCCGGGTGCCTTCGCTCGAGGAAACCGTCGAGAGGATAGATTCGGTGAGCGGCGCCGATCTGCGGCGCTTTGCCGAGGCAATGGCGGCAACCGCCCCGATGGCAATGGCGCTGTACGGTCCCATAGATGCGGCGCCCGGCCTGGCCCGGTTGCAGGAGAGGCGCGCCGCCTGATGCTGGCCTGATGCTGCTGATCCGCCGCAAGCTGAAGATCGAGACCGAGCGTCTGACGCTTCGCCCGCCGGTGCATTCCGATTTCCGCGGCTGGACCGCGCTGCGCCGGGACAGCCGCGATTTCCTGACTCCCTGGGAGCCCGCCTGGGCGCAGGATCACCTGACCCGCAAGGCATTCACCAACCGGGTCTACTGGGCGCAAAGATCGGTGGCGAACGGGTCGGCGGTGCCGTTGTTTCTGATCCGTCGCGCCGATCAGCTGCTGCTGGGTGCGATCACGCTGGACAACATCCGCCGCGGCCCGGCCCAGGCCGGGACACTCGGGTACTGGACCGGGCAGAGCTTTGCGCGTCATGGATACATGCGCGAGGCGGCCGCAGCGGTCGTGCAGTATGCCTACACCCGCCTTGACCTGAGCCGGATAGAAGCCGCCTGCCTGCCGGAAAACACGGCCTCGCGGGCCTTGCTGGAAAGCGCCGGCTTCAAGTACGAGGGCGTGGCGCAATCCTATCTTCAGATCGACGGCCGCTGGCGCACGCATGTCCTTTACGCCGCGCTGCGCAGCGACCGGCGCGGGCGCACCGGCGCCGGGCTGGCGCAGGCCTGAGACGGACAGCAATGCCGACAGGCAGCGGCGGCAGGGGGCGCTGCCCCCTCTTGGCCTGACGGCCAGTTCACCCCCGGGATATTTGCGGTCAGAAGAAGATGGGCGCGGGGCGAAAGAGAAAGGCGGCGGCAGGTCGCCCCGCCGCCGCCGATGGTCGGGCGATCGCCGCTATGGTCAGCCGGCGAACCACCAGCGTTCGCCGGCCTTGTTGCCGTCCATTTCCCAGTTGGCGGCGACGGCATCGTCATGCGCCACCGCCTTGCTGTGCCCCATGACGTAGTTTGCGAACATTGGCACCAGGGCGCCGCCATCGTCGCGCAGCAGCATCTGGGTTTCGCGATACATCTCGGCGCGCTTGGTCTGGTCCAGCTCGGCGCGGGCAGCGACCACCAGTTCGTTGAAGCGGTCGGCGGCCTCGGTGTTGCGCCAGGCGGTGTCGTTCCACTCGGTATCCTCGACATAGGCCGAGGCATACATCCAGTCCGAGGTCGGCCGCCCGTTCCAGTAGCAGGCGCACCAGCCCTTCTTGTTCCAGACGTTCGACCAATAGCCGTCTTTCGGTTCGCGCACGACCTCGACGTCGATGCCGCATTCCTTGGCCGAGGCCGCGATCAGTTGCGCGGCATCGACGGCGCCGGCGAATGCCGCGTCCGAAGTCGAAAGCTGGATCGGCCCGGAATGGCCCGACTTCTTGTAATGCTCGGCGGCCTTCTCGGGATCGAATTCGCGCTGTGGCAGGTCGCCGGCATAGAAGCTGGTTGCCGGAGAAATCGGGGTGTCGTTGCCGACGGCGCCGTGACCCAGCAGGATCTTGTCGACCAGTTCCTGCCGCTTGACGGCCAGTTTCAGCGCCATGCGCAGGTCGTAATTCCCGAACGGTTCCACATCCAGCCGCATCGGGAAGGTGTAGTGGCGCGCCCCGGTGCGTTCGAGAATCTCGATGTTGGGATTGCGCGCCATCAGGTTGACGGTCTTGGGGTCGATCCGGTCGACCGCGTCGACATCGCCGTTCATCAGCGCGTTCTGGCGCGCGGTGACGTCGATGATAGACAACAGGTTGACGCCATCGAAATGCGCCCGCCCCTCCTTCCAGTAGTTGGGGTTGCGCCGGGTGATGGTGCGAACGCCGGGTTCGAACTCTTCGATGATATAGCCGCCGGTGCCGATGCCCGCGGTGGGATCGATCTCGCCATCTTTCGCCGGCAGGATGATCAGGTGATAATCGCCCAGCAGATAGGGAAAGTCGGCATTGGCGCCGCTGAGTTGGAATATCACCGTGTCCTCGCCCTCGGCGCGGACATCGGTGATCGCCGAGAGGATGCCCTTGGCGGCGGATTTGGAGTTTTCGCCGCGATGATAGTTCATGGTGGCAACCACGTCGCCGGCGGTCAGCGTCTTGCCGTTGTGAAACTCCACACCCTTGCGCAGCTTGAACATCCAGGTGGTGGCGTCCGAACTGTCATAGCTTTCGGCCAGTTCCGGGATCAGTTCGCCGCTGTTTGACACTTCGGTCAGGCAATTGCCATGCAGAAAGCCGGTTCCGGTCGTAAACCCGTTCTCGTATGTGCCCGGGTCCAGCGAGTCCGTGGTCGAGCCGGCACCGAACCCGATGCGCAGCGTGCCGCCCTTCTTGGGGGTCGCGGCCACCGCCCTGTCGGCCATCGAAATGGCGCTGGGCAGGACCACACCCGCCGCAAGCGCCGACATGATGAACTGGCGCCGGTCGATCCGGCCGTCTGTCAGGCGTGCGGCTTGCGACTTGAGGTATTGCTTTTTCGCGATTTTCTCCCTTGTTCAATCGGAGCTATGTGCCCAGGCGCGGCCCCGGTTTTTTGTCATCCGGGACGGGCCGGCCGGCAGATTTTGCCTTGATAGTGCATAGGATTATCGCGCACAGGTCCACCCTTCTTTTGATACATTGACGACATCGCCGGTCTGGATGCGACACCGGCCCGAAGCCGTGCAGGACGGCCCCGGGGCGGGCCAAGGGGGATGTTTCGCGGAACGTCCCTGCCAAAGGCGGTTTGCACGAAAGGCGGTTGCGCGCATATAGTGCGGCAATACGATGTGCCGGCGGATCGGATCCGGCCGGTCAACAAGAAGAACGACAGGGAGGGATACGCCTTTGCACCCCGTGCTTTCGACGGTACTCAAGCGGCTGGGCCTGGGCATCATCACACTCTTTGTCGTTTCGGCGATCATCTTCAGTTCCATTGCGATGCTGCCGGGCGATTTCGGCCAGGCCGTGCTGGGCCAGGCCGCTACGGAAGACACGGTTGCCGCCTTCCGGCGCGAGTTCGGACTCGATCAACCCGCCGTCCTGCGCTATCTGGATTGGGTTGCCTCGGTGCTTCAGGGCGATCTGGGCACGTCGTTCTCGGGGCGCGCCTCCTCGGGGGTCGACCGGTCGCGCGATGTGGCCGACCTTGTGGCGCCGCGGCTGTGGAATACGCTGTTTCTTGCCGGGGTTACGGCCCTGATCGCGGTGCCGCTGGCGCTGTTTCTGGGGCTGACGGCGGCGCTTTTCCGCAACTCGGTCTACGACCGGGTGGTGAACGCGGCGACGCTGACCACGATCGCCACGCCGGAATTCTTCGTGGCCTATATCCTGATCCTGCTGTTCGCGTCGCTTTGGCCGGTGTTTCCGTCGCTGGCCAACGTGGATGCCGACATGGCGCTTGGCGAACGGCTCTACCGCGTGGCGCTGCCGGCGCTGACGCTGACGCTGGTGATCGTGGCGCACATGATGCGGATGACGCGGGCGGCGATCATCAACCTGATGGCCTCGCCCTATATCCAGATGGCGCGGCTCAAGGGTGCGTCGCAATCCGAGGTCATCCTGAAACACGCCCTGCCCAACGCCTGGGCGCCTATCGCCACCGTGATCGCCTTCAACCTGGCCTATCTTGTGGTGGGTGTCGTCGTCGTCGAGGTAGTGTTCGTCTATCCCGGCATCGGTCAGTTGATGGTGGATGCCGTGACCACCCGCGACATACCCGTGGTTCAGGCCTGTGCGCTGATCTTCGCGGCCACCTACATCATCCTGAACCTGATCGCCGATATCATAGGCATCGTCACCAATCCGAGGCTGCTGCATCCGCGATGACCCAGACCCCCAAGACCCCCGAAACCTATTCGGCGGCGGCCGAGGTCGGCGCGGTGCGCAGGCGCCGGTCGCGCCGGGAGCGGACCTGGCTGGTGCTGAAGAAGGCGCCGCCGACCGCGTGGTTCGGCATGATCGTGGTGCTGCTTTACTGTCTGACCGCGTTGTTCGCACCACTCCTCGCGCCCTATGGCGAGGCCGAGATCTTCCCCGCGCCCTACGCGCCCTGGAGCGCGGAGCACGTTTTCGGAACCGACCAGATCGGGCGCGATATCCTGTCCCGGATGATCTATGGTGCGCGCAACACGATGGGCATCGCGCTGGTCACGACCTTCCTCTCCTTCCTGATCGGAGGCGGGCTGGGGCTGGTGGCGGCGATCAACCGGTCCTGGCTCGATCAGTTGCTGTCGCGGTCGGTCGATGTGCTGATGGCCATCCCGAGCCTGATCTTCGCGCTGATGCTCTTGTCGATCTTCGGCTCGACGATATCGAGCCTGATCGTCATCATCGCCGTGCTGGACAGCACCCGCGTATTCCGCCTGACGCGGTCGGTTGCCGTCAACGTGGCCGTGATGGACTATGTCGAGGCGGCGCGGCTGCGCGGAGAGGGCCTGGGCTGGGTCATGCGGCGCGAGATCCTGCCCAACATCCTGCCGCCGCTGGTCGCCGAATTCGGGCTGCGCTTTTGTTTCGTGTTCCTGACCATCGCGGCGCTGTCCTTCCTGGGCGTCGGCATCCAGCCGCCCACCGCCGACTGGGGTTCGATGGTGCGCGACAACGCCTCGCTGATCCAGTTCGCGAAATACGACCTCAAGGCGGGGCTGACGCCGCTTCTGCCGGCGGCGGCGATCGCGCTGCTGACCGTGGCGGTCAACTTCATCGTCGACTGGTTCCTTCACAAGACAAGCGGGCTGCGAGATGAGCACTGAACCCGAGACCGGCGGCAAGGGCGATGTCCTGCTGGAAATCCGCGATCTGCGGATCGAGGGCTATTCCGACGAGCAATGGCACCAGATCATCAAGGGCGTGGACCTGACGTTGCATCGCGGAGAGGTCATGGGCCTGATCGGTGAATCCGGGGCCGGAAAATCGACGCTGGGCCTGGCGGCGATGGGCTATACCCAGCCCGGTTGCCGGATAAACGGCGGCACGATCATGTTCGACGGGATGGATCTGCGGGCCGCGTCCGAAAGCGCGAAACGAAGGCTGTGGGGTACGCGCATTGCCTATGTGGCGCAATCGGCTGCGGCCTCGTTCAACCCGGCGCACCGGCTGATCGACCAGACGGTCGAGGCCGCCAACCGCATGCGGCTGCGCGGTGACAGTGAAAGCCGCGCAGACGCGGTCGATCTTTACCGGCAATTGCAGCTGCCCGACCCGGAACATATCGGGTCGCGTTATCCGCACCAGGTTTCGGGCGGCCAGTTGCAGCGGGTGATGACCGCGATGGCAATGTCGCCGCGTCCCGACCTGATCATCTTTGACGAACCGACCACGGCGCTGGACGTGACGACGCAGGTCGACGTGCTGGCGGCGATGCGCAGGATCGTGGAAGACTTCGACACCGCCGCGATCTATATCACCCACGATCTTGCGGTGGTGGCGCAGATGGCCGACGTGATCAAGGTGCTTCGCTTTGGCGAGCAGGTCGAAGAGGCCGAGACGCGCGAGATGCTGGCGGCACCGGAAATGCCCTATACCAAATCGCTGTGGTCGGTGCGCTCGTTGCAAAAGCCCGAGGCGAAGGGCGACGAGATTCTGCTTTCGATGGAAGGCATCGACGCCTCCTATGGCACGGCGAAGGTTCTGCACAACGTCAGCATATCCATTCCGCGCGGCAGGACGGTGGCCATCGTCGGCGAAAGCGGCTCGGGAAAGTCCACCGCGGCGCGGGTCATCACCGGGTTGTTGCCGCCCGGCGCCGGACAGGTGCTGTTCAAGGGCGAACCGCTGCCGCCGGCCCTGAAAGACCGCAGCAAGGAGCAGTTGCAGCGCATACAGATGATCTATCAGATGGCCGATACCGCAATGAATCCGCGCCAGACGGTCGGCGAGATCATCGGCCGGCCGCTGGAATTCTATCTCGGCCTGAAGGGAAGGGCGCGCGAAAACCGGGTTATCGACCTGCTGGAGATGATCGAGCTCGACGAGAGCTTTTTCGACCGTTTCCCCTCGGAACTGTCGGGCGGTCAGAAACAGCGGATCTGCATCGCCAGGGCGCTGGCCGCCGAACCGGAACTCATCATCTGCGACGAAGTCACCTCGGCGCTGGACCAGATCGTTCAGGAAGGCATCCTCAGGCTGCTGCTGCGCCTGCAAGAGAAATTCGCCATCACCTACATGTTCATCACCCATGATATCGCCACGGTACAGGCGATCTCGGACGAGATCGTGGTGATGCTTGAGGGCCAGGTGGTCGAACAGGGGATGAAAAGCGAGGTCATGGCCCCGCCCTATCCCGACTATACCCGTCTGTTGCTGTCCTCGGTGCCCGAGATGGACCCAGACTGGCTGAGCAACCTGCTGGCCGAACGCGGCGAACGGCCGGCCTGACCCCTCGCTTTCCCGCCATCGGGATGTGCCCGGCGCCTTGCGCCGGCCGGGTTCGGCATGTCGGTGGTGGGCCGTCCGGCCCTGCCTTCATGTTTTCCGACTATGTCCACTTTATCACCACAATCCGGCCTGAAACTGGACCATGCAAGAACCTGCCCGGTTCCGCCCGCGGCGCGTTGCCAATCGAAAGACCCGGAATGAATGCCAAAGGCCAGATGATCCCCGACGACGCCGAATATCCCGACGAATTGCGGCCGGGTACCCCGCTTCTGCATGGCCAGTACGTCATCGAAAGCTACCTGGTGCGCGGCGGTTTCGGGATCACCTATCTGGCGCGCGACAGTCTGGATCGGACGGTGGTGATCAAGGAGTGCTTTCCCAGTGCCATCTGCTGCCGTGCCGATGGGCGCGTGCTGGCACGCTCGCGCGAGCAGCAGGGTCAGTATGCTTCGGTTTTGCGCCATTTCATCCGCGAGGCACGACGCCTCTCCAAGCTGAGCCACCCCGATATCGTTGGCGTGCATCAGGTGTTCGAGGAGCGCGACACAGCCTACATGGCGCTCGATTTCGTCGATGGCAGCGACCTTCTGACAATTCTGGAAGATGATCGCGCCCGCCTGAGCCCGCGCCTGATCGGCAGCATACTCAAGCGTACGCTCGAGGCGGTAGGCTATATCCATCAGAAGGGTATCCTGCACCGCGATATCTCTCCGGACAACATCCTGCTGGACGCCACCGACAGCCCGACGCTGATCGACTTCGGCGCCGCCCGCGATCACGCCACCAAGGAAAACCGGGCGCTTTCCGCACTTCTGACCGTCAAGGACGGATACTCGCCTCAGGAATTCTACCTCTCCGACGAACCTCAGCGCCCGTCGAGCGACCTGTATTCGCTGGGGGCTACATTCCACCACGTCATCACGGGCGAGGCGCCGCCACACAGCCAGCAGCGCCTTGCCGCCGTCGCCTCGCGCGGGGATGACCCCTATGTACCGCTGGTCGGGCGCGCGAGCGGTTTCGACCATGAGTTTCTCGCTGCCATCGACCGGTCTCTCGAGATTTTCGCCGATGACAGGTTCCAGAGCGCAGGAGAGTGGCTCTCGGCCATCGAACACAGCCTTCGCCGGCAGGCCGGCACGGAACGCGCCAGCCAGGATGCGAACATGCTGCGCGCGATTTCGGAGTTGATCGAACAAACCGATGTGACGCAGTTTCAGCCGCAACAGAAGCGCGACGCCGCCCCGCGGCCGCGCATGGCCTCGCGCGCCCTGACCGCGATCGCGCCCGCCCCGCCTCAGCCCGCGCACGAACCGGCGAGCCGGCCGCGCCAGTTCGTCGACATCTTCGGCGATCCGATCGACGACGTCGATGCCTGGCTGGAGGCGCAGGAACGCGAAAAGGCGCGGACAGGCAGCACTTCGCATGGGCGCGATGAGAAACAGAAAGATCGCAGCGCACCGAAAACCGGATTCCTGCGGACCCTTCTGGGCCGCAGATCAGCACAGCCCGCAGAAAACTTCGACAGGTGACGAACCGTTATCGGGGCCGCCCGGGCCATTCAGGAAAGGACCAGCCATGAAGTTCATCAGGGAAATCATCTCTGGCAAGCATGACGCGCCGGCCCGGGCCGGTTCCGGGTCCGCGATCCCTGGGCCCGAAGGCCCCGAACCTGCATCCCCCGGGCCGGAGGCTGACGCAGCAATGAGCAGCCAACCGGGCAGGTCCGGGGGCGCGGCGCTTGATCTTGATGGCTACGCGGTTGGCGGCGATTCGATGAAAGAACCCGTGCCGCCCGTGGCCGATCTTGCCCCCGACGATGACATCCACCGGCTGATAAGCGATGCGGCGCGGCTGCATCGGGAGGGAAGGCCCGGAATTTCCCCGGAACCCGAGCCTGCCATGCGGGCGCCCGCAACGCCGCCGGCCGCGGAGCCCGCAGAGGACAGCTTTCACGACGACTACCGCCGCGCCGGTATTGCGCTTGCCGAGGACGAGGGCGGCTTGTTCGACCGCAAGCGCACCGCGCAAACCATCGCGCCGGAAATGTCCCCGGCCGTATCCGAAACTTCCGGCGATGCCGATCCCGCGCCAGCGGTTGCCGTGACAGCCGGGAACATGCCGGACAGGGCAATGCCCGCCGTTCCCGTCACGCCCCGGCCCCAACCCGAACCCGGCGCGGCGCCGGCTCTGGAGGACCGGGACGATGCGGAACCGGTTGCCCCGGACAGCGGCGCCCCGGCCCGGCCCGTGACCGAGTTGCGCGAGTACCGTGCTGATCCGTTTACCCGCCTCGAACGCCAGGCCGGCGCGGCACCGTCACACGAGGGCCCGTCGCTATTCCAGCGATCCAGGGACAGACAGGGCGAGGCCGCCAGGCGCGATGCGGAACAGGCCAACCCGCGTGCAGCACCCGCAAGCGCCCCTTCGGGCCGCCCGCGAACCCGGCTGTCGGACAACATGGTAATGCCCGATGCGGCGTCGTTCGAGATGCCGGCGCCGGCGGCAGGCCGCGCCGCCCGCCATACCCCCCGCGTCAAGACCCGTCTGCTGGGCTTTGGCGGCGGCATGGACAGCAACCCGTTCGACAGCGCGGCCCAGGGTGCCCCCGCGGCGCGCTCTCTCTATCCGGTCGGCTGGATGGTGGTGGCTGCCGGCCCGGGGCGTGGCAACGCCTTCGCGCTATATCACGGCGTGTCGCAGATCGGGCGGGGCGAGGATCAGGCGGTGCGGCTGGATTTCGGCGACACCAGCATCTCGCGCAGCAACCATGCCGCTGTTGCATATGACAAGACCCAGCAGAAATTCTACCTGGGCCATGGCGGCAAGGCAAATCTGGTGCGGCTGAACGGCAAACCCGTTCTGAGCACCGAGGAACTGGAAACCGGATCGGCGATAAGCATCGGTGAGACCACGCTACATTTCGTGGCGCTGTGCGGGGCCGGATTCGACTGGGACGAAAGCCACGACGATGACTCTGACACTGCCATCTTTGGCTAAGGCGCACTACGACGTCGCCTCGGCCATAAGCATTGGCCGGCGCGATTGTCAGGAGGACGCGATCATTGCGGACTTTCCGCAAGGCGCCGACTACGGATTCGTGGTGCTGGCCGATGGCATGGGGGGGCATGCCGCGGGCGACATCGCCAGCAAGATCGTCGTGACCGAGGTGTTCAGCGAACTGAAGCTGCAAAGCGGCGATCCGGTTCGCTTCGAACGCAACATCAACCGTATCCTGCGTGCCGCGGTGCGCACGGCGAACGACTGTGTTCTGAACCATGCCACGTCCTATCCGCGTACCAACGGAATGGGTGCGACCCTGCTGGCGCCGGTTCTTCTGGGTGACTGTCTGCACTGGATTTCGGTGGGCGATTCACCGCTATACCTGTACCGCGACGGCGTCTTGCAACAGATCAACGAAGATCATTCGCTGGCCCCCCAGATCGACCATATGGTGCGTTCGGGGCTGATGCAGCCTGAGCGCGGGCGAACCCACCCCGATCGCAACTGCCTGACATCGGTGCTGATCGGGATGGAGATTCCGCGCATCGATTGCCCCGCGCAGCCGGTTGCCCTGAAACCGGGTGACATCGTCCTTGCCGCCAGCGACGGGTTGCAGTATCTCAATGACGGTCAGATCGCCGAGTTGCTGGGACATTATCGCCACGCAACCAGCGCCGAGATTACGGCGGCATTGATGCGCCGGATCGAGGCGGCCGGGGATCCGGACCAGGACAATGTGACATTCGCCGTGATCCGGGTGCGCCCGGATGTGAGCGCACCGGCATTACCGGTGCCGCCGGGGCGGGAGGCGGAAAGGATGCCCGAAATGGTCAAGCAATCCATCAAGAGCAACGAGGTGACCGTGATGGCCTCAAGGTCCAGATCCGGTGTCGCGATGGTGTGCCGCGTGTCGGTCCCTGCCGAGCGTCTGACATGAGGGGCGCCGAAGCGCGCGGCGTGATCCACGACCGGCTGGCCCGGACCCTGGGTGCGGGCCGGTTGCCCGAACCCGCGTCAAAGCGAGGCGCGCAATTGCTGGCGCGCCTGGGATCGCCGGTCTCGGTGGTGGTGATCGGGCCGCCGGGCAGCGGCAAATCCAGCATCGTCAACATGCTGCTGGGCTGGAGCGCGATTCCCGAAACGCCCGACCTGCCGGTACTCGAGATCGTTGCGGGCGCCCGGCCCAGAACCGTATTCGAACTGTCAGACGGATCGCGGGACCACGCCGAGGGCGTGACGCTCGCGGGGCCGGTACCGGCGGACGTGGTGCTCGCCCGGGTCGAACTGCCGGCGCCAGCCCTGAACGGTATGAACCTGACCGAGATCCGAGTGGCGGGCAGCAGTTGCGAACAACGCGCGGCGGTGGGCCTGGCGGTACAGCGGGCCGATATCGTGCTGTGGTGCACACAATCCTTCGGCACCACCGAACAGGCGCTGTGGGCCGAGGTGCCCGACGCGCTGAAGGATCACAGCTTTCTGGTGCTGACCAAGGCCGACCGGCTGCTGATGCAGGGAGTCCTGGCCGAACGGCTGGCCGAGCTTGAGCCGGTGGTGGCCGAGGAATTCTACAGCCTGTTCCCGGTGGCGACGTTGCAGGCCATCGCGGCGCGGGCACCGGGCGCGCCGGAAAACCCTGCCTTGTGGAAGGCCAGCGGCGGACGTGCCCTGACCGGTGCGGTGATGAAACGGGTGGAGACCGGCCGCAATGCCGATGCCGACAGCGCGCTGCAGTTCCTTGCCCGTTTCGCAGCCGGCGATACCGGTGCGGCAGGCGCATCCGTACCCTTGCCCGCCGGGGATGCGGCCGCACCACCGGCCGCGGAGAAGCCCGCCGCGCCCGACCGCGGCGGCGTTCTTGGCCGGGCGCTGGATCTTCTTGCCGCACGGACCGGCGAGATGGTTGCCTCCATGCCCCGGGGCGGCGGCGATGTGCAGGGTTTCGTGCTGGATCACTGCCTGGCGACGGCGACGGAGCTGTCCGAGATACTGGGCCGCGCG
The DNA here is from genome assembly GCA_047975215.1 of Jhaorihella sp. GTDB lineage: Bacteria > Pseudomonadota > Alphaproteobacteria > Rhodobacterales > Rhodobacteraceae > JAGRMG01. The sequence goes on from JBKEDD010000126.1 coordinate 48,317, forward strand.
GCCCCGGACGATCCGGCGACGGCGGCGCTTCAGGCGGACATGGCCGAAGGCATGGACATGCTGCTGTTGATGCAGCTCGAGCAGACCGGCGAGGCCGCCGAGGACGCCTTGACGCTGCTGTTGCAGATGAAGAAGGAACTGGTCGAATGCGCCGCCGGCGCACGGGCCTGATCTGTCCCGTATCGCCGGAATGAAGCCGCAAAAAGACCATATTCACACGCCACCTTCGCGGGGCGAACTGGAAACACCGGGGTTGTTTCGCAGGCAGGGTGCCGAAAGGCGGGCCCGCCGGGTCGGAATTGTCCCCCCGGGACAGCAGCCGGGCCGGACATGAACGCAGACGCAAGACCCATCCATTGCTCGCAATCCGCAGCGGAGACGCACGAGGCATCCTGGGCCGCGTTGCAGCCGCTTGCCGGGCTGGCAAACCAGTTCCGGAAACTGGAACAGGCGCTGACCCATCTGGCGGGGCTGGGCGACGAGAACACCGCGCGCAAGGTCGGCCGCCTGCGGCAGATGCTGACCGGGTTCGAGCCGGGCGTGACCATGATCGGACAGGTCAAATCGGGCAAGACGACGCTGGTCAACGCGATGGCCGGCGCGCCCAATCTGCTGCCGGCTGATGTCAATCCCTGGACCTCGGTCGTCACGTCGCTGCATCTGGCGTCTGCCGACGCGGCTCTGGGGACGGGCGCCAGGTTCCGGTTCTTCGATGCCGGTGAGTGGGACCGGCTTCTTAACAAGGGCGGGCGCATCGGCGAACTGGCAAACCGTGCCGGGGCAGACCGCGAAATGGACAAGATTCGCGCCCAGATCGAGGAGATGCGGGAAAAGACCCGCGCCCGGCTGGGCCGCAAGTTCGAACTGCTGCTGGGGCAGGAACACAAGTACGGCACGTTCGACCGTGACCTGATCGAACGCTATATCTGCCTGGGCGATTTCGTCGGCGGACACAAGGACGACGGCCCGGCACTTGCCCAGGGCCGGTTTGCGGACATCACCAAGTCGGCCGATCTCTACCTGGCGCAGGACCGCATGCCACTGCCGCTGTGCCTGCGCGACACGCCGGGTGTAAACGACACCTTCATGATGCGCGAACAGATCACCATTCGCGCGATCCGCGACAGCCGCATCTGCGTCGTGGTGCTGTCGGCGCACCAGGCGCTGACCTCGGTGGACATGGCGCTGATCCGGCTGATTTCGAACGTTCGTTCGCGCGAGGTGCTGATCTTCGTCAACCGGATCGACGAACTGGCCGACCCCGCGGCGCAAATCCCCGAGATCGAGGCCAGCATCCTCCAGACGCTGAAGGATCAGAACGGGCCGGCGGATGCGCAGATACTGTTCGGCAGCGCGTACTGGGCGAACTGCGTCCTGTCAGGCGAGTTGGGCGCGATGCCCGAGGGCAGCGCCGCGGCGCTGATCAACTGGGCGGGCGCGGCGCTGGCGGACGATGCGGCCAATCTTTCCGCCGAAGACACGGTATGGAAACTCTCGGGCCTGCCCGATCTGCTTCTTGCGCTGTCCGAGCGTATCGCGAACGGTGCTGGCCGGGAACTGACCGACAAGGTGGCGCGCAGCGCCGTCAATCTTGCCAACGGGCTGCAATTCTCGACCCAGGTCGCTGGTGACACGGGTGAATTCTCGGTGCGCATCAGCCGGGCCGAGCTTGAGGCCGAGATAGTCGATCTGGCGACCCGGCACTTCCGGGGCCTGGAGACCGAACTGGACGCGCTGACGCGCGCCTATCGGCAGCGTCTCGAACGCGCGCATGGCAGCTTTCTTGACCGGGCCACGCAATCGCTTATCGCGCATCTCGACCGGGTCGGCGGCAACGAGGTCTGGGAATACAGCCCCACAGGTTTGCGGATGCTGTTGCGGTCGGCCTATACGGTCTACGGTACCGGCACCCAACAGGCGGTCGAACGGGCGATCGAAGGCGCGATTGCCGACATCGAAGCGTTGTACGGCCGCGCCTTCAGCGGTGCGTCGGCCGTGGCGGACATAGAGGCGCCCGCGGCACACCGCGTTCCGCCGCCGGTGTTCATCGGCCAGACCATCGCGTTGGATATCCGTGGCAACTGGTGGTCTAGCTGGTGGCGGCGCTGGCGGGGAGTTCACGCGCTGGCAAGCCGCTTTCACGAGATGATCAGGGCCGAAACCGATCCGATCGTCGCCGAACTCAAGGACGACCAGGCCGAGATCTTGTGCCGCGATGCGGTGGGTGCGCTCGATGAATTTCTTGACGAACAGCGGGTGATCCTGACCGGAATCATGGACAGCAGTATCGCCTTTGGCGGCGAGGTCGGAGAGTTGTTGCGCGACCCCGAGGATGCCCGCCGCAAGCAGACCCTGAGCGCGACACTTGAAACCCTGAACCGCTATGCCGCCTGAGCCGCGCCCGAAACACCGAAGACAGGGACCGACATGACCGCAATGACGCAAGAGCACGGGCAGGATACCGCGAACCATACCGAAACGGCGCCGCAGCACAGAAGGCCGCGGGTGGCGCTGATGGGTGAATTCAGCGCAGGCAAGAGCACCCTGACCAATCTGCTGCTTGGCGGCGCGCCGTTGCCGGTGCGGGTTACGGCCACGCGTATGGCGCCGGTTTGGGTATCGCAGGGCAAAGGTTTTGCGCAACGCGAGGATCTGGGCGGCAATCTGCATCCGGTCGCGGCAGACGATATCGAATCGGTTCTGCTGGAAGATACGAGATTTATCCGCCTGAGGCTTGAGGCCGATATTCTGAGTCTGTGCGATCTGATCGATATGCCCGGCATATCCGACCCGAACATGGGCTCGGATATCTGGGAACGCGTGATCGGCGAGGCCGACCATATCATCTGGTGCAGCCATGCGACCCAGGCCTGGCGCCAGAGCGAGGCGGCGGTCTGGGAAACGGTCCCCGAGAGCTTGCGAGACAAGAGCCTTCTGCTGCTCACCCGCTTTGACAAGATCGTGTCGCAACAGGACCGCGACAGGGTCATGGCGAGGGTGCGGCGCGAAACGGCGGGCCTGTTTTCGGATTTCTACCCGATCTCGCTGACCGAAGCGGAACAGTCGGGCGACGATCGTGCCCGATGGGAAAACAGCGGTGCCGAAGCCTTCATCCGGCGGCTGGTCGAACTGCTGATGGCGCCTGATGCCCCGTCGGGGCGCAGCTATGGTGCGCATGTCGGCAAATACCGCGATCGGCCCGAGGCCGGTAGTGGCGATCATTCCACCCCGGCCGGCCCGACCGGAGCAGCCGAACCCGATGCGGTGCCATCCACGGTCCGGCCCAAGCGGGTGCTGTCGGGGGGGCCGACACCCGGCCCGGAAGCGCCGCACAAACCCGCCCCGACCCGCGGGGATAGCTGAAAGTCCTCTGACGCCAGCGCATGACGGCCCGTGCCGGATGCGCTATGCTATGCGTGTAGCGCCTGTCATGACAACGGTTCGTGCCGCAAGAGGAACTCATGAGTGTACTGGACAGCCTCGACGCTCTGCGCCGCACCCTGCCGGGATGCTCGGTGGTGGCGCTGGGCGATCTGTCGGCCGAGCTTGTGCTTTGTGCCAGCCATTCCGGCCAGATGCCGCAAGAACGGCTCGACGGTCTGTGTGCGGCGGCCTCGGCCCTTCTGAGCGCACCGCTTGCCAGCCATGAGGCGCAACTGCTCGGCGCGGGAAACGCCCGGGGGCCGGATACGGCGATCGTCTTGACCGGGCTGGATACGCGCGTATTCGTCCGCTCGCCCGTGGATGAGGCCGATGTGCTGTGTTGCGTGTGCACCCGGAATGTGGACATAACGGATGCGGCCGAGCTTGCCCGGTCGATCTTGACCGAAATATCGGCGCAGCCCTGACCGGGCCGGCGCTTTCCTGTCCGCAACGGTTCGGCGCAAATGAGCGACAGCGAGAGACTTCACGACAAGATCGCGCGGCTGGGTGACGACATCGGCGTCACCGGCACCGGCTGGCGGGTGCTCAGCGCGTCCGATCCGGAGGCGCTGACCGGGTTGCTTCTGCGCGAGATAGAGGAAACAATTCTCACCCGCTGCCTGGTGGTCGACAGCGGATCGGGCGCGCCGGCCCGCATCAACGTCGCGGCCGGGCGGATTCTGGGGCTGGAAACGCCGGAAAGTGCCGTGTCCGGCGGCGATGGATACGATGATCCGGCGGATTTCGCCGTCGCCCTCGCATTGGCCCTTCGTGCCTATGTTGGCGGGCAGACCACGTTGCGCATTCGCAGTGAACGCGCCTCGCTTGCCTCCGGCCCCGGCGATACGCGCTGTTCGGTGGCGCAGATCGCCGGGCTGTTGCGCCCCGCGGCGACCGGTGGCACGGGCCTGCGCGCCTTCGCCGAACTGATGTCCGCTCACGCGCTGGCGTGGCGACTGTCCGGTGACGGGGGGGCGGGCGGCGATGACGGCGACGGCCCGCAAGACCGGGTCGCCGCCCTTGCCCGTTTCATGCAGGACCGACGGGCCGAGATCGACGCGCAGCTTGATCTTGTCCTGGGCGGCGGCGGTCGCGCGGGCTGCATCCTGTTCAGCGCCGGCAATACCGGCGACAGCCGTCTGGTTCTTGCGCGCGCCGAGGGGGCGTATCTTGCGATGTTGCTGCACGCGGCCGCGGAATCCGAAATCGCGACCCGGTGGAACGCGGTATTCGCCGGCTGACCGGCGACCGGTGCGGATTTCAGTCCGCGGCCTCGTCCATCAGCCGCCGCACCCAGCGCCCCGCCGCCCAGCCCGCCGGCACGCCCAGCGGGATGCTCCACAGAACCGCCGTGACCGGTTCGAGGTTTCCCCACCCGGCGGAATGTGCGATCAGCCCCAGAAGGAACAGGTTGATGGCCACCGCCGCCGCGGCGAAAGGGTAAAGCAGCAGCGCCAGTTTCCAGACCGGCCAGGCCGTATTCGATTCGCTCATGATTCCCCGCTTTGCCCGTCCCATTGTCTCAGGGTGGCGGCAATGACACCCGGCACCCCATCGTCCATCCCCAGGACCGGCATGAGCGTGCCGGCAAACCCGGCCCGCGCCAGCGCATGCGGAATGTCGCGCCGCACGTGATCGCCCGGAAAGGCGAAGAACGGCAGGCAGAGGGCATCGGCTCCCGCTCCGGCGGCGACCTCGGCGATGCCCGGCGTCTGCTCGACAAAACCGGTGACGATGCGCATGTCCGCCAGCATAGGCGCCAGCCGGCCGGCAAAGCCGAGCGCGGCATCGGCCGCGGCCGTGCCTCGCCCCGATCCATGCGCGGCAAGCACAAGTACCCGATCGCGTCGCCCGCCGCGCCGCTGCTCCTCGGCCCGGATTGCCCGCGCGGCGATGTCCGGCAGCCCGGGTTCCAGCCCCAGGGGCGATGCAATGCGAAAGCGGCGATCGCCCAGACGGCGGGGCAGGGCCTGCGTGACGAACCATCCGCCGGCCATGAAGAACGGATAAATCACCGCGCCATCCGCCAGATTCGCCGTCTCCTCCTCCAGGCGGCCCGGCATTGCCATCGTCGCCGAGCGCACGAGCCAGCCGGGCAGGTGGTCTGCGACCCGCCCGGCCAACCGCGCCAGGGCCTCTTCGGGCGGCGCGGGCTCCGAGGGCTGCCCGTGCGCCACGATGAGCGCCTCAGTGACTGGTGCCTTCCGAGAAAGTGATCTTGTTCCAGACATTGTACTTCCCCGACGGCTTGCGCATCGCCAGCCGCTTGACTTCTTCCAGCGTGGCCGCGTCGTAGACGATAACCGCGCCATCGTCTTCCCAGATCGACACCAGCGCGTGTTCTCCGGTCTTGTCGAACTCCACATGCGCGACCGTCTTGCCAGGTGCCGGGTCCAGCGTCCTGACGATCTCCAGCGTTTCCTTGTCGATCACATGCATCTTGTCCCGGTTCGGCCCGAAGAACACATCGACCCACACATAGGGCGAATTCTCGTGACTTCGCATGAAAAAGCCGGGGCCAAGCGTTTTGATCTGCTTGATCGTCTTCCATGTGTTCATGTCGATCACCGAAACGACCCCGTCCTTGAGATGGGGCGTCGCCATCACGGTGGTACCGCCATGCGCCCAGGTGATCCCCGAACCCAGATGCGGCATTCCCGGCAGCGCCAGATCGGCGACCTTGCGGCCGATCACCAGGTCGATCACCTGGCCGCCCTCGCCATCGCGCGACGCGCCCATGACGTATTCGTAGGATTGGTCGAAAAAGAAGTCGTCCAGGATGTCGGGGGTCGCGATCTTGCGCACCGGGAACGGGTCGTCGCCCGCCACCGGCCCTTCCATGCGCCAGTCATGGGCAAACCCGGTCCGCGGCGGGTTCGGGCCGTAGAACACTTCCCAGATTTCGGGCACATCCTTGAGCGCCAGAACGAAACTCTGGCGCGGCGGCGCCTGATAGACCGCCGACACCCGCGAAGGGTGCCCGTCCCTTGAGACGACCGGCATCACCCGGGCCGGGCTCAGATCGGCGGTGGAAAGGATGGTCAGCGTCATGGGCAGGTAATTGGCCACGGCCAGCCACTTGCCGTCATCGCTCATGGCGATGTTGCGGCTGTTCAGACCGGCGCGCACCCGTCCGACCTGTTGCAGCGACCAGATGTCGTATTTCTGCACCCAGCCATCGCGCGACATGATGAAGACATAACGCCCGTCGGGGCTGAATTTCGGGCCGCCATGCACGGCAAAGGGCGTGGCGAAACGGTCCAGAACCTCGAACGTGTCGCCGTCCAGAACCGAGACATGATGGTCGCCGGTTTCAACCACCAGCGTGATGTTCATCGGGTCGGCATCCCAGACCGGCGCCCGGGCGGCGGCATAGCCCGCATCCAGCGTGCGGCTCGCCATGATCTCGGCCTCGCCCCAGTCGGGAACAGTCTCCAGCGGAGTTTCCAGATAGGCGGCCAGCGCCGCTATCTCCGAGTCGTCAAGCGTGTCGGCAAAGCCCGGCATCTGGGTCGCGGCCCGGCCCTCGCCGATGACCTGCTCAAGTTTCGGCCCGCGCATCCGGCCCAGCGTTTCGGGAATCAGCGCCGGCCCGATCGCGCCCAGCCGCCCGGTACCGTGGCATTCGGCGCAATGCTCGGCATAATCCGCCGCCGGGTCGGCCATGGCAGGCGTCGCCATGCCCAGGGCCAGTGCAAATCCCGCCCCCAGGCCCGCCCCTAGGATCGCGCTCCATGTCTTCTTCTGACCGCAAATATCCCCGCCGGAGGCTCCCGCACCCTCGTTTCGCGCGCCGCTCTGTCCCATTGCCTTTCCCTCAGAAGAACTTGTGCGCCGGATCATGGCGTTTGCCGCGGAACGGCGCGATTTCCAGTCGCTCGGCGTCCTCGATCCCGATTTCGGCATTATCGAGATAGCAGGCGGGGTCTTCGGCCCAGGGATCTCCGGTCAGTTGCAGCGCGCGGATGCGGGTATTGCCGCCGCAGATGTCGCGCAAGCTGCAAACGCCGCAGCGCCCCTTGAGCGGGCGCGGCCGCGTGCGCAGCAGCGCAAGCATCCTGTCGCCGCCAGTCCACAACTCGGAAAACGGCGTCGTCTTGACGTTGCCCACGGTATAGTCGGACCAGTAGGTATCGGGGTGCACATCGCCCAGAAAGTCGATATTGGCCACCCCCAGCCCCGAGGAATTGCCGCCCCAGGCACGCAGATGATCGCGCAGGTTGGCGATCTTGCCGGCGTCGAACCGCCCCTGCGCCCATTGCAGGAAATAGCCGGCGTCGGCGTCGTTGTTGCCGGTCACGATGTCCAGCGGGCTACCCCCCGAAACCGCCTCCCAGGCCCGCTCAAGCAGCAGATCGAGCGCCTTACGCGTGCGCATATGCGCGGCGTCCTCGCCGCGGTTCTTGTCGCCGCGCCCGGCATAGACCAGGTGGGACAGGTAGAACTTGTCGACGCCTTCGTCATCGCACAGCTTCAGCAGGTCGGGCAGGTGCTGATGGTTGCCTTCGGTCAGGGTAAAGCGCAGCCCCACCTTGACGCCGCGCGCCTTCAGTTCGCGCACCCCGCGCAGTGCATCGGCGAAGGCGCCCTCGACGCCGCGGAACCAGTCGTTGGTGGCGCCGATCCCGTCGATCGAGATGCCGACATAATCAAACCCGGTTTCCGCCACCCGGTCGGCGGTCGGCCCGTGGATTTTCGTGCCGTTGGTCGAAAGCGCCAGAACGCGCACCAGTTGCCGGGCGCGGGCGGCGATATCGAACAGGTCGCGGCGGTCCAGCGGTTCGCCCCCCGACAGGATCAGCGCCGGAATCCCGAACCGACCCAGGTCCTCCAGCGTCTCCATCGCCTGTTGCGCGCTCAACTCGCCGGGGAAATCGACATCGGCCGACACGGTATAGCAATGGCGGCATTTCAGGTTGCACCGCCGGGTCATGTTCCAGATCACAACGGGTTTGACCGCGCCGGTGCCGCCGCGACGGCGGACGGGTACCGGGGCGACCAGTTGCTGCATGTATTCGGTCAGGCGGAACATCGGTCTCAGCCTTTCTGACGAAGCCGCAGCCCCGTCTTTTTCAGGATGCGCGTGGAATAGAGAATGTCGGACCCGTCGCAGGCATCGCCGAGAAGGTCGGCGATGCGGGCGCGTTTCTGCTCGACCTCCGCGCGGCTTGCCCCGTGAACCATGGCAAACAGGTTGTAGGGCCAGTCGGGCAGGGCGCGGGGACGCTCGTAACAATGCGTGACGAAGGGCAGGGCGCCCACCAGCGCGCCCAGTTCGCCGATCTGTTCGTCGGCCACGTCCCAGACGGTCATGCCGTTGGCGGTCATGCCCAGCCGGTAGTGGTTGGGCGCGGCTGCGATGCGCCGGATCACGCCGCGCGCCTTCATCTGTCCCAGCCGCTCCACCAGCGCCGCCTCGTCCATGTCCAGCCGTCTGGCGACCTCGGCGTAGGGGGCCGCCACCAGCGGCAGGCCCTCCTGTAGGGCGGTGACGATACGGCGGTCTGTTGCGTCCAGTTTCATGCGGCTACCCGGAACCCGATGAAGAATTCCTGCAATTTCGGGAACCGGTGCACGCACAGCCCGGTTTCCGTTTCGATGGCGTCGGCCGCCGCGTCGATCCCTTCGGGCGTTTCGGTCGCCAGAACGAACCACATGTTCAGCCGGTGCGTGCGCTGGTAATTATGCGCCACCTCGGGCCGTGCATTGACCTGGATCACGACCGAGTCGAAATCTTCCTCCGGCACCGCCATGGCGCAGAGACAGAACGCCCCGCCCATGGCCGAGGCGTCGAAGAACGGGCCGAAGCGGGTGATTACCCCCTGATCCCGAAGCCGGCCAATTCGCGCCAGCAGATCGGCCTCGCCCATGCCCAGCCCGGCGGCCAGGTCGGCAAAGGGCCTGTGCGACAGCGGCAGGTCGTCCTGGATCGCGTTCAGGATCGCGCGGTCCTGCTGGGTCAGATCGTTCATGCCGGTGTTTCCGTTTTCAGTGAGATCAGCGCGCCGGTCTGCTTGAAGCAGCGGGTCGAGAACAGCGCCTTGTGCGGTGTTCCGTCCATTTCCGGCAGTGCCCTGGCACGGTCCAGCACTTCCAGCGCCTCGTTGCGGCTGCGCGCATGGATCATGTTGTACAGACGGTATGGCCAGACATCCGGCACCGGGCTGCGTTCATAACACAGCGTGACGCCGGGCAGAGCCGCCAGCGCCGGGCCGGCGGTGTCGATCCGGTGGGGCGGCAGATCCCAGACCACCATGGCGTTCGAACTCCAGCCAAGCGCGCGGTGGCGCACGATCACCCCCAGCCGCGTGATAATACCGGCGCGCAGCAGGGTGCCGATGCGCCCGGTCACCTCTGCTTCGGGCCGGCGCAGCCGGGCCGCCAGCGCGGCATAGGGGCGCGCCACGATCGGCAAGCCGCTGGTCAGTTGTTGCAGCAACCGCCGGTCGCCTTCCTGCATCACCGACAGGTCGACCCGGCGCGGCGCCGGGATGCGGCCGCGCTTGCCCGAAGACATGCGAAAGCCCAGATCGACGTTGAAGGGCCGTACCAGCGGCAGATTCAGCACCCGCAGGCCGGTCAGCATGCCGATATTGGCCAGCGTGGCATCGACATGCGCGCGGTCGGGGCCGGTGGCGACGAACCAGAGGTTCCAGGTGTCTTCGCGCTGATAGCTGTGATTGACGCCTTCCTGGGCGCTGATGATCGCGGCGACATGGTCGATCCGCTTGTCGGGGACGGCGATGGCGGCCAGTGTGCTTGCCGATACCGAATTGGGTGCGCAGGTGGCGCCGATCCGGCTTACCCGGCCGGCTTTGCGCATCTTCTCCAGCCGCTCCACGACATCGTCTTCGTTCGTGCCGATGGCCATGGCGATGGCGGCGAACGGGCGTTCGCATATCGGCAGGTCGCGCTGCCATTCATCCAGCAGCCTGCGGTCGATCGGGTCGCCGATGATCTTCATGCCCTTACAGCCCCGTCCTGTGTGCCCGCGCGGTAAAGAAGATGCCCGACGGGCTGTCGGCGTCGATCTCGCGCAGTTTTTCAAAGCTGTGCGTGTCGTAGATCATGATCTTTCCTGCGTCGCGCACCGAGATCCAGACTTCGTGCCCGCGCGGCGTGAATTCCATGTGCAGCACGGCGGGGCCGGGTTTGAATTCGTGGACAACCTGCTTGGTAAGGGTGTCTATCACCTGGATGGTGTCGTTGTCGGGATGGGCGAAGTTCACCCAGACCTGGCGGCCGTCGGGCCGGGCCATGGCAAAGACCGGCTGGCCATGCGTCCTGGTGCGTCCGGTTTCCTTCAGGGTGCGGGCGTCGACCCACAGAACCTCGTGATGGCCCACGGCCGGAAGAACGAATTCATCGCCCGTCAGCGCCCATCCTTCCAGATGCGGCATCTTGTAGACCGGCATTTCCTGTTCGCCGCGCCCGTACCCGGGCAGCACCCGGATCGGCTGCGGATCGTCGGCCCAGAGGTCAAGCGCGGTCAGGCCGTCCTCGCCGAACAGGCCGGTGATGTATGTCCGTCCGTTGGCCGTGACCAGCGCGTCATAGGGGTTCTTGCCCATGCCGGGGATCTTCGTGATCCGCGGCTCGGTGCCCGACATGTCGGCGATCCAGGTTTCGCCGCTGTCCCACATGGTAAAGACAAACCGGCGCCCCGGCGCATCGACCAGACCGATGGTTTTCGACCCGGTCGGGAAATCGGCGACCATGTCAAGCGTATCGGCATCGAACACCCGCACGCCTCCGGGTTCGTAGTTCGATACCGCCACCAGCTTGCCGTCGTCCGATATGGCGCCCCCAATTGCGTTGCCGGCCTGCACAACGCGGCCCGCGATCTCGCGCTTGACGATATCGACCTTGGTCAGCCCGCCATCGCGGCCGAAGACATAGGCGAAACGCTCGTCCGGAGAATAGACGAGGCTGGCATGGCTCAGGTCGCCCAGACCCTCGATCCGCGCCAGCGCGGCGCGGTCGGACTGATCCACCAGCAGCACCGATCCGGTGGTGCGTTCGATCACCAGCCCAAGATCGCCGGTGGCGGTGGTGTCGGCCCGGGCGGCGGCAGACAGCGTCAGGACGGCCAGAAGACCAAGGGTTGCGCGTTTCATTTCCCGTCGCCTTTCAGCAGATATTCGGCAATCCAGCGCGCGTCGGCCTCGCTCAGAAGCTGACGCCAGGGCGGCATCGCGGTACCCGGCACGCCGTCGAGAATGACCAGCGCCAGAACCTCGGGATCGTAATGCGCAATGGCGTCGCGCGTCAGCGGGCTGCCAAGCCCGCCCTTCATGGTCAGCCCGTGGCACGATCCGCAATCCTGCACCACCAGATGCTCCAGCGTGGCGGCGCGCTCGGGCGTGACCTGTTGCGCCGAAGCCAGCGCGGCCGCGCCCAGGAACAGCGCGCAGAGGATGGCTGCGACCCTAGGCATTGGCTGCCACCTGCATCGCGCCGGTATGGGCGGCCGCGGCCAGCCCGTCTTCGGCGCCGCGATAGAGGCTGACCACATGGCCGATCACGAACAGCACCGGCGCTTCGGGCGCGGCGTCGGCAATCGCGGCGGGCAGGCCCGCCAGCGTCGAAACGATGCGCGCCTCGCGCGGTGTCGTGGCCGCGGAAACGGCCATGGCGGGCAGATCGCCGGGCAGGCCGGCGGCAATCAGGCGGTCCGAGATTTCGGCGATGTTGGCTGCCCCCATATAGACGACCAGCGTGGTCTGTTCCGAGGCAAGGCTTGCCCAGTCGAGATCGAGGCTGCGATCGCGGGCGCGGTGGCCGGTGACATAGCGAACGCCGGTGGCCAGGCCGCGATGGGTCAGAGGTACGCCGGTCGACGAGGCCATGCCCTGCGCGGCGGTGATTCCGGGCACGTAGGAACAATCGATGCCGGCGGCGCGCAATACCTCGGCCTCTTCCGAGCCGCGACCGAAGATCAGCGGATCGCCGCCTTTCAGGCGCGCCACGTTCAGCCCCCGGAGCGCTAGATCGACCAGAAGCTGGTTGATGCCATCCTGCGGAAGCTTGTGGTGCCTGGGCATCTTGCCCACGTCGATCTGCCGCGTTGTCGCCGGGACAAGCGCCATGATTTCGTCGGACACCAGCCGGTCATAGACCACGACATCCGCTTCTTGCAGCAGACGCAGCGCGCGAAGGGTCAGCAGTTCCGGATCGCCCGGGCCCGAGCCGATAAGGTGGACATGGCCGGCCGTTCCCGGTCCCGAGCGTTTGGCCGTGAAGCTGTCGGAGCGAGCGCGCAGTTGCGTGACGCAGTTGGCGTTCATGCAGGGAAAGGACATGGATTGGGGCACTCCGGGCTAAGTCAATCGCGGGCAATCTGCGGTTTAGCCAAACCTGCCGCCTTGACATAGGTTAAGGTGGCGCCGCTTTTGGCGCTCTTCTATGCGGCGAAGTGACCTATTCGGCCACCGTCACCATGCCGATCATGTCGTGCGTCTCCCAGTGCGGGCCGCACAGATAGTCGTGATCGCCGGCTTCGAGAAATGTGAACTCGACGGTCTCTTCCGGAAACAGGCGGTCGGATTCGGGTTCGCTGTTGTCCTTCAGCCTGACGCTGTGGCTGGTGCGTTTGTCGACATTGACCCAGCGCACCGTGGTGCCCGGCGTTACCGTGATCTGCGCCGGGCAGAAATTGTACTTGTACATGGTGACGACGGTCACGCCTTCTTCCTGCGAGGGCGGGTGGCCGAACAGGTCTTCATAGCGTTGCCCGGCCTCGGCGCAGATTGCGGCCCGGTCTTCGCTGTCGGCAGCGGCAGGACGGACCGCCGCAAGGGCCATCAGGGTGAGGGGGATCAGGCGGGAAAGGTGCATCGCTTGGGTCTCCTTCGGCCGAATGGAAAGACGGCGGCAGGTTTCCCCGCCGCCGCCGATTGCTGTCTTACTGGGCGACTACGTTGATACTGGCGTCGCCGCTATCCAGTGCAAGGCTCGTGTCCAGCGTCACATGATGGAAACGCGCTGCGGCAAAGTCGTCGTGGATGGCAAAACCGACGGTATAGGTCTTGCCCGGTTCCAGCGCCACATCGCCCGTTCCTCCGGCCAGCGGCCGGCTGAAAGTGACGGTCCAGAGATTGCCTTGCAGCACTGCCTCGGCCGCGATCTCGCCGTCATTGGCCACCCGCTGTTCCAGCAGATAGCCGTTGCTGGCGCTGCCATCGGCATAGACGCGCATCAGGTCGAGGAACGTACCGTCGGCGAGATACTGTTCGATCTCGGCCTCGGGCTTGAGCAGATCCCAGCCGCCCAGCGGCTTGTCGCCGCGACCGCGAATCTCGATATCCGTACGGGATTCCGACAGATACTTGGTCACGGTGCCCTCGGCCGTCAGACGCGCCGCCACATCGCCGTTTTCGGCGATGGTCTCGTCGCTGGGCTCGAACGGCATATAGGTGTTGTCGGCATGGCACGAGGCCCAGCAACCCACCTGTTCGCCCAGTTCGATACCCGTTCCCGCGATCATCATGGCGACCTTGACCTGATTGTCCGGGTCCATCTTGCCGCCGTCCACGAAGGGCGCCGGGTTGTGGCCCCCGTCTTCCCATTGCAGCTGGAAGTAGACGTTCTCGCCGTCGTGGGTGGCCTTCAGCGTCGCCTTGATGGTGCCGCGCTTGCCCGGGATCGGGGTCGGCTCGAGTTCGCCGCCCGCGACGATCTTGTTGCCGATCGTCTCGAGTTCCTTGGCATGGCAGGTCGAACAGGCTTCGCCGCCCTTGGTCAGCGGCCGCGCGCCGCCATGGCTGCGCCCGTTCTGCACCCATTCGAACGATGCCTGACCGGGGTAGAACAGCGTCAGGCTGGTGGACGGGACCGCGCCCCAGTCGAGATCGGCGCCGACCGTTCCGCCGGCCCCGGCCGGCGCGGTCTCGCCCGCGGCCTTGGCGCGTTCGGCCTCGAGGGCCGCCTCGACGGCGGCGGCAACGCGCGCCTCGACCGCTTCGGCCTTGCGCTGGGCCTCGGCATCGATGGCGGCCTGCTGTTCGGCTTCCTTCGCCTCGACGCGGGCCAGGCTGTCCAGGTATTCCTGCGGAATCGCACGGACGAATTCCGCCCTGGGCGCTTCCAGCCGTTCCAGGAAATCCGGGTCGGCCCGGTCACGCAGATCGGAATGCGCGATACCCTTGTGACAGTCGATGCAGGTCTGCCCGGTCTCCATCGCGTTCAGGTGCTGCTGGCGCGCCCGCGGGCGTTGGAACTCGGGCATCATCGATTCGAAATCGTGACAGTTGCGGCATTCGCGCGAATCCGACGATTTCATCCGCTGCCATTCGTTCATCGCCAGATGCAGGCGCTTGGCCTCGAACTTTTCCTTGGTCGCGATGGTGCCGGTCATCTTGCCCCACAATTCGCGAGATGCCTTGACCTTGCGGATCATCTTGTGGGTCCAGTCCTTGGGCACGTGGCAGTCCGAGCAGACCGCGCCCACGCCGGAGCGGTTCACGTCGTGGATGGTTCCCTTGTATTCGGAATAGATGAAATCCTCCATCTCGTGACACGAGATGCAGAATTCCTCGGTGTTGGTGGCTTCCATGGCGGTGTTGAAGCCGCCCCAGAAAACGATACCGGCGATGAAGGCTCCGGCGAGACCGGCAAGCGGCATCCCCCAGAGGAAATACCTCTTCCAGATCGGTTTCCTGGCGCGAGCGTCGTCGCGGTCTTGCGTCATGTCCTCGTTCCGTTTGGTTCTGAGCGGCCGGTTTCGCAGGCCTGAGTGCGGGCGCATGCCGAAGTATGGCCGATGTCGTTTGGTTCGGGTACGGAAAAGGCGGGCCCGTGCCCGCCTTCCCGTGTTTTCGCGGTCACATCAGGTGACGTGGTTCGACCGGTTGTGGACGTTGAACTTGCCGGTCGGGGCGAAAAGCCCTTCGATGCGGCCGATTTCTTCCAGCGTCTCGGCGTCGAAGATCACGATCTGGCCGTTCGGTTCCTTGGAGTCCGATAGGTTCCACTTGGACACCCATACCTCGGTGCCGTCCGCGTTGAACTCGAAGTGAACGGCGGCGCTCCCCTCGTCCTCGGTGATCTGGATCGTCTTCACGATCTCACCGGTTTCCTTGTCGATGACCTGCACCGATTGCTGGATTTCCGGCTCGGGGTGCTTGGTCTGGTCGGCCCACACGTATTTGGAGTTGGGATGCGTGCGCACGAACAGGCCGGGTCCGTCGGTTTCGACCTCATAGCAGACTTTCCATGCGTTGTCGGCATGCTCCTGCGGATCGTTGCCCCAGACGGTCACCGTCCCGACACCCAGATGGGTGGTGCCGGCAACCGGGCCGCAATTCGGGTCGATCCAGTTGGCGCCCGGGCCGGGGTGGGGCAGGGCGGCGACGTCGATCATGGCCTCAAGCTTGCGGTCCTTGGTGTCCACCACGACCATCTTGTTGGACGCGTTCGCGGCGATCTGGAAATAGCGCCCGGTCGGATCGAAGAACCCGTCATGCAGGAACTTGGCCGAATCGATCTTGTCGATGCGCAGGTTATCGAGGTCGGAGTAGTCGACCTGCCACATCTGGCCCAGTTCCTTGACCGCGACCAGCCACGAGGTTTCGTTGGGCGTGGTGTAGATGGCGGCAACGCGCGCCTCTTCGACATAGTCGCCGTCGACGTTGACGCCGCGGGTCGAAACCACCTTCAGCGGCTCCATGGTGACGGCATCGGCGATCACGAAATGCGGTGGCCAGTAGCCCCCGCCGATGACGTATTTGCCGTCACCGGAAACGGCCACGTCACGCGCGTCATAGGCAACCTTGACTTCGCTGACCAGCATCTTGTCGGGCGTCTGCCAGAGGTCGATCTTGGTCATCTTGCCGTCGCGGCCCATCGTGTACCAGAAACGGCCGGGCTGTTCGGGCTCGGTTACCTTGTGGTGCTCGGAGGCCTTGATGACGTGCACGGCATAGCCGGTCGGGATGTGGACCAGAACTTCCTTGGTGTCGCCGTCGATGATGGCGACCTTGCCAACATCACGTTCGATGACGACGAAGAAGTTTTCCCAGTTGCGGCCGTGCAGCGGCTCGGTCGGATAGTCGGCTTCCTCGACATAGACCTTGCGGGTCTCCTTCATCTGGGTCAGCGACATTTCCGGCGGTTTGGGCGCTTCCATCATGATGTAGGTCGCCATGTCGCGGATCTCGTCCTCGGTCATGATGTCCGAGAAGTTGTTCATCCCGCCCTCGGTTCCCCAGGCGATGATCTTTTCAAGACGTTCCTGACCCAGCTTGAGCGTACCGCCCTCGGTGACGGTGCCGTCGGCCGCGGTCTTCTTCCAGTGCGGCTCAAGGCTCTTGCCGGTGGCGCCCTTGCGGAGCACACCGTGGCAGCCGGCGCATTGTTCGAAGTAGAGTTGCTTCGACTTCTCGAAGGCTTCATCGCTCAGCGTCGGCTCCTGAGCGAGTGCCGGCAGCGCCGCGCTGCCCAGCAGCAGGCCCAGGCCGGCTCCCATCGCCCGCTTGACCTGCTTGTTGACGTAGACAAGTGACATTATCACTCTCCCTTTCCTTGGTGAGGCGAAACGGACTTTTAGGGGCGGAGGGGTACCGAACCTTGATTTAAGTCAACGGTGGACGGAATGCCGCATGCCGGGCCTTGTCGGGCGTTTTGGGGCTGCACAATGCGCAATACCGCACAGGAATGCTTGATTTTCGTTAAGTCGCGCCCCTCGCCCCGGTGCTAGACACCGGCACCAGAACCGGCCGGACGTGGCCCCCCGCGCCCGCGGCCGGTCATGAAAACGGGGATCGGAGGTATCGGTGATGGCCGAAGTTGTGAAACGCCTGTTCAGTGACGGGTTTCGGGTCTTTTTCCTGGCGGCGGGCCTGTTCGCGGTGTTTGCCGGCATCGTCTGGGGCCTCTGGCTGGGGGTGCATGCCATGGGCGGAATGTGGAGCGCCACGCCCTACGGCATGGCGCCGCATCTGTGGCACGCGCACGAGATGGTGTTTGGCTATGCCGCCGCCGCGCTGGGCGGGTTCTTTCTGACCGCGGTGCCGACCTGGACAGGCGGCCCCGGTGCGCGCCCCGGCTTCATTGCCGCCGTGGCGCTGATCTGGTTCGCCGGGCGGCTGGCAATGTGGTATTCCGCATCGCTTGCGCCCTGGGTCGTCGGGCTGGTCGATCTGGCGTTCCTGCCGGTGCTGGCAAGCCAGGTCGCGGCATCGCTGATGCGGCGGCCCAAGCCGCAGAACGTGATGTTCCTGGGCTTCCTGCTGCTGCTTTGGCTTTCAAATCTGATGGTTCACCTGGAATGGACCGGCCTGAGCGACGATTCCGCCGCCAATGGCCTGCGCGCCGGACTACTGACGCTTGGCGCGCTGATTTCCACCCTTGGCGGGCGCATCATTCCGGCCTTCAGCGGCAACGCGATGCAGATTGCCGGCGCCGGCGACCGGCGGATGCCACGCTCGGTCGCGCCGCTGGACCGCGGCGCGCTGATTCTGTCGCTGGCGCTTCCGGTCACGCTGCTGGCGGGTCTGCCCGCGCCGGTGTCGGCCGTGGCGGCGCTGCTGCTGGGGGCGGTGCAGTTTGGGCGGCTGTCGGGCTGGCGCGCGGGCTGGGCCATGCGTCAGCCGATTCTTTTCGCCCTGCATCTGGGGTTCGGGATGCTGGCGCTGGGGCTGATCCTTTGGGGGGCCGCAGGCTTCGGCCTGGGCAGCGAGGTCGCCGCGCTGCATGTGCTGGGGATCGGCGCGGTCGGCGGCATGACCGTTGCGGTCATGAGCCGGGCGACCCTCGCGCATGGCGGGCGCGAACTGGTGGCGCCGGGTCCGCTGGTGCTGGCCTATGGCCTGATCGCTGGCGCGGCGGCGGTGCGATGGCTGGGGTCCACCCTGCCGGCGGAGTGGTATTTTCCGGCCATGGTGGGGGCTTCGGTCCTGTGGTCGCTGGCCTTTGCGCTTTACCTCGCGTCACTCTGGCCGGCTCTGGTCGGGAAGTCCAAGCAATTGGAATAAAAGCACTTCCGGGAATCTCATAAAAAACATACTTAATTTATTTTATTTGACATAAGTCAAGGATGCGCTCCGCTGCAATGCAGAATAAGGCAGGCAGTAGAAAGGCGCCGCAGCAGTGCGCGGACATGTGCTGGCGCGGCGTATCAAGAAGGAGAGCGCGATGCGCGAAGTCATGACGAAAAGCATGGCCCGCAATATCTTCTATGGCGGGTCATTGTTCTTCATTCTCATATTCCTGGGCCTGTCGGCCCATTCCCACCGTTACATCGTCACCACGTCGACGAATGCCGAAACGCTGACCGAAAGCGTCGTGGCGGGCAAACATGTCTGGGAACGGCATGCCTGCGTCAACTGCCACTCGATCCTGGGCGAGGGCGCCTATTTCGCCCCCGAGGTCGGCAACGTGATGGAACGCTGGGGCGTTCTGGACGATCCCGATGCGGCGTTCGATGTGCTCAAGGGCTGGATGGAAGCGCAGCCGACCGGCATCGAAGGGCGCCGCCAGATGCCGCAATTCAACCTTTCGGACGAGGAGATCCGCAATCTGTCGGACTTCCTGATCTGGACCAACACAATCGACACACAGGACTGGCCGCCCAACGAGGCGGGCTGAAGAGGCGAAGACCATGAAATACGAATCACAAAAGATCGCACTGGCCTACTTTGCCGTGGCAATGGGCCTTTTCGCGATACAGGTACTCGGCGGGCTGCTGGCGGGATGGATATACGTCGCGCCTAACACCCTGTCCGAACTGGTGCCCTTCAACATCGTGCGCATGCTGCACACCAACGCGCTGATCGTCTGGCTGATCACCGGCTTTTTCGGGGCCGCCTATTTCCTGGTTCCCGAAGAGGCCGAGCGCGAGATTCACTCGCCGCTGCTGGCCTATATCCAGCTGGCTATCCTGGTCGTCGGCACGCTGGGCGTGGTCGTCACCTACCTTTTCCAGCTGTTTCCGGGCAACTACCTGCTGGGAACCCAGGGGCGCGAGTTCCTTGAACAGCCGACCTGGGTCAAGGCCGGCATCGTCGTGGCGGCACTGATCTTCCTCTTCAACGTGTCGATGACGGTGCTCAAGGGCAAGAAAACGGCCATTTCCAATATCCTGCTTCTGGGTCTCTGGGGTCTGGCGCTTCTGTTCCTGTTCGCCTTCTACAACCCGGGCAACCTGGCGCTGGACAAGCAGTACTGGTGGTACGTCGTCCACCTTTGGGTCGAAGGCGTCTGGGAACTGATCATGGCCTCGATCCTGGCCTATCTGATGCTTAAGCTGACCGGCGTTGACCGCGAGGTGGTCGAGAAATGGCTTTATGTCATCGTCGCCACGGCGCTGTTCTCGGGCATTCTGGGCACCGGGCATCACTACTACTGGATCGGTACCCCCGGCTATTGGCAATGGATCGGCTCGATCTTCAGTTCGCTGGAAATCGTTCCGTTCTTCGCGATGATGGCCTTTGCCTTCGTGATGGTCTGGAAGGGGCGGCGTGATCACCCCAACAAGGCGGCGCTCCTGTGGTCGCTGGGCTGTGCCACGCTGGCCTTCTTCGGGGCCGGGATCTGGGGCTTTCTGCACACGCTGCACGGGGTCAACTATTATACCCACGGCACGCAGATCACCGCCGCCCACGGGCACCTGGCCTTCTATGGCGCCTATGTCTGCCTCAACCTGGCCATCTTCACCTATGCGATGCCGATCCTGAAGAACCGCGACCCCTACAATCAGGTGCTCAACATGGGGGCGTTCTGGCTGATGTCGGGCGGCATGGCGTTCATGACCTTCGTGCTGACCTTTGCCGGCACCGTGCAAACCCACATGCAGCGGGTCGAGGGCGACTACTTCATGGATGTGCAGGATGCCCTGGCGCTGTTCTACTGGATGCGCTTCGGTTCGGGCGTGGCCGTGGTGCTGGGTGTGTTCATGTTCCTCTATGCGATCTGGATGCCGCGGCGCGAAGTGGTCCGGCCCGGCCGGCTTGAACGGGACCGCCTCAAGAACGATCCCGATCATGTGGCAGCGGAGTGACGCACATGGACGGCACATCGAACTTCGGGGAGGGGGCGGCAAACGCCCCCTTCTACCTGGCGCAGGGCGATGAATGCGACATCTTCGCCGCCGCGCATGAGAATGGCCTGCCGGTCCTGCTCAAGGGGCCGACCGGCTGCGGCAAGACCCGCTTTGTCGCCCATATGGCCGAACGGCTGGGTCGCCGGCTTTATACCGTCGCCTGCCACGACGACCTTGCGGCGGCCGATCTGATCGGGCGCTACCTTCTGAAGGGCGGCGAAACCGTCTGGGTCGACGGGCCGTTGACGCGGGCGGTGCGCGAGGGTGCGATCTGCTATCTCGACGAGGTGGTCGAGGCGCGCAAGGACGTGACCGTCGTGCTGCACCCGCTGACCGACGACCGGCGCATCCTGCCGATCGACCGGACCGGAGAGGAACTTGCCGCAGCGCCCGGCTTCATGCTGGTGGCATCCTACAACCCGGGCTATCAGAATATACTGAAGACGCTGAAACCTTCGACCCGCCAGCGGTTCATCGCGGTCGAGTTCGACTTTCCCGCGCCCGATCTGGAAGTGCAAATCGTGGCCGAGGAAAGCGGGCTGGCCGTCGAGCGTTGCAAGTCGCTGGTCCGGCTGGCCAACAAGCTGCGCTCGCTCAAGGGGCAGGATCTGGAGGAAGGGGTATCCACCCGCCTCGTGGTCTATGCCGCGACCCTGATCGCGCAGGGCATGAGCGTGGAGCGGGCCGTGCGCGCCGCGATGATCGAACCCCTGAGCGATGACGAGGATGTCAAGCGCGGCCTTCTCGATCTGGTGACCGCGGTATTCGGGTAGGACGGTTTGATGAGCCGCATCGACTTTGAACCCTGGGAGCCGGAGGAAACGGTCGGCAAGCTCTGGCACCGTTTCGCCAGCCGTCTGGATGCGCCGCAAACGCATGAGGATGCCGCGGTCGAACTGGCCGAGGTCGCGGGGCGCCTGGCGGTGCTGTTTCGTGGTCTGGGCGGTTCGCCCGCCGTCGAACTGCGCCCGGTGTCTGACGAGGTGTCGCGTCACCGGCTGGGCTGGCGCCGCCGCCTGGGGGCCGAGGCCGAGGCGCTGCCGCGCGCCGGTTTTGACGGCGAGATTCTGCGCCTGCCCTCGCGTCTGGCGGTGCTGCCGAGCCGCGAGGCCAATGGTGCGCTATATGTCTGGCTGGCGGCCTGCGCCGCGCATGCGCCGGCACGCGCGAGCGATGACGACCCCTTGCGCGCCGATCTGCTGGCGCTGCGGGCGGCGCGCGACATGGTGGCGGCCACGCTGGAAGCCGCCCCGGGGCTGCGCCGCTTGTACGCGGCTCTGTGCGAGGGCATCCTGAGCCAGCGGCCGGTTGCCAGCCTGCCCCCCTCCGAGGCGGCCATCGAAGAACTGATCCGCAACGCGCTGGGCGATCCGAGCCCGCTGTCGGCCCGCGCAAGCGATTTCGAAATCGCTTGCCAGGCTGCTTGCAAGCAGCCTGCGCCAGGTCCGGTCGCGCCGCGCCGCTATCGGCCGTTCCGTCCGGTGCCGCTGTGGCCCGAACTGCGCCCGTTGCAGTTCTCGGAAGGTCACGAGGTTGAAAGCCGCGACACCGACGGCCCCCCCGAGGAAGCCGGCGACAAGACCCACCGCGCCCGGCGACGCAAATCCGAACAGGCCGAACGGCGCGACAGTCTCATCCTGCACAAGTTCGAGGCGATCCTCAGCTGGGCGGAATTCCTCAACCTCAACCGGCGGGTCGATGACGACGATCCGGACAACGCCGCGAAGGCCGCCGACGATCAGGAAGAGATCGGGCTTGGCCAGATCTCCAAGGCGCCGGCGACGCGGCTCAAGCTGCATCTCGATCTGGCACCCGAGGATGTCGAGCGCGAACGCCTTTCGGGCCGAATCACCTATCCCGAATGGGATGCCCGCACCGGCGGCTACCTGCCCGATCATGTCTGCGTCCTGACCAGCGAGGCGGCACTTGGCGATAGCGCCTTTGCCCACGATCCCGCCGCCATCCGGCGTATCCGCGCCGTCAGGCGCCAGTTCGAGGCGCTGCGTCCGGGCCGGGTGACGACGCGCGGCCATCTGGACGGCGACGATCTGGATATCGAGGCGGTCGTGCGCGCCGAGACCGACCGCCGCGCCGGCGGTGAGGGCAACGAAAGGGTCTGGCTGCAATCGCGCCCCGAGGCGCGCGACCTGGCGGTTTCGATCCTGCTGGACGTGTCGCGCTCGACCGAAAGCGCGGTGTCGGGACGTGCCGTGATCGACATCGAACGCGAGGCGCTGGATGCCTTTGCCTGGGGTCTGGACACGCTGGGCGACGATTTTGCCATTCATGCGTTTTCCTCGCTGAAAAGGCACCGCGTCTACATCCAGAAGTGCAAGGGATTCGACGAACCGATGGGCCCGCTCGTGGAACAGCGGCTGGGCGGACTTCGTCCCGGTTTCTACACGCGGCTGGGGGCGGCGATCAGGCATGTATCGGCGGACCTGTCGCATCAGGCACGAAAACGCCGCCTGCTGCTGGTCATCACCGATGGCAAGCCCAACGACTTGGACCACTACGAGGGCCGGCACGGGATCGAGGATACCGCGATGGCAGTTCGCGAAGCCCGCCGTGCGGGCCATGCCGTGTTTGCCGTTGCCGTCGACAAAACCGGCAAGAGCTGGTTCCCGCGCATGTTCGGGCAGGGCGGTTTCGCGCTGGTTCCCGAGCCGCAGCGGCTGATTTTCGCGCTGCCCCGGATCTACCGTGAACTGGTGGGCGCATGACACAGGCAACCGAGAATTCGAGTTTCGACGACCTGCCCGGCGAATTGCTGATGTGGGTGCTGATCGTAAGCGAACTGCTGGTATTCGGCGCCGGTCTGCTTGCCTTCATGGCCGTGCGCCTGAGCGATCCGGCGGGTTTCGCCGAGGCGCAATCGCATCTCTACCGCACCGGGGCGGCGCTGAACACGGTGGTCCTGGTAAGCAGCGGCCTGCTTGCGGCGCAGGCGCTGCACTGGCGCCGCGCGGGCGCACGCTTGGCGGCGCGGCTGGCGCTGATCGGCGCGGCCCTGCTCGGGCTCGTGTTTCTCTGGATCAAGGGGGCCGAATATGCCGGGAAGGCGGCGCAGGGGATCGTCTGGGACAGCCACCCGTTCTTTACCTTCTACTACCTGCTGACCGGCTTTCATGCCGCGCATGTGGCGGCGGGCGTGGCGGTGCTGTGTCTCGTCGCCTGGCGCGACGATCCGCGCAATATCGAAACCGGGGCGCAGTTCTGGCACATGGTCGATCTGGTCTGGGTGCTGCTGTTTCCCGTCATCTATCTGCTGGGGTAAGCGCCATGGAAAAACGGCTTGCAACCGCGTGGGTACTGCTGCTTGCCCTAAGCCTCGGCTCGGCGTTGCTGACGCTGGCGAAGATCGAGCCGCGCCTGACCGGCGCGGCGATCCTGATTCTGGCGCTGCTGAAGGCGCGGGTGATTCTGGGTCGCTATCTGGATCTCGATACCGCGCCTTCCTGGCGGCGCGGCTTCATGACTGTGCTGGGCGGTTTCGCCTTGCTGGTGTACGGCCTCTATCTGGTGTGAGGGCGGGCGCGCCTCAAACCCGGAACGCCGCCGCCAGGTCTTCGGGCAGATCGAATTCCTCGAGCACCCGCGCCCGCGCCATCGGTGACATCTTGCGGGCGGTCTTTTCCACGATGCCGAGAATCTTGTCCGGCGCGTGCTTGGCCGCGAAACCCGCGAAATAGTACTTTACGAAGACAAAGCTGGCCACGTCCTCGACGGCCTGCACCTCGGGGTCGCGCTTGACCCCTTCCTTGCGCAGCATCCGCCCGACCTGAAGCACCGCCTCCATGCCATAGCCGGCAGCGGTCATCATCGCGCCGACCCGGTTGGCGTGATGCGTCCCCAGATCGCGCCGCCATTTCAGGTATCCGGCCTTGCCTTCGGCATAGTCCGAGCGGGCCAGCACCCAGCGTTCCACATGCTGCCCGCGCGCGGCGATCTGCAACAGCTCGGAAGCGTCAGGGTATAGCCGCGCCAGTTCCGCGCTCATACGATGGCCGTATAGCAACGCCTCGGGCTGGTTTTCGTCCTGCCGGGGATCGCGTGCGTTGGCCACGTCGATCGCGTCAAGAACCTGCTGTAGCTTCGTCATCCGGGTTTACTCCATGCCTGGGCCGGGTCCTCTTCGGCATAGCCGCGAAGCCGGTCCACATCCTCGATCCTGGCGTGATTCTTGCGAATCGTCACGCCGGCTGGTTTGAGCCGGGCGAAGGCGCGGCTCAGACTTTCGGGCTTCATGCCCAGACGCCCGGCGATCAGCACCTTGTCATAGGGCAGATCGACGGTGCAGCCGCCGTCGTTCACTTCGCACAGCGACAGCAGGAATTCGGCCACCCGCTGCGCCCCGGTCTGCGCCTTGAGCTGTTCCAGCTGTTCGACCAGCGAATGCAGATGCTGAAAGGTCGACGCCAGGATCGATACGCAGATCTCGGGGTCGTCATGCATCATGGCCGACAACACCGAAGTCGGCACGATCATCACTTCGCAGGCCGTCACGGCCTCTGCCGATACCGGATAGGTGCCGCTGCGCAGCGATGCCGCCTCACCAAAGCTCTGGCCCCGGGCGAAGATGCCCACCACGGCCTCGGCCCCGTTCGGCGACACACGGTAGAGCTTTACCCAGCCATCCAGCACGACATGTACGCCGGTGGCTATTTCGTCTTGCAGAAATACGGTTTCGCCTCGTTCGAAATGGCGGAACTTCGCCCGGGACAAGAGCGGTTCGACATGCTGTTCGGGCAGGGTCTGCACGAACAGCGAACCTCGCGCCGTCTCCTTGTGTTTTTCGTGAGCCAAGTTCGCGCCCCCAACGGCATTAAATTTGCAATCAAGCCGCACATTACGGAAAATCGCGCCGGACTGCACCCCATGACGGGACGTACAGGGCGAAACGCCGCGCCTCTTGACTAATGTCATGGAACGGCCCCGCCACCGGAGGGAGAATACACCGGAAGCTTCAAATTCGGAGACCGCGATGCAGTATCAGGACCACTTCAAGAAACGCCTGTCCGAACTGCGCGATGAAGGAAACTATCGTGTGTTCATCGACCTGCAACGCCGCTGCGGCGCTTTCCCGGGCGCCCGGCAGCATGACGGCAGCCGAACCCGCGATGTGACCGTGTGGTGTTCCAACGACTACCTCGGAATGGGTCAGCACCCCGATGTGCTGGCCGCGATGCACGCGGCGCTGGACCGCTCCGGCGCCGGTGCCGGCGGTACCCGCAACATCTCGGGCACCACGCATGACCATGTGTTGCTGGAACGCGAACTGGCCGATCTGCACGGCAAGGAAGCGGCGCTGCTGTTCACATCGGGCTATGTGTCGAACTGGGCCGCGCTGGGTACGCTGGCCTCGGAAATCCCCGGCTGCATCGTGTTTTCGGATGCGCTGAACCACGCCTCGATGATCGAGGGCATCCGCCATTCACGCGCCGCCAAGGTGATCTGGAAGCATAACGATCTGGCCGATCTCGAGGCGAAACTTGCGGCGGCCCCGGCCAATGCGCCCAAACTGATCGCGTTCGAGAGCGTCTATTCGATGGACGGTGATATCGCGCCCATTGCCGAGATCTGCGATGTGGCCGACCGCTATGGCGCCATGACCTATCTCGACGAGGTGCACGCCGTTGGCCTTTACGGCCCGCGCGGCGGCGGCATTGCGGAACGCGAGGGTCTCATGCATCGGCTGACGGTGATCGAAGGCACGCTGGGCAAGGCTTTCGGCGTTGTCGGCGGCTATATCGCCGCCAGCGCCGATCTGTGCGATTTCGTGCGCAGCTTTGCCAGCGGGTTCATCTTCACCACCGCACTGCCGCCGGCCGTGGCGGCCGGTGCCGCGGCATCTGTCAGGCATCTGAAAGCCTCGCGGGCCGAACGCGACCTGCAAAAGGCCCGTGTGGCGCAGTTGCGCGCCCGGCTGGATGCCGAGGGAATCCCGCATCTGCCAAACCCGAGCCACATCATCCCGGTGATGGTGGGCGATCCGGTCAAGTGCAAGTTCATCTCGGACATGCTGCTGGACGAGTTTGCCATCTATATCCAGCCGATCAACTACCCGACCGTGCCGAAAGGGACGGAACGGTTACGCATCACGCCCTCGCCGGTCCATTCGGAGGCCGATCTGGATCGCCTCGTCGGGGCGCTTGGCGCGCTGTGGAGTCGCTGCCGGATCGCGCGGCAACCGCTGGCCGCGCAATAGGGGGCTTTGCGTCACGCGGCGCACGGACTTCCCTGGCGCCCGGCCGGCAAGCCGAAAAACCTGTCTGGACCCGTTCCGGTGCTTGCTCTAACGTCGGACCCGAACGGGTTGCAACGAGGCTGAATACATGGCTCGGACCGATCGGATTGGGCAGCCGCCCGAACCTGGCCGCAACGGCTTCGATCAAGACGCGGGCCGCGAAGTTCACTATTCCACCGATCCCAGAGATTTCGGCTGGGTACGCAAGAACGTACCCTGCCAGACCGCTTGTCCGGCGGGCACCGATATTCCCGCCTATATCCTTGCGATCCTTCAGGGCAAGTACGGCCTGTCCTACGAGATCAACCGCGAGGCCAACGTATTGCCCGGAGTGCTGGGGCGCATCTGTTCGCGCCCCTGCGAGGACCAGTGCCGCCACGGCTGGCCCGGCAATGGCGAGCCGGTCAGCATCTGCCATCTGAAACGGTCGGCCGCGGACCTGAAGAACCGCGGCCACCGGCTCAACGAAAGCCTCTACGGCCCCTCGGGCAAGCGGGTGGCCATCGTCGGGTCGGGTCCGGCCGGGATTGCCGCGGCGCACGACCTTTCGCTGATGGGCCATGACGTGACGGTGTTCGAACGCGAGGCCGAACCGGGCGGCATGCTGAATTACGGAATCCCCGAATTCCGTCTGCCACGCGACATCCTGCACGAAGAAATTCACAATGCGCTGCGGCTGGGCGTCACCCTGAAAACCGGTGTCAGCATCGGCAACGGCGAGGGCGAGACGCCGCTGGCGCAGCTCCGGCAGGACTTTGACGCGGTGCTGCTGGCGACCGGCTGCATGGCGGCAACGGAAATCCCGCTGCGAGACGATCCCAAGGGCGCGGCCGTGGATCGTGTGGGAAATGTCGAATACGGCTTCGACTTCCTGCTCGACATGCATCGCGGGGCGAAAAAGAACGTTGGCAAACGGGTGGCGGTGGTAGGTGCCGGGTTCACCGCGCTGGATTGCGCCCGCGTCGCGCGGCGCCTGGGTGGCGAAGAAATCACCATCCATCTGCGCACCACCGAGGAATACATCCCCGTCACCCGCGACGAGATACTGGAGGCCAAGGCGGAAAGCGTGTCCTTCATGGGCCTGCGCACCCCGGTTGCGCTGCATGGTGGCGAGAACGGGGCGCTGCGGTCGGTGGAGTTCGTGCAGAACCGCCTTGGCGGCTGGCGCGACAACGGCCGCCGCAAGGCCAACCCGATCGACGGATCGGAATTTGACGTGGAGTGCGACACGCTCCTGATCGCTATCGGGCAGCGCACGGCGCACGAATTTCTTGACACGGGCCTGGAACTGGACCGCTGGAACAACGCGCGCATAGACGGCGGCGGCATGACCTCGCTGGAGGGCGTGTTCGCGGCGGGCGACTATGTCAAGGGCGCCAGTACGGTGATCGAGGCGGTCGGCCAGGGCCGCGAGGTGGCGCGGGGCATCGACACATGGCTGATGGGCAAGCCGCGGCGCGTGCCGGCGGTGCGGATCGAAAACGTGACCGAACCCCTGCGCGAACGCGCCTGGGATTTCATCCCGCGCGTACATATGCCGACCGAGGGAATTGAGGAACGCAGCGCCGATCTGAAACAGGAGGTTGAAACCGGCTATCCGCCCGATCTCGCGCACGAGGAATCCAAACGCTGCTACCTGTGCAACCTGCATTACAAGATCGACGTCGACAACTGCATCTACTGCCGCGCCTGTATCGAGGTGGCGCCGAAGAACTGCATCAAGATGGTCGAGGGTATCGAGATCAACGAGGACGGCACCTATGGCAGCCTGCTTGAAACCGGCGAATGGGACCATGTCGGCGCCATCTGGATCGACAACAACGAATGCATACGCTGCGGTGCCTGCTATGATGTGTGCCCGACCAAGTGCATCTCGATCACCCGCAACCAGCTTTGCATGATCGAGGTGAACGATGACTGAGCCATTGCACCACGTCATCATCGGTTCGGGCAGCGCCGGGTTCGGGGCGGCCAGAACGTTGCGCGAAAACGATGCCGATTGCCGCATCACCATGTTCACGATGGACGCAATTCCGTTCTACCAACGGTATGAACTGCCTCAGATCTTTCGTGGCCGGAGCGATTGGCGCGACCTGCTGGCGGTGCCGCCGTCGTTTTACGACGATCACCGGATCACCCTGCGCCGGCGCTGCCGGGTTACGGACGTGGACGGCGCAAAGCGCCAGATCAGCCTGTCGCATCAGGAAACCGTACCCTATGACCGCTTGCTGGTCTGTGCCGGCGGGCGTGGATATCTGCCCGAGAACCTTACCGGCTTTGCCGACCTGATTCACGGTTTCGGATCGTTCGAGGCGGCGATGCAGACCCGGCGCGACCTGCCCGAGGGCGGCCAGGTGGTGATGATCGGCGGCGATATGGTGGGGATCGATCTGGCGCTGACGCTGCTGGACACAGGCCATGGCGTGACGCTGATTACCAATTCCCAGACCTTCTGGCCCCACGAACTGGGCAGCGAGGAACGTGCGCCGCTTCTCGACGTGCTGCGCGGCAAGGGCGTGACGGTGCACGAGGACGCCCGTGCCGTGCGGGTCGAGGCCCGCAACGGCGGCGCCCCGGCGCGCTGCGTGACGCTGGATGACGGTACGCAGGTACCCGGCGATGTCGTGATGGCCTTCTGCGGGCTGGCATCGTCGGTCGAATTCATGCTGCGTGCGGCGGTGGACATAGAACGCGGTCTGCTGGTCAATCCCGAACTGCGCACCAGCAACGAAACCATCTGGGCCGCCGGCGATGTCTGCCAGATCTGGCACGACAGCGAAAAGGCCTACAAGTTCTACCACGGCTGGAAGAACGTCCGCGTCATGGGCGAACTTGCGGCGCGCAACATGCAGGGCGCCCACGAGGTGTTCGACGTGAACGTCGAGGAACGGATCGGGGTCGGCGACGACGGCGAAATAGTCTCGACCTTCTGGACCCGCGGCAGTTGAGGGATGCGTCATGAACAAGTCCGGGACGGATATCCAGTTCGCGATCTGCGGTTCGGCGGGGGACGGGACCATCGCGTCGGGCGATATCGTCAAGCGCGCCGCCGCGGCGGTCGGATTTCATGTCATCGCCTTCGATGTCTACCCGCCCGAGATCAGGGGCTTTGGCAAGTGCATCTCGCGTATCCGCGTATCCGCCGAACAGGCGTATTCGATGAAGGAAAAGACGGATGTGTTCATATCGCTGAACGATGCCCACGCGATTCCTCATGTCGGCGAGGTTCGTGACTGCGGCGCGGTGATCTATGACGACCGCTCGATAGCCCCGGTCAGGGAGGGCGCGCATATCACCGCCCATATCAGACCCGCGCAAATCCCCTATGGCCTGCCGATCCGCCAGATCTCGGAACAGGCGACCAATGCCGCACGCAGCAGAAACATCGTCGTGCTGGGCTATATGGCCGGTCTGCTGAAACTGCCGTCCCGGCCGTTTCGCGAGGTGATCGCGGCCAAGTTCGCAACCAAGCCGCAGGCGGTGATCGACGCCAACATCCGCGCGTTCGACGCCGGGCTGGAAGCCGGAAGGAATGTGTTCCGGCTCGATGACGTCGATGTCGGCACCGTGCCCGACCATGGCGGGAGCGAGGCGGTGATGATGACCGGAAACGGCGCCATCGTGCGCGGCTTCATGGAGGCCGGCATCCAGAGCTATTTCGGCTATCCCATCACGCCTGCGACCAGCATCATGGAGCGCCTCGCGGTGGAGATGCCCAAAAAGGGCGGCAAGTTCCTGCAAACCGAAGACGAGATATCGGCCATTGCCGCGACGATCGGCGCGGGATTCGCCGGGTCACGCGCCGCGACCGCCACGTCGGGGCCGGGTCTGGCGCTGATGGCCGAAATGCTGGGCCTTGGCGTCATGGCCGAAGTGCCGTCCGTCGTCGTGGTCAGCCAGCGCGGCGGGCCTTCGACCGGCTTGCCGACCAAGACCGAACAGTCGGATCTGAACCTGGCGGTGTTCGGCGGCTCGGGCGACGCGCAGCGCATCGTCATCGCGCCGACCAATGTCGAAGGCTGCTACCGCTGCGCGGGCATGGCCTTCGAGATCGCAGAGACCTACCAGACGCCGGTCATCGTGCTGATCGACCTGTATCTTTCGAACCGCTACGAGACCGTTTTTCCATCCGAGAAAAACACCTTCGCGCCGAAACCCCGACAGGTGCCCGACCTGGCCGAGGGCGAGCAGTACAAACGCTTTGCCTTCACCGAAAACCACCTCTCGCCGCGCGCCCTGCCGGGCGATCCCGGTATGGTCCATACCGTCACCGGGCTGGAACACAACGAACTGGGTCGCCCAGGCGATGCGGATCACATGCGCATGAACGCCAAGCGGCACGCCAAACTGATTCCGGCAACGCGCCATCCCGGCCTGACTGTGGCCAAACGGTTCGGCGACACCGGCAAGGTGGATGTCGGTATTCTTGGCTGGGGGTCCACTTTCGGAGAAATCCTCGAAGCCATGTTCGAGGCGCAGGACGAGGGCATCAGCTGTTCGGCCATGAAGGCGGTGATGCTCTCGCCGCTGCCCGTGGACGAATTGCGCGCCTTCTTCGACGACTGCAAGAGCGTGCTGGTGCCCGAGTTGAACTATGAGGGTCAGTTCGCCAGTCTGGTGTCGGGTGCGCTGGGCCGGCCGGTGGTGCGGCTGAACCGGACGATCGCCACGCCGATGCCTGTCGCCGATATCCTGGCCGAGGTCAGGCGGCTCGCGGCAGAGGCCAAGGCCGCGGACCGTATGCCCGCAACCGCAGGAGTGGGATCATGAACGAGCGCGTCGAACCCGTCTATCTTGAGGACAAGCTTCAGGAGATCCGTGCCGACGGCCATCTGCAATACCGGTCGAAATCGCTGCCGACCTGGTGCCCGGGCTGCGGCTATTTCAGCATGGCCGACGGGCTGACCGTGGCGCTGAACCGGCTGGGGCTGGAAAACCGGAATGTCGTGACGGTCTCGGGCATCGGTTGTGCCTCGCGCTTTCCGTTCTTCGTCAACACCTACGGCTTTCACACGCTGCACGGCCGGGTGCTGCCGGTGGCGACCGGTATCAAGATCGGCAACGACGCGCTTACGGTGATCGCGGTGGGCGGTGACGGCGACGCCTTCGCCATAGGCGGCGGCCATATCCCGCATGCTGCGCGGCGCAACGTGGACATGACCTATCTGGTGTTCGACAACGGCATCTACGGTCTGACCAAGGGCCAGACCTCGCCCACCTCGGCGCTTGGATTCAAGACCTCGTCAACGCCATACGCGAACGGCGATGCGCCACTCAATCCGATGATGATGCTGCTGAGCTATGGTGCAAGCTGGGTCGGCCAGGCCTATGCCGGCAAGCCGCATCACCTGACGGACATGATTACCGCCGCGCTTGCGCACAAGGGGTTTTCCTTCCTGCGTATCCTTTCGCCCTGCGTGACCTTCGACAAGACCGACAACACATACAAGAACCTGTCGATGATGGTGCGCGACCTGCCCGAGGGCCATGACAGCACCAGCATGATGGCGGCAATGACGCTGGCGATGCAGGACGAGCATCCCGCCCTTGGCGTCTTTTTCCAAGCCGCGCGCCCGACACTGGCCGAGGTGATGCAGGCCTCGATCGACAGGGCGCGGCAGGCGAAGGCAAGATAAGGCAAAAGAGCACCGGGCGGCGCGATGCGCCGGCCTCAGATCTCGGGCGTGGTTTGCGCCGCCAGGCTCATGGCGTGGGCTGTCCGGTCCAGGCGTTTCCAGTTCAACTGCTCGCGCAGGGTCACGACGCTGCCGATCAGGATCATCGCCGGGCTGTTCATCCCCGCCCCGGCGACACGGCAGGCGATGTCGGCCAGAGTGCCGGAAACGACCTTCTGGTCCGGCCGGGTGCCGTTCCGGATCACCGCCACGGGCGTTGCCATGTCCACGCCGCGACGGGCGAACCCCTCTGCCAGCGCCGCCAGATTGCCCAGACCCATGTAGATTGCGACGGTCTGCCCCTTGCGCACCAGGACATCCCAATCCACGTCGAGCACCCCGTCGCGGCCATGCGCGGTGACGAACGTGACCGATTGCGCGTGGTCGCGATGGGTCAGCGGGATACCGGCATAGGTGCCGCAGCCCGACGCGGCGGTAATGCCCGGCACCACCTGAAAGGCGATGCCGGCGGCGGCCAGCTGCTCGATCTCCTCGCCGCCGCGCCCGAAGATGTACGGGTCCCCCCCCTTCAGGCGCAGCACCCGGTTGCCTTCCTGCGCCAGCCTGACCATCAGCACCGAGATTTCTTCCTGCTGCATCGTGTGTTCACGCGGCAGCTTGCCGACATAGATGCGCCGCGCGTCGCGGCGGACCAGCGCCATGATGTCGTCGCCGACCAGTCGGTCGAACAGCACCACGTCGGCGCGCTGCATCAGCCTGAGCGCACGGAAGGTCAGAAGA
This sequence comes from Jhaorihella sp., assembly GCA_047975215.1. Lineage (GTDB taxonomy): Bacteria > Pseudomonadota > Alphaproteobacteria > Rhodobacterales > Rhodobacteraceae > JAGRMG01. Next base: position 81,441 of record JBKEDD010000126.1, read on the forward strand.
TCGGGGTCGCCCGGTCCGGCGCCGACCAGATAGACCTCTCCGACGGGCGCGGGCCCGCCGGCAGCTTCGGCGGCCAGGTCGTTCATGACCTGCGAACGGGCGCGGTTCTCGGCGCCCGAAAGAAAGAAGTCGCCCGCCGGTCCTTCGATCATACGTTCCCAGAAATGCCGCCGGGCGCGCCCGCTGGCGATGCTTCGGGCGACGACCGCGCGAAATCCGCTGGCGAATTCGGCAAGCCTTCCGAAGGCGGCGGGCAGCGTTGCCTCGATGCGCGCGCGCAGGATCCGTGCGATCACCGGCGCGGTTCCCCCCGTGGATATCGCCACCACGATGGGCGAGCGGTCAACCACCGAGGGGGTGATGAAATCGCACTGCTCGGGCATGTCGGCGACGTTGCACAGGACACCGGCGGCACGGCACCAGCCGTGCAGCCGCGCGTCGCGTTCTGCGTCGCCTGATGCCCCCCAGGCCACGGCGCATCCGTCCAGATCGGCCGCCTCCGCCGGCCGGGGGCATAGCGTCAGCGCGGTGCGGCCGGTCAGTGCCGAGAGGTCCGGCTCCGGGGAGGGGTCGCAGACGGTGACGTGCGCGCCGCAGTCCAGCGCCCGTTCCGCCCGGCGCGCCGCCGCCGGTCCGCCGCCATCGACCACGACCTTGCGGCCGCGAATGTCCAGAAAGATCGGCAGGTATTCCATCCGTGGCCTTCCTATTCCGGACTACCGGCGGCGGCCGCCAGCACACCGGCCAGTTGCCGTGCCGCGTTTTCGTCCATGTCCACCTGGGTAATGCGGGTGCCTTCGCGCAGTACCAGACGTATCATGCGCAGCCCGCTTTCATGGGTCACTTCGCGCACCTTCGCGCGGCGGCCGAAGGGCAGGTCGAGTTCGGCGATGTCACGCAGGGTCTCATCCGCCATAGGTGGTTCCGCGGGTAAAAGCCGCCTCCAGCGCCCATTCCCATTTGCGCGGCGTGTCGCGGTAATCGGGCTTGAGGTCGAATTCAAGGAACATCTCGCCGGATTCCCCGGCATGTTCGACCAGCTTTTCCAGTTCTCCAAAAGTCTTGACATCCGGGTTCGAGATAATCAGGTCGCTCAGCTTGGCCATCGCTACCTCCTTGCTATTCGGTTGTGAAACCGGACGCGATAGAGCAGGCGCGCCGCCGCGCCCGCGCCTTCGAACCCGGTCCGGTCATGCAGGACGTTGTTGTTCAGGATTCCTTGTCCCGCGTTCAGCCTGACGGTGCAACCCAGCGGGTCGCCGGCGTCGAGCCTGCCACGCAGCCATTGCGCGGCCTCGCGGGTGACGGTGTCGTCGCGCCACTCGATCGACCGGGTGCGCGCCGTGTAGCGCATCTGCAGGCGCCCAGTCCCGGAGTCGGGGTAGAATACCGGCCCGACCGATACCGGACGCAGCGTGCCGTCGGGTTCCCGATTTGCCGGAATCGACATTGCCGCGGGATGAAGCAGCGCAGCAAGCAGGTCGGGGCGGTCGTCGCGCAGGCGAATGTACAGTATCTCGGGGTCGAGAATGCGGTTTTCGCCCCCCTGTTCGGCGGCGCGGACGCAGTGCAGCGCAAAGGCCGATATGCGTTCGCGCGGTGCGTTGTAGTAGCCGTCGGTGTGCCAGTTCAGCGCCCGGGTCGAGTAGGGGATGTATCCGCGCCTGGCGGGATCGTCCGAGGGTTGCAGGGCCACGAGACCGGCATCGCCGGCAGATCGGTGCGTTTCCGCGATCCTCAGGCCGAACCGGTTCGAGAATCGGCGCAGATCGGCGGCGACAAAGCGAGAATCGTTTGTGGTGGCGCAGGCGTAGCGGGCGAAGTTTGCCGCATCGCAGCGCCGCGCGATCTCGGATGCCTGCGCGTCGCTGGGCGCGACCAGCGACGACAATTCGACGGGATCTAGGTGCAGGAACCGTTCGGCGGCCTTCAGCTTGACGGCCCGCCAGCGCCGGTAGCTCTCCCTGTCTTTCAGGTCCATCCAGTTGAAACCATGCAGTATTTCGGAATCAAGCAGCATCTGTTCAACCCTGTTCGTGTTCGTTTCTTGCCGCCGCGTGGCATTTTTCTGCACATCGTGACCGGTGGGGTGTCGGTTTTGGTTGATTATTACATTCGGTTATTACAATGTATAGATGCTAGCGATTGGGAGGTCGCAGGCAGTTTCGGTGAAAGGCGCGAGCGCGCCGCGCCATATGGCGGACGGAATGCCTGCATTTCCCAGGAAAAGACGGCCGGCGACGGCAAGGATACCGACAAGCTGGGGAGAACGTGATGAAAGACGGCGATCCAAGGGATGAAAGACCGGTGACCGGCGAGGGCAAGCATCCGACCCCGCACCTCGATCAGCTGGAAGACGGCCCCTGGCCCAGCTTCGTTACCGGGCTGAAGCGGCTGCGCGACGAGGGCGCGCCGAACAATCAGAAGATAATGAACGACCTTCTTGGCCAGTTGAACCATTCCTACGAGAACAAGCTGGGCTACTGGAAGGGCGGCACCTTGTCGGTGTTCGGCTATGGCGGGGGCATCATTCCGCGGTTTTCCGAGGTGGCCGACAAGTTTCCCGCGTCCAAGGAGTTCCACACGCTGCGGGTCATGCCGCCGGCGGGTTTCCACTATTCGACCGACCTGCTGCGGCAGATGTGCGATATCTGGGAAAAATACGGCTCGGGCCTCATCGCCTTTCACGGTCAGTCCGGCGACATCATGTTCCAGGGCTGTACCTCGGAGAACGTGCAGCCGGCGTTCGACGAGTTGAACAAGATCGGTTTCGACCTGGGCGGCGCCGGTCCCGCCTTGCGGACCGCGATGAGCTGTGTCGGCCATGCCCGCTGCGAACAATCCTGTTTCGACGAGGTGCGGGCGCACCGGACGATCATCAACACGCTTCTGGACGAGATGCACCGCCCGGCGCTGCCCTACAAGTTCAAGTTCAAGTTCTCGGGCTGCGCCAACGATTGCGTCAACGCAATCCACCGCGCCGACTTCGCGGTGATCGGTACCTGGCGCGACGATATCAAGATCGACCAGGAGAAGGTGAAGGAACATATCGCCGAGAAGGGCCGCAAGTACACCATCGACACGGTGGTCAACATGTGCCCGACCCGCGCCATCAGCCTCAATGACGACGACACGCTGGAAATCGACAATCCGTCCTGCGTGCGCTGCATGCATTGCATCAACGTCATGACCAAGGCGCTTTCGCCCGGCGACGACAAGGGCGTTTCGATCATGATCGGCGGCAAGCGGGCGCTCAAGATCGGCGACCTGATGGGAATCATGATCGTGCCCTTCATGAAGCTGGAAACCGACGAGGATTTCGAGAAGCTGACCGAGTTCGGCGAGGCCGTGGTGGAATTCTTCGCCGACAACGCGCTCGAGCATGAACGAATCGGCGAAACCATTGACCGTATCGGGTTGCCCGCCTTCCTCGAGGCGCTGGACATTCCGGCCGATCCCAACATGGTCAACCATCCGCGCACGTCATGTTTCGTGCGTACCGACGACTTCGATGACGAGGCGGCCAAGTGGTTCGAGCGCAAGGCGCGCGAGGCCGGATTGCAGGTCAGCGCCGAGTGACGGCACGCAGGGAGAAAAGACAATGAACCAGCAGGCTGAAAAACCCCGTATGCCGGACGAGGTGGGCGTACCCGACCCGTTCCAGTACATGCATCCGGTGATGAAGAAGAATTACGGCAACTGGGCCTGGCACGACCGCCCCCGCGCCGGTGTACTGCGCCATGTGTCGAAATCCGGCGACGAGATTTTCACCGTGCGCGCCGGGACCCAGCGGCAGATGGATCTGTTCACCATCCGCAAGTTGGCGGAAATCGGGGACAGTTTCGCCGACGGGCATGTCCGGTTCACCACGCGGTCGAACATCGAATTCATGGTCGCGGACGAGGCCAAGGTGGCGCCGCTGGTGGCGGCGCTGCAGGAGGCGGGCTTTCCGGTGGGCGGCACCGGCGCATCGGTTTCGATGATATCGCACACCCAGGGCTGGCTGCATTGCGACATACCCGGTACCGACGCATCGGGTGTGGTCAAGGGGCTCATGGACATGCTGCACAAGGAATTCGTGCAGGAGAAGATGCCCAACCGGCTGCGCATCACCACGTCATGCTGCCAGATCAACTGCGGCGGGCAGGGCGACATCGCCATAAACGTGCAATATACCAAGCCGCCCAAGATCAATCACGATCTGGTTGCCAATGTCTGCGAACGCCCCGCCGTGGTGGCGCGCTGCCCGGTGGCGGCGATCCGCCCCGCGATGGTCAACGGCAAGCCCAGCCTCGAAGTGGATGAAAAGAAATGCGTCTGCTGCGGCGCCTGCTATCCGCCCTGCCCGCCGATGCAGATCAACGGCGAGGACAGCACCAAGATCGCGATCTGGGTCGGCGGCAAGCATTCCAACGCGCGCTCAAAGCCCACGTTCCACAAGCTCGCCGTCGCCAACCTGCCCAACAACGCGCCGCACTGGCCCGAGGTCAAGGAGGCCGTCGGCAAGATCGTCGCTGCCTACAAGAAGGACGCCAAGCACTGGGAACGCATGGGCGAGTGGATCGAGCGGATCGGCTGGGCGCGGTTCTTCGACATGACGGGACTGGCCTTCACCAAGCATCACCTCGATACCTGGACCGGCTCCCGCAAGACCATGAACATGTCGGCGCATGTGCATTTCTGAGGCGCGGGCAAGGTGAAGTTTGGGGTCGTCATAAGCGAGGGGCCGTATACGCATCAGGCGGCGGATACGGCCTATCATTTCGTGCGCGCGGCGCTGGCCAGGGGGCACGAGGTTCCGCGCGTGTTCTTCTATCACGATGGCGTCAACGTCTCGACCCGGTTGAGCGTGCCGCCCCAGGACGAGCGCCACATCCAGAAGAACTGGACCGCGCTGGCCGCCGAACACGGGATCGACCTGGTGGTTTGTATCGCGGCGGCGCAGCGGCGCGGCCTGCTGGACGAGAACGAGGCCGGCCGCCAGGGCAAGGATGCCAACAACATCGCCGAGGGGTTTCGCATCTCGGGGCTGGGGCAGCTGATCGAAATGGGTATCCAGACCGACCGTCTGGTTACATTCGGGGACTGAGCGCATGAGCGAGGTGAAGAAATTCCTCTATGTCAACCGCAAGGCGCCCTATGGCACGATCTATGCGCTCGAAAGCCTTGAGGTCGTGCTGATCGGTGCCGCCTTCGATCAGGATGTCAGCCTGGCGTTTCTCGACGACGGGGTGTTCCAGTTGACCCGCGGCCAGGACACCGCCGCGCTGGGGGTCAAGAACTTCTCGCCCACCTTCCGGGCGCTGGGCGACTATGACGTGACCAAGCTGTTCGTAGAGCGGGAATCGCTTGACGAACGCGGGCTGAGCGAGGCCGACTTGCAGGAAATCATGTACGAGGACGAGGATGACGATTGGGCCGAAAAGCCTTCGATCCGCATCGTCAGCCGGGCGGAGATGGCCGATATCATGGCCGATCAGGATGTTGTCCTGAGTTTCTGAAGGGAAAAGCATGTCAACCTTGCACACCGTCAACAAGTCGCCCTTCACCGATACCGGCCTGCAAAGCTGCCTGGATCACTGCAAGGACGGCGATGCCGTCCTGATGATCGAGGACGGGGTTTATGGCGGTCTCGCGGGCACCGCCATGTCAGAACGTGTGGCGCAGCGGATCGGCGCCGTGTCTGTCTATGTCCTGCTGCCGGATGCCGCCGCGCGCGGGCTGGCGGCCGGGCGGATGCTGAACGGAATTGCCGGCGTGGATTACGATGGCTTCGTCGATCTGGTCGCCGACCACGACCGCACGCTGGCCTGGCTTTAGCGAAAGGCCCCGAACCGGGGCGCAACGAGAGGAACAATATATGTCATATCAGGTGAACGGACACACGATCGAGCATGACGAGGAAGGTTACATCACCAACCTTTCGGACTGGAACAAGGAACTGGCGCTGGAGATCGCCAGAACCGAGAATATCGAGATGGACGACGAACGCTGGGAAGTCGTGAACTTTCTGCGTGACTACTACGAGGAATACCAGATCGCGCCGGCGGTTCGGGTGCTGATCAAGGCGATCAAGAAGTCGATGGGCCCCGAGAAGGGCAACAACAAATACATGTACGAGTTGTTTCCCTACGGCCCGGCCAAGCAGGCCTGCAAGATCGCCGGCCTGCCCAAGCCCACGGGCTGCGTCTGAATCGGCAACCATCCGGGAACGAACGGATTCATTTCCGTCGAGGGGAGGAGTCTGCGTGCTGTCCGCGAGTTACGCCATTCTGTTCTACGCCGCGACCGCGATTCTGGTCGTGGGCGTGGCTATGAAGGTTATCCGCTATGCGCGCATCCCCGCGCCGCTGAAAATCCCGACCACGCCCGCGCCGGTCACGGCCTGGGGCGTGGCCCTACGGATGTTTCGCGAGGTGGTGTTCTTCGAAAGCCTGTTCAGGTCGAACAAGTGGATCTGGCTGTTCGGCTGGACCTTCCACATGGGGCTTTGGCTGGTCCTGATCCGGCACATCCGCTATTTCACCCATGACGTGTGGTGGTGGGTGGCCCTGGCCCAGCCCTGGGGCACCTATGCCGGGTTCGCCATGCTCGCCGGCCTGCTGGGCCTTTGGGCGCGGCGGTTTCTGGTCGAACGCATCCGCTATATCTCGAACCCCTCCGACCATCTGATGCTGGCGCTTCTGGTGGCGATAGCCGGGTCGGGGCTGATGATGCGCTTTGTCGCGCGCCCCGACATCGTTTCGGTCAAGGTCTACATGCTGGGGCTGTTGCGGTTTCGCATCGAGGATCTGCCGGCCCAGCCGATCCTGCTGGTCCATCTGGGTTGCGTCGCGGTGCTGATGATCGTGTTCCCGATCTCCAAGCTGCTGCATGCGCCGGGCGTGTTCTTCAGCCCGACCCGCAACCAGATAGACAACCCGCGTGAAAGGCGCCACCTCGCCCCCTGGGCGGCGCGGCTGGAGGGCTGAGCGATGGCCGACGGCGACGACCTGCGCAAGATGGAGGATGCTCTTGACATCCCCTGTCTCAAGCGCGGTGCGATGGCGGGTCTCAAACCCTTCGTCGCCGCCCCCGAACACCAGGCCAAGCTGGGCTTTCCCGGCGAACTGCTGCCGGACTGGAAAGACCGGGCGCTGGAAAAGATGGCCGAGCTGGCCGAGAAGAACCGCGCCTTTCAGGTCTACCTGGATTCATGCGTCAAATGCGGCGCCTGCACCGACAAGTGCCATTATTTCCTTGGCACCGGCGACCCCAAGAACATGCCGGTGGCGCGCCAGGATCTGCTGCGCAGCGTCTACCGGCGCTATTTCACCTTCGCGGGCAAGTATTTCCCCAAGCTGGTCGGTGCCCGCGACCTGACCGAAGAGGTCTTGCACGAATGGTATTCCTACTACCACCAGTGCAGTGAATGCCGCCGATGTTCGGTGTTCTGCCCCTACGGCATCGACACCGCCGAGATCACCATGGCCGCCCGCGAGATCATGGACAGCGTCGGCATGGGCCAGAAATACAGCAACGAGATCATCGGCAAGGTCAAGGATATCGGCAACAACCTCGGCCTCAACCCCAAGGCCCTGCGTGCCACGCTGGAGGATCTGGAAGAGGATCTCGAGGAGGACACCGGCATCAGCGTTCGCTTGCCGCTCGACGAGAAGGGTGCCGAAATCCTGCTGATCACGCCTTCGGCCGATTTCTTCGCCGAACCGCATATCGACGGGCTTCTGGGCTATGCCAAGGTCTTTCACGAGGCCGGCGTAAGCTGGACGCTTTCGTCATATGCCTCGGAGGCGGCCAATTTCGGCCTGTTCATCGGATCATACGAGAACATGCGCGAGATTGCGCTGCGCATCCGCAAGGCCGCGCAGGATCTGGGGGTGAAACGGATCGTCTTCGGAGAATGCGGCCATGCCTGGCGGGTGGCCTATTCCTTCCTCAACACGCTGGCGGGGCCGTTCGACTTTCTGGATCAGAAATACCCGATCCCGCAGCATATCCTCGAATTCACCTGGAACGAGATCCGCAAGGGTACGCTCAGGTTCGACAAATCCCGCAACGATCACATAAGGCTGACCTATCACGACAGCTGCAATGTCGCCCGCGGCTCGCGCATGGGCGACGAACCGGGCGGCCAGTTCGAGATCCCGCGCAATGTCATCAAGGCGGTGTGCAACAACTATTTCGACATGGACCGCGACACCACACATGAAAGCACGCTGTGCTGTGGCGGCGGCGGCGGGCTGCTGACCGACGACCTGATGGAGCTGCGCAAGAAGGGTGCCAGCCCGCGCATGACGGCGCTGCAACAGGTGAGCGCGGATCATGGCGTCACCCACATGGCGGCGATCTGCGCCATCTGCAAGACGCAGTTTTCCAAGGTCATGCCGGCCTTCGGCTACGAGATGGATTCGGTCGTCTCGGTGCATCAGCTGGTATCGAACGCCATCATCCTGACCGGGCAGGACACTGACGACACCGACGCAGATGACGCGGACGACTAGGGCACAACCCGAGGAGTGGACAAGATGAACGAGATGAGCACCCAGCAGAACCTGACATTCCGCCGCTTCGAGGAAGGCGAGACCGCCGCGGATTGGGACCTGGAGGAAAAGATCTTTCAGGCCGACAAGTCCTATAAATGCCCCACCTACATCCACAAGACACCGCCCTGCCAGGGTGCCTGCCCGTCAGGTCACGAGATACGCGGTTGGCTGGCTATCGCGCGCGGCATGGACAAGCCCCCGGCCGAGGACATGCCCTGGCAGGAATACGCCTTTCAGCGGATGGCCGCGGCCAACCCTTTCCCGGCGACAATGGGCCGGGTCTGCCCGGCCCCCTGCGAGGCCGGGTGCAACCGCAACGAGGTTGACGACTATGTCGGCATCAATGCCGTGGAACAGTATGTCGGAGACTGGGCCAACGAGAACGGCGTAAAGCTGCCCGCCGCCGGGGCCGATACCGGCCGCAGGGTGGCCGTGATCGGCGGCGGACCGGCCGGCCTGTCGGCGTCCTATTTTCTGCGCCTTCACGGCCACGCGGTGTCGATCTTCGAGGCGCATGACGAACTGGGCGGCATGATGCGCTATGGCATCCCGGGCTATCGCACGCCGCGCGCCATGCTGGATACCGAGATCGGGCGCATTGTCGATCTGGGCGTCGATGTGCATCTGAACACCCGCGTCGGCACCGATGTCAGCGTCGAGGAACTGGAAGGCGCCTTCGATGCGATCTACTGGGCGATGGGGGCGCAGACCGGCCGGCCGCTGCCCATCCCGGGCTGGGAGGGCACCGAGAACTGTATCAACGGCATCGAGTTCCTCGACGCGTTCAACCAGGGCTATGTGCTGGGCACGGCGCAGAAAGTCGTTGTGGTCGGCGGCGGCGATACGTCGATCGACGTCGCTTCGGTGGCGCGCCGTCTGGGCCGGATCACCGATGTAAAGCCGCCCGCGCATCCCGACGGAACGGTGATCGACTTTACCGGTCACGACGTGGCCGCTTCGCTGACCCGCGAGGGGATGCAGGCGACGCTAACCTCGCTGTTTCCGGTCGAGAAGATGACGGCCGCCGAACGCGAGCGTGCCGACGCCCTGCGCGAAGGTATCGACATCCGGGGCGGCGTCATGCCGCTTGAGGTGATCCGAGACGACAAGGGCCATGCCGTCGCGCTGAAGATGTGCGAATGCGACATGGATGGAATGAAGCCGGTCCCGCGTGAGGGCACCGAATTCGAGATCGAATGCGACATCATCATCTCGGCCATCGGCCAGATGGGTGATTTCGCGGGGCTGGAAGAGATGGACGGCGGTCGCGGTTTCATCGACGCTTCGCCGACCTATCAGGTCAAGGGCCGCGACAAGCACTTTGCCGGCGGCGACATCGTGCGGCCGCACCTGCTGACCACCGCCATCGGGCATGGCCGGATCGGGGCACAGGTGATCGCCGATTTCCTTGACGACGGCACCGTCGAGAAACGGCCCCGGGTGGACGTGCATCATTTCAACCTGCTGGAGGAACTGCACCGTCGCGGCAAGGATCCGGCGGCCTACGATCACGTCCAGGGCCGGGGTACGGACGCCGCGCCCTTCGCGGTGCACAACTACGACGACCGCTCGGCGGGGCAGATCATCCCGCATTCCGAACTGTTCAAGGGCCATTTCAAGTATGTCGGCCGCGAAAAGCGTGAGGAAGTCCATATCGAGGGCGATGCCGTTCTGGGCAATTTCGAGGAACGCATCATCGGCTTCAGCGAGGAGCAGGCGAAAAGGGAAGGCGAACGCTGCATGTCCTGCGGCATGTGTTTCGAGTGCGACAACTGCGTGATCTTCTGCCCGCAGGACGCCGTGTTCCGGGTGAAGAAATCCGAACGCACGGTGGGCCGCTATGTCGATACCGACTATACCCGCTGTATCGGCTGCCACATCTGCGCCGATGTCTGCCCCACCGGCTATATCAAGATGGGTCTGGGGGAATAGTCGTGGCGCGGCTGGTTCTTTTCGTCGGGCTGGTGCTGGCCTGGGCTGGCACGGTTGCCGCCGGGGACCGGTCGCCGCTGTGGCCCGACATTCCCGCCGCCAGTGGCGCACCCCATCCCGAGGGCAATGCCTACTGGCGCGCCAACCACATGGATCTCATGCGCCACGACCGGAACCTGACCGTGCATGAGGGCGAGCGAAAGATCGCGGCCAGCCTCAAGCAGTGCTTTGACTGCCACACCGCCCGCGATGCGAAGGGCCAGGCCGTCACCTATGCCGACAAGGGGCATTTCTGCCGGTCGTGCCACGATTTTGCCGCCGTCAGGGTGGATTGCTTTACCTGCCATCGCTCAACCCCCGAAGGCGTGGACGAGACCGCGGCGCATGCGGCCGCCATTCCGGCCGTGCGGCTGGGCGGGGGCGAGGCGGGCAGCATCCTCGCATGGTTGAAACGGCCCGGGACGGCAACGCCACCGGAGGCCCGGCAATGAGCAACCCCAAGGGCAAGCCCCGCGAAAAGGGCGCCGAAATCAGCCGCCGCGATTTTCTGCGTAGCGGCGCGGCGGTCGCGTCCGCAACGCTGGCTCCGGGTGTGACGCTGATTGCCTTCGGCGGATCGCCGGCCGAAGCCCGAGCGTCGTCTTCCAACCGATGGGGCCTGCTGATCGACGCCAACAGATGCAGCGCCGAGTGTTCGGCCTGCGTCAGCGCCTGTTCGGACGAAAACGGCTGGGCCGGAAACGGCAATCCCGGCACCGACGCTCAGTGGATCCGCAAGATAACCCTGAAGAATACCGCAACCGGGCACGAGGCCCAGATGCCGGTTATGTGTCAGCACTGCGAGGAACCGCCTTGCGTCGATGTCTGCCCGACCGGCGCCAGCTTCAAGCGCGCCGACGGGATCGTACTGGTGGACAAGCATATCTGCATCGGCTGCCGCTATTGCATGATGGCCTGCCCGTTCAAGGCGCGCAGCTTCGTGCATGAACCGGTCGTGAACCAGAAGACCCACGCGCCCCGCGGGCAGGGCACGGTGGAAAGCTGTACGCTGTGTGTGCATCGGGTCGATGCCGGCGGCGTGCCCGCCTGTGTCGAGGCCTGCGCCGCCACGGGCCACGGCGCCATCGTCTTCGGCGACCTGAAGGACCCCGACAGCGAGATTTCCAGACGGCTGGCCGACTATCCGTCGGCGACGCTTCGCCCCGATCTCGATCTGAATCCGGGTGTCCGCTACGCGAATCTGTGAAAGGGCCGGGCATGGAACGCACGATCTATCGCGAAATCAAGGCCACGCCGCAGGTCTGGCAGGCCGCGTTTCTGCTGGCGGCGCTGATCGCGGCGGCGCTGGCTTCGGTCGTCTATGTCGAACATCACGGCCATATCGTCACCGGCATGAACAACCAGATCGTCTGGGGGCTGCCCCATGTCTTTGCCATCTTTCTTATCGTCGCCGCCTCGGGCGCGCTCAACGTGGCGTCCATGGCTTCGGTCTTCGGGCGGGCCCATACCAAGCCCCTGGCCCGCCTTTCGGGCGTTCTGGCCATCGCGCTGCTGGCCGGTGGGCTGGCGGTTCTGGTGCTTGACCTCGGCCGGCCCGACCGGTTGCTGGTGGCGATGACCACCTACAATTTCAGTTCGATCTTTGCCTGGAACGTCATCCTCTACACCGGCTTCATGGGTATCGTCGCGGTCTATCTGTTCACCCAGATGTCGCGCGGCGCGGCCCCGTTCGTGACGCCGATGGGCATGCTGGCCTTCCTGTGGCGGCTGGCGCTGACCACCGGGACCGGGTCGATCTTCGGCTGGCTGGTGGCGCGTCCCGGCTATGACGCGGCGATCATGGCGCCCTTGTTCATCGCCATGTCGTTCTCGCTCGGGCTGGCGGTGTTCATTCTGGTGCTGAGTGCGCTCTGCCGTCTGGGCGACCGGCCGCTGGGGCCGCTCCTGATGCAGAGATTCGCGCGCCTGCTGGCGATCTTCGTCGCCGTGGTGCTGTATTTCGTGGCCGTGCAACACCTGACCAATCTCTACGCCGCCGAACATGCGGGGTTTGAACGCTTCATCCTGCGCGATGGCGGCGTCTACACCTGGCTGTTCTGGGCCGGACAGGTGGGCCTGGGCGCGTTGCTGCCGATGCTGCTGATCTGGCACCCCTCGACCGCCCGGATGCCATCGACTCCGGTCCTGGCATCGCTTCTGGTGGTGCTGGGCGGGCTGGCGCAGCTTTATGTCATCGTGATCGGCGGACAGGCCTGGCCGATGCCGCTGTTTCCCGGCCACGTCGTCTCCAGCAGTTTCGGCGACGGCGCCGTGGCTACCTATGCGCCGCGCTGGCCCGAACTGGCGCTGGGCCTTGGCGGCGTGGCCGTCGCGCTGCTGGCCGCAGGGCTTGGCGCCAAGGTGTTGCGCATCCTGCCGACCAACCTTTCGGATGCCAATCTCGGAACGCAGGGCTGAGGCGGGACATGTCCGCCCGCCCACGGTTCATGATCTCGGCGGCGCACAAGTCGTCGGGCAAGACGGTGGTCTCCACCGGCCTGGCCGCGGCCTTCCGCGCGGCCGGCGAAGATATCCGTACCTTCAAGAAAGGCCCCGACTACATCGACCCGATGTGGCTTGCCGCGGCCTCGGGGCGAGCTTGCTACAACCTCGATTTCAACACCATGCCGCGCGAGACCATCGCACCGTTCCTTGCGGCCCGCGCCGGGGCGGGACGCGGTGCGCTGTCGCTTATCGAAGCCAACAAGGGGCTATATGACGGCGTCTGCGCCGATGGGTCGGACAGCAATGCCGAACTGGCAAAGCTTCTGGGGCTGCCGGTGGTGCTGGTGATCGACACGCTGGGCATGACGCGGGGCATCGCGCCGCTGCTGACCGGGTATCGCGCCTTCGACAGCGAGGTGAATATCGCCGGGCTGATCCTGAACCGGGTAGGCGGGGCGCGCCACGAGGGCAAGCTGCGCCGGGCGGTCGAAACCTATTCGGACATTCCACTGATCGGCAGCGTCTGGCGCGACGCGCGGCTCGATATCGGCGAACGCCACCTCGGCCTGACCACGCCCGCGGAATCTGAGGGAATGGCAACGATGATCGCGGGTTTCGGTGAAATCATCGCGCAATCGGTGGATCTCGACCGGTTGCGCCGCATCGCTGCGACGGCACCCGGGCTGGAGGCCCCCGATGCGCATGTTTCCCGTACCCCGCAATGGCCGGGCCTCAGAATCGGTATCCTGCGCGATGCCGCCTTCGGCTTTTATTATCCCGACGATCTGGAGGCGATGCAGGCAGAAGGCGCGCAGTTGATCCCGATAGATGCGACGTGCGACAGCGGATTGCCGTTTCTCGACGGGTTGTTCATCGGCGGCGGCTTTCCGGAAATGAGAATGCGGGAACTTTCGGCCAATACCGCCCTGCGTGCGGCGATCGGCGATGCGCTGAGGGCCGGCCTGCCCTGTTATGCCGAATGCGGCGGGCTTATGTACCTGTGCGAAAGCCTGTCCTGGAACGGCGTGACCATGCCCATGGTCGGGCTGATCCCCGGCCGGGCCAGGATGCATGATCGCCCGCAGGGGCGCGGCTATGTCGAATTCACCAGCACGCAGGACTGTCCTTGGCAGGCCGGCGATCTTCCCGTGAAGGCGCACGAATTTCACTATGCCAGTATCGAGGGTTTGCCCTCGGACACGGTGTTCGCCCGCGACATGCGGCGCGGCACGGGTACGGACGGGCGCCGCGATGGAATCGTCACCCATAACACCGTGGCCGGGTTCTGCCATCTGCGCAACACCGCCGCCGCCCCCTGGGTTCCGGCCTTCCTTGATTTCGTCGCGCGGACCGCGACGGGGAGCGCAATGCGCCGACGACAAAACCTCTGACGAGGTTTTGTCCGCGGAATTTCGCGATATTCCGGTTTCGCGCTCGCGGTCGTCCGCCGCGACGCCGCTCAGTTGCGCTTGATCGCGAAGGTGAAGACGCCGTTGTCGTTGCCAGAGCTGACAAGCTCGTTGCCGGTCTGGTTGCAGAAGGCGGCAAAGTCGGCGACCGATCCCGGATCGGTGGCGCGGATGTTCAGCACGTCACCGGCGGCCATGCCCTTCAGCGCCTTCTTTGCCTTGATGATCGGCAGCGGGCAGTTCAGACCTTCGGCATTGAGGGTTTCTTCGGCCATTCGCGTTTTCCTTTTCGCTGGGTTCCAGGCTCGGGTTCAGATGAACAGGTTGATGTCGGATTTCAGCGCGCTTTCCATGTAGGTCGCGGCACCGCCCAGTTCGATCCCGTCGATCATGTCGTCGAGCGAGTATTCGAACAGGTCCATGGTCATCTGGCAGGCGATCAGGCGGACTTCCAGTTCGACGGCCGCCTCGCGCAGGTCTTCCAGCGACGCGACGCCCTTCCTGGCCATCAGGTTCTTCATCATCTTGCCCGCCATCGAGCCGACGCCGGGCAGCATGGAGACCATGTTGGGCATGGCCACATGTCCGCCCATCATCGGCATTTCCATCGCCGCGTTGCCCAGCGGGGTAAATTTCGGGTTCATGTCCTTCTTCAGCAGCGGCAGGCCGTAGAAGGTGAAGAACAGCGTGACATCCACGTCCATCGCCGCCGCCGTGGTGGCCAGGATGAAGGGCGGATACGCCCAGTCCAGCGATCCCTTGGTGACGATGATCGACATGCTCTTGGCATTGTCCAGATTCGCATTGTCCAGCATGAGTTCCCTCCCAAGGCCGATGACGGCGGAACCTCATATTAGCATAATTGAATATAGATCCACGGGTCAAGAGAGCATTGCCGCGATACCCAAGGTGGTACCGGCCCGGCCTAGTCTCGATTCGGCCACGGGCGCCCGGGGCGCAAGATTTCGCGAGACGAGGTACGAACATATGTTAATACTTGATTATGAGGCCCGGCAGCATGATCGGGCAGGCACAGCAAGGGGGGATTGCCGGGGTGGTCGAAATCTGGAAGGAAGCCGCGGTCGGTAATGCCGCCGCCTGGATCCTGTGGGGCGGGCTGCTGATCGGCGCAGTGTTCGGGTTCATCGTTCAGCGCACCAATTTCTGCACCATGGGGTCGCTGTCGGATATCGTCTCGTTCGGGGACTGGCGCCGGTTCCGCTCCTGGGTGCTGGCAGCGGGCGTCGCCATCGCCGGCGTGTTCTGGCTGGAACGCGCGGGCATCGCGGACATGACCAACAGCATGTATGTCTCGCCCAGCCTCGCCTGGGGCGGACATATCATCGGCGGCACGATCTTCGGCATTGGCATGGTATTCTCGGGCGGCTGCGTGTCGCGCAACCTGGTGCGGGCCGGCAGCGGCGATCTGCGTTCGCTGGTGGTGTTGTGGCTGGTCGGCGGGGTTGCCTACATGACCATCGGCGGGCTGTTCGGCCCGGCACGGGTGGCGGTGGTCGGCGCCATGACAGCGGATCTGTCGACGGCAGGCATTTCCGATCAGAGGGTCGGGTCGATTATTGCCGGTCTGACCGGCCTGCCGGCCGAGACGGCGCAGTTCGCGGCGGTGGTGGCGATTGTCGCCGTCATTCTCGTCTGGTGCTTCAAGGACGCGGCATTCCGCAGGTCTCCGGTGCATCTGGCCGCGGGCGTCGGGATTGGCCTGTGCGTCGTCGCGGGCTGGCTGCTGACCGGGCTGACCTTCGATGAATTCGCCGACAACCCGAGCGTCGGCTCGCTGAGCTTCGTGCGCCCGGCGGGCGATTCCGTCGACTATCTGATGCGCTTTACTGCCTATGCCGCCCCGGGGTTTGCCGTCGTCACGACGCTGGGCGCGCTGCTGGGTGCCTTTGCCGGGGCCGTCAGCCAGCGGCGGTTCCGGCTGGCCACCTTCACCGACGCGGCCGATACCTTGCGCAATTTCGGTGGGGCGATCCTGATGGGCGTTGGCGGTGTGGTGGCGCTGGGTTGCACGATCGGGCAGGCGGTTACTGGCACCTCGACGCTGGCGGTGGGGTCGCTGATCACGTTCGTGTGCATCGTGATCGGCGGGCTTATCGGCCTGAAAGCGATGGAGGCGATGGCTTAGTCGGCGGCATACATCCATCGCCGCATCGCTTTGCGAACCCGTTCGCGCCGCCGGGGATGGTGCGTTTCCCTGTTTTGCCCGGCGCGTGAATATCGAACCTCGATTCCAGGTGTTCGGCGCCGGTTCCCGGCCGGTGCGGAAGACGCTCGGGGCGCTGCGGCTCCGCGAACGATCAGTCCTCGTCGCGTTCGGGAAACAGCCGCGCCGCGATGTTCAGCGCGATCCTGGCATAGGCTGCGGCATGCGGCCCGCCGGGGTCCGAAACCACCACCGGCATGCCTGCATCCGATGTCTCGCGGATCGCCATGTGCAAGGGGATCGCGCCAAGGAACGGCACCCCCAGACGGCGCGCGTCAGCCTCGGCGCCGCCATGCCCGAAAATGTGCGATTCACCGCCGCAATGCGGGCAGACAAAGCTCGACATGTTCTCGATAATACCCAGGATCGGCACATCGACGCTCTTGAACATCTTCAGCCCCTTGCGCGCGTCGATCAGGGCCAGATCCTGGGGCGTCGAGACGATCACCGCGCCCGCCAGCGGCACCTGCTGCGCCATGGTCAACTGTGCGTCGCCGGTGCCCGGCGGCATGTCCAGAACCAGCACGTCCAGTTCGCCCCAATCCACTTCGCGGGTCATCTGCATCAGTGCCGAAACAACCATCGGGCCGCGCCAGATGACCGGGTTGTCCTCTTCCATGAGAAAGCCCATGGACATGGTGCTGAGCCCGTATTTCGCGATCGGGATCACCCTGTCATTCTCGATCTCGGGCCGGGTCTCGATATCAAGCAGTCTGGGCAGGGAAGGCCCGTAGATGTCGGCATCCAGCAACCCGACCCTCAGCCCGAGCGAAGCGAGACCCAGCGCCAGGTTGACCGCGGTGGTGGACTTGCCGACACCGCCCTTGCCCGACGCCACCGCGACCACCGCGCGGATGCCCGGAATCGCGGCGGAATGCGGGCGCATGTCGCGGCCCGGCGCCTCGGTCGGGCGTTTCTTCAGTCTTGGCGGTTCGGGCGGGGGCGGCGCCTCGCGACCGGCGGTCATCACCACCAGAAGCGTTTCGATCTCGCCGAGTGCCGCGAGCTTGTCCTCGATCAGCGACTTGAGCCGGTCCAGGTCGCCCGGGAACCCGTCGGGCACGTTCACCGACACGACGACCTTGCCGCCCTCGACGGAAATGTCGCGCTCGCTTACCATGCCGGATGTCACCATGTCGGTGTGCAACCCCGCGACGGGGATGGTCGAAAGGCGGGCGAGAATGACTTTTTTCATGCGGCTGTCCTGTTGGTCCGTTCCATCTATTCCAATAATCTAATGTAACGCAGCTTCCAAGCCCGTTGCGGCGCTCTTCGCGACACACCGCAAGGCCGGTGGCGCCGGAAAACCCGGCGCGCGTGTTTTGGTGAATGCGCCGATACGTTCGGGCATTGCAGGTGGCGGTGACGCCTTTAGGGTGGGATTTGTTCGCAATCGTGCGGTCGGGCGCCCAGGATTGGCGGTAGCCGGGTCGGACATGCTAGCATGCGCGAGAGAACGGAGGCGGCGATGGCACCACTGGACAGCGACAAGGGGGTCTGGAAATCGGGCCGGGGCAAGGGGCGTCATACGCCCAAGGGCCGCCAATATGACGACGCGGCGCTGGCCGAGGTGCAGGCGCTGCTGGGCGAGAGGCCGCGCCGGCGCGACCTGCTGATCGAGCATCTGCACCTGATCCAGGACGCGCATGGCCATCTGTCGGCCGTGCATCTGTGCGCCCTGGCGTTCGAGATGAAGCTTGCTCAGGCCGAGGTTTTCGAGGTCGCCACCTTCTATGCCCATTTCGACGTGGTGGGAGAGGACGAAACGCCACCGCCCGCGCTCACGATCCGGGTCTGCGATTCGCTGTCCTGCGAACTGGCGGGTGCGCGGGAATTGCGGGCCGCGCTCGAAGGCGGGCTGGATCCGCGCGAGGTACGGGTGCTGCGCGCGCCCTGCATGGGGCGCTGCGACAGCGCGCCGGTGCTGGAACTGGGGCACAATCACATCGACCGAGCCACCCCGCAAAAGGCGCAGGCGGCGATCGCGGCGGGGGCCGTGCACCCGGCGATCCCGGAATATCAAGGGCTGGAACGGTATCGCGCCGGCGGCGGCTATGCCACGCTGACCGCCTTGCGCGACGGTGGCGACTGGCAAGAGGTGCAGGCGGGAATCCTCGAAAGCGGGTTGCGCGGCCTGGGCGGGGCGGGCTTTCCGTCGGGCAGGAAATGGGAATTCGTGCGCGCTGCGACGGGTCCGCGATATCTCGCCGTGAATGGCGACGAGGGCGAACCGGGCACCTTCAAGGACCGCCACTACCTTGAGCGTGAACCGCATCTCTTTCTCGAAGGCATGCTGATCGCCGCCTGGGCGGTCGAGGCCGTGACCTGCTTTATCTACATGCGCGACGAATATCCCGCCGTACTGGAAATCCTGCGCCGCGAGATCGCGGCACTTGAGGCGGCGGGCATCGTCGCCGCCGGCCATATCGACCTGCGCCGGGGCGCGGGTGCCTATATCTGCGGCGAGGAAAGCGCGATGATCGAGAGCATCGAGGGCAAGCGCGGATTGCCGCGCCACCGGCCACCCTATGTGGCGCAGGTGGGTATCTTCGGCCGCCCGACCCTGGTGCATAATGTCGAGACGCTGCACTGGGTCGCGCGGGTCTGCCGCGAGGGGCCGCAGGTTCTGAACGGCGTCGAAAGGAACGGCCGCACGGGGCTGCGCAGCTATTCCGTCTCGGGCCGGGTAAGGGCGCCGGGGGTTTACCTGCTGCCGGCGGGGTCTACCATTACGGACGTGATCGAAGCCGCGGGCGGCATGGCGCCGGGGCATGTCTTCAAGGCCTATCAGCCGGGCGGCCCGTCCTCGGGGCTGCTGCCGGCATCCGTGGATGACGTACCGCTCGATTTCGACATGTTGCAGCCGCTGGGTTCGTTCATCGGGTCGGCCGCCGTCGTGGTCCTGTCCGATCAGGACAGCGCCCGGGACGCGGCGCTGAACATGCTGCGGTTCTTCGAGGACGAAAGCTGCGGCCAGTGCACCCCCTGCCGCACCGGCTGCGCCAAGGCGGTGCAACTGATGCAGGCGGATCGCTGGGATCAGGGCCTGCTTGAGGATCTGTGCCAGGTGATGGCCGATGCCTCGATTTGCGGTCTGGGGCAGGCGGCGCCGAACCCGATCCGGCTGGTGATGAAGCATTTCGGCGAAGAAATCTGAAGAGGCGAAGGTCATGGCCGACAGCAACCCCGCGAAAACCGTCACCTTCACCCTGGATGGCGACCCCGTCACAGTTGTCGAAGGCACGACGATCTGGGAGGCCGCCCACGGGCGCGGCCTGATCATCCCGCATCTGTGCCACAAGCCCGCCCCCGGCTATCGCGCCGATGGCAACTGCCGCGCCTGCATGGTCGAGATCGAGGGCGAACGGGTGCTGGCCGCCTCCTGCATCCGCCCGGCGACGGACGGCATGGCGGTCAGCACCGGCAGCGAACGCGCGCGAAAGGCCCGGGCGATGGTGATCGAACTGCTGGCCGCCGACCAGCCCGAAATCGCTCATGACGCATCCTCGCATTTCGCCGCGATAAAGGCTGCATCCGGCGTCATCGAGAGCCGTTTCCCCGCCCGCGCGGCGGACAGCGTTCCGCTGCCCGACCCCTCCCATGTGGCCATGCGGGTCAATCTCGATGCCTGCATCCATTGCAACCTGTGTGTGCGCGCCTGCCGCGAGGTTCAGGTCAACGACGTGATCGGCATGTCGTGGCGCGGGTTCGATGCCCGCATCACCTTCGATCAGGGCGACCCGATGGGCGCCTCGATCTGCGTGGGCTGCGGCGAATGCGTGCAGGCCTGCCCGACCGGCGCGCTGATGCCGGCCACCGTGCTGGACGCGGCGCAGGCCGGCGACAGCGCCGATTACGACAGCGCCGTGCAAAGCGTCTGCCCGTATTGCGGCGTCGGCTGTCAGTTGACCTACAAGGTCAAGGACGGGCAGATCAGGTATGCCGAAGGTGCCGATGGCCCGGCCAACGAAAACCGCCTCTGCGTCAAGGGCCGCTTCGGGTTCGACTATGTCGATCACCCCCACCGCCTGACAAAGCCCCTGATCCGGCGCGAGGACGCGCCCGCCAAGGGCCTGAACGTCGATCCCGGCAATCCGTGGACGCATTTCCGCGAGGCAAGCTGGGACGAGGCGCTTGACGTCGCCGCCAACGGCCTGGCGCGCCTGCGCGAGCAGAAGGGCAGCCATGTCGCGGGCTTCGGTTCGGCGAAGTGCTCCAACGAAGAGGCGTATCTGTTCCAGAAACTGATCCGCCAGGGATTCGGCCACAACAACGTCGATCACTGCACGCGGCTGTGTCATGCCTCCTCGGTCTCGGCATTGCTGGAAAATGTCGGCTCGGGCGCGGTCACCGCCACCTTCAACGAGATCGAGAACGCCGACGTGGCCATCCTCATCGGCTGCAACCCGGTCGAGAACCATCCTGTCGCCGCTACCTGGTTCAAACAGTTCGCAAGGCGCGGCGGCAAGCTGATCGTGATGGATCCGCGCGGCGTGGCCCTGGGCAGGTTCGCCACCCACCGGGTCCAGTTCAAGCCGGGTTCGGATGTCTCGATGCTGAACGCGATCATGCATGTGATCGTCGAAGAAAAGCTCTACGATGCCGACTATATCGCCCGGTTCACCGAGAACTGGGAGGCGATGAAGGCGCATCTGGCCGGCTTCTCGCCCGAAGCCATGGCGCCGGTCTGCGGCATCGCTGCCGAGAACCTGCGCGAGGTGGCGCGCACCTTCGCCGCGGGCAAGGCGGGGATGATATTCTGGGGCATGGGCGTCAGCCAGCATATCCACGGCACCGACAACGCCCGCTGCCTGATCGCGCTGGCGCTGATGACCGGCAATGTCGGCCGCCCCGGTACCGGGCTGCACCCGCTGCGCGGCCAGAACAACGTTCAAGGCGCCTCCGATGCCGGGCTGATCCCGATGTTCCTGCCCGACTACCAGAGCGTGACCGATGCCGCCACCCGCGCCCGGTTCGTGCGCGCCTGGGGCGGAACCACCTGGAGTGGCCATGATTTCAGCGCCGACAAGGGCCTGACCGTGGTCGAGATCATAGGTGCGATTCACGACGGCGACATTCGCGGCATGTATATCCTGGGCGAGAACCCGGCCATGTCCGACCCGGACGTGGAGCATGCCCGCCGCGCTCTGGCCAGGCTCGAACACCTGGTCGTGCAGGATATCTTCCTGACCGAGACCGCGAATTTTGCCGACGTGATCCTGCCCGCCAGCGCCTGGGCGGAAAAGGCCGGCACCGTCACCAATACCAACCGCCAGGTGCAGATGGGCCGTCCTGCCGTGCCGCCTCCGGGCGAGGCGCGCGAAGACTGGTGGATCGAAACCGAACTCGCCAAACGGCTGGGGCTCGGCTGGACCTATACCCACCCGCGCGAGATCTTCGCCGAGATGAAGCTCAACATGGAATCGCTCGACAACATCACCTGGGAACGGTTGGAAAAGACCGCCATCACCTACCCGTCGCTGTCGCCGGACGATCCGGGCCAGGCCATCGTGTTCAGCGACGGTTTTCCGCGCCCGGGCAAACGCGCTCGTTTCACCCCCGCCAGCATCGTGCCCCCCGACGAATTGCCCGACGCGGACTATCCTTTCGTCCTGATTACGGGCCGGCAACTGGAACACTGGCATACCGGCTCGATGACGCGCCGCGCGCATGTGCTGGATGCGGTCGAACCCGAGGCCAACTGCTCGATGCACCCCGCCACGCTGCGGCGGATGGGGCTCGAGCCGGGCGATGCGGTGCGCCTGACCTCGCGGCGCGGCAGCGTAACGGCGATGGTGCGCGCCGACCGCGCCGTCGCCGAGGATAACGTGTTCCTGCCCTTTGCCTTCGTCGAGGCGGCGGCGAATATCCTGACCAACCCGGCACTGGACCCGTTCGGAAAGATCCCCGAATTCAAGTTCGCCGCCGTTCGCGTGGAAAAGGCCGGGGCGCTCGCGGCGCAATAGGCCCGCCGCGGCTTGCGCCGCCGGCCGGCAAAGCCGGAGCGGGGCCGCGCCGGTCACCGGCTTCTTTCTGGTCATAAATACTCCAATCTCCCGCCCCGGCGGCATCACGGGGTCAGGCGCCGCACCGCATTCCGGCCCGGATGCATGCTTGACACGCGCCGCGATTCCCGGGGACGCTGTGGGCAGAAAGCGGTCGCCACAACGGGGAACGAACCCATGATTAATATGCTCAGGTACGGCCTTCTGGCCGCGGTCTTCACCGTCGGCGGCGCCATCGCGCCGCCACTCGCGGCCGAAACCCTGAACGTCACGATCGTAGCCGGCCATCCGCCGGTATTTCGCTGGGTCAAACACGCCAGCCAGACCTTCATTCCGGCCGTGAACGCGGAACTGGCGGGCACCGGCTACAGCATCGAATGGTCCGAGCAATACGGCGGATCGCTGGCCAAGGTCGGCGACGAACTGGAAGCGGTCGAGGAGGGGCTTGCCGAGATCGGTCTCGTCTCGTCGCTCTTCGATCCCGCCAAGCTGGCACCCCAGAACGTCACCTATTTCACCCCGTTCGTGCATTCGGATGCGAGGTTCGTTGGCGACATGATGGACCGCCTCCAGATGAGCGATCCGACCATGAAGGCGGCCTGGGAAGCCAACGGGCTGGAATATCTGGGCGGCGCCATCGGCATCGACGACTACCTGTTGATGACCAACTTCCCGGTCGCGTCCATCACCGATCTTCAGGGCAAGAAGATCGGCGCACCGGGACCGGCCGTGAACTGGCTGGAAGGCACCGGCGCGGTCGGGGTGTCGGGGAACCTGACCACCTATTACAACGAGATCAAGACCGGGGTCTATGACGGGGTGATCGTGTTCGCTTCGGCGGCGCTGCCGGGCAAGCTGCACGAGGTCGCGCCCTATGTCACTCGGGTCGGGTTCGGCGCGCAATATGCCGGTGGCATCGCCGCCAACAAGGACTGGTTCGACGGGCTCGATCCGGTGGTGCAACGAGCCCTGAAGCAGGCCGCGGCGCTGGATCGCGAGGCCTATCACGAAGATCTCGACGCTTCGGTGGCCAAGTTCCTTGGCGTCATGGAATCGCAAGGCGCCACCATAACGGTGGTCGATCAGGCGTTCCGTCGCCAATGGGCGAACGGCATGGACAACGTGGCGCAGACCTGGGCCGAACGGCTGGATGGCGAGGGAATCGACGGGACCGGCGTGCTGAAGACCTACATGGACACGATGCGCGATGCCGGCGCGATGCCGGTGCGTGACTGGGACAAGGAATGAAATCCCCGGCCCGCCGCTCCGGGCCGCGGCCTGCCACGTCAAACTCTCGCGAGAGTTTGACCCGGGATTTCGCGAAATTCCGGTTGCTTGCGGGCCGGGTGTCACGGGCGCGGGCGAAACGAGCCGGCTGATATGACCGCCCGCCCGAACGACCGTTCAGACGAGATCGCACTTCCGGGCTGGTTCGCTGCCCTGCGCCGGGGCACCGACGCAATCACGGCGGCGCTGAACCTTGCCGGGACACTGCTGATCGTGCTGGTGATGCTGGTGGTCAATGCCGACGTGGCCGGGCGCGTGCTGCTGGGTGCGCCGGTTGCGGGCGTGCCCGAAATCGTGTCGATGTCGATCGTGGCCATCGTGTTTCTCCAGATCGCGCAGGCGTTTCGCCAAGGGCGCCTGACCCGGACCGAGGCCGTGCTGGACTATCTGGCCGGCCGAGCGCCGCGTTTGCGGCATCTGGCCGAACTCCTGTTCGCGCTTGCCGCTGCTTCCCTGGTCTGGATGATTCTCGCTGCCGCGTGGCCGCTGTTCCTCAAATCCTGGTCGCG
This sequence comes from Jhaorihella sp., assembly GCA_047975215.1. Classification (GTDB taxonomy): domain Bacteria; phylum Pseudomonadota; class Alphaproteobacteria; order Rhodobacterales; family Rhodobacteraceae; genus JAGRMG01. Next base: position 105,834 of record JBKEDD010000126.1, read on the forward strand.
GGGCACCTATGAGGGCACGGTGGGCGATTTCACGGCGCCGGTCTGGCCGGTCAAGCTGATAATCCTGATCGGCTGTGCCGCGCTGCTTGTGCAGTTGCTGCTTTGCGCCGGGGCCGCCCTGTTGCGCATGTGCGCGCGAACGGGCCGCGCATGAGCCCGTTCGAGATCGGCCTCGCCTCTTTCGGGGCGATGGTGGTGATGGTCTATCTCGGGTTCTGGGTGCCCTTCGCGCTCATGCTGGCCTCCTATGTCGGGGTCTGGGCCATCAAGGGCTCGCCCGTGCTGGCCGGGAAGCTGCTGGCGCTGGCGGCGAGCGAGACCATTTCAAGCTATTTCTTCGGGGTTGTGCCGCTGTTCGTTCTGATGGGCTATGTCGTTTCCGTCACCGGCCTGGGGCGGGATGCCTTCGACGTTACCAATCACATGTTCCGGCGGCTCCCGGGCGGTCTCGGGATCGGCACGGTCGGCGCCAATGCGATCTTTGCTGCCATCACCGGCATTTCCATCGCCTCGGCGGCCGTATTCACCCGCATCGCGGTGCCCGAGATGATCCGCCACGGCTATTCCCGGCGCTTCTCGGTGGGGGTCGTGGCGGGAAGCTCGGTTCTGGGCATGCTGATTCCGCCCTCGCTGCTTCTCATCCTCTATGGTCTGCTGACCGAGCAATCCATCGGCGATCTGTTCATCGCGGGGGTCGTTCCGGGGCTGTTGCTGGCAACCCTGTTCGGGGGCGGCATCTGGCTGGTCGCACGGGCCTGGCCGCAGGCACTGGGAGAGGCACATGACACGGGCGACATCGCCCCGCTGAGCCGTCGTGAGCTTGCGTTCAAGGGTCTGCCCATCGCGGCGCTGATCGGGCTGGTGCTGGGCGGTATCTATGGCGGTTTCTTCACCCCGATCGAGGCCGGCGCGGTCGGCTGCGCCGGGGCCATCGTGATCGGGCTCGTGCGCCGGTCGCTGTCGTGGCGGGATTTTCGCGAGGTCCTGAACGATACCGGGCTTGTCACCGCCTCGATCTGTTTCCTGATCATCGCGGCACAGATGTATTCGCGAATGCTGGCGCTCTCGGGCGTGCCGGCGGGGTTCGGCGCCTATGTCGCCAGCGCCGAGATCGGCTATTGGGGCGTCATCCTGGCCTATGTCGGGCTGGTGATCGTGATGGGTACGGTGCTGGATTCCTCCTCCATCATGCTGATCCTGGTGCCGCTGATGCTGCCGGTTCTGGTGCCGATGCAGGTCGATCTGGTCTGGTTCGGCATCGTTACCGTGATCGCGGTTGAAATCGGGCTTCTGACACCGCCCTTCGGCATCTCCGTCTTCGTCATCAAGTCCGCGCTGGACGATCCGGCGATAACGCTGGGCGATATCTTTGCCGGGGCCGCGCCCTTCGCGTGCATGATGCTGGTTCTGCTGGCGCTGGTGCTGGCCTTTCCCGCGCTTGCGACCGCCCTAGTCTGAGTCTTCGAGAAAGGAGTTCCCTCATGTCCCGCCGCTATGTCGATCTTTCGGTGCCGCTGGAAACCGGTATCGTTTCGGACCCGCCGATCATGCTGCCGCAGATCGAATACATGACCCATGAGCAGACCGCCGAGCAGATCATGGCCTTCTTTCCCGGCCTCGGGAAGGACGACCTGCCCGGCGGCGAGGGCTGGGCGGTTGAGAGGCTGAGCATCGCAACCCACAACGGCACGCATCTGGACGCGCCCTATCACCATCATTCGACGATGTCGGGCGGACAGCGGGCAATTACCATCGACGAGGTGCCGCTGGAGTGGTGCTTCAATCCCGGTGTCAAGCTGGATTTCCGCCATTTCGACGATGGCTATGTGGCCACCGCGGCGGATGTGCAGGCCGAGCTGCGCCGCATCGGACACGACCTGAAGCCCCTCGACATCGTCGTCGTAAATACCTCGGCCGGCGACCGCTATGGTCAGCCCGACTACCTCATGCGCGGCTGTGGCATGGGGCGCGAGGCGACGCTTTTCCTGCTTGAGCGCGGCGTGCGCGTTACCGGCACCGACGCCTGGAGCTGGGACGCGCCCTTCGCGCTGACGGCGCAGGAATACGCCAAAAACCACGATGCCTCGATCATCTGGGAAGGGCACCGCGCCAGTATGGAGATCGGATACTGCCACATGGAAAAGCTGACTGCCCTCGAAAGCCTGCCGCCCCACGGTTTCGAGATTTGCTGTTTTCCCTACAAGATCAAGGGCGCCAGTGCAGGGTTCACGCGCGCCGTAGCGATTTTCGGGGAGTAGGCCCATGCGCCTTGCAACCATCCGCCACGATGGCCGCGAATTCGTCGCCGCCGCCCTGGATGACGAGACCCTGCTGGATCTGGACCGCGCCGCGCATTTCGCGCGCTACGAGACCCGCAGCTTTTGCAACATGCTCGCCGTGATCGAAGAGGGGGATTATGGCCTGGAACAGGCCGAACACCTCATTCGCCGGGCCAGCAGGCGCGCGATGCTGCCGGTGGCCGAGGTGACGTTTCTGCCGCCGCTGATGCCGGTGCAGTACCGCGACTGCCTCGTGTTCGAGGAGCACCTGAAGAACAGTTTCGCGGCGGCCGCCGCGATGACCGGGCGCAGCTTTGACATACCTTCGGTCTGGTACGATCAGCCGATCTACTACAAGGGCAACCGGATGTCTTTCATCGGCCACGGGGCGGATGTGGTCTGGCCGTCTTATGCCGAGTTCCTCGATATCGAGCTGGAACTGGCGGCGGTTGTCGGGACGAAGGGCACGGACATATCGCGCCAGGACGCGCCGGGCCATATCTTCGGCTATACCATTCTGAACGATATTTCGGCGCGCGATGCCCAGATGCGAGAGATGCCCGGTCAGCTTGGCCCCGCCAAGGGCAAGGATTTCGACACCGGCAACATTCTGGGCCCCTATATCCTGACCGCCGACGAGGTCGGTCACCCGGTGGCGCTGGACATGGAGGCGCGGGTGAACGGCGAACGCTGGGGCGGGGGCAACAGCCGCGACATGCATCACGATTTCGCCGCTATCCTGGCGCATGTGTCGGCCAGCGAGACGCTTTACCCCGGCGAGGTGATCGGCTCGGGCACGGTGGGGACCGGCTGCGGGCTGGAGGCCGGACGCCGGCTGCAACCCGGCGACCGGTTCGAACTTGAGATAGAAGGCATCGGCGTTCTCGCCAACCGGATCGTGCGGGCGTGAACCGGCCGGGGCTTGCGTGCACTCCGCGCCGTCCGGAACCGCCGCCCGGGCGGCTCGCGTCCGATCCGGCGCGGCGATCGCCGCCGCCTGCCGCGTCCGGAAGCGGATTTCGATGCAACGTGGTTCAGATGGACGGCAAACCGCGCTAGATCCGCGCCATGACCGAATCGCGCCGCCCGCACCGCAACTTCTATGGCCGCATCAGGGGCAAGACCCTCAGGCCCGGCCAGCAGATCTGTCTTGACGAAGACCTGGCGGCATTGTCGCCGGGTCCGGTGGGCTGGGATGTCAACCCGGATCGCGCACCGCTCGATCTGCACGCCCTGTTCGCCGGCCGTCCGGTCTGGCTGGAAATCGGGTTCGGCGGGGGCGAACACATGGTCCATCAGGCGATGGCGAATCCAGGGGTCGGCATCATCGGGGCCGAACCCTATATCAACGGCGTCGCCATGCTTCTGGGCAAGATTCGGCGGGCAGGTGTGACGAACCTGGCCGTGCATCCCGGCGATGCCCGCGATCTGATGGATGTGTTGCCGCCGGCCTCGGTCGAGCGCGCGTTCCTGCTGTATCCCGATCCCTGGCCCAAGACGCGCCACCACCGCCGCCGGTTCGTCACGCCCGAACATCTCGTTCCGCTGGCCCGCGCCATGCGGCCGGGCGCGCAATTGCGCATCGCCACCGACATTGCCGATTATGTGCGCCAGACGCTCGAGGAGGTGCCAAAAGCCGGTTTTGAATGGCTTGCCGAACGTCCCCGCGACTGGCGCGAGCCCTGGGACGGCTGGATTTCGACGCGATACGAGAAAAAGGCGCTGCGCGAGGCGCGGGTGCCGCACTACCTGACTTTCCGCCGTGTTTGAGCCCATTTGCATCTTCGATTGGGTGCGTCACCCCGGTCGGCTGCCCCGGCCAAGTCCGTGGCGGGCGCGCGGGTGGGGCGGGGCATCGGTTGACGAAGGCAACGACGGGGCGACGGGTGCGCCATTGCCGCTGGACCGGGGCGGGGCGATTGGGTAAGCCGTCCCGGACAGGACGCACGAGGAACCACGATGCCCGGACATGGCAGGCCGATCCCGATCGCTTCTTCGCCTTGCGGGCCCCTGAGCGGCCTTGCAGAGGTGCCCGGCGACAAGTCCATCAGCCACCGGGCGCTGATCCTGGGTGCTCTGGCAGTCGGGGAGACCCGCATCACCGGCCTGCTCGAGGGCGAGGACGTGCTGGACACCGCCCGTGCCATGCGTGCCTTTGGCGCCGAGGTGACGGATCATGGCGGCGGCGCGTGGTCTGTGCACGGTGTCGGCGTCGGCGGTTTTCGCGAACCGGATCGGGTGATCGACTGCGGCAATTCGGGAACCGGCGTGCGCCTTATCATGGGGGCGATGGCGACATCGCCGATCGCCGCCACCTTCACGGGCGATGCAAGCCTGAATGCGCGCCCGATGGCGCGCGTGACCGATCCTCTGGCGCTGTTCGGGGCACGGGCGGTCGGCAGGTCGGGCGGGCGTCTGCCGATGACCGTAACGGGCGCCGCCGATCCGCTGCCGGTGCGATATGTCGTGCCGGTTCCCTCGGCGCAGGTGAAATCGGCGGTACTGCTGGCGGGGCTGAACGCGCCGGGGCAGACCGTGGTGATCGAGCGCGAGGCGACGCGCGATCATACCGAACGGATGCTGGCGGGTTTCGGCGCGCAGGTCAGCACCGAGGAGACCGACGAGGGCCGCGTCATCACCCTGACCGGGCAGCCCGAGCTTGCGCCGCAAACCATCGCGGTGCCGCGCGACCCGTCCAGCGCCGCCTTTGCGGTTTGTGCCGCCCTGATCGTGCCGGGGTCAGAGGTTCTGGTGCCCGGGATCGGCCTGAACCCGACCCGGGCGGGCTTGTTTTCCACGCTGCGCGAGATGGGCGCCGACCTGACGTATGAGAACGAGCGTGCCGAGGGCGGCGAACCTGTGGCGGATCTGCGGGCGCGCTATTCGCCCGACATGAAGGGCATCGAGGTACCGCCGCACCGTGCCGCCAGCATGATCGACGAATACCCGATCCTGTCGGTGGTGGCGGCCAATGCGGCCGGTGTGACCATGATGCGCGGGGTGGGTGAACTGCGGGTCAAGGAAAGCGACCGGATCGAGGCGATGGCCGACGGGCTGCGCGCCTGCGGCGTGGGCATCGAGACGGGCGAGGACTGGTGGGCCGTGACCGGATGCGGCGCCGGGGGCGTGCCCGGCGGCGCGGTCTGCGCGAGCCGTCTGGACCACCGCATCGCGATGTCGTTTCTGGTTCTGGGCATGGCGGCGAAGGCGGCGGTTTCCGTTGACGATGGCAGCCCCGTCGCCACGTCCTTCCCGGCGTTCGAGCCGCTTATGGCGGCCTTGGGGGCGCGGATCGAACGGGGCAGCCCATGACTGATCCCCGGTACGTCCCGGCGACGGAGTACCTTGGCGGGTGGTTCCGCGCGGGTCTGCTGAGGATCTCCCGGAGGCCGTGGCGATGAGGTTCACAGTCGCGATCGACGGCCCGGCGGCGGCCGGCAAGGGCACCATTTCCAGGGAAGTGGCGGCGCATTTCGGGTTTGCCCATCTCGATACCGGGCTTTTGTACCGTGCGGTCGGATCGCGAGTGCTGAACGGCGACGATCCGGTGGCGGCGGCGCGTGCGCTGCGGCCAGAGGATTTGGCGGCCGGCGATCTGCGAAGCGCCGAAGTCGCGCGGGCCGCCAGCCGGGTGGCCGCGATTGCGCAGGTGCGCGAGGAACTGGTCGGTTTTCAGCGCGCGTTCGCCCACCGCGAGGGCGGGGCGGTGTTGGACGGGCGCGATATCGGAACGGTGATCTGCCCAGAGGCCGAAGCCAAGCTGTTCGTCACCGCCAGCCCGCAGGTGCGCGCCACGCGGCGCTGGCACGAACTGACCGAAAGCGGCGCCCAAACCACGCTCGCAGAGGTGCTGGAGGATGTTCTTGCCCGAGATACCCGCGACAGCGACCGCGCGGCGGCGCCGATGCGGGCGGCGGCGGATGCGGTGATGCTCGACACCTCCGCGATGAGCATCGCGCAGGCGGTGGCGGCCGCCATCGCTGCGGTGGCCGGGCGTATGCCCGCAAGCTGAGGAGCCAGGCCATGCAATACAGGCGTCTGGGACGGGACGGGCCGCAAATCTCGCCCATCGGTATCGGGGCGATGTCGTTTTCCGACTTCTATGGCCCGACGAGCGAGGCTGAAAGCCATGCCATCCTTGCGGAAGCACTGGATCTGGGCCTGACTCATATCGACACTGCCAATGTCTATGGTGGCGGACGGTCCGAACAGGCGATCGGCAGCTTTCTTAGGGCAAACCCTGGCGCGCGCGACCGCTTTGTCATTGCCACCAAGGCGGCGATTGCCCGCGATGGCGACGGAAACCGGTATTTCGACAATTCGGCCGCGTATCTGGAAGCGGAGCTGGACAAGTCGCTGGCGCGGATGGGGCTTGAGCATGTCGATCTGTTCTATCTGCATCGCCGCGACCCGGAAGTTCCGATCGAGGAGGCGACCGAGAACCTCGCCCGGCTGGTTGCGTCGGGCAAGACCCGGTGCATCGGGTTCTCCGAGATCGCGCCGGCCAGTCTGCGCCGGGCCAATGCCGTGCATCCCATTTCCGCGGTGCAATCGGAATATTCGCTTTCGACCCGGGCGCCGGACCTGGGGCTTGTGCAGACCTGTGCCTCTCTGGGGGCGGCGATGGTGGCGTTTTCCCCCGTTGGCCGGTCGCTGCTGACCGACCATCCGTTGCAGGCCTCGGCGATCCCGGGGCTGCCCTTCCTGGCCGCGAACCCGCGATTTCGGGAACCCAACCTGTCGGCCAATCTGGCCATCACCGACCGCTTCCGCGCGCTGGCCGCAGACATGGGTGTTGCCGCTGCGAGCCTGGCCATCGCCTGGCTGCTGCATCGCGGCGATCACGTTGTCCCGATTCCGGGCACGCGGTCGGTCGGCCATTTGCGGGAACTGGCCGCGGGGATGAATCTGAGGCTCTCGGCCGAAGACATGGGCAGGATCGAGACCGCCCTGCCGGTAGGCTGGGCGCATGGCGACCGTTACAGCAACGCCCAGTGGGTCGGGCCCGAGCGGTTCAGCTGACCGCCCTCCGCGCCTGCCGGCCGATACGGGTGCCGCGCGATCCGCCCGCCGGCCCGTCTTGCCCTTGTCAGGCTTGGGCAAAGCGCATATAGAGCGTCCGTCGAGAAGGCGCAAACGCCACGAAATACCGGGACGAGCATGACCGGGACAAGCAGGGTCGGAGCTTCCGGCCCTCTTTGCTTTTCGCGCCGCGTCCGACCGAACGAAACCCGAAAGACCGGCGGAGACAACCGCGCGGCCGGAATAAACTGAGAGAAGGAAACCGAGACCAATATGGCTCAGAACGCATCCATGGAGGAATTCGAAGCCCTCCTGAACGAAAGCTTCGAAATGGACACGCCCGAAGAGGGCAATGTCGTCAAGGGCCGCGTCATCGCCGTCGAGGCGGGTCAGGCCATCATCGATGTCGGCTACAAGATGGAAGGCCGCGTCGATCTCAAGGAATTCGCAAACCCCGGCGAACAGCCTGACATCCATGTCGGCGACGAGGTCGAGGTATACTTGCGCTCGGCCGAGAATGCCCGCGGCGAAGCCGTCATTTCCCGTGAGATGGCGCGGCGCGAGGAAGCCTGGGACCGTCTGGAGAAGGCCTATGCCGACGACGCCCGCGTCGAGGGCGCGATCTTTGGCCGGGTCAAGGGCGGCTTTACCGTCGATCTGGGCGGCGCCGTGGCGTTCCTGCCCGGCAGCCAGGTCGATGTGCGCCCGGTGCGTGATGCCGGCCCGCTGATGGGGCTCAAGCAGCCGTTCCAGATTCTCAAGATGGATCGCCGCCGCGGCAATATCGTGGTCAGCCGCCGCGCCATCCTTGAAGAAAGCCGCGCCGAACAGCGCGCCGAGGTCATCGCCAACCTGACCGAGGGCCAGGCCGTCGACGGCGTGGTCAAGAACATCACCGAATACGGCGCCGTCGTCGATCTCGGCGGTGTCGACGGGCTGTTTCACGTCACCGACTTGGCATGGCGCCGGGTCAACCCCCCGTCGGAAATCCTGTCGATCGGCGAAACCGTCAAGGTGCAGGTCATCAAGATCAACAAGGAAACCCACCGAATCTCGCTGGGCATGAAGCA
>JBKEDD010000127.1:0-2619 GCA_047975215.1 Jhaorihella sp.
ATAAAACAACAATATCATATTTCTTAAACAAATCTAAAATATAGTCTTTTGCAGATACATTTTGGGTTTCTAAAAATGTTACATATTCTGAAATTTCAGGATTATAATTTTGTGAAAAACTTATTTGAATTGAAAATAGAAAAATGATTGAAATTAATTTTGTTTTCATTTTGACACAGCATTTTAATAAACTTTCTGCTAACGGTTACGTATATATGCAGTAGCGGAGTAGTGAAGCCGAAAGTTTCGGTTTAGACTGACGTAAGCTACTTGCAAATTTCATTTGTTAAATTTAGAAAAAAGAAATGAATTTGCAAGTAGCGGCAAGAAAAGTACAGTCGTTCAATTTGGCACTTAATCTGCTATTGCATATATACGATGTTGTGTGCAGGCAGAATTAGGTCTTTGTTTTTAATATTTTTTTCGGATTTTGTCTTGTGTCAAACACATTGGCTATTATTACTTTTTGTGTTTCAAAGTTAATGTAGTAAATGATTTTGTAGTTTGTTGAAACCAAATATCTAAATTCTTGAGGTCTGTATTCCAATAATTCTTCAATAGCCCCAATTTTTGGTTGCTTTTCAAGATTTATAGTTTTATCAACGATTTTGGTTACAATATTTTTTGCGGTTTTTACTCCGGCTTTTATTTTGTAATAATCAAAAATATCTGTAAGTTTATCTTCTGCAAATTGCGTCCAAATTACCTCTAACTCCATTTCTGAATTTTTTGTTTCAAATCTTTGGCTTTTGTGATTCGGTTATTTTTTTCATCGTCCAAAGCTTGGTCAATTTCAAGATTTAATTGCTCTATTGTCATTGGTTTTAGATTGTCTTCAAAAACTTCTGACTTGCTTTTATGTAAAAGGTTTTCCAAAGCATTGATGATTTTTTCATTGTCAATCCTAAGATATTCTTGAATAAATGATAATTTTTTTGCTTCTAAATTCATCTCAAAATATTTGCTCAAATTTACTAAATTAATTTGAAAATTGATGTAGGAAACAGATTAATCGTTCTCTTGTTTTTCATCAAGTTCAGGAGTAGCCATCGTTCTCGATAAAAACCAAATTGTTCCATTTTTGCTTTTGAATATTTTTGTAGCAAACAAAATTCCGATAATTAGTCCAAGAACAGCAATGCAAATTCCGATTATTAGTGTTGATTGATTTTGATTCGGGAAATAAACAATTGAGCCAATTAGCAAACCAATAAAAAATGGAGAGGCTACAATATACAGCCATCCAATTATTTCAGTTATCAGTTCAAAAATTTTGTGCATTTTTTTTGTCGTTTCTTTTTAGTGGTGCCCTTTAAACTGCTTGCACACAACGGGAAACGGCTTGGCGATAGTGCGGGACAAAAATGGACTGAAAGTTCAGTTTTGCACGGACGTAAGCCAATGCTGTTTCGCAGTGGCTAATTTAAATAAAAAAAGTCAATGCGAACAGCATTGGCGACAAAAAAAGCACAAATGTTGAAGTTTGCACTTAACCCCGCATTTCGCCAAGCCGATGTTATACGACGTTTTTCTTTTTTCTCATTGATTTTTTTAATTTGAGCAGAAGTGTTATTAAGAAATAAAATAATATTCCGAGTAAGATTGTTACAGGAATAAACCAATTTCCAAGAATTTCAAAATTCTGCATATTTTGGTTATCAATAAAACCACCATATTGAAAAATTTCCCCTTTTTTGTAATAAAAGCCAACATTATTTGGATAAAACAATTTTCCTAATATTAGGACAATAAATGATAAAAGAAATAAATATAAAATGAAGAATATGAAATAAATTATCCCGTAGGAAAAGTTTAAGATTAATGCTTCAAAAATGTGAATTGGATTAAAAGATTTTGTTGCTTGGTTGAGTTTTTTTTCTGCGATTAGAGGTTTTAAAACATCGTTTGGAATTCCAATTTTATCGAGAGTATTGATGAGATTTTTCAATTCATTACTTTCATCGTTGTTTTTAGACATACTTTCATAGATATGACTATTCATTTCCATCAAAACGTCATTTTGATCTTCTTGATTAAGTTTTTTAGTTGCCGATTGAATCTGTTTTAAATAATTTTCGTAAATCTTTCTTGCATCAGCATTTTTGAATTGTATTTTTTTGAATTCCATTTTTAGATTATTTTGTTTATACCATTTTGTAATTCTGACCATTGAATTTTCATTTCTTCAAGTGTTTGTTTCCCGATTTCAGTTAAGAAGTAATATTTTCTTGGAATGCCGGTTTCTTGCTCAATCCATTTAGATTCTAAAATATTGTCGGTTTTTAATCTATTCATTAGTGGATAAAGTGTTCCTTCTGCAATTTCAATGTTGGTTAAATTTTTTATTTTTTCAATAAGCTCATAACCATAAAGTTCATTTTCTTTTAGCACAAGTAATACTACAAAGGATAAAGTTCCTTTCTTAACTTGTGATTGCCATTTGTCAATAAATTCTTTATTCATATCGCAAATGTAAAACAAAATACATAGTATAACAAAGTATTTGATTAAAAAAAAAAACAATTTTTTAATTAGTTGAATTTCAGATATTTAACTTTATGCGAGAGTTTGGATGAAATGTCGTATAACGGTTTCGGCTATGAACAGTTGGGGATTTTG
>JBKEDD010000128.1:0-7707 GCA_047975215.1 Jhaorihella sp.
CCAACTTTTGCATTATCAGGACAAGTGGTACATCGTCCATCAGGGTCAATAACACTAACCCAATTATTTCCCATTGCCAAATAAGGGCTGTGAAATTCGTGAGCAGGGTCAATCGTTAACCAACGGTTTATTCTTGAATCATATAATCGAGCCTCGAACGCCACTTTACCAGTTTCCCTGTCAAGCTCTTGCCCTTGATAGTTGTAACGATAACCACCGTCCACATTCCTGTTGGGTAAGGGCATTCCGCCTGAAAAGTAATCTGAACCCTTTTTTTAGTCCGCTTTCCCTTTTTCTTTAGTACCTCTTATCTACAGCTCAAAAATTTTTCTCCAGTACTCCCTCAAAGAACTTGACGTAAATATAGTTTTAGATTCCATTACCTGCAACAAAACTTTAACATTTCTTTTTAACATTTGGCACTTTATTTGGCGTTATCTTTTTCAGATACAGTTCCTTGCAAGGTGTTATCTGTTCTTACCGACCTTAAAAACCCTAACCAACTTTAGTTTATTGTTTAACCCTTTAAAATTTGACGTTATGAGCAAGCAAAAAGGATTGATTAAGTTGGTAGGTAACATCGGAGGAGTATCATTTTATACTTCGGAAGGTGAGTATCTTGCACGTATGGCAGGAGGGCCTACAAAAGAACGTATACAAAGTGACCCTAACTTTGTAAGGACGAGAGAGAACAATGCCGAGTTTGGTGGAGCCGCCAAGGTTGGTAAGGCTTTAAGAACCGCCTTGAGTGGTGTACTTCAGACGATGGCAGGCAGTAGGTTGGCTTCACAGTTGACCAAGCTGTTCAAGGCGATTAACCTAAAGGGAACGGGAACAAGAGGGGAACGCCCTATTGTACTGTCCGCCAACAAGGATATGTTGGAGGGTCTTAACTTGGATAAAAAGTTGAGTTTGACCTCTGTATTTAGTGCGCCGTACTCGGTTACAGCCAATGCAGACCGTAACGAGGTTACTTTTAGTATTCCGGCTTTTACACCGGCTAACTTTATCGTAGCTCCAACCGGAGCAACCCATTTTAAGATGGTTGGTGCGATTGGTCTGGTAAGTGATTACAGTTACAACAACGATTCGAGGGAGTACGAGCCTGATATTCCTGATGAGAACAGTATAGGCGTGGTCGCCTCTGGTACGGTTAGGTCTTTGACCGCCAATAGTACAGCGCAGACCTTGACGGCTACCGTTCCCGATGGTATCATACCAGATGCAGCCATTAGCGTGGTGGCGTGTTTGGGTATCGAGTTCTACCAACAGGTGGACGGTACGGACTATATTCTTGCACAGGGTAATACAATGAAGGTGGTCAACGTATTCTGACCTATATAGCCTTTGTTTTGCCAAGGAAGCATCCTTTTTTAAGGGTGCTTTTCTTATTTAATAACATTTGGGTTATCCATAACTAAAACACGGCAATAATCGAGTCATATACGGCTTATATACGGCTCATATACGGAACATCGTCGGTTATGGGTTCGGATTTCAGCCGTTAATTTTCCTTTTTTATTCGTCTTGTTTTTTACGGTTTGGTGCTGGCAAGTGGGCTGTGTCCTTTGGGGTTGGTTCAAGTGTTGGCGGATTTGCTTCCGTAGTGGGCGTTTTAAAAAGGTGAAGATTTAAAGCGGTTGGTTTAGCGTTGGGCAATCTTCAGCTTTTTAAAATGATAGGCAAAGTGCCGATTGAACGTCACGCCAAGATAGGTGGCACGAGTTGTGCAAAAAAACGAGCAAAGAAGTAAGGTAAGCTTTTCCGCTTAACGTCTTTTTGTGAAGCTTTTTTTGTGCAAATGCGGTGCGTGGGCTTACGCAGTAATAATTCAGCTTTCGTAGTGCGCTGGCAGTAGCGGTGGCAAAAGAGCGTGGGGTTTGACGGCTATTTTACATAATGGCGTTATAACTACAGCTTTGGTGTGGTGTGGATTTTAGCGGCTGCTATTATAACAGCGCATTATGTAAACATAGCTTGGGGCAGTTTTTTGTGCATAGTTTTTCGGTTGGGGTAGCTCTTTGCAGTTGTGAGGCACGAGCAACCTGCAATGTGCTACAAGAGCAGGGAGCATAAAAAACTGCATTGTGGTGGCGAGCGGAACAGCATAAAGGAAAGGGGATGGTGAGGCACGAGCCAACTGGGTTTTATGCTGTGGGGACTTTATCCTATTGGGTGGTATTTTCCAATATCTTCCTTTAAATCTTCAAGGTCGTTGATTAGGTAGGCTTCGGTTGAACTGACGTAGCGGTGTCCTGCCATATACTGGACTTCCCGTAGGTTGTGGTTTTTCAGCCAATGGGTTATGACAGATGTCCGTATCTGTTTGACGCTTTTTGTCTTGGGGTTCTGCCGTTTCAGTTGTTCCATTAGTTTGTGCATCACGTTTCCCAAGTGATGGCCACTTCCAAGGCTTATAAAAAATCGGTCGGTCTGCTTGTTGGTTTCCGCCAATATAGCTTCCCTTGTCTTTAGTTGGTATTCCATTATGTCCAATATCTGGTGCGATTCCAGTTTTAGGGTTCTTTCGTTGCTCCTCCTGTTTCCTTTTATAAATACATTGCCTTCCCTTAATTTTACATCTTTTATAGTTAGGTTGATGATATCGTTTGTGGTCAGCCCTTGATAAATGAGCATACTTAAAATGATGCTGTTTCGCTTTTTGGATAGGTTTTCACTTTCCATACTCTTGTAATCGAAGTAGATTTTCTCCAATTCCTGCTTGTTCAATATGCTGTACAATGTCCTTCTTTTAACACCCTTGATATGGATGTTTAGCGTTGGATTTTCGCCCACAAGACCGAGCTCCTGTAAATAGGCGTAATAATGCTTTAGGCTGTTTAGGTATCGTTGTACGGTAATTTGCTTGGTACTTTTTTTCTTGCTCTGTATGTAGTGCGTGATGTCGTTATAGCTTACGGCTTCTTCGGCTATGTTTTCTTTGTCCAACCATTTTTTAAAGGCTGTTACGTCTTTTTTATAGCCTTTGCTACTGCCCATACCATAGCCTTTTTGCAATAGGTATCTTATAAAGCCTGGTTGGTCTTTTTCGTTTTTTAAGCGTTGTAAAAGCTGTAATTCTTCATCGTTTATTACTTTTTTCTTCCTTGTCCTGCTGTCTTTGGTTTTCCCTAATTTTAGTTTAGCCATTGTCCTGATTTATTAGATGTGTATATACCTGTGTGCTTTCTAATGAGTTATGCCCCAAAAACCTGCTGATGTTTTCCAATGGCATTCCGTTTTGCAGTAAGTGGGTCGCTATGCTATGGCGCAGTACGTGAAGCCTAACGTTCTTTTCCTGCAATGTGCTGTCATCTGTTCGCTGTTGCAGTATTTTTAGCCGTATGGACATACTCTGTGCCGTTAGCCTGTTTCCCCTTTCGTTGATAAAAAAAGCGGATTTACGTTTGTCGTTCAACAGGATTGGTCGGCTGTCGTACACATACTCCTGTAGGTACCTTGCATTGGTTTTGTTAAAGGGTACCAAGCGTTCTTTATTGGCTTTTCCTTTTCTGATGTGGAGTACCTGTCTGTCAAAATCGATGTCGTCGATGTTCAAGTGGTAGCCCTCGTTACGCCTTGCCCCACAACCGTAGAACACGGTAAGCATTGCACAGTCCCGTAGGGCTATGGCCTCGTAAATGTACTGGGCTTTGTATTTGGATAGACTGCCCGTAAAAGCTCTGGTAGCTCTGTAGAGTTGCTGTATCTCTTCCACGGTAAGGGTTTCGATGTGCTTGGTGTCGTCTGCTTCCCATTCGATGTTCAAGGTTGGCAATAGCATCCTACCGCTTTGGCGTAGATAATCGGTAAATTTATATAGTGCTTGTAGGTGCTTGTTCAGACTGCCATTGCTCAACGCTCCGCCCTTACGGTCGTTACTGCGCAGTTTCAGATGGTTGTAATAGTCTTTTATGTGTTGGTTGTTGAGTTCGTTTATTTGGTTGATGTCGTTCTGTTCGAGGTAGTAAAACAGTTCCCTAATATGGTTTGGAAGATTGTAAACCGTACTTTCTGCATAGCCCAAGATGTCCAGCCACTCTCTAAAACTCTTTTCGATGTACTGGAAGCTCTCGTTTTTAAGTTGTAATTTCCTCATAATTTTCGTGTCGAGGCTCTCGACTTTTTTTGATGCGCTTATACCTTATCGTGGAATTTTGGAACACTAAACTTAACTTGCTCTTTGTCTTGTAGTTGACCGTTCCACTTTGGTTTTGGAACGCTTTGGAACATTGGAACTGTTTCGGGTCGCAACAGACGTTTTGATTTTGTTAAGGCAATCGTCCAGTACCGTTTGTATTTGAGCTTCCAGTTGTTGGTATTCCTTATCGTTGATGATTTCAAAATGGTTAGCCTGTGTTTTCTTATTGACTACTTTTTTAATGAGATAGCTTTCCTGTAATTGTTTGTGATACCGCCATTGTGTTGTCTTGGGTACTCGTAATTGTTTGCGGATTTCCAGACTTGTAAAGTTTTTTTTCTTCTTGACTTTCAGGTAGGATTTTAGATGTTCCAAATAATTACGGCAGCTTCCTGTGAGTTCATCGCTCTTGCGCAATAGAACTTCCTTTAACAGTTGGTTGGCGTCCTCGATATCCGCTATGGTTACTTCTATATATTCCTCGCCTGTATCTTTATTGTATTGGTGTTCCCGTTGGTATTGATGATAAAATGTTATGGCTTCTATAAACTGTAAATAATGTGAGTTTGTACGTCTTGGTTTAAATACGGACTGTGGTAAATTTAATCGATTGGCAAAGGGGTTTATTACTCTGATTGGTTTTAGTATGCGTTGTGTATTCTGTAAAAAAGCTTGGATGTCCTTTTGTTCAAAGGTGTTGATTTCGCCTGCGGATAGCTGCCTTTGGTATTGCATTACTTTGTTGTCCTGCTCTTGGCTTTCATCGAGGTATATCAAAAAACTACGGTTGGCATTATCTTCGTATATCTGCTCTTTGGTGGTTGCCCCTGCAACGCATACAGGGCCTTCCACCACCAAATGTATGGTCTTGGTCTTGCCGTTGCTGTCCTTTTGTACTATGGTCTTTATAATGCGGTTTTTGGTCTGTAATTCTCGTAAGGGATAAAGGGCGTTCAGCATTCCGTCTAAATCTTCGATAACGATAACCTTGTGTTTTAAATCGGTCTTGCCGAAGTAATAAAAGGCGTTTTCGGATAGTGATGTTATATTGATAACGTCTTCGGTGGGTATGCACTGGCTTACCTTTTCCTGTAAATGGGTCTTTCCCGTGCCACTTGCCCCAAAGCTGATGATATGCAGGGGTTGTTCCCGTTTTCTGCTCGTAAAGATGATGTACATTAACAGGCGGTTTGTTTCTTCTCCGATAACGCCAGATTTGCCGATTAGTTCGTTTGTCTTTTGCAGTAAATCTTTTTGTTTTAAGAAGTTTTCAGCGGTTTCTATCTCTTTGGTAGTTAGGTGTTTTTGCTTGGGCTTTAGGTTTTCTTCCTTGTACTTGATTTCCTGTAGGCGGTATTTTTCCAGTTCCTCCGTAAGTTCCGCCAGGGATGCCGCTATGATGCTCGTACCTATTTCCAGACGTTCGGCTACTTTTCTGATGAACTTTTCCAGTTGCGTATCGTTGTAAAGGTCAAGGTTGTGGCGTACTGGCGGTCGGCTACTTTCCTGTAACTGTACTTTTAAGGTACTTCGCATCCTGTCCAGTCCTTCCAGCTTGATGCCTCCCAGTACCGTAAGCTCTAAAATATCGTTCTCGTAAATGAGTTGGTCTGGGGTGTTGGTGTTGAGTTTCATAAATTATTTGTTTACAATTTAGACACTTCAAAAATAGAAATAAGTTTACAAAAAACACACTTAAAAGTTTATATTTTTTCTTTTTATTGCCAAAAGTATATTTATTAGATACTTTTGTAATATGAACATTGCACAGAATATTAAAAAGATACGTGAAGAAAAAGGCTTACTACAAAAGCAAGTAGCTTCTTATATTGAGGTAGATAAGTCCACGTATAGCAAGATTGAAAAGGGTTTACGTGATGTAACCGTTATCGAGCTTTATAAAATGGCTCAACTTTTTAATATGACCGTTGACCAGATTATTGAACTGGAAGATGGAGTGCCTAAAGCCGTGGTGTTAGAAGATAAAACCGAAGATGAACGCTTTAAACTCATTAACCAGTTGGACGAAGAAGATAAAAATACAGTCCTTAAAATCATTGACAAGATGCTGACCAATAAAAAATTTAAGGACTTCTTTGATAAAAATTTGGCTTCATTATAAAGCACTTAAATAAATAGATTATAAAGACACTCCATATTTTTCGTTCAAATAGGTGTCTTGAAAAATAAGCTTTAGATAGTTTTCATATTGCACAAATTCAAAAACTGCGTCTTCTCTTTCTATTATTACAATATCCTTATTTAAATCAGTCAAAAAATTATCAATGTAACCTGTTGAAGAAAAATCTATTTTTCCAACAATCTCATTATTATCTAAAAATATTATATATGTGTGAAAATCTGAAGAAATAAATGACTTGAAGCCTAATACGTCGTATTCAGAGATATCAATACCAAATCTTTTTTTCATATCAATTGATTCAAAATCCCTTGGGATTAAAACTATCTTATCCCAATCAAAACAATCAACTTCATTATTTAGATTTAAAGTTAAATTATCTGATTTTGAAGTAATAACTTCTATTCTATTTTCAATTTTTTTTAAACAATCATTTTTTAAACCTGTATACACAAAAAGAATCAATATGATGAGTATTAAAGCTGAAAATATTTTAAACAAATTTTTTCCCATTACTAAACCATTAATTTGAGTATGGTAATAATGCATTCATAACTTTGAGTTTCGTATCGTGAGTCATATAATGCATATCCTGTTGTTTAATTATAACAGCTCCACTATCTATCGCTTCAAATAAATCGTTGACAAATTTATTTGAATCAAAGTTAAATGTACCGTTTGGGTTTAGTTTCAGATTATTACGAGCCCATATAATGCCCCAACGATTATTATTGTAATCCATATTTCTACTAAAATCATTTTCAGGTCTAAAATTACCTTCTCTTTGATTTTCGTTAAGCTGTCCTAAATCCCAAGCTGCTTTTTCACCAAATTTTATACTATATACTGCCATAGCTAATGAATGCTTGACTGCATCAGCAATACCATTATTACCAGACCCACCTTCAAATCCTGGCTTACTTGTAGAATTCTTAACTTTAGTATAAATATCACTCATCCAAGTTTCTCCTAAAAAAACGCCAGCATTCGCAGCATTTAAGCCATATTTATTAGTGAAATTTACAGCGTTGATATTAGTGTTGATTGCAAACTTACCTGAAAACTTACTTCCTGTAATTACTACGTCATTTAATACAGATACTCCAGAAGCATCTGTCCAACCTCCCATTTCTGTATAAGTCATTTCTCCAAATTCTGGATGGTTGTATGTATCTCCAACTTTTGCATTATCAGGACAAGTGGTACATCGTCCATCAGGGTCAATAACACTAACCCAATTATTTCCCATTGCCAAATAAGGGCTGTGAAATTCGTGAGCAGGGTCAATCGTTAACCAACGGTTTATTCTTGAATCATATAATCGAGCCTCGAACGCCACTTTACCAGTTTCCCTGTCAAGCTCTTGCCCTTGATAGTTGTAACGATAACCACCGTCCACATTCCTGTTGGGTAAGGGCATTCCGCC
>JBKEDD010000129.1:0-138043 GCA_047975215.1 Jhaorihella sp.
GATCGGCTCCTTGGCGATCTTCATCACCTTGCGGACCTTCTCCAGCGGCATCTGGAGCTTCGCGGCCAGCTCCTCCGGGGTCGGCTCGCGGCCGATCTCGTGCCGCATCTGGCGGCCGGTGCGCACCAGCTTGTTGATCGTCTCGATCAAGTGCACAGGGATGCGGATCGTGCGCCCCTGGACGGCGAGAGAGCGGGTGATCGCCTGCCGGATCCACCAGGTGGCGTAGGTGGAGAACTTGTAGCCGCGGCGGTATTCGAATTTATCCACCGCCTTCATCAGGCCGATATTGCCTTCCTGAATGAGATCAAGGAATTGCAGCCCGCGGTTGGTGTATTTCTTGGCGATGGAGATGACCAGCCGCAGGTTGGCCTCGACCATTTCCTTCTTGGCCTGGCGGGCCTCTTTCTCGCCTTTCTGGACCTGCGCGACGATGCGGCGGAATTCGGAGATATCGAGCCCGACATAGGTGCCGACCTGGGCCATTTCGGCGCGCAGTTCCTCGACCTTGGGCGTTGAGCGTTCGATGAACATCTGCCAGCCGCGCCCGGCCTTTTCGGACATGTCCGACAGCCAGTTGGGATCCAGTTCGCGCCCGCGATACGCGTCGATGAATTCGCGCCGGTTGATGCGGGCCTGGTCGGCCAGCTTGACCATCGCACCGTCGATCGACATCACCCGCTTGTTGATGCCGTAAAGCTGGTCGATCAGGGCCTCGATACGGTTGTTGTGCAGGTGCAGTTCGTTGACCATCTTGACGATCTCGGCGCGCAGCGACTGGTAGGTCGTCTCGTCGGCTTCCGAAAACGTCCCATCCTCGTTCAGCGTGGCCGAGATGCGGCTGTCCTGCATCTCCGACAACCTGGCGTAGTCCGAGGAAATCCGCTCGAGCATGGCCAGCGCCTGATCCTTCAGGGCCGCTTCCATCGCCGCCAGCGACATGTTGGCCTGCTCGTCCTCGTCGTCGTCGTCTTCCTTGACGATGGGGTTGCCGTCGGCATCAAGCTCCGGGTCGTTGTCGTTGGCGGGTTTCGGGGTCTGCGCGGTGCCGGCGCCGACCAGCGGCTGGCCGACATCGCCTTCCTCGTCCATCTGCCCGGAAAACGTGGTCTCAAGGTCGATCACGTCGCGCAGGAGAATATCCTCGGACAGCAATTCGTCGTGCCAGATGGTGATGGCCTGGAAGGTCAGGGGGCTTTCGCACAGACCGGCGATCATGGTGTTGCGCCCGGCCTCGATCCGCTTGGCGATGGCGATCTCGCCTTCACGGCTCAGCAGTTCGACGCTGCCCATTTCGCGCAGGTACATGCGCACCGGGTCGTCGGTCCGGTCAAGCTTCTCGGCCTGCTGACCGGCAAGCGCGACCTCGCGCGCGTCCTTGGTGGCAACGATCTCGGTGCCGCCCTTCTGCTCTTCCTCCTCGGCCTCCTCGTCCTCGATGATGTTGATACCCATTTCCGAGAGCATCGACATCACGTCCTCGATCTGTTCGGAACTGACCTGATCGGGGGGAAGAACCTGGTTGAGCTGATCGTAGGTGATATAGCCCTTCTCGCGGGCCTCGGCGATCATCTTCTTGACGGCGGCCTGGCTCATGTCGAGCGAAATTTCGGCGTCCTGTTCTGCGGGCTTGGTGTCGTCAGTGTCCTTGGCGGCCATTCGGGGCTCCTGCAGGGGGCAAAGGGGCGATTCGCATTGTACGAATCGTTAGCGCGATCTGGTGATTCGGCCACCCGTTTACAAGGTTTTCTTTCAGCTTTCCTTAGGAAACGCCCTACTGTCCGGGTTTGCGGTGCCTGATCTGTTGCACAAGCGCATCCAACCGGTTTCGTTCGGCGCGGTTGATTCGGGCGCCATTCTCGCCGAGGTCGTATTCTTCCGTATCCTCCTGGTGACTGCGTTCGGCCCGGTTGCGCGCCTCGGCCGCCTGGTGCAGGCGCCAGGTCACGGATTCGTCGGCAATACCCGAGATGTCCTCGACCGCCTCGGCGATCTCGGCCCTCAGACCGGCGGTGGAGGCCAGAACCTCGAGCGCGGAACGCATCTGCAGGCGCGCCGCCTCGGGATCGCCATTCTTGAAGACCGGCGGCGCGCCCTTGACGTGTTTGCGGGCGAACAGCCGTTCGAGCGCCGCCGCCCCGACCGTTTCGATGGCGGCCTGCCTGACAGCGGCCGGATCGCTGGCGGGACAGGTCAGCACGGATTGAAAGATCGCGCTGGTCTCCGCATCCCGCGGTTCAAGCCGTTCGAGTTGCGCGGCGAATTCGTCGCGCAGCCCCGGCACCAGCAGCAGGGTCGCGCAGATGACATCATGGGTCATCGCGTCCTCGACCTGCGAAGGGCCGGGCGTGCCCAGAACCGAGGATTTCGAAGTCGCAACCGGGCTGCGGCTGACATGCCAGGGCTCCGCGCGGCGCTGGACCCCGGCCGTCCGTCCGCGTCCGCCCGCGATGGCGGGGCCGCGTTTGGGGCGGAACAGTTGCCAGCGCAAGTCCTTGATCTCGGCGCCGTAGTGGCTGCGGATCGACGCGTCGCGGATCAGCCGGATGCGCTCGCGCAGCGCCTTGTCGAGCGCCGCCTTGCGTTCGGGGCTGTCGAAGTCGCGGCCCTCGGTCTCGCGCCGCCACAACAGCTGAACCATGGGCATGGCGGCGTCCAGGACCTGCTGCATCGCGCCCGGCCCGCCGGCGCGGATCACGTCGTCGGGGTCCTTGCCTTCGGGCATCAGCGCAAAACGCAGCGACTGGCCGGCCTCCAGCAGCGGCAGCGCCAGGTCCATCAGGCGCATCGCGGCGCCCAGACCGGCCCTGTCGCCGTCCAGCGCGATCACCGGTTCGGGCGCCACCCGCCAGAGCATCCGCAACTGGGTTTCGGTAACGGCGGTGCCCAGCGGCGCGACGGCGGCGGCGAAACCCGCCTCGGCCAGCGCGATCACGTCCATGTAGCCTTCGGCCACGATCAGGGGCTTTCCCTTGCCGGCGGCCTCGCGCGCCGGACCGAGATTGAACAGGGTGCGGCCCTTGTCGAACAGCTCGGTTTCCGGTGAATTCAGGTACTTGGCCGGTTCCTTCGGGTCCATCGCGCGGCCGCCGAACGCGATGCAGCGACCGCGCGGATCGCGGATCGGAAACATGATCCGGTTGCGGAACACGTCATAGGGTTTGCCGCCCCTGGCCGAGGGCTTGGCCAGCCCGGCGCCCAGGATCAGATCCTCGGCCACACCCTTGCCGCGCAGATGGTCCCAAAGCCCTTGCCAGCCATCGGGGGCAAACCCGATCTCCCATCGTTCCAGCGCACCGTCGCTCAGGCCGCGGCGCGCCAGATAGTCGCGCGCCGCCCCGCCCGCACCGCTGCTCAGCCGCAGGCGGAAGAACTGCGCGGCCTGTTCCATGACCCCGGCCAGAAGCGTGCGCCGGTCGGATTTCTCCTGCGATCGCGGGTCGCGTTCGGGCATGGCCATGCCGACCTCGCGGGCCAGTATCTCGACCGCCTCCATGAAGCCGACATTCTCGGTCTCGCGGATGAAACCGATGGCATCGCCCTTGGCGTGGCAGCCAAAGCAATAGTAAAATCCCTTGCGGTCATCGACGTGAAACGATGCGGTTTTTTCCTGATGGAACGGGCAGGGGGCCCACATGTCGCCCTTGCCCTGGTTGGACTTGCGCGCATCCCACACGACCTTGCGGCCCACAACCTGGCTGAGGCTCGAGCGGCTGCGCAGTTCATCCAGGAATCCGGGAGGGAGGGACATGGCCGCAATATCGGTCGAATCCCCGAACAAGTCTAGGGTCGGTGGGCCTGCCCGGAGATGCCATTTTGGGGGCGGGGAGGGCGAACACACGCCGGGTTCCACCGATCATGTGTTGCGGTGACGACCCCCGGCAAAGCGCAGGCCAGATGCGCGCGTCTTCAGCGCCCGCGCCAGATCCAGCCGCCGCCAAGCACCCGGCTGCCGCCGGTTTCGTAAAACACGCAGGCCTGACCGGGCGACACGCCCTCTTCCGGAGCCAGCAGTTCCACCTCGGCCATCGTGTCCGACAGCGGCCGCAGGATGGCTTCGCGCGGCGGACGGGTCGAGCGGACCCTGACGGACAGGTGCCATTCGCTGCGCGACGCCATCGGTTCATCGCCCAGCCAGTTGATCTCGCGCACCGGAACGGTACGGGTCGCGAGCATTTCCCTGGGGCCGACGATCACGCGTCTGGCTTCAACGTCCAGGCCGACCACGTAAAGCGGATCGCTCAGCCCGCCGATGCCGAGCCCGCGCCGCTGGCCGATGGTATAGCGGATGACGCCCTCGTGCCGGCCCAGAACCCGGCCATCGGCATGCACGATCTCGCCCGGGTCCGCCGCCCCGGGGCGCAGTTTTTCGATCACGCCGGCATAATCGCCGTCGGGTACGAAACAGATATCCTGGCTGTCGGGCTTGTCCGCGACGCTCAGCCCGTATTGGGCGGCCAGCGCGCGGGTCGCGGCCTTGGAGGGCAGATGCCCAAGCGGGAATCGCAGGAAGTCGAGCTGTTCGCGCGTGGTCGAGAACAGAAAATAGGACTGGTCGCGTGCGGCGTCGGCGGCGCTGTGCAGTTCGGGGCCGTTCGCGCCTATCTTGCGCTGGATGTAGTGGCCCGTTGCCATGCAGTCGGCCTCCAGATCGCGGGCCGTTTCCAGCAGATCCGTGAACTTGACCCGTTCGTTGCAGCGGATGCACGGAACCGGGGTGGCCCCGGCGAGATAGCTGTCGGCGAATTCCTCGATCACCGCGTCGCGGAAGATGTTCTCGTAATCCAGAACGTAATGGGGAAAGCCGCGTTCCTCGGCCACGCGGCGGGCGTCGTGAATGTCGATTCCGGCGCAGCAGGCGCCCTTCTTTGCCAGCGCCGCCCCGTGGTCGTAGAGCTGAAGGGTCACGCCGACCACGTCATAGCCCTGATCGGCCAGATGCGCGGCCACGACCGAACTGTCGACGCCGCCCGACATCGCCACCACCACCCGCGTCTGGGCGGGCGGCTTGGCAAAGCCGAGCGAGTTGGTTTCGGGGTCGCGGTCAAGCGCCATTCCGGCGGCTCCTTGTGCGGGGCGGGAAGGTCCGGCGGAATATAGGAAAATCCTCGCGACTCTCAAGGGCCGGTTTCATCGCCCGTTAAGGCCCTGCGCCAGACATTGACCCGGGTTTGGATGCGAAGGAACAGGAGATGTACTTGCGCAAGATCGACGGGCCGCGGGCGGTCAGGCTACCGGACGGGACGGTGATGACACGGGCCGACCTGCCGCCCGCCAACACAACGAGATGGGTCGCGTCGCGCAAGGCCGCGGTGGTGCGTGGGGTGCTTTACGGGCTTTTAACCGAGGCACAGGCATTGCGGCGCTACGGGCTGAGCGAGGAGGAATTCCGCGGTTGGGTCAGGGCCGTGGCCGAACATGGCGAGGATGCGCTCAAGGCAACGGCGGCAAAAAGATATCGACAACTTTAGGTTGATGTGACAATGCTGTACTCACGGTAACGTGAGGTTAACCTTTTCTGCGCAGGGTTGCCGCCAATTCGGGACAGTGACAAAGGCGGAGAATCTACCATGCGCGTTCTTCTGGTCGAAGACGATCCAACAACCTCGAAAAGCATCGAACTGATGCTCACCCACGCCAACCTGAATGTCTATGCCACCGATCTCGGCGAAGAGGGGATCGACCTGGCCAAGCTATACGATTACGACCTGATCCTGCTTGATCTCAATCTGCCCGACATGAACGGGCACGAGGTTCTGCGCCAGCTCAGGCTGGCCAAGATCGACACGCCGATCCTGATCCTGTCGGGCGCCGATGACACCGAAAGCAAGATCAGGGGTTTCGGCTCGGGCGCCGACGACTACCTGGCCAAGCCCTTCCACCGGGAGGAGTTGGTGGCGCGGATTCACGCGATCATCCGCCGCTCCAAGGGCCATTCGCAATCGGTGATCCACACCGGCAAGATCGCAGTCAATCTCGATGCCAAGACGGTACAGGCGAATGGTGAGGCCGTGCATCTGACCGGCAAGGAATACCAGATGCTGGAACTGCTCAGCCTGCGCAAGGGCACCACGCTGACCAAGGAGATGTTTCTCAACCATCTTTACGGCGGCATGGATGAGCCGGAACTGAAGATCATCGACGTATTCATCTGCAAGCTGCGCAAGAAGCTGAGCGCCGCCACCGGCGGCGACAACTACATCGAAACCGTCTGGGGGCGCGGCTATGTGTTGCGCGATCCGCAGGTCGACCATATCGGCGGCGCCCGGATGGCCATGGGCGCCTGATCCGTCGCGACGGCGCGCCGGGATCAGGCCCGCGGCGCATCGCTCGGCGGCGCCTCGTGCCTGACGCTACGGTATCGGCCCCGCCGGCATGGTATCCGCCTGGCGGACCTGGCAGCCCTCTGGACCTCGGGCGCCCTCCCGTCCTATCAAATGGCGCGAGGATATCGGGGCGGCTTCAGGTGCAGGGTGACGGGCGAGACGTTGGCGAACTGACCGAGGCGGAGGCAACAGCCGAACTGGCCCGCCTCGCGGCCGAGTTGCAGCGCGCGGAAGATGCCTACTACCGTGCCGACGCGCCGGTGATGACGGATGCCGATTATGATGCGCTGAAACGGCGCAACGCGGCTATCGAGGGGCGCTTTCCCGGCCTCAAGCGCCCGGACAGCCCCAGCGACCGGGTCGGCGCGCAGCCCGTCGACGGCTTTGCCAAGGTGACGCATGCCCGGCGCATGCTGTCGCTGGGCAACGCGTTCGGGCCCGACGATGTTGCCGCGTTCGACGCCTCGGTGCGCAAGTATCTCGGCCGCGAGGAGGGGCCGCTCGCCTATACCGCCGAACCCAAGATTGACGGGCTGTCGCTGTCGTTGCGCTACGAGGGCGGGGTGCTGGTCCAGGCCGCGACCCGGGGCGATGGCGCGGTGGGCGAAAACGTCACCGCCAATGCCCGCACCGTCGCCGACATTCCCGAAACCATCGAAAACGCGCCCGCGGTGCTGGAAGTGCGCGGCGAGGTCTACATGAGCCACGCCGACTTCGCGGCGCTGAACGCGCGCCAGGCCGAAGCCGGGGCCAAGACCTTCGCCAACCCGCGCAATGCCGCCGCCGGGTCGCTGCGCCAGCTTGACGCCGCCATCACACGCGCCCGCCCCTTGCGGTTCTTCGCCTATGGCTGGGGTGATCTGTCTCAACCTCTTGCGAAATCGCAGATGATGGCGTTGGGGCGCCTGTCGGAACTGGGCTTTGTCACCAACCCGCTAACCGCACTCGTTCATTCGCCCGAGGCGATGCTGGCGCATTACCGAGCGATCGAGGGCCAGCGCGCGACGCTGGGCTATGACATCGACGGGGTGGTCTACAAGGTCGATGATCTGGAGTTGCAGGCGCGGCTTGGGTTCCGCTCCACCACGCCGCGCTGGGCGATCGCGCACAAGTTTCCCGCCGAACTGGCCTGGACGCGGCTGCTGGGTATCGACATCCAGGTCGGACGAACCGGTGCGCTGTCGCCGGTGGCGCGGTTGCAACCGGTCACGGTGGGCGGTGTGGTGGTAAGCAACGCCACGCTGCACAACGAAGACTACATCGCCGGGCGCGATGCCGGCGGGGCCGAGATTCGCGACGGCAAGGATATCCGCGTCGGCGACTGGGTGCAGGTCTATCGCGCCGGCGATGTCATTCCCAAGATCGCCGACGTGGACCTGGCACAGCGCCCGCCGGATGCAGAGGCGTTCATCTTCCCTGACAAGTGCCCCGAATGCGGCAGCGATGCGCTGCGCGAACCGGGCGATGCGGTGCGCCGCTGCACCGGCGGCCTGATCTGCCCGGCGCAGGCGGTCGAGAAGCTCAGGCATTTCGTCGGCCGCGCCGCCTTCGACATAGAGGGCCTGGGCGCCCGGCAGGTCGAACAGTTCCATGCCGATGGCTGGATCGGCGAACCCGCCGACATCTTCACGCTGAAGGCGCGGTTCGGCAGCGGCGCGCGGCAATTGAAGAATCGCGAGGGCTGGGGCGAGAAATCGGCCGAGAACCTGTTCGCGGCGATCGAGGCGCGCCGCCGAATCCCGTTGGCGAGGCTGATCTTTGCGCTTGGCATCCGGCATGTGGGCGAAGCTGCGTCGCGGCTGCTGGCCTCGCATTACGGCACCTGGGCGGCGTTCGAGCACGCGGTCAGCGGCGCAGCAGGTCAAAGCGGCGATTCCTGGGATGCGCTGCTGAACATCGACGGCGTCGGCAAGGTGATGGCGGCATCGCTGGTCACGGCATTCTCGCAGGCCGGCGAACGCGCCTCGATCGACCGGCTTGTCGCGCATCTTCACATCGAAGACGCCGCGCGCCCGGATACGGCAGCAAGCCCGGTGGCGGGCAAGACGGTGGTCTTTACCGGAACCCTCGAACGGATGACCCGGGCCGAGGCCAAGGCCCGTGCCGAGGCGCTGGGGGCGAAGGTGTCGGGGTCGGTCAGTGCCAGGACCGATCTGGTCGTTGCCGGCCCGGGCGCGGGATCGAAGGCCAGGAAGGCGGCCGAACTGGGTGTCGAGATCATCGACGAGGACGGCTGGCTTGCGCTGATCGGCAAGCCATGAGCGGGCGGCCCGAGCAGTTGTTTCCGATCTTTGCCGGGCTGGAAACGCTGGAAGGGGTCGGGCCCAAGACCGCGGCGCTGCTGGGGCAGCTTGAAGTCGAGACACCGCGCGACCTTCTCTATTCGCTGCCCTATGCGCTGGTCGACCGGCGCCGCCGCGAATCCGTGCGTGGCGCGGACCTGCCCTGTACACTGACGGTTGAGGTGACCGTCGGCGTACATCGCCCGCCCCGCAGCCGTGGCGGCGCCTACCGGATACATGTCGAGGACGCGCGGACCGATTTCCAGCTGGTCTTCTTTCATGCCCGCGGCGACTATCTGCAACGGCTGTTGCCGGTGGGCGCGAAACGGCTGGTCTCGGGCAAGCTCGAGATCTTCGACGGCATGGCCCAGATGGTGCATCCCGACCACGTTCTGCCGCCGCAGGAGGCTGGCGACATCCCCGATTTCGAGCCGGTCTATCACCTGACGCAGGGGGTCAGCCAGAAAGTCATGTTCAGGGCGGTACAGGGTGCGCTGGCGCGAGCGCCCGATCTGGCCGAATGGATCGACCCGGAACTGTGCCGGCGCAATGGCTGGCCCGGCTGGCTTGATGCCATGCGCGCCGCCCACGCGCCCGGGGCGGCCGACGATCTGGCCCTGAGCGCCCCGGCGCGCGAGCGCCTGGCCTATGACGAACTGTTCGCGCATCAACTGACCCTGGCGCTGGCCCGTCGCCGCGAACGCCGGGCGCGCGGCATCGAAAGCCACGCCACCGGCGTCTTGCAGGGCCGGGTGCTGGCGGCGCTGCCCTATCGCCCGACCGGTGCCCAGAGCCGCGCCATCGCCGAGATCGCCGCCGACATGGCCGCACCCGAACGGATGAACCGTCTGCTTCAGGGCGATGTCGGCGCCGGCAAGACGCTGGTTGCCTTCATGGCGCTGCTGGTCGTGGTCGAGGCCGGTGGCCAGGGGGTGATGATGGCGCCGACCGAGATTCTCGCGCGCCAGCATCTCTACGGGCTGCAACCGTTGGCCGAACGGGCCGGTGTCGTGCTGGAAGTGCTGACCGGGCGCGACAAGGGCGCCGAACGGCGCGCCAAGCTTGGGGCCCTGGCAAGGGGCGACATTCACATTCTGGTCGGCACGCATGCGGTGTTTCAGGATGACGTGGCGTTTCACGACCTGCGGATCGCCATTATCGACGAACAACACCGCTTTGGGGTGCGCCAGCGCATGGAACTTGCCGAAAAGGGCGTTGGCGCCGATGTCCTGGTAATGACCGCGACGCCGATCCCGCGCAGCCTGGCGCTGGCGCAATATGGCGACATGGATGTTTCGGTGCTGGACGAAAAGCCGCCCGGCCGCAAGCCGGTCCGCACCGCCATTCTCAGCACCGCGCGCATCGACGAGGTGGTCGACCACCTGCGCCGCGCGATCGCCGAAGGGCGGCAATGCTATTGGGTCTGCCCGCTGGTGGATGAAAGCGAAACAAGCGATCTGACGGCGGCCCAGGAGAGGTTCAAGCGTCTGCGCGCGGCCCTTGGCGATGGTATCGTCGGGCTGGTGCACGGCCAGATGCCACCCGCCGAGAAGGATGCAGCCATGGCGGCGTTCCAGGCGGGGGAAACCAGGGTTCTGGTGGCGACCACGGTGATCGAGGTCGGCGTGGACGTGCCCAACGCCACGATCATGGTGATCGAGCGGGCCGAGATTTTCGGGCTGGCGCAGTTGCATCAGCTTCGCGGCCGGGTCGGCCGGGGCGAGGCCGCATCGACCTGTCTGTTGATGTTCCAGCCGCCACTGAACGAAGGCGGGCGGCGCCGGCTCGAGGTACTGCGCGAAACCGAGGACGGATTTCGCATCGCCGAAACCGACCTCGAGATGCGCGGCGCCGGCGATCTGATCGGCACGGCGCAATCGGGGTTGCCGAAATTCCGTATTGCCGAGCTGGAGCGCCAGGCCGGTTTGATGGCAGTGGCGCAGCGTGACGCACGCGCATTGCTTGCGACCGATCCGACGCTTGAAGGCGTGCGCGCGCGCGCCGCGCGGGTGCTGCTGTGGCTGATGCGGCAGGATCGGGCAATTCGCCTGATTTCAGTGGGTTGAGGCGAATCACCCCCTAAAGTTCGCAAATGTTCTCAAAAAGTTCTTTACACGGCGCAGAGAAAGTGAGAACAAAGGGTCAACAAACGGTTCCTCGACCAACCCGCGAGAGACCGACCAACCGCCGACAACCGGAGTGCCAGCATGTTTGCCCAGATCGTGACCGTTCTTAACCGTTCGCGCACCACGTTGCTTGAGGATGCCGCCGGCATGGCGGCGCTGATGGTGATGCTGCTGGTCGGTCTGCACCTGCCCGGGATTCACTGACGATTTCTGCCTGCGACTCTCATGCCGGGGTTCCCGCATCCTGTCCCCAACGCGATGTCAGGGTGACCTGCCTGTCACAACCCTGAAGGGGCCGTGCCTCATTGGCCCCCGCCGGGCGCCCCGGAGCCTCATGAGACCCGCAACACCTGGCCGCCGCCGTTCCGCCCGGGACGCGCGGCGGTTTTTTTTACGGGGTGGCGGCCCGATCCCGGGAAATCCGAAACTCGCCGGCGATACCGCTCGGGCCGGCATTGCGCGCGGAAAATCCGCACCCGAGATGCAGGTTGCTCGTTAATCGTCGAAATGCGTAAGAATTGATGTCCGATGGTGAACAATTGGGCCATGATTTTGCCGCAACCGCGAAAAGCTTTGGCGCAATTCCCGACCCCATGCTAATTCTTGCGCGGATCCGTATGGTCTGTCGCCATGCGAGCGGGGCTGATGCCGGCATAGATCCGCCGGGTGTGTGGAGTGAGAGATGGTAGATTTTTCGAGACCCTATGACGAACAGAGCGTGACAGGCGTTCCGATCAACCCGGCATCGAACAACCCGATCGCGGTCGACCAGACAACCTATGTCCAGACGCTCGGCAATGACGCGGTCGACGATGACGGGTTCGACATTTCCGCGAACATGAACGGAACCAATGTCGAGGAAACGGTCAATATCGCAATCGTGATCGACAACTCGGGGTCGACGGGCGACGATTCCGGCACGGATTTTGACGGTGACGGATTGAATGAATCCATTCTGGAGGGTGAGCTTTACGCGGCGCTGAGGCTTTTTGATGCCTATGTCGACGCCGGGTACGATCCGTCCGAGATCAACATCTCTCTGACGACCTACAACACCACCTCGAGCCAGTGGGGCACGTTCGATCTGACCGAGAGGGCGGATTTTGTCGCCGCGCTGGAAGCTATCCGCGACGCGGGCCCGGGCGGCGCGACGGATTTCGTTGCCGGCCTCAATTCGGTCGATACGGCCTGGTCCGGTTCGGGCGCCGATCCGTCCGACACCAATATCGTCGTGTTCATGTCCGATGGCGAACCCTGGCCGCCGGGCACGCCGCAGGATATCGAGGGCGCGCGCGATTCCCTGGTCGGCGACTGGGGCGCGACGATCGCCGGCATCGGGCTTGGCGCGAACTCTTCACTGGACGATCTCAACCGGCTGGACACCACCAGCAATGGTGCCGACCAGGTGCTGAGCGGCGAGGAACTGCTCGATATCATCGTCGCCCCGCTTACCGAAGCCGAATTCCTGCGCTTCGAGATCGAGGTGGAGGGCGTGGATGCCAATGGCGATCCGATGACACAGACCCTGATCATCGACGAAACGACGGTCGATGCCAATGGCGATCCGGTTCTGATCAAGACCCAGCTGGGTTGGTCGTTCGACTCCGTCCCGCTCGATCCCGCCTTCGACCCGACCCAGGACATCACCGTCACCTTCAACGGCATATTCGCCGAAGACCCGGGCAATCCGGGCAGCGGCGAACAGGTGGTCTCGACCGAACATCTTCTGCATCTGGTGATCTGCTTTACCGCGGGGACCAGCATCCTGACCCCGGGTGGCGCGGTTCCGATCGAGCAACTGGCAAGCGGCGACCGGGTCGTCACCCGCGACCACGGCGTTCAGCGCATCCGATGGATCGGCGCATCCGAGATCTCTGTCGGGCGCATGCAGATGCGCGCCGACCTGCGCCCGGTGCTGATCCGCGCCGGCGCCCTGGGCAAGGGGCTGCCCGATGCCGACATGCGCGTTTCGCGCCAGCACCGGGTTCTGGTGCGCGACTGGCGTTCGGAACTGATGTTCGGACAGGAAGGCGGCGTTCTGACCCCGGCCTTCACGCTGTGCAATGACCGCGATATCCGCGAGGAACGGCCCGATGCCCCGGTGATCTATTATCATATGGCCTTCGACCATCACGAGATCGTCTATGCCAACGGCCTGGAGACCGAGAGCTTCAACCCCGCCGAACGTACGGTCACGGCGATGGATGCCGCCGCTCGCGAGGAGTTGCTGGCGCTGTTTCCCGAACTGGAAAAGGCCGATGGCTTTGCCTATGGCTCGGCCCGGGCGCAACTGCGCAAACACGAAGGCTGCCTGCTGGCGCCCGGCAAGCATTGAGGCATTGCGTTAACGATTGCCCCGGCGGCGCGAGAGCGCGCGGGCCGGGTTAGCTGGTATGGTTTGCAACGCGGCCGGCATTGCACCGGCCGCGTTGTCGTTTGCGCCCATGGCCGGGCGCACATGACCGGGGAAATCATGGACGGTGCCGCAAAAACCTGACATTCAAGCCATGTGGCCCCGAGTCGGGGCGCCGAAGGGCGATGTCATGCTGGCAAACCGGATCAGGGCGATGGGTGCTGCGCACTGGCTTGTGCTGTTCGGGCTGATCCTGGTTGCATGGGCGCTGCTGTACCTGATGGCGGTACCGGGCGGACAGCGCGCGGCGGGCGCGGTCTATGGCGCCGAATTCTGGGCGAATTTCTGCACGCTTTCGCCGGATTCGGCCGGTTGGGCACGGATTGCGCTGATGTGGGCGCTGATGTCGGCGGCAATGATGGCGCCGACCGCGCTTCCGGCGCTGGCCACCTACGAGGATCTCGGTCAGGGCGGAGCTGCCACCGGCATGGCGCGGCTGCTGGGTGGTTACCTGGGCGTGTGGCTGGGCTTCTCGCTGCTGGCCGCCACGGCACAGATGCTGCTTTACCGCGCCGGCCTGCTTGATCCGCTGGGCCAGAGCGTGGCGGCGCCGTTCTCGGCGTTGCTGCTGGCGGTTGCGGGGCTCTACCAGTTTTCCGCAATCAAGGCGGCCTGCCTCGGCAGATGCCGCAGGCCGCTGATCTTTTTCATGCAGCACTGGGACGAAGGCCCGGCCCGCAATGGTGTGCGGCTGGGGCTGGTCTGTCTGGGCTGCTGCTGGGCGCTTATGACGCTGGCGTTCGTCGGCGGCGTCATGAACCTTGCCTTCATGGGGCTGGCGACGCTCATCATGATGCTGGAAAAACTGCCCGAGATCGGGCGCCTTGTGACCCGGCCGCTGGGCTTTGCGCTGCTTGCCGGTGCGGCCTGGATGATACTGGGCGCAATCTGAGAAGGAGAGACCGACATGGCACTGGATGGCGAAGTGGGCACGGTTCCCTGGACCGTCAAGGGCGAACTGATCCTGAACTGCAATTGCACGGTGTTCTGCCCCTGCGTCGTATCGCTTGGCAAGCATCCCCCGACCGAAGGGCATTGCCAGACATGGGGCGGGGTGCGCATCGACGCCGGGCAATACGGCGAAATCGACCTGTCGGGGCTGAATATCGGCCTGATGATCGAGATCCCCGGCATGATGTCGCGCGGCAACTGGAAGGTGGCGCTGTTCATCGACGATCGCGCCAGCGAGGAAGCCTATGACGCGCTGGTGGCGATCTTCAGCGGTGCGGCGAAGGGCACCACGGGGCTGTTCAAAGTTCTGGTAAGCGAGATCCTGGGCCACGAACGCCAGCCCGTCAGCTACGAGACCGAGGGCAAGACCCGCCACATAACCGTCGGGCGCAAGATACAAGGGGTCGTGCATCCGGTCGGCGGCAAGGATCCCGGGCGCGATCTTGTCATCACCAATACCGAGTACTGGATGGGGCCGGACATTACGGTCGCGACCGCGACCAAGGGCAAGCTGCGCGCCCATGGCCGGGTCTGGGATTTCGACGGCCGCTCGGCCGAGATCTGCCAGATCGACTGGCACGGACCGCGCTGAGGCGCACATGGCGTGCCGGACGAGGCGTTCGGCGGGACGAAGCAGGAAGGGCGCCCGAATGGCCGGCGCCGAAGAATGGGGAGAGTTGCGATGTTCAACGCTTTGGTGGTCGAGAAGGACGAGGAAACCGGCAAGACCAAGGCCGCCGTCAGGCAGATCGGTCTGGACGATCTGCCCGAGGGCGACGTCACCGTTGCGGTCGAATACTCGACGGTGAACTACAAGGACGGGCTGTGCATCGGCCCGGGCGGCGGGCTGGTGCGCAAGTATCCCCATGTTCCCGGCATCGATTTCGCGGGCACGGTCGAGGCATCCTCGGACAGCCGTTACAAGCCGGGCGACAAGGTCGTGCTGACCGGCTGGCGCGTGGGCGAGGCGCATTGGGGCGGTTATGCCCAGAAGGCGCGTGTCAGGGCCGACTGGCTGGTGCCGCTGCCCGACGGGCTGGATGCGCGGGCGGCGATGGCGGTGGGTACCGCCGGGCTGACCGCGATGCTGGCGGTGATGGCGCTTGAGGATCACGGGCTTGAACCGGGTCACGGCCCGGTGCTGGTGACCGGGGCCGCCGGCGGCGTTGGATCGGTGGCAACCGCGATCCTGGCGCATCTGGGCCACGAGGTCGCCGCGGTGACGGGCCGGCCTGAAACCGAAGATTACCTGCGCGCTCTGGGGGCGTCGCGGATCGTGACGCGCGAGGAGTTGAGCGAGGTCACCCGCAAGCCGCTGGAGGGCGAGACCTGGGCCGGATGTATCGACGCCGTGGCGGGAGCGATGCTGGGCCGGGTACTCAAGCAGATGAAATACGGCACCTCGGTCGCGGCCATCGGGCTGGCCGGGGGCGCGGCCATCGAGGGCGCGCTGATCACGCCGTTCATCCTGCGCGGTGTCAATCTTCTGGGTATCGATTCCGTGATGCAGCCCTATGCGAACCGGGTCCGCGCCTGGGGCCGGATCGCCCGCGATCTTCCGATGGAGAAGCTCGATGCGATGATATCGCCGGCCACCCTGTCCGACCTGCCCGGCCTGGGCGGTGACATCCTGAAGGGCCGTATCAAGGGCCGCGTCGTGGTCGATGTGAACGCCTGATCGGGCCGGATCGCGCCTTTTCGCGGTGTCGTTGCCGCGCAGGAAAGCGTCGCCTCGGCTTGAATGGCCCGTTCTCGGTGCGTTAGGCTTGCATGCAGCGATGCCCCGGCAAGGCCGCCGGCGGCGCGCCACATACGGCCG
This sequence comes from Jhaorihella sp., assembly GCA_047975215.1. GTDB lineage: Bacteria > Pseudomonadota > Alphaproteobacteria > Rhodobacterales > Rhodobacteraceae > JAGRMG01. Next base: position 15,918 of record JBKEDD010000129.1, read on the forward strand.
GAATGTCGGGTTCCGCGGCCCCGTCCGGGCCCGACCGGGACATGCAAACGTGATCCGGCCGCAACGGGAAGGAACAGTTCGCATGTTTCGCAAGATCATGGCGCCGGTCGACCTGGCACATGCCTCGCGTTTGAGCCGCGCCTTGCAGGTGACGGCCGATCTGGCCATTCGCTACGATGCCGAGGTCTGCTTTGTCGCCGTCACCGCCCCGACGCCGGGGCCGCTGGCGCATAATCCGGAGGAATTCGCCGCCCGGCTGGAGGAGTTTGCCCAGGCTCAGGCGGCCCGGCACGGCTATGCTGCCAGTTCGCACAGCATGGTCAGCCATGATCCGGCGGTGGATCTGGACGACACGCTGCTGAAGGCGCGCGAGGAAACCGGCGCCGATCTGGTGGTGATGGCCAGCCATGTGCCGGGCATCGCCAGTTTCCTGCTGCCTTCGCATGGCGGGCGCATGGCGTCCCGTGCCGGGGTCTCGGTCATGGTGGTGCGCGAGCAATAGAAGCGCAACCGCGGGCGCGACATCGCCGGACGAACCCGAACCGATCAAAATACAGGAGGCCGACATGGCCGATGATACCACCAATCAGGGAATTCCGCTGCCCGAAGGCGATGCCGACCTGATCGAAACCGATTACGAGATCGGGCAGGACAACGTCGAAGGCAGTCTCGGGCCGTTCGGCTTTGATATTCACAACCCGGTGTTCATGATATCGGGGCTGACCATCGTCGCCTTCGTGTTCTATGCACTGGCGCTGCCGGAGCAGTCGGCGGCACTGTTCGGCTGGCTGCGCCCGGCGGTGACGGCGAATTTCGACTGGTTCTTCCTTGGAGCGGGCGACATCTTCGTGCTGTTCTGCCTGTTCCTGATCGTCTCTCCGTGGGGCAGGGTACGCCTGGGCGGCAAGGAGGCCGCGCCGGATTACACCTATGTCGGCTGGTTCGCGATGCTGTTTGCCGCCGGCATGGGCATCGGCCTGATGTTTTACGGCGTGGCCGAACCGATGAGCCATTTTTCGGCATCCATGGCCGGCCCGGCGCTTGAAGACGGGGTGCGTACCGACTGGGCACCCTTGGGCGGCGCGACGGGTGACGAAGTCGCAGCGGTGCGGCTGGGCATGGCCGCGACCATCTATCACTGGGGCCTGCACCCATGGGCGATCTACGCCATCGTCGCGCTGGCGCTGGCGCTGTTCACCTACAACAAGGGTCTGCCGCTGACGATCCGCTCGGCCTTCTACCCGATCTTCGGCGAACGCATCTGGGGCTGGACCGGCCACGTCATCGACACGCTGGCGGTGTTTGCGACGCTGTTCGGGCTGGCCACATCGCTGGGCTTTGGCGCGACCCAGGCCAATGCCGGCCTGAACGAACTGTTCGGCATCCCGGTTGGGTCGGGTACCGAAGTGGCCCTGATCACCGCAATTACCGCCGTGGCGCTGGTCTCGGTACTGCGCGGGCTCGACGGCGGCGTCAAGGTGCTGTCCGAGATCAACATGGGGCTGGCCTTCCTGCTCCTGGTCTTCGTGCTGCTGGTCGGGCCGACCATGGCGATCCTGACCGGGTTCGCCGACAGCCTGCTGGCCTATGTGCAATTCCTGCCCGCGCTGTCCGATCCGCTGGGGCGCGAGGACGTGAACTTTTCCCAAGGCTGGACCGCGTTCTACTGGGCGTGGTGGATTTCCTGGTCGCCCTTTGTCGGCATGTTCATCGCGCGTGTCAGCCGTGGCCGCACGGTGCGCGAGTTCATCATCTGCGTACTGCTGATTCCCAGCCTGGTCTGCGTGTTGTGGATGAGCGTGTTCGGCGGCACCGCGATCCATCAGGTGATCGCCGACGGCTTCACCGGGGCGCAGGATGCGCCGCTGGAACTCAAGCTGTTCAAGATGCTGGGCGAATTGCCGCTTGCCTCGATCACCTCGTTCATCGGCATAGTCCTGGTGGTGGTGTTCTTCGTCACCTCCTCGGATTCGGGGTCGCTGGTGATCGACACCATCACCGCCGGCGGCAAGGTAGATGCGCCGGTACCCCAGCGCGTGTTCTGGTGCGTGTTCGAGGGCGCCGTGGCCATCGTGCTCCTGCTGGGCGGCGGCCTTGCGGCCTTGCAGGCGATGGTGATCTCGACCGGGTTGCCGTTCACGCTGGTTCTGCTTCTGATGTGCTGGGCAATCCTGCGCGGCCTGATGAGCGAGGCGCGCTGAGGCGAACTTGCGCTTGAATTGTCCGGGGCATTTGCGTCCAATGAAGGCCCCGGCACATTCTGCCGGGGCTTTCACATAACGGGGAGAAAGTATGAACGCGGCGGGGCTTGATCTTGATTTCGTGCGGGCGCAGTTTCCCGCCTTTGCCGAACCGTCGCTGCGCGGGCGGGCGTTCTTCGAGAATGCCGGGGGGTCATACACCTGCGCGCCGGTGATCGACCGGCTGACGCGTTTCTACCGGCAACGCAAGGTGCAGCCCTATGCGCCGTTCGAGGCAAGCCGTCTGGCGGGCGCGGAGATGGACGAGGCGCGCGCCCGCATGGCGGCGATTCTCGGCGTCGCGGAGGACGAGTTGAGCTTTGGACCCTCCACCACCCAGAATACCTATGTTCTGGCCCAGGCGTTCCGGCAGTTCATGCGGCCCGGCGAGGCGATCATCGTGACCGATCAGGATCACGAGGCCAATTCCGGCCCGTGGCGGCGGCTGGCGGCCGAGGGCATAGAGATTCGCGAATGGAAGATCGACCCGGCAACCGGCCATCTCGACCCCGAGGCGCTGGAACCGCTGCTTGACGAAAAGGTGCGGCTGGTCTGCTTTCCGCATTGCTCCAACGTGGTGGGAGAGATCAACCCGGTGGTGGAGATCACCGCCATCGCGCACGCGGCCGGTGCGTTCGTCTGCGTCGACGGCGTATCGTTCGCGCCGCACGGCTTTCCCGATATCGGGCAACTGGGGCCGGATATCTACCTGTTCTCGGCCTACAAGACCTATGGCCCGCATCAGGGGCTGATGGTTATCCGCCGTGCACTGGGCGAACTGCTGCCCAACCAGGGGCATCACTTCAACGGGGATGTTCTGTTCAAACGGTTCACGCCGGCCGGCCCCGACCACGCCCAGATCGCGGCCAGCGCCGGCATGGCCGATTATCTCGATGCGTTGTGCGACCATCACGGCGGCCCTGCCGAGGGCGCGGCGGCGCGGGCGGGATTCGTCCGCGACCTGATGCGCGAGCACGAGACCGCGCTCCTCCAGCCGCTGCTGGACGCGGTGGCCGAACGCAATAGCGTGCGCCTGATCGGCCCGGCCGAGGCGGGCCGCCGCGCGCCGACCGTGGCGCTGGCCTTGGAGGGCAGGGCGGGCGAGGCGGTAGCGAGCGCATTGGCCGATCACGGAATCATGGCGGGGGGCGGGCACTTCTATGCGCAGCGGCCACTTTCGGCGATGGGGGTCGATCCCGGACAGGGCGTGCTGCGGCTGAGCTTTACCCATTACACCACGGCCGACGAGGTGGGGCGGCTGATAGAAGCCCTTGACCGGGTTCTTTAGCAGACCGGCACGGCATAGTCGCGCGCCCCATACTGTATGCGCGCCTGCGATCAAGGTTCGCGCGAACGTGACGAAGCGACCAAGACGGCGCTGAAAGCGGATGGAAACCAGGCCCGTCCGTTTGCCGGGCAACTCCTGCCCGGGCCATGGCCGTGCGGGACCGCTATCAGCGGCGCCGGTCGAGCGGCGGTTCTTGCCAGCGCGCCGGAACCGGCCTAGCCTGATGGTACGCCGACAAGGAGCCGGATTCAGACGATGCCCAACGCCGCCCGACTCGTTGCCGCCCTGTGTCTGGCCCTGCTGGCTTTTGTCGTGTCGGGGCAGGTCAAGGAACTGCTGCCCGACGGCACCTATTTCGGCAGCTTCACACTCGTCAATGTCGCATTGGGCGTGGTCGTCGGCTGGCTGGTCATGGGCCGGCGCACGCGCACGATCCCCGGCATCGCGCCGGCAATCAACAACGGCATCACGGGGGTCGCGGTCCTGGTGTTCTGGGGGCTGTTCGTTCAGGCGACCAATACCATGGTCAAGCTGGCCATGCGCAACCGCTATGGCGGCCCGTTCGAGGCTATCACCGATACCTTCCGCATCATGTCGGAATACGGCCTGATGATCCTGGTGCCGAACATCCTTGCAACCCTTGCCATCGGGGCGGTTCTGGCCGGTTTCGCGACCCAATACGCCGCCCGGATGTGGCGATGACCCCAGAACGATAGGCCGCGTTTCATGCCCGATCTGTTCTTCTACGGCACCTTGCGGTATCTGCCGCTCCTGGAACGCGTCCTGGGGCGCGCGGCGGGCGCGATCGACATGCAGCCCGCCCGGTTGCCCGGCCACGCGGTCTACTGGGCCGACGGGCAGTCCTTTCCGATGATCGTCGTCGACCCAGACCGAGGCGTCGATGGCCTTGTCGTGCGCGGGCTGAGCACGCAGGACATCGCCCGGCTGGAGTTCTACGAGGGCGGATTCGAATACGATCTGCGCCCGGTGCGGCTGACCCTTGGCGATGGCGGCACGGCGCACGCGCGGGTCTTCTTTCCGCCCCGGGGCGCCGATGCGCCGCGCCCCGGCGCGCCCTGGTCGCTTGAGGAATGGGCCGCCGAATGGGGACCGCTGACACTGCGCGCGGCGCAGGAAGTGATGGCCTGGTTCGGGCGGAAGGAGGCCGGCGAGATCGCGCCGCTATTGCCCTCGATCCGGCGCCGCGCGGCATCCTGGCTGGCTGCGCAGGCCCGCCCGCCCGATCCGGCGCGCGACATGGCAAGCGATGTGCGCGTCCTGGACCACGGCCATGACGGTCTCAATTTCTTCGGCATGGAACGGGCCGCGCTGCGGTTTCGCCGGCATGACGGCACCCTGAGCGGCTCCGTGACCCGGTTCGCCCTGCTGGTCGGAGAGGCGGCGGTGGTGCTTCCCTATGACCCGGTCAACGACTGTGTGCTGCTGGTCGAACAGTTCCGCGCGCCGGTGTTTCTGGCCGGTGACCGCGCCCCCTGGGTATGGGAGCCGGTGGCCGGGCTGGTCGATCCCGGTGAAACCGCCGAAACCACCGCACGCCGCGAAGCCATGGAAGAGGCGGGGCTGACCCTGACGCGGCTGGAAGACGCCGGCCGGTGCTATTCGAGCACTGGGTCATCGGGTGAATTCCTGCACCTATTCATCGGAATAGCCGATCTTTCTTCACTTCCGGCGGGTGCCGGAGGCCTGGCATCGGAGGGCGAGGACATCGCCAGCAGGATCGTCGGCTTTGACGATCTGATGAGGGGCGTCGATGCCGGGGAGTACAGGGACCTGCCGTTGCTGACGACCGCGCTTTGGCTGGCCCGGCACCGCGACCGGCTGCGCATGACGGCTTGAGATCGGACCGGGCCGGGGTTACATCGAGTCGGGACCAGAAACGGGGGGACGACCCATGCGCATCGCACGCGATCTGGCCGAGGCCGTAGGACACACACCGCTGATCCGGCTGCGAAAGGTCAGCGAGGAAACCGGCTGCGAGATCCTCGGCAAGGCGGAGTTCATGAATCCCGGCCAGTCGGTCAAGGACCGTGCGGCGCTTTACATCATCCGCGACGCGGTGGCGCGCGGCACGCTGCGCCCCGGCGGTACCATCGTCGAGGGTACCGCCGGCAACACCGGGATCGGGCTGGCGCTGGTCGGCGCCTCGATGGGGTTCAGAACCGTCATCGTCATCCCGGAAACGCAAAGCGAGGAAAAGAAGGACATGCTGCGGCTGGCCGGCGCCGAGCTGGTGCAGGTGCCCGCGGCGCCCTATCGCAACCCGAACAATTTCGTGCGCTATTCCGAACGCCTGGCCGACGAGTTGAACAAGACCAGACCCAATGGCGCGATCTGGGCCAACCAGTTCGACAATGTGGCCAACCGCCGGGCGCATGTGGAGACGACGGGCCCCGAAATCTGGGAACAGACGGGCGGGCGGGTGGACGGATTCATCTGCGCGGTGGGCTCGGGCGGCACGCTGGCCGGGGTCGCCGAGGCATTGCAGCCGAGGGGCGTGCGAGTCGGGCTGGCCGATCCGATGGGGGCCGCGCTCTATTCCTACTACACCACCGGAGAGTTGAAAAGCGAGGGCGGTTCGGTCGCCGAGGGGATCGGCCAGGTGCGGATCACCCGCAACCTCGAAGGCTTCGCCCCGGATTTCACCTGCCGTATCGCGGATGACGAGGCATTGCCCTACCTGTTCGACCTGCTGCACGAGGAAGGGCTTGCCATGGGCGGCTCGACCGCCATCAACATCGCCGGTGCGGTGCGCATGGCCCGCGAGATGGGGCCGGGTCATACTATCGTCACCGTGTTGTGCGACTACGGCACGCGCTACCAGTCCAAACTGTTCAACCCGGACTTCCTGAGGGAAAAGAACCTTCCGGTGCCCGACTGGATGAGCCGCGCTCCGGCCAGTATCCCCGGCGTGTTCGAGGACACATGACCACCGTTGCGCGAGGCTTCCTTGCGACCCTGTGCACGCTTGTGCTGTTGTTCGTCGCCCAGCTTGGCGGCGCGCAGGTTACCGACAGGCAGCGTGAGTACTTTGACGAATGGCAAAAGACCGCCACGCGCGCCGAACAGGTAATCGACGCGCAGCGCGCTTCGAACGCCGCTCTCGAAAATCTGCGCGCCGAGATTGCCGGCTATCGCGAGGCTTTCGCCACCACGCGAGCCGCGAATTCGGCGCGGATCAAGACCCTGAGATCGCAGATCGACGCGCTGGGCCCGCCACCCGGCGACGGCGAGGAGGAACCCGCCGATCTCGCCACGCTGCGCGTATCGCTCAACGAACAACTCGATGCGCTGCGGGTGCCGCGCGTGGTAGCCGAGGAAGCTCACAACCGCGCCGACGGCCTGATCGGCGAGATCGACCGCATAATCCGTGAACGTCAGGCCAGCAAGCTGCTCTCGCGCGGCCCCTCACCGCTCAACCCCGAGCATTGGCCAAAGGCGCTGCGCGATGTCCAGAACGCATTGAGCGCCCTTGTGAAGGAAACCGCGGACCTGACCCGGTCGCGTGCCAGCCGCGAGGTACTGCACGACAACCTGCTGCCTATTGGCGGTCTCGTACTGCTTGGGCTGGTGCTGTTGTTTCGCGCCCACGCCTGGGCGGAACGGCTTGGGGATTACCTGCGCCGTTTCGGCGGCCGCGGCTCGGGGGTGTGGTCTTTCGTTGTCTCGCTGACCAAGATTTTTTTGCCGCTGGCCGGTGTCGTCGCGATCACCCATGCCCTGACGATGTCGGGCATGCTGGGTCTGCGCGGCACCCTGATTGCAGAGGCGCTGCCGCGATGGGCTGCCACCCTGCTGTTCTTCAGATGGCTGGCCGACCGGCTGCTGCCCAGGGGCGCAACCGATGAACTGGTGCCGGTGATTCCGTCGCGCAAGCGCGAAACCCGATACTATATCGCCCTGCTGGCGTGGATGCTGGTGTTGTTTGACGCGGTCCGCCTGTTCGGACAGATCGAAAGCATCTCCGAGGCCTCGCTCGCCGTCATTTCCTTTCCGGGGATCGTCATTACATCGCTGATCCTGTCGCGCATGCAGGGTATCCGGCTGCGCGAGGCTTCGGATACCGACGAACCCGGCACGGCACGCGGTTCGGCGGCTGCCGGTGTCGTGCGGCTGGCGCGCAAGGGGGCGATCGTTCTGAGCATGGCAGCCCCGGTCCTGGCCGCGGCGGGATATGTCTATGCCGCCGATGCCATCATCTACCCGGTGGTTCTGACGCTGGCGCTGATCGCCGTCTGCGTGGTGTTGCAGCATTTCGTTACCGATCTTTACGGGTGGCTCTGGCATCATGGCGAATCGGCCCGGGATTCGCTGTTTTCCGTGCTTGCCGGATTCGCGCTTGCGCTGCTTTCGATCCCGGTCCTGGCGTTGATCTGGGGCGCCCGGGTCGCCGACCTGACCGAGGTCTGGGCGATGTTCATGGCCGGGTTTCAGGTTGGCGATGCGCGCGTCTCGCCCGAAGTATTCGTCATTTTTGCCGTGGTGTTCGGCGCCGGATACATGCTCACGCGCCTGTTGCAGGGCGGATTGCGCAACTCCCTGCTGCCGAAAACCGGCATCGACCCGGGGGGGCAGAACGCGCTGGTTTCGGGAACCGGCTATATCGGCATCTTTCTGGCCTCGCTCGTCGCCATTGCCGCCGCCGGACTTGACCTTTCGTCGCTGGCGCTGGTCGCCGGGGCGTTGTCGGTCGGCATCGGTTTCGGGCTTCAGACGATCGTTTCCAACTTTGTCAGCGGGATCATCCTGCTTATCGAACGCCCGATTTCGAAAGGCGACTGGGTCGAGGTCAACGGCCTCATGGGCTATGTGCGCGACATTTCGGTTCGTTCCACGCGCATCGAAACCTTCGACCGTACCGATGTCATCGTGCCGAACTCGGATCTGATTTCGGGCACCGTCACCAACTATACGCGGGGCAATACCATTGGACGGGTGATTGTCCCGGTTGGCGTGGCGTATTCATGCGATCCCCGCAAGGTGGAAAAGATACTTCTCGAGATCGCCAACGCGCATCCGATGGTTCTGGCAAATCCGGCACCCAGCGTGGCGTTCCAGGGCTTTGGCGCCAGTTCGATGGACTTCGAGATCCGCGCGATTCTGCGCGATGTGAACTGGGTGCTGAGTGTGCGTTCGGACATGAACTACGAAATCGCCCGCCGCTTTGCCGCCGAAGGTATCGAAATTCCATTCCCGCAAAGCGATATCTGGCTGCGCAACCCCGAAACGCTGCCCGGGGCCACCCGACCCGCGCAAACGCCTGCGGCGCGGCCGGACACTCCCGGGACGGATGCGAAGAATGACGAATGAGGCCCGGGCACCCGGCGGCACATGTGCGGCCCTTGGCACGGGCCTGGGCGCGGGCGGGATGACAGGGCCATGACACTCGGGCAGCAGCTCTTGTGGGGCGGTGTCACGATGGGGCTGTGCCTTGTCATCGAGACGCTGTTCCTGGTCTGGGCCACCACGATCCTGCGCCGCATCGCCCGCAGACTTTGGGCTGCAAGCCCGTCGGCAGGGGCGGGGACGCTGATCCTGACGGCCCTCGTCTTCATCCTGCTGGCCCATACCGCGCAGATCGCGATCTGGTCGTGCGTCTGGTTGCAGAGCGGTGCGCTGGGGACCTGGAACGAGGCGGTCTACTTTTCGCTCGTTACCTACACCACCGTCGGCTATGGCGATATCACGCTCGAACCGGGGCTGCGGGTGTTCGGCACCTTCGCGGGGGTCGCCGGAGTGCTGGGGTTCGGCATCAGCACGGCCTTTCTGATCGCACTCATGACCCGGCTGTTGCAGGACCGGCTGTTTTCCACCATCGGCAAGTGATTTCACCGTTTACAGGATCGGCGAGAACAGGCGGGCCACCGGCGCGCCATAGCGGATATGAAGCGGCTGCTGGGCGATGGTGCGCGTCTGTTCATAGCTAAGCTCGAAATCGGCGCGAAACATGGAATCGAGCGCCGCGGCCGCCTGTTGGTCGAAGAACAGGGCCATCGCCTCGAAATTCAGCCGGAACGACCGGTTGTCAAGGTTGGTGGTGCCTACCGCGGCGAGTTGATCATCGACCAGAAACGCCTTCTGATGCATGAAACCGCGCATGAAACGGAACACGCGCACGCCGCTTTGCGTCATCTCGTCGAAATAGGCATAGGCGGCAAGCCAGGTCACGCGGTTGTCGGCGTGATCGGGCACCAGCACGCGCACGTCAACGCCACGCAGCGCGGCATGTTTCAATGCCGTCATGACATCGAGATCGGGCACGAAATAGGGCGAGGCGATCCAGATTCTCGTCTGTGCCGCCGCGATCGCGGAAAAGAACATCATGCTGCCGGTTTCGATGGCATCGCCCGGCCCGGTGGCGACGATCAGGGCGGTCATGTCCTCGGGCACGCGCCGGACGTCCCAGTTCAGTTCGTCCAGCAGCAGGCTGTCGGTGGCCCAGTGCCAATCCTCCACGAAAATAAGTTGCAGTTGCAGCACCACCGGCCCGCGCACCCGGTAGTGCGTGTCGCGCCACGGGCTCATGGCGGGGTCGCGCCCCATGTATTCGTCGCCGACATTGTGCCCCCCGATGAACCCCGTGATGCCGTCGACCACGACGGTCTTGCGGTGGTTGCGGTAGTTCAGCTGAAAGCGGAACTTGGGGCCGCGCTCACTGTCGCGGTCGGCCACGTCGATACCGGCGGCGCGCAATTCGTCCGTATAGGCGCGCGGCAGCTTGTAGCTGCCGACCGCATCGATCATGAAGCGCACATGCACGCCGCGCCGCGCCGCCGCAACAAGCCGTTCCTTGACGGCCTTCCCCAGTTCATCGTCGTGCACGATGTAGAACTGGAACAGGACATAGTCTTGCGCAGCGTCTATCGCCTGAAATATCGCGGCGAATGTCGCCTCGCCGTCGATCAGCAGATCGGCACCGTTGCCGCGCACCGCCTGCATTTTGGCGATGCTTTCGAACGGGGCGCGGTTGATTGCATCCTCGCCGAGATCGGGCCTGTGCTGCGAGGCGAACGCCCTGAGCCCTTCCACCACGCGCCTGGATTCAAGCCGCGCGATCCGGTAGCCGCGAAACCGGTGATGGCCGAGAAACAGATATAGCGGCACCCCGAGGATCGGAATCGCGATCAGGAACACACCCCAGCCCACCGCGCCCTGCGGCGTGCGGGCCGCAACGGCGGCATGCACGGCGCAAAACAGCGCCGAGGCATAGAGCATGAATACCAGAGTGCCAAGGACGATCGTCATTCGGGTCGGCCCAGCGAACCTACCTTGCGCCGGAATAGATGCGCGACCAGTCCTTCGCCATGTCCACGATCAGCCAGCCGCGGCCCGGGCCTTCGTCAAGCCCGCGCGCAAGAACGCCGATATGACCCTCGCGGTCATAGGCAAACTCGCGTGTCGCGTCGGTATGGTGGATCAGCAGACCCAGCCGCGCGCCGTCCCCGGCGGTGGTGTATTCGAGCATCTGGAAATCGCCGTCGGAGTTGCCGGCCGCGAAAATCGGGCGCCGCCCGATGATCCGGTCTATGGCCAGCGGCTTGCCTTCCTTGTCATCGTTGAAGAACAACTGCGGATCCCGCATGATGACGGGCTGTCCGCTTTTGACGTGGTAGCTGCTGGCAAGCGATGTGCCGATTACCTGTTGGGGCGGAATGCCATAGGCGCGTTCGGCAAAGACCCGTATGAAATGAACGCCGCCGCCGGAAACGATGTAGGTGATAAAGCCCTCGTCGCGCAGGTATCGCAGCAGTTCCGTCATCGGCTGATAGGTCATCTGCTCATAGCGCAGGCCGGTCTTGGGATGACGCGCACTATCCAACCAGGCCCGGGCATTGGCCTGGAACTGTTCCACGCTCAGCCCGGAATGCGAGAGGGCCAGGATCTCGGCCAGCGCCGAATTTCCGCCGGCCAGCGCGGTCTGGTAATCGCCTGCCGCCGCGGCCCTCAGCGCGTCGGAGGTCAGAACCGAGGGGTCATCCTTGCCGCGCCGCGCCACGTCATCGAATGCAAAGATGAGCTGGAAATAGGCCGGCTGCTCGGCCCAGAGCGTGCCGTCGTTGTCGAACACGGCGATGCGCGCCTCGGGGGGGACATAGCTGTCGGAGGCCGGATCGGTCACGTCATCGACAAAGGCGCGGATCCGCGCCTTGCTGTCGCCGTCGTTCCAGGACGGCAGCGGATCGGCCAGCGCGACCGCACAGAACGCGGCCGAGGCCGCGAGCGATAGAACGAGTCGTTGCAGCATCGGAGATCCTCTCTGTTCGGGGTTGCCGGTACGGGCCGGTTCTGTCACCGGGGGCAAGCTCGGCTCGGTCATTTCTTCAACCCGCCCGTCAGCGCCGACAGCAGCGCCGTCAACAGCGCCGGCAGGGCGGTGCCCAGCGGGTCACGGGCGATCCGGCGGACATTGGCGGAGAGTTCGCGCGCCTCGGTCACGGCAAGCTCTGCCTCGGCCTCGAGTTCGGCGATGGCCAGGTCGCGCAGTTCCGTCACCGGCTCAAGCTCCTTGCCCGGGGACAGCCGCCTGCCGACGAGCACCAGCAGCACCGCCAGCACGATATTGCCCAGCGCGACGATCAGCGCGGCAAGTTGCGCCACCATGACGGCTTCCAGCGCGAAGAACGCGGCAAGGTTCAGCATCACCAGCCCGATCAGCGATACCAGCCCGGCAAAGGCATACAGCCCGGTCTGGTTGCGGATCACGGCAATCTGGCGCAACGCGATCATGCGTTCGGTGCGCAGCACGATCGCGATGTTCCGGCTGATCCGGTTCATAGCCGTCTCCTTTCCCCGGCTATCTCGCCATCCGTCCGAGCAGAAAACCAAGGCCGAAAACCGCGATCGCGGCGAGGGCCGGTTGCCTGCGCGAAAAATCGCCGATCTCGCCGGACAATTGCCGCCAGAGACCTTCGATATCCAGTTCCCTGGTGTCGATACCGTACGATTGCAGGAATCCGGCCAGCGCCGCCTTGCCTTCCTTCGCCGCCTCGGCCCCCGTATCGACGGCCGCCTCGGCCGTCTGCGCCGCGGCTTCGGCGGACTTTTTCCGCGTAGCGGCGAGTTCCTCCTTGAGGGCGGCCAGTTCCTGTTCAAGTTCCGCCTTCGTCACCATCGGAAGTCCTTTCCTGCCGGTTCCTGACCGCGTCAGCCGCGACCCTTGCGCATACGGTCAAAGGCGGTCTTGATGCGGATACCCAGTTCGCGGGCGGCTTCGCCGACCTCTTCCGCGGACTTGTCCAGCTGCGCGCTTTGAACGAAGCGGTCCCAGTCTGAAACCACTTCGTCCCATTCCTCCGCGGCTTCCTTGCTGGCCAGGTGCAGTTGCAGCTTCATCTCGTCGCGCCTCTTTTTCATGGCGGCAAGCCAGTCGTCCATATCGCTCATGTCACGCCTCCTGAGGTATCGGCCCGGTCGGCCGGGGCAGCCCGATGTTGCATCCTAAACGCGTGTTGTGCAACGTGCCTTCAATGGCAATCCGACCAAGCGATCAACCTGCGGGACTTTCCATGCAACCGTTGCGCCCCATTTCGGCGGATGTTCTGCGCTGGATCGCGTTGCTGGTGGCGACCGCGCTGATCTCGGTCGTGTTCTTCGACATGGTCCACGGCCTTCTGGTGCCGCTGACGCTGGCCGCGATCACGGCTGCGATGGCGGAGCCGCTGAACCTGTGGCTGACCGGGCGGCTGCGCGGGCGCAGGGCGCTGGCCAGCACGATCAGCCTGGCGCTGATGCTGCTGGTCGTGATCCTGCCGATGATGGCGATCATCGCCGTGGCGGTCAGCCAGGCCGAGTCCCTGGTGCGGGGCATCGGCGCCCTGGCCGGCAAGCTCAACGCCGCCGACTGGTCGGTGAAGCTGCCCGACTGGGTGCCGTTCGAAGGCGACCTCGAGGAATTCTGGCCCAAGGTACTGTCCAAGCTTGGCGAACTGATCCAGGCCGCCGCCGGTTTCTTCGTGTCCTCGTTGTCCTCGGTCACGCTGGGCGCGGCGATGTTGTTTCTGCATCTGTTCGTGTTCTTCTACTCGCTGTTCTTCTTTCTCCAGATGGATACGCCGATCCTGGTGCGCCTGCTGCGCTTTACCGGGCTGGCGCCGGAGACCCAGGAGCTGTTGAACGAACGGATCATGTCGGTCAGCCGCGCCACCATAAGGGGCACGCTCACCATCGCGGTCATTCAGGGCGGGCTTGGCGGGCTGGGGTTCTGGCTGACGGGGGTACCCGGTGCGGCGTTCTGGTCGGTGGTGATGATGGTAATGGCGATGTTGCCGGCGATCGGCGCCCCGGCGGTGCTGCTGGGAGGCTCTCTCTATCTGGCGATCAAGGGGCAGTACATGGAAGCGGTAGGCCTCGCGGTCTGGGCCACGGCTGTCGTTTCGACCATCGACAACTTCCTGCGCCCGGCGCTGGTGGGGCGCGACGCGCGGTTGCACGATATCGTGATCCTGATCGCCACGCTGGGCGGGCTGGGCATGTTCGGCGCGTCCGGCATGATCCTGGGGCCGGTGCTGGCGGGGTTGTTCGTGACCGTCTGGACCACACTTGCCGAAACGTTCGGGGACGAAGCGCCTCCTCCGCCCGAGAGGGGTTCGCATGACGGATAGGGGACGAAACCGCGGCGCCTGTCCGGTCGGGGCCGGACCGGCATGAACCCGCCCGTCAAACGCGTTGCCGGGTGGATGTGGGCGGCGCTGCGCGCCAGTTTCGAGGCCGTGCGCCGGTTCAACGCCAAGGGCGGCTGGGTGCTGAGCAGCCATGTCGCCATGTCGATGATGCTGGCGCTGTTCCCCTTCGTCCTGTTCGTGGTGGCGCTGGCGGGGTTCGTGTCGCGCGAGTTCGCGCTGGCGGGGTTCCTGTCGGACCAGGAGGCGATGGACGATGTCGTCGAACTGGTGTTCGGCGCCTGGCCCGATGCGATCGAGGCACCGATCGTCGCCGAGGTGACGGCGGTGATCGAGGCCAACAATTCGCGCCTGATGACGGTGGGCGGGGTTCTTGTGCTGTATTTCGCATCCAACGGCGTCGATGCCGTTCGCGAGGCGATGACACGGGCCTATCACGACACCGAAACACGACCCTTCTGGCGGGCGCGGTTGTTGTGCGTGCTGTTCGTGCTGGTCGGGGCCGTGGCACTGCTTGGGGCCGTCGCCTTTGCCCTTGCCGTGCCGGTCTACACCAGGCTTGTAAGCGCGGCGACGCCCTGGCCGTTCCTGCAATGGATATTCGACGAGGGCATCGGCCAGGCCGTCATCCTGTCGATGCCGGTTCTGGCGGTTCTGGCCGCGCATGTCTGGCTGCCGGGGCGGCGCCACCGGCTGCGCCGAATCCTGCCCGGGGTGGTTCTGACGGTAGTGTTGTGGATGATCGTCGGCTGGGGGTTCTCGTTCTATGTGCGCTCCTTCGGATCCTACGCCGCCACCTATGCCGGTCTGGCCGGGGCCATGGCGGCGCTGATCTTTCTTTACCTGATTTCCGCCATCCTGATCGTCGGCGCGGAATTCAACGGCGCCCTGATCGACCTGGCCAGAGATGACTGAGGCGGCTTTGGCGCGTGGCGGCGGCTCGCGCTGCCGGGTTGGCACTGTATCCCATCGCCGCCCGGAGGCGTGTTCCCTTCCGCGTGCCCGGGCGCGCCGATCGACGGCCCAAGGCGGGAAGGCACCAACGCTCATGTCCGTGGCCACCTGTATCCGAAGTTTGCTGCATAGGCCCAACGCCCCCATGGGCGGGTGCGAAACGGATCCGACGTATCATATGGTTTCACCGTTCCGGTTGACTGCGCCGTTGTGCCATGTTCGACGGCGCCCACCCTCGGGGCGGGGGGCGAACCTCTGTTTCGCCCGGTTCCCGATATATCGGATTGCAATTCAATGTCCCCAGTTCATCTGAGCCTCTCGTTCCTCGCCTGGCTCGTGGCCGCTACGGCCGGGCTGGCGCAGCAATCCGGACAGCCGGCCTATGTCGGCTCGGACACCTGCACGGGGTGTCACGAGGATGCGGCGGAGGCCTGGGCGGAGTCGCATCACGCATTGGCCTGGACGCTACCGGGGCCGGACACGGTGAAAGCCGATTTCGACAACACAACCTTCGCCCATGACGGGTTTTCAGCCGCCTTCCGGGTCGAGGACGGAAATTACTTCGTCACCGTCACCGAAACCGACGGCAGCGTCACCGACTACCCGGTTCATTCGGTCGCGGGCGTCGCACCGCTCCAGCAATTCCTGATCGAGACCGAACCGGGCCGGCTGCAAAGCTTTGACGTGGTCTGGGATGTCGCGGGCGAGGCGTGGTATCACCTCTATCCCGATCAGGATCTGCCGCCCGGGGACGGGCTGCACTGGCGCGGCCCCTACAAGACGTGGAACGCGCGCTGCGCCGAATGCCACGCCACCGGATACGAACGCAACTACGATCCTCGCAGCCGCGCCTATGCCAGTACGCAGGCGGAAATCGGCGTGGGCTGTGAGGCCTGCCATGGCCCGGGGTCTCTGCATCTGGACTGGGCGCGCGGCGAACCCGGCGCCGTCGCGCCGCCCGCCCATGGCTTTTCCGCCGCGCTGGGGCAGGGGGATACGGCCCGCGATATCGAACAATGCGCCACCTGCCATTCCCGGCGCGAAGCGATAACCGACGGCAACCCGTTGCCCGGCACGCCCTTCGCGGAGGCCCATACGCTCGAACTGCTGCGGTCGGGGCGCTACCACGCCGACGGCCAGATCCTCGACGAGGTCTATGTCTACGGGTCATTCCTGCAATCCAGGATGTACGCCCGGGGCGTCAGTTGCATGAACTGCCACGAACCGCATGGCGCGACGCTGAAGGCCGAGGGCAACGCCGTGTGCACCCAATGCCATTCACCCGCCGGCAACCCCGACTTTCCGACCTTGCGGCTGGCCGCGTATGACGACCCGTCGCATCATCATCACGCGCCGGGCAGCACGGGCGCGCAATGCAAGTCCTGCCACATGATCGAACGCGTCTACATGGGAATCGACGGGCGCCGCGATCACAGCTTTCGTATCCCGCGCCCCGATTTGGGGGCCGAGATGGAGGCGCCGGATGCCTGCACCGATTGCCACGACGACCTTGACCGCGACCGGGCGGCCGCGGCGATTGCAGAGTGGTACCCCGATCCGGCGCGGCGCGACGCGCATTTCGGGCAGGCATTCGCGCTGGCAAGCCGGGATCCGCGGGCCGCGGCCCCGGCGCTGCGCAAGATCGCGCTGGACGCGGACCGGCCCGGCATCGTGCGCGCCACCGCGCTGTATTTCCTGCAACCCCTGGCGGATCCGGCGCTCGCCACGGCAATGGCGCCATTGCTGTCCGATCCCGATCCGCTGGTGCGGGGCGGCGCCGCCGGCCTTCAGGCAGGCGCGCCGGCACAGGATCGCGCCGGGCGGCTGATGACGGTGCTGGCCGATCCGGTGCGTTCGGTGCGGATACTGGCGGGTAAGCAGATGCTGACCGTTTCGCCCGAAACGCTTACACCGAGTCAGCGGGCCTTGGTGGGCGAGGCGATGTCGGACTGGCGGATTTCGCTTGCCAACAAGCTGGACTTTCCCGAAACGCATCTGGTTCTGGGCGGCATCGCCCTGACTGGGCGCAACCTGCGCGGCGCACAGGCCGCGTTCCGCGAGGTGGTCAGGCTTGACCCGCAGCGCGCCGAGGCCTGGAACATGCTGGTGCGGCTGGCGCAGGTCGAAGGCGGAGCGGACCGGGCGCGCGGCGTCCTGAACGAGGCGCTGGCCTATCTGCCGGAGGATCCGCAGCTCTTGCAATGGCTGGCGGAACTCGGGCCGTGAAGGGCGCGCCGGGCAGCCCGGCGCCTGTGGCGCGTGTCCGCAAAACGGCAGAAGCAGCGCACCGCCCCACATTCTGCGACGCCGCGTGGGGCGCGGCGACCCTGGCCGCTACCGTTCGCCCTGTTGCTGCACGACGCCCGCGGCTGCGCCCGTTATGGCGGCCTTCTGTTCCTCGCTCAGGTGATCGGCGTCGTCCAGCCCCGGAATGGCCACCCGGACCTCGCGGCGCGCGAACTCGATTCCGGCGGCGGCGAACTCGGACTTGACGCGGTTGTAGATCTCCTTGCGGATGGTGAACTGGGTGCCCGGCTTGGCCATGAACTTGCCGCGGATGATCATGCCGACATCGTCGAAATCGAACACGCCCTGGCTCTTGAACGGTTGCAGGAACCCTTCCTTGTGGGCCGGATCCTCCATCATCTCGGCGCCGATCTTCTTGAATATCTTCTTGACCTTGTTGGGGTCGGTATCGAAGGGCACGGTGAACTTCAGCTTCATGATGACCCAGTCGCGGCTGTAGTTGGTCAGCTTGGCGATCTCGCCATAGGGGATGGTGTGGACCGGGCCGCGATGGTGGCGCAATTGCATGGAACGGATCGAGATCTTCTCGACCGTGCCGGTGGTGCCGCCGACATCGACATATTCGCCGACGCGGAAGGCGTCGTCGATCAGGAAGAAGACGCCCGAAACGATATCGGTCACGAGCTTTTGCGCACCGAACCCGATGGCCAGGCCGATCACCCCGGCACCGGCCAGCAGCGGCGTGATGTCGAGCCCGAGACTGCCGATGGCCAGAAGCGCGAACACCACAACGATGGCGATCTGCGCCGTCAGCAACAGCAGCGGCAGCACCGTGACCAGCCGCGACCCGCCGGAACTGCCGCCGCCTTCGCCGGCGATCTCGTCTTCGGTTAGGGCGGCCGTGGTCTGTTCGCGCGCCAGACGGCCGTTGACATAAACCGACACCGACTCGAACGCGACATAACCGACGATCGAAATCATGATGAATTCGACCAGGTTGCCGGCCAGGTTGCCACCGACGCCCGAGGCCGCCAGATCGGTTATCGACATGTTCCAGGCTTTGGCGATGATGATCACGATCAAGCCAAAGACCAGAACCCGTCCGATGCGGATATAGCTGCGCTTGGTCGACCGGTAGGCGGCTTCGGCAACCTTGCCCTCGCCGATCATCGGCGGTTGCAGGTGGCGCACCAGGCCGCGCACCAGAGTATCCAGCGCCGGCCCGGCCAGCAACCAGAACATCGTCATGTAATGCGCCCCGTGGCCAAGCATCTGCCGAACATCGGGACTGCCACTTACGCCGATGATCCCGACCACGAGCCACATCACCACCGCAACGCCGATGGCATAGGCAGGATAGGCATGGGCGGCGCGTTCGTCATATTCGCTCCGGTCGGGGTCGGTGCCGCGCATCATGTTGCGCAGACCGTCCCGCGCGGTCCAGGCGATCAGCGCCACATAGAAATGCACCGCCGTATTCAGCCAGAAGGCAAGCCGGGCCTCCGCCATGGCCACGCCGTTGCGGGCATCAAAGCCAACGATGAACAGAATGAACCCGATCAGGAAGAACAGGCCGATCAGGTTGCGGTAGAGGTATCTGGCCCAGTGGTCGCCCATGTTGACCAGCCGCAGGTCGCTACGTTTAGGCGCCAGCACGAAGCGCGCCACGGCGGCGCCAAGGCGCGGGATCCAGATCAGGTAATAGACGAAGGGGGCCGCGAAAACCAGTTCCCTTTCGTCCAGCAGGGAGCGGCCGACGAACCTGACCACGATGTAGAACACCACCAGCCCCAGCAACTCGCGGCAGAACCGGCGGAACAGGAAGCCGACCGCGCTGCGCAAATCCTGCGATTCCCCGCCGGTTTCCCGACCCAGCCGGCGGCGGGTCAGGAACACCGCCAGTCTCTCGGCGCCATAGCCGACGGCCAGCGCCAGAAGGGTAAAGCCGAACAGGCGCATCAGCCCGCCCGCGCCGAAATCGCTGCCGAAATTCGCGAATGCCTCGCCCTGTTTCGAAAACAGCGTCGGAACCTTGATGACCGCGTCGGCCCAAGAGGCAAGCAGTGCCTTGCCGGTATCGCCGATCCGGGTCATCAGGCCCGGTTTGGTCACGGTCCCGGCCGCTTCCTCGCGCGCCACCGCGTCCAGGCGTTCCAGCAGCAGCGAACGTACCTGATCGTCCGACATCCGCGAGACCATCTCGCGCACCGCGGCCGGGGTCAGCGGGTCGGGCAATTCGATGCCCGCCGGTGCCGCCGTGCCGGGTTGCGCCCCGGTCTGGGCCTGAACCGGCAGGGCCGACCAGACGAAGACCCCCAATACCAGCATGCAGAGGCGAAACAGATGTGCCATGTCGCTATCCCCGTCGTTTCGACTTGTTGCTTTTTGTGCCCAGCTTAGCCGCGCCGGGTGCGGCTGCAAATAGGCGATGCCCCGTACCGGCGGCAATCCCGCCCGGAGCCCGGACAAAAAAAGGCCGAGCACTAAGCCCGGCCATAGTCCAACAGGGAGGTATGAAGACGACACGCGATATCGCGCCGCCGCCTTCAAGACAGCATCTATGATGCCGGTCGGACCCGTTCAAGGCATATCAAACGTTAACCACGACATTGCAGCCATGCGCGCTGCGCATAGCTTAGATCTTTCCAAGTCGTTTCAAATGCTTGCGGTGTGAAATGATCTCGTCCTGAATGAAATCTCGGAACGCCGATATGCGCTTGGAATGCCGCAATTCCTCTGGATAGGCAAGAAATACCGGCACCTCGACCGAGTCGATCTCGGTCAGTACCGGCACGAGGTCGGGAAATTCCTCGTTCAGATAGTCCGGCAGGATGCCGATTCCGAGATCGTTCAGAACCCCCTGCAACACCCCGAAGTAGTTGTTCACCGTCAACAGCGATTGCGGATTGTGCGCCATCAGTTGCTGCACCAGCAGCGCCCCGGCGCTGACCTGAGCGGAATGGGGGCTTTGACAGATCAGCCGGTGATTGGCGATGTCCGGAATCTCCGTGGGCGTTCCGCGGCGTTCGAGATAGCTGCGCGTGGCAAACAGCTGCATCCTTATCGTCATCAGCCGCTTGCGGATCAGATCGGCCTGGCTTGGTTCCTTCATGCGGATGGCGACATCGGCTTCGCGCATCGGCAGGTCCAGGACCCGTTCTTCCAGCATCAGGTCGATCTTGAGGTCGGGATACCTGTCATAGAGCGCCGACAGCCGCGGCGCCAGCCAAAGCGTTCCGAATGCCATGGTCGTGGTCACGCGCAATTCGCCGAACACTTCCTCTTCACTGTCTCTTATGCGGGCCGACGCCGTGTCCAGCCATCGCGACATCGCGCGGGTCGCATCGAACAGGAACTCGCCCTGCTCGGTCAGAATGAGACCGCGGGCATGACGATGGAACAGCGTGGTGTTCAACCCTTCCTCAAGCGCCCGGATCTGGCGGCTGACGGCCGACTGCGACAGGTTCAGGCGGTCACCGGCATGGGTCAGGCTGCCGGCATCGGCAACCGCGTGAAAGATCCTGAGCTTGTCCCAATCCATGTCCGCAACTTTCTGTCTCCCGGGGTCGCACTATATGAAACGTGACCGGGTTTCGAGTTCAAACAGGCATATGGTAACGAAAACCGCAAAATACCGCTATGCAGGTCAGCTTTTGTGACCTATATTCTGGTACAGAATGTCGCATGCTCGCATCTAGCTGGGAGGCGCTGAATGAGTACCCCGAAAATCTCGCTGGACGACCGGTTCGACCTGGAGAAATCCCCCGTCCTGCTGAACGGCACCCAGGCGCTGGTGCGGTTGATGCTGATGCAGAAGGCCCGCGACCGCGCCGCCGGGCACAACACGGCGGGTCTTGTGACGGGTTATCGCGGTTCGCCCCTGGGTGCCGTCGACTTGCAGATGACACGGGCCGCCCGGCATCTGGGGGTAAGCGACATCACCTTTCAGCCGGGGCTGAACGAGGACCTGGCCGCCACGGCGCTTTGGGGCAGCCAGCAGGCGGAACTGCGCGGCGAAGGCCGGTATGACGGCGTGTTCGGTCTCTGGTACGGCAAGGGGCCGGGGGTGGACCGGTCGGGCGATGCGATCCGCCATGCCAACAACGCGGGCACCTCGGCCCTTGGCGGTGTGTTGATGGCGATGGGCGACGATCACACCGGCGAAAGCTCGACCGTGCTGCACCAGTCCGAATGGGCGCTGATGGACGCCTATCTGCCGATTCTCAGCCCGGCCGGGGTGCAGGAGATTCTCGATTTCGGCATCTACGGCTTTGCCCTGTCGCGGTTTTCCGGGCTCTGGGTCGGGCTGAAGACGATGAAGGACACGATCGAGGTTACATCGGTCGTCGATGGCAGCGCGGACCGGATGCAACTGGTCGCGCCCGAATTCGACATGCCGCCGGGCGGTCTGAACATTCGCCTGGTCGATGACCGCGTCGCACAGGAGGCGCGCATCATCGACTACAAGCGGTTCGCCGCCGAGGCCTTCAGCCACGCCAACGGTATCGACCGGCGCGTGTGGGGCAGGGCGGGTGCCAAGATCGGCCTGGTCGCGGCGGGCAAGAACTGGCTCGACCTGCAACATGCGCTGTCGCTTCTGCATATCGACGCCGCCGAGGCCGAGCGCCTGGGCCTCACCACCTACAAGATCGGCCAGACCTTCCCGCTGGACATGAAGGGCTTTCACGACTGGGCGGAAGGGCTGGATCTGATCGTCGTGATCGAGGAAAAGCGCAAGCTGATCGAGGTGCAGATCAAGGAGGCGCTGTTTGACGACCGCCGGGGCCGGCGCGTCTATGGCTGGTACAAGCGCGGTGCCGGCGGCATGCATGACGAGGAACTGTTCCCGACCCGCTGGGCGCTGGACCCGATCATGATCGCGGAAAAGCTGGGCGGCATCCTGGTCGAGGAGGGGCGCGAAACCGATAGCATCCGCGCCGGGCTGGCCACGCTGGCCGAGGCGCGCCGTGCCGACAACGCCGAGGAAATCGCCAGCCGCCTGCCGTATTTCTGCTCGGGCTGTCCGCACAACACCGGAACGAAGGTGCCCGAGGGCAGCCGCGCCTATGCCGGGATCGGCTGTCACTTCATGGCGCAATGGATGGATCGCAACACCCTGGGGTTCACCCATATGGGCGCCGAAGGCGCCAACTGGATCGGCGAGGCGCCGTTTTCGACCCGCAACCATGTGTTTCAGAACCTGGGAGACGGCACCTACAACCATTCGGGCGTGCAGGCGATCCGCGCCGCCCTGGCCGCGGGAACCAACATCACCTACAAGATCCTCTATAACGACGCCGTCGCCATGACCGGCGGCCAGACCAACGAGGGCGGGCTTGGTCCCGCCCGCATCGCCGCCGAACTGAAGGCGATGGGCGTGAAACATCTGGCCGTCGTGCATGACGAGAAGGAAGACGTGGATCGCAAGGACTATCCCGGCGGCATCGAATTCCACACCCGCGACAAGCTGATGAACGTGCAGCGCGAATTTGCCGGCCACGAGGGCGTTTCGGCCATCGTCTATGTCCAGACCTGCGCCGCCGAGAAGCGCCGCCGCCGCAAGCGCGGCGCCTTCCCCGACCCCGACAAGCGGGTGTTCATCAATACCGATGTCTGCGAGGGCTGCGGCGACTGCGGCGTGCAGTCCAACTGCGTCTCGGTCGTGCCCACGGAAACCGAGCTGGGGCGCAAGCGCGCCATCGACCAGTCGTCCTGCAACAAGGATTACTCCTGCGTGAAAGGGTTCTGCCCGTCTTTCGTGACGTTGCGGGGCGCGAGCCTGCGCAGCGAGGCGACGACCGATCTGGACCTGCCGCATCTGCCGCTGCCTGATCTGCCGCTGATCGAGGGCACCCATAACGTCGTCATTACCGGGGTCGGCGGTACCGGGGTCGTGACCATCGGCGCGGTGCTCGCGCAGGCCGCGCAGATCGACGGCAAGGGTGCGGGCATGATGGAAATGGCCGGCCTGGCGCAGAAGGGCGGGGCGGTCCATATCCACTGCCGCCTGGCCAACCGCCCCGAGGACATCAGCGCTATCCGCGTCGCCACAGGCGAGGCGCACGCGCTGATCGGCGGCGACCTCGTGGTCAGCGCCGGCGCCAGGACACTGGGCCTGACCCGCACCGGCAAGACCGGCGCGGTGGTCAACAGCCACGAGATCATCACCGGCGACTTCACCCGCAACACCGAATTCACGATTCCCACCGACCGGCTGGCGCTGGCGCTCGAGGCGCGGCTGAAAGACGGGCTGAGCCTGTTTGACGCTTCGGACCTGGCACGCGCGACGCTGGGCGATTCGATCTATTCAAACATGATGGTGTTCGGCGGGGCATGGCAGCGCGGGTTGATCCCGCTGAGCCACGATTCCATCGTGCGGGCCATCGAACTGAACGGCGCCGCGGTAGAACGCAACCTTCGCGCCTTCGAAATCGGCCGCTGGGCGGTGCTGCACCCCGAAGACGCCGCGGCGATCCTGAAACCGGCCGCCGTGGCCGGGTTGCCGCGAACGCACGAGGACCGGATCGCGTACCGGGCCGAACATCTGACGGCCTATCAGGGCAAGCGCCTGGCGAAACGCTATCGCAAGCTGGTGGACTCAGTCGCCGATGGCGAACTGCAGGAGGCGGTGGCAAGAGGCTATCACAAGCTGCTGGCCTACAAGGACGAATACGAGGTGGCGCGCCTGTTGCTGAACAGCCGCGACAAGGCGGCGGCCGAGTTCGACGGCGATTTCACCATGACCTTCCACCTGGCGCCCCCCATCCTTGGCGGCAAGGGGCCGGACGGGCGGCCCAGGAAACGCGAATTCGGTGAATGGATGCTGCGCCCGCTGCGACTGCTGGCACGCATGAAGGCGCTGCGCGGCAGTCCGTTCGATCCCTTCGGCTATTTCGCCGAACGGCGCATGGAACGTGCGCTGATCCGCCAGTACGAGGCCGACATGAAAGAGGTTCTGCCCAAGGTCGCGCCGGAAAACCGCGATATCGTTCTGGCGTTGGCGGCATTGCCGCTGGACATACGCGGCTTTGGCCCGGTCAAGCAGGCGAATGCGGCGAAAGCTGCGAAGCGGCGCGACGAACTGCTTGAGGCATTCCGTCAGGGTGGACCCGAGATGCGCAAGGCGGCCGAATAGCGCGATTGCCGTCGGCACAGAAAAACCCCGGCAACCGTGCCGGGGTAGTCGGGATCAGCGTAAGGCTTTGGCCTGCAAATTCGGTATGGCGGCGCGCTCAGCCGCCCCAGCTACGAACCACGCCGCAATCCATATGCACGAAATCCGAGCGCGAGTAGCGTCCGACGCCGCCGGCGCGGCATGCCATCGCGGCCTTGGCCATCTGGTTGACCGAACGCGAACCCAGCCGCAGATCGGCGGCCTGGCCCTTCATGTGCAGCGAATTCTTGGCGACCCCGCGCGAACGTGACCGCAGCATCGCGTTGGTCTGGGGGCTGCGATAGCCCGACAACAGCATGTAGGGTTCGTTGACATCCAGAAGGTTATGCGCCGCCGCCATGATGTCGATGGTGCGCAGGTCGATGGCCTTGATCTGGTCGGTGCGCCAGTCGCGCATGAAGTGATGCACTTCCTTGACCGCATCCTTGATGTAGTCGCCGTCGATCCAGTAGATCATGTCGAGGCGTTCGCCGGTACGGCCCGAATACATGCGTATGCGGCGAATGTCGCCACCCCCCCTGAGAAAGCCCGCCGCGCTGGAGTATGTCGGTGCCGCCGCTACTGCCGTTGCCGCGAATGCGCCGAGCAGCGCCCGGCGGGTCATGCCCGAGTTGCTGATTTCTGCCATGATTATTGCGCCGTCCCGTACGCTGTTTCCTGCCCGCGCCTGATGTTACAGGCGCATCTCATTTCATCCATCCCCAGTTATGCAATCTCTATGCCACAGCTTGATTCGTCCGCCAAGCACCGAGTTATTTGAGTTGTAAGTAAGGGGAATTTTCGGCGATTTTTTGCGCAAACGGACCCGTCCGGCGGCGCGGCGCCACCCGGTAAGGGCACAGCCGCGCCGGAAAGATGCCACCCCGTCCACGGGACGGCGGCAATGCGATGCAACCTTGCATCAGGCGATCGCGGAGCGGCCGACCTGTCCCGATTGTGAATGGACATTGCGCGCCTGGCTTTTCAAGATCGGGGACCAACACGTTCGGGCCGGGCATTGCCGCAACGGTCATGCCGGGATCGCCGGCGCAAGAGGTTTGTGCATGAATTCGATTTCACGTTTCCGATTTGCCAGTGTGCTGGCGTCAATGTTGTCGGCGCTTGCCGTGCTGGTGGCCACGCCCGCCGCCGCGCAAGTCACGGCGTTCAAGCAGGCGGTGGCCGAGGCTGCCTCGGCCGACCCTGCCATCGCCGCCTTCTATCGCAACAACGGTTACGAGCCGGTCTGGACCGCCGAGGGCGATGCTGCCCGGGCGCGGCGCGCCGCGCTCCTGGATGCGCTCTCGGGCGCGGGGGCGCATGGGCTGCCGCTGGACCGCTACGACCCCGGCGCGCTGATGCAGCAGATGCGCGCGGTGCGCACCACCCGCGATCTCGGGCTGGCCGAAGTGGCGCTAAGCCGCGCCTTCGCAGGTTACGCCCGCGACGTGCAATCGGGAATTCTCACGCCCTCGCGCGTGGATGAGGGGATCGTTCGCGAGGTTCATCATGTAGACACCGCCGCGCAGTTGGCAGGGCTTGCCGCCGCGCCCGGGCCATCGGCCTACATGCGCCGGCTGGCGCCGCGAACCGCCGAATACCGGGCGCTGATGAAACAGAAGATGCGTCTTGAAGATCTGATTGCCGGCGGCGGCTGGGGCCCCGCGGTGCCGGGCGGAAAGTATTCGCCGGGCGATACGGGCGAGGGCGTCATCGCCTTGCGCGACCGGCTGATCCGCATGGGCTATCTCGATCGCAGCGTCGCACGCGACTACGACGGCGCGCTTACCTCCGCGGTGCAACGGTTCCAGATCGAACACGGGCTTGATTCCGACGGCGTTGCCGGACCGGGCACCATCGAGGAAATCAACGTGGCGCCGCGGGAGCGGCTCAAATCCGTGATCGTGGCGATGGAGCGCGAACGCTGGCTGGGCGACGACCGCGGCGACCGGCACATTCTGGTCAACCTCACCGACTTCACCGCCAAGATCGTCGATCACGGGCAGGTCACGTTCCGCACCCGCTCGGTCGTCGGCAAGAACGTGTCCACGCATCGAAGCCCCGAGTTCTCGGACGTGATGGAGCACATGATCGTCAACCCAAGCTGGCATGTGCCGCGTTCGATCATGACCAGCGAGTACCTGCCGCAGTTGCAGCGCAACCCCGGCGCCGCCAGCCACCTTATCATCACGGACAGCCGCGGCCGGCGCGTCGACCGGGGTTCGGTGGATTTCACCCAGTTCAACAGGCGCAACTTTCCCTTCGACATGCGCCAGCCGCCGGGGTCGCGCAACGCGCTGGGCCGCGTGAAGTTCATGTTCCCCAACAAGTACAATATCTATCTTCACGATACGCCGCAAAAGGCACTGTTCCAGCGTGAGACGCGCGCCTACAGCCATGGCTGCATCCGGCTGGCCGATCCGTTCGATTTTGCCTATGCGATCCTCGACCGCCAGACCGAAGATCCGCGCGGTTATTTTCATCGCGTGCTGGATTCGGGCCGCGAAACCAAGGTCGAGCTTGAGCGCAAGATACCCGTGCACATCATCTATCGCACCGCCTTCACCACGCCACGCGGGCAGATCGAGTTCCGGCGCGATGTCTACGGGCGCGACGCGCGGATTTGGGATGCGCTGCAACGCGCGGGGGTGGCCCTGCCGTCGGTTCAGGGGTAATCACTGGGGCCAGTGACCGCGACGGGGGCCCCAGGGATGCGCTTTACCATACTGCAAATTGCCACGGCGCTGGGTGCCGAGGCCGAGGGCGATACCGGACTGACCGTGACCGCGGCCCGCGAACCGGGCGATGCCGGCCCGGACGAACTGGCGCTGGCGATGTCGCCGAAATATGCCGAGGCGCTGGGGCACGGGCAGGCGCGCGCCGCTATCGTCTGGCCCGGCGCCGACTGGCGCGCGATGGGCTTGCGCGCCGCGATCTTCGCACCACGCCCGCGCATGGCAATGGCCGGGCTGACGGCGATGCTTGATCCGGGGCAGCATTTCGCGCCCCTTGTTCATCCCTCTGCGGTGATCGACGAAACCGCCGTTCTGGGCGAGGGCGTGAGCATCGGGCCGCTGGCGGTGATCGGGCCGCGCGCCCGCATCGGGGCGGGCTCGGTGATCGGCCCGCAGGCCCATATCGGCGCCGATGCGCGCCTGGGCGAGGGCGCCTTTCTGCGCGAGTCGGTCAGTATCGGCGCCCGCGCGCATATCGGGGCGCGCTTTGTCGCCCAGCCCGGCGCGCGGATCGGGTCGGACGGCTTTTCGTTTGTCACGCCGGAGATCTCGGGGGTCGAGAATGCGCGCAAGTCGATGGGCGATGCGGGCGGCGCCAAGCCGCAAAGCTGGATGCGTATCCATTCGCTTGGCGCGGTGCGGATCGGCGACGATGTCGAGATCGGGGCCAACAGCTGCATCGACAACGGCACGATTCGCGACACGGTGATCGGCGATGGCTGCAAGCTCGACAATCTCGTTCATGTGGGTCACAACGTGCACACAGGGCGCGACTGCCTGTTCGCGGGCCACACCGGCATTTCCGGTTCGGTCGAGATCGGCAATCATGTGGTGATGGGCGGCCAGGTCGGCGTCGTGGACAACATATTCATCGGCGATGGCGCGGTCATCGCGGGCGGTACCAAGGTGCTGTCGAATGTCCCGGCGGGGCGGGTGATGATGGGGTATCCGGCGGTGAAGATGGACATCAACACCGAAATCTACAAGGCGCAGCGCCGGTTGCCGCGTCTTCTGCGCGACATAGAGGCGCTGAAAAAGGCGGTTTTCAAACCCGGACCGAGCGGGTAAATCGGCGCCGACGGGCAAGTTCAGAGGGACGCCATGAGCATCCGCGACAAGGTCATCGCCATCATCGCCGCGCAGGCGGTTCTGGAGCCGTCCGACGTGACCCCGGACAGCACGCTTGAGGATCTTGGCATCGACAGCCTCGGCCTTGTCGAGAGCATATTCGCCATCGAGGAAGCCTTCGATATCACGGTCCCGTTCAACGCCAACGCCCCCGATGCCGGCGATTTCGACATTTCCAGTGTCGCTTCGATCATCGCCGGAATCGAGCGGCTGGTCAGGGAACAGGCGTGATGACGTGCGGCCGGGGGTGATGGCGTGAAACGCGTGGTCATTACCGGGGCCGGCACCATCAACGCGCTGGGCCATTCGGTGCCCGAAACGCTCGAGGCGATGCGCGAGGGACGATGCGGTATCGGCCCTCTCGAATTCCGCGATGTCGAACGCCTGTCGATCCAGATCGGCGGTCAGGTGCGCGGTTTCGGCGCCGAGGGCCGCTTCAACCGCCAGCAGATGACGCTTTATGACCGATTCACCCAGTTCACCCTGGCCGCCGCCAGAGAGGCGCTGGCGCAGGCCGGGCTGGAATTCAGCGGCGAGCTCAGCGCGAAATCCGGGGTGGTCCTGGGAACAGCCGGCGGCGGCGTCAGCACATGGGACGACAATTACCGCAGCGTCTACGAAGACGGCAAGAACCGGGTGCATCCCTTTGTCGTGCCCAAGCTGATGAACAATGCCGCCGCCAGCCATGTCAGCATGGAATACAACCTCAAGGGGCCGTCCTTCACGGTCTCGACGGCCTGCGCCTCGTCCAATCACGCGATGGCGCTTGCCTTTCAGATGGTCCGTTCGGGCATGGCGCCGGCGATGGTCACGGGCGGTTCGGAATCGATGCTGTGTTTCGGCGGCGTGAAGGCGTGGGAGGGGCTGCGGGTGATGTCCAAGGATGCCTGCCGGCCGTTTTCGGCGAACCGTAACGGCATGGTACAGGGCGAGGGCGCGGGCGTTTTCGTGTTCGAGGACTACGAACATGCCCGCAAGCGCGGCGCCGATATCCTTGCCGAGGTGGTCGGGTTCGCAATGTCTTCGGACGCGGCCGATATCGTGATGCCCTCCAAACAGGGCGCGGCACGGGCGATGGCTGGCGCACTGGCCGATGCCGGGGTCGAGTCGGGCCGCGTTGGATATATCAATGCCCACGGCACCGGCACCACCGCCAATGACAAGACCGAATGCGCTGCGGTGGCGGACGTGTTTGGCCCGCATGCCGACCGGCTGATGATCTCATCGACGAAATCAATGCATGGCCACCTGATCGGGGGTACCGGCGCGGTCGAGCTTCTGGCCTGCATCATGGCGGTGCGCGACGGCGTCATCGCCCCGACCATCGGCTATCAGGAACCCGACCCCGAATGCGCGCTGGACGTTGTTCCCAACGAGGCGCGCGAGGCGGCGGTCGATGTCGCGCTGTCCAACGCATTCGCCTTTGGCGGGCTGAACGCGGTGCTGGCGGTGGCCAGGGTCTGAACGGCAAACGCCGCCGGCCGGGCCGACGGCGCGAAAGACGGCACGCTGCGCCTGTTACTGGTTCTGCACCACATCAACCGCGTCGTATCCCGCGGTAAAGCCCTTGAGCGACAGCGTCAGCTTGACCACCTGATCGGGGGCGGGTGCGGGCACCAGCGCCACCGTTGCCTCTTTCCCCTTCTTGAAGGCGGCGATGTCTTCGTCCGTAAGGCCGATCTGCGCGACGCAACCGATCGGGTTGCAGAAGGAATAGTTGTAACGTTTGCCCGGGGCGCCATCCACCGCAATGGTCAGTTGCGCCGGCAGCAGCGTTTCCAGCGGCACGATGACCGTCGCGCCGGCAACCGCCTGGCCGCCGCCCTCAAGCCGGAACAGGCTGATCTCGGCCATCGGCTGACCCTGCTTGTCGGTCAGCACCTGAAGCAGCGAACAGGGATCGGCGTCGGTACCGGTGCGGATGCAGGCCAGATCCCAATCGTCGAACTTCTGTTTCGAATAGCGTTCGCCGGCCTGGTTCTGACCATCGGCGGGCTGGCCCATGTCCAGCAGATCCTTGGCCGGCTTGTCCTCGGCCGGCACGGTTTGCGCCGCCGCGTCGTCTTCGGCCGGTGCCGCAGTGTCCTGCGCCAGCACCGGCGCGGCCAGCGCGGCCAGCGCCGCAACGGACAGGATGGAAATCGGTCTGAACATGAAAACCTCTTGATTTGCGCGGCATGGTCTTGCGTTGCTCTAGCATGCGCGTGGGGCCATGTCAGGGCCATTCCGGGCCGCACGCGGAAATATTCCGATCGGTCAGCCGTACCCGGCAACAATGACCCGGAAGATCGGGCCCGCGCCGCGCTACGGCCAAGAGAAAGGGGGCCTTGACGGCCCCCTTTCAAATGTGTGTCTCCCCGTCGGACTGGCCGACCTAGTTATGCGCGAAGGTTACGAAAGGGGCGGCCATCGGTCAACCGCTTAAACCGGAAGTGCCCGGGTTTTCGGGCATGGCATTCGGCGGGACAGGGCCAAAGAAAAAGGACCGTGCCCGGAGGCACGGCCAGTCCGACGGGGAGGAAGTCTGCCCGCCCGGCCGAAGGTGCCGGCAACGGGCAGAAAGGACTATCGCAGCCAAAGGTTAAGTTTGTATGCTCGCCGGGGATCGGCTCGGCCCGGCCCGGGTTCAACAGGGAAAGCGCGCGGCATGGACGAGACGGTATTCATTGGCGGGGGCGGCGAAGGCTATGGCGAAAAGCAGGGCCTTGCGCTCAGATACGCCAATCGTCACGGCCTGATCGCCGGCGCCACCGGGACCGGCAAGACCGTGACGCTGCAAATCCTCGCCGAAGGATTTTCCGATGCCGGGGTGCCGGTGTTCCTGGCCGACGTCAAGGGCGACCTGTCGGGGCTGGCCAGGCCCGGTTCGGCGGAATTCAGGCTGCATGACGCCTTTCGCGAACGCGCGGCCCGGATCGGCTATGACGACTACACCTATGCCGCGCGCCCGGTGACGTTCTGGGATCTCTACGGCGACCAGGGCCATCCCGTGCGTACCACGGTGGCCGAGATGGGGCCGCTGCTGCTGGCGCGGCTTCTGGGCCTCAGCGAGGCGCAGGAAGGCATTCTCAACATCGCCTTCCGGCTGGCCGACGAAGAAGGTCTGCCGCTGCTCGATCTGAAGGATTTGCAATCGCTGCTGGTGTGGATCGGTGAAAGCCGCGCTGACCTGTCACTGCGCTACGGCAATATCTCGGTCGCGTCGGTGGGTGCGATCCAGCGCCGGCTTCTGGTGATCGAAAACCAGGGCGGGGCGGCGCTTTTCGGGGAACCGGCGCTGGCGCTGGCGGATCTGATGCGCACCAATGCGGAGGGGCGCGGCATGATCAACATCCTGGCGGCCGACCGGCTGATGGCCGCGCCCGGACTATATGCCACGTTCCTGCTCTGGCTGCTCAGCGAACTGTTCGAGGAACTTCCCGAAATCGGCGATCCCGAAAAGCCCAGGCTGGTGTTCTTCTTCGACGAGGCGCATCTGCTGTTCGACGACGCGCCCAAGGTGCTGATCGACAAGGTGGAACAGGTGGCGCGGCTGATCCGGTCCAAGGGGGTTGGCGTCTATTTCATCACCCAGAACCCGGCCGATGTGCCCGAGGATATCCTTGGCCAGCTGGGCAACCGGTTTCAGCACGCGCTGCGCGCCTTCACCGCGCGCGACCGCAAGAACCTGAAACTGGCCGCCGAGACCTATCGCGAGAACCCGCGCTTTTCCACCGAGGACGCGATCCGCGATGTCGGCGTGGGCGAGGCCGTGACCTCGATGCTGATGAACAAGGGCGTGCCCGGGATGGTCGAACGCACCCTGATCCGGCCGCCATCTTCACAACTCGGGCCGATCACGAAATCCGAACGCGCCGCGATCATGGCCGCCTCGGCCATGGCGGGCAAATACGATACGCCGCTGGATCGCCGTTCGGCCCATGAAATCCTCACCCAGCGGGCCGCGACCGCCGCGACCCTCGCCGCCGAGGCGCAGGACCGGGCCGAAGCCACCCCCGAACCGCGGGCGCGCGAATACAATGCCGCCCGCCGCTACAGCGGCAGCCGCGTCGCGCGCTCGACCGCGGGCCAGCCGCGCACCCGCGACACCTTCGGCTCGGCCATGTCCGAGGCCGTGATCAAGGAACTCAAGGGCACCACCGGACGCCGCATCGTGCGCGGCATTCTCGGTAGCCTGTTCAAGGGCCGCTGAGCGCGCACACCCCGCGTCCGACACCCGGTCGCGAAAGCCCCGCACGTCCCCGTTCAGTTCGCTCAGTGCGGCCGCGCTGCCTCCGAAACAGCCGACGCCCTGGTTGACGATCTCGAATGGCTGATCAAGGCCGTACCTGACGTTCACACGGGCCTGCCCCATGCCCATGATCGCGATCAGCGGGTTCATGAACGAATGCGTCAGGCACAATCAGACGCCCGCCGATCACAGCATGCAACACCTGTCAATAACAGCGTGTTCGCAGCGCCGCCCCCGGCAATCCGACGGCAAGGCACGCACCGCCCCGATCTTCTTCTGACCCCAAATATCCCCGCCGGAGGCATCGCGGCATCGCCGCGATCGGAGTTCACTTCTCGGGGATCAGGCCGCGCGGACTGAACCGCAGCACCAGCAGCAGGATAAGCCCCATCGTCAGCAGCCGCATATGCGCGGCACTCTCGGTCAGATGCACCTTCAGCGCGCTGCCGTCGGCCATGCCCGCGGTGATGGCATCCATCAGCAAAAGTCCGATCGGTTCGACCTGCACCCACAGGAACCAGATCAGCATGCCGCCAAGCACGGCACCGAAATTGTTGCCCGACCCGCCGACGATCACCATCACCCAGATCAGGAAGGTGAACCGCAACGGCTGGTAGGAGGTCGGGGTCAACTGGCTGTCGAGCGTCGTCATCATCGCCCCCGCGATGCCGCAGACGGCCGAACCCAGAACGAAGATCTGAAGATGCCGGCGGGTTACGTCCTTGCCCATCGCCTCGGCCGCGATCTCGTTGTCGCGGATCGCGCGCATCATCCGTCCCCAGGGGCTTTTCAGCGCCATCTGCGCCATCCACAGCACGACCACCAGCACCACGAAGAACAGCACGGAATAGCCAAGCTTGACATAAAGCGTAGAGGCTACGACCGGGTCGAGCCCCAGCGATGCCGCGCGGTCGATGAAGGCGGGATCGTTCTGCAGGTCGATTTCGTAGGGCAGGGGGCGCGGGATGCCGACCACGTTCTTGACCCCGCGCGACAACCAGTCCTCGTTCTTCATCACGGCGATGATGATCTCGGCGATCCCCAGCGTGGCGATGGCCAGATAGTCCGAGCGCAGCCCCAGCGCCGTCTTGCCGATAAGCCAGGCCGCGCCCGCCGCCAGCAGGCCGCCGATCGGCCAGGCCAGAAGGATCGGCAGGCCCAGCCCGCCGAGATACCCGGTTCCCGCCGGATTCACCGCCTCGACGGCTTCCACGCCGGCATCGAACACCGCCCGGTAAAGGAAGAAGCCGCCAACCAGGATGACCAGCGTCGCGAGTACCCGCATGCGCCCCTTGGCCATGCGCTGATTGACCATGACGGCGGCGGCGATGGTAATCGCCCCCAGCAGCAGCCCGGCGATCACACGCGTTCCGCCCGCGGCCCAGGCCTCGGCCACCGGCGGCATCGAGACCAGCACCGTGGCCAGCCCTCCAAGCGCGACAAATCCCATGACCCCGACGTTGAACAGCCCGGCAAAGCCCCATTGCAGGTTGACCCCGATGGCCATGATCGCCGAGATCAGCCCCATGTTCAGGATCAGGACGGCCGAGTTCCAGCTTTGCAGGAACCCGGTCAGCAGGATCAGCACGCCGACGGTTGCGAACAGCACGATATTTTTCACCATCTGGTTCATACCGATTTCCCCCTGAACAGGCCCGTGGGTCGGAACAGCAGCACGATCAGCAGGATCACGAAGCTGACGGCGAACTTGTAGTCGGTGCTGAGCAACTGAACGAGGCCGTCGGGCGCCAGCGATTCCGGCAGCGCGTGACCCAGCACCTTTTTCCAGGCATAGGTGATCGTGACCTCGGAAAAGGCGATGATGAAGCCCCCGGCGATGGCGCCGACCGGGCTGCCAAGGCCACCCACGATGGCCGCCGCGAAGATCGGCAGCAACAGCTGGAAGTAGGTGAATGGCTTGAAGCTCTTGTCCAGGCCGTAAAGCACGCCGGCCACCGTCGCCAGGGCGGCCACGATCATCCAGGTATACATCACCACCCGTTCCGGGTTGATGCCCGAAAGCAACGCCAGATCCTCGTTGTCGGAATAGGCGCGCATGGACTTGCCGGTGCGCGTGCGGTTGAGAAACCAGAACAGCAGCGCCACCACCAGAACGGCGGTGAGGACGGTAAGCCCCTGCGTGGTCTTGATTGCCAGGCCTTCCTGAAGCCCGGTCATTTCCTTGAACTCGCGGGCCGAGACGATAAAGCGTTCGCCGTCGGCGAAACGCTGGTCGTCGGGGCCGATGATGAAGCGCACGAGGCCGTTGAGGATGAACATCACCCCCATCGACACGATCACCAGGATCACCGGCTTGGCCTTCTGCTCGCGGTAGAAGCGATAGACCAGCCGGTCGGTGATCAGCACCAGCGCGATGCAGCCCAGGATGCCGAAGGGCAGCGCCAGCAGCGCGGTGGGCAGCGGACCCAGCGAAATTCCCGCCGACTGCATCCACCACGTCACCAGAATGGTGACCATGGCGCCAAAGGCCATGGTGTCGCCATGGGCGAAATTGGAAAACCGCAGGATGCCATAGATCAGCGTTACCCCAAGCGCACCCAGCGCCAGCTGGCTGCCATAGGCAATGGCCGGAACCAGGACGAAATTGGAAAGCGCCACGACGGCGTTGAGCAGGTCCATTATGCCCCGGTCTCCTTGGATATGCGGCGGCTTGCCGCCCGTTTGCCGGTTGTGGGCGGGCCGGTGAGGCGCGGCCATGGATGTGTATCGAACGCAGCCGCCATCATGGCGCCTCGACGCGGCAGATGCCGGAATTCACCACGACCTGAAGTTCGCGGAATACCCCATGCGTGGACAGGAGAGCGCGCCCGTTGGGCGCGACCGAAAGCAGCATCACCGCCGAGGCTGCAGGATCGGCGCTGGTCGAAAGCAGGTTGAGCAGATGTCCTTCGCCGGCCCCGACCTGGACGAAGGCGATTTCGGTGTCGTTCTCGCCCTGCAACTCCCAGACCTCGCCGGTCCGCGTCAGCGTGACCTGCTTGACCTCGCCTTCCTTGCACGGGTTGCCGATGCCGATACATTCGGCGCCGAAGGCGCAGGTGAACTTGTCCACCGCACCCGCCGCCGCGGGGCCGGCGAGGGCACCGCCCAACGCCAGCGCCGAAAGGGTCGCGAGCCGTATCAGCGACATGGTCATCAGCCTCCCAGGAAGGATTTGCGGACCTCGGGATCGGCCAGCAATTCCTTGCCGGTCCCGGAATAGGCGTTCCGTCCTTGCACCAGAACATAGCCTTTGTCAGCGATTTCAAGTGCTTGCCTGGCGTTCTGTTCTACCATCAGAATCGGGATGCCAGTGCGCGCGACCTCGATGATGCGATCAAACAGCTCGTCCATGACGATGGGTGAGACACCGGCGGTAGGTTCGTCGAGCATCAGAACCTTGGGCCTGGTCATCAGGGCGCGCCCGACGGCGACCTGCTGGCGCTGGCCGCCCGAAAGCTCGCCGGCCGCCTGGCGGCGTTTCTCGCGCAGGATCGGGAACAGATCGTAGACCTGTTCCATGGTGCCGGAAATGTCGTCGCGCCGGATGAAGGCGCCCATCTCGAGGTTTTCCTCGACCGAAAGCGAGGTGAAGATGTTGTTGTTCTGGGGCACGAACCCCATGCCCTTGGCCACCCGGTCCTGGGGTGACAGCGCCGTGATGTCCTCGCCATCCAGGCGCACCGAACCCGAGCGCACGTCCAGCATCCCGAATACCGCCTTCATGGCGGTGGACTTGCCGGCGCCGTTGGGGCCGACGATAACCGCGATCTCGCCGCGGTCCACCGACACGGTGCACTCATGCAGGATGTCGGGCCCCTTGCCGTAACCGCCGGTCATGGCATCGCCGATCAGGAACGGGCCGCCGGGCGCGGGGTGCGACTTGCCGCCCTTGCGGGTCGGGATTTCCCCGACACCGTGTCGTTTCGTGATCGAGGCATCCTTGTTGCCCCGGTCGTCCTGGTAGGGGTTCTGGCTCATGCCTGCACCTTGTCCTTGTTCTTCAGGCCGGTGCCGAGATACGCCTCGATGACATGTTCGTTGGCCTTGATCTCGGCCAGGGTGCCTTCGGCCAGAACCTTGCCTTCGGCCATGCAGATCACCGGATCGCACAACCGGTCGATGAAATCCATGTCGTGTTCGATCACCACGAAGGTATAGCCGCGTTCCTTGTTCAGCCGGATGATCGCGTCGCCGATGGTGTTGAGCAGTGTGCGGTTCACCCCGGCGCCGACTTCGTCGAGGAACACGATGCGGGCATCCACCATCATCGTGCGCCCCAGTTCCAGCAGTTTTTTCTGCCCGCCCGAGACCTGACCGGCCTTGTGGTCGGCCAGATGTTCGATGGTGAGAAATTCCAGCACCTCGTCGGCCTTGGCGGCCAGCGCGCGTTCCTCATCGGCGATGCGGCGGCGCCCGAACCAGGTGTTCCAGAGCGTTTCGCCGGACTGATTGCCCGGAACCATCATCAGGTTCTCGCGACAGGTCATCGAAGCGAATTCGTGCGCGATCTGAAAGGTGCGCAGCAGACCCTTGTGAAACAACGTGTGCGGCGGCAGGCCCGTGATGTCTTCGCCCGCCATTGTAACGCGACCCGAGGTCGGTTGAAGAACGCCGGCTATTACATTGAAAAGAGTGGTTTTTCCTGCGCCATTCGGCCCGATGAGGCCGGTTATGGAGCCTTCCCGGATGGTCAGGGAAGCCCCGTCCACCGCATGAAAACCGCCGAAATGCTTGTGCACGTCTTCGACGACGATCATCGCACCTCCCGTTCCGCTTATTGCGCGGCTATTGTTCTTGCATGCCGCTTTGGTTGCGGCCTTTTGTCATTGAAACAGCCCGGACGCAAGCGCCGGGCTGTTCCGTGGGCTCAGAAATCCGGCTCAGCGATATCCGACCGTGGACATCTTGCCGTCCTTGAACTCGATCTCGCGGTAGTTGCCGGCGCTTTCGCCCGGTCCGATCAGTTCGACCGAGGACGCGCCGACAAAGTCGACATCGCCGCCGTCCTTGAGGATTTGCAGCGCCTTGCCCAGATCGCCCGGAAGGATCTTCTCGCCCGGCGCGTTGGCAACATCCATGACCTTGTTCTTGTAGACGTTGGGATCGGTCGAACCGGCCGCCTGCATCGCCAGCAGTATCAGCGCGGCGGCATCATAGCTTTCCGGCGAGAAGGCGTTGGTCGGCTCGAAGCCGGCGGCCTTGCCCATCTCCTTGAACTTGTCGGGTCCGTCGCCGGCCGAGCTCGGATGCTGGCCGAAGGAACCCTCGACCTTGCTGCCGAAGTTCTCTTCCAGAGTCTCGGAAACCATGCCGTCGGGGAACATGAAGGTGTCGAACGCCCCCGAATCCAGCGCGCCGTTGATGATCCCGGCACCGCCCTGGTCGACATATCCGGCCACTACCAGAACCTCGCCGCCGGCCGACGCCAGCGCACCGACCTCGGCCGAATAGTCCGCCTTGCCGTCCTCGTGCGCGGCGTTCAGCGTGACCTTGCCGCCGGATTTCTCGAACGCGGCCTGGAAGCTGTCGGCCAGCCCCTTGCCATAGTCGTTGTTGGTATAGGTCACGGCGACTTCCTTGACGCCACGATCGTTCAGGATGTCGGCCATCACCTGACCCTGACGGGCATCCGAGGGCGAGGTGCGGAAGAACAACCCGTCATCCTCGATCGTGGACAGCGCCGGCGAGGTGGCGGACGGCGAGATCATCACCATGCCGTTGGGGATCGCCGCGTTTTGCAGCGAGGCGGTGGTTTCACCCGAGCACATGCCGCCGACGATGCCGCTGACCTTGTCCGAGGTGATCAGCCGTTCGGCCGACGCGACCGCAAGGCTGGCATCGATGCAGCCGGTATCGCCGTTGACCGACGAGACCTTGGCGCCATCCATGAAATTGCCCGAATCGTTGACTTCGGAAATCGCGAGGTTCGCGCCGGCGGCCATGTCGGGCGAGAGCGATTCCAGCGGGCCGGTAAAGCCCAGAAGAATGCCGATCTTGACGTCTTCGGCATGGGCTGCGCCAGCCATCAGTGCAGTGGCCGCAGTGGCCAGCAGTAGCTTTTTCATTCGTTTACTCCCCTTATTGAACCAATTGTTCGGCCATGACCCTAGGCAAGCCGGATCAAAAAGAAAAGTCCCATAAATGTGCGCCTTTTACCGGCTCGTTTCCACGAAAGGCCATCGACCGGCGCGCCCGGCGTTCTATGATGTCGCCAATGCAGGGCAAGACCGCGATAAGCGCCCTGATCTGCGCGATTGTCCTGATTCTGGCCGGCACGCGGATCATGGCCCAAACCCTTCCCACCAAGGCGGGAACGGTACGGCTGGAAACGGTGCTGAGCGGCCTCGACGTTCCCTGGGCGCTGGATTTCCTGCCCGACCGGAGCTTTCTGGTGACTCAGCGCGGCGGTTCTCTGTTGCTGGTCAGGGGCGGCCATGCCCGCCAGGTCGCGGGAACGCCGTCGGTCTGGGCGCAAGGGCAGGGCGGGTTGCTCGATGTCATGGTGCCGCGCGACTTCGCCGCCACCGGCGAGGTGTTCCTGACCTTCGCCCGCGCCCGGGCCGGTGGCGCATCGACGGCGCTGGCGGTCGGGCGGCTGGATACCGGCGCGGCACGGCTTCGCGATCTGCGGGTTATCTTTCAGGCGAGACCGGGCAGCCATGGCGGGCGGCATTTCGGCTCGCGCGTGCTCGAGGCCCCCGATGGCACGCTGATTCTGACACTGGGCGAACGCGGCGAGGCCACAAGCGCGCAGGACAGGAGCAGCCACAACGGGTCCGTCCTGCGGCTGGCCCGTGACGGATCGGTGCCAGCCGACAACCCGTTTGTCGGCCAGGAGGGGATACTGCCCGAAATCTGGTCCTACGGCCACCGCAACCCGCAGGGTGCGGCGCTGGATGCTACGGGAAACCTCTGGGTGGTGGAACATGGGGCACGGGGCGGGGACGAGATCAACCGCATTCGCAAGGGCGCCAATTACGGCTGGCCGGTGATCGCCTACGGGCGCCACTATTCCGGCGCGAAGATCGGCGTGGGTACGTCGAAACCGGGCATGGAACAGCCCGAATTCCATTGGGATCCGTCAATCGCACCTTCGGGGATGATGATCTATTCGGGCAAGCTGTGGCCGCAATGGCGCGGACATTTCTTTGTCGGGTCGCTGAAATTCGACCATATCAGCCGCCTGTCGGGCCACCCGCTGCGAGAGTCCGAACGCATCGCCGGCCCCGAAACCGGGCGCGTGCGCGACGTTATCGAGGCACCCGACGGGTCGATCTGGTTCGTTTCGCAAACCCGGGGTGCGGTCTATCGCATGACACCGGGCTGACAGACAGGCCAGCCGGCGCTAGGCTGAACAAGACCCGTTTGCCGGAGGTTCGCCATGCGCCAGATACTGATCGTCCTGTTCGCCCTGCTGCCGGTTTGCGCCATTGCCCAGGAACGGGATTCCCGTTTTGCCGACTATGCCGCCTATGCCGAATT
This sequence comes from Jhaorihella sp., assembly GCA_047975215.1. Classification (GTDB taxonomy): domain Bacteria; phylum Pseudomonadota; class Alphaproteobacteria; order Rhodobacterales; family Rhodobacteraceae; genus JAGRMG01. The sequence goes on from JBKEDD010000129.1 coordinate 56,016, forward strand.
CGCCGACAGCCGCATCGCCCGGCGCGAGTTCATCGAACTGATCCAGGTACTGGGCGGACGCGACGAATATACCCCCGAACAGCTTAGGTCTCTGCAAGGCCGCTTCGTGGCGATCTACCCGGTCGATTTCATCGGGCGCGCGGTGGTGAAAGAGACAGACCTTGGCGCCGGTTTCCGCCAGGAGATGCGCATCTACTGGAATCAGGGCAGCGGGTATCTGTACTTCTACGCCATGCTGCACGAACGCGACGACGAGATCGTGGTGCTGAACTTCGTGCTGAACAGCGACGTAAGCAAGGTGCTGGCGGAATTCTGACGGCGGCGCCGTCAGACCGACAGCCGCGAGCCGTGCGCGCCGCGCTCGCGGTAGGGCGTCGTGTTGTAGTGCGCCCGGTAGCACTTGGAGAAATGCGAAGGCGACGCGAAGCCGCAGGCCAGCGCAACATTGATCACGCTCATGTCGGTCTGCATAAGCAGGTTGCGCGCTTTCTGAAGCCGCAACTCCATGTAGTACCGCTTGGGGCTTCGGTTCAGGTAGCGGCGGAACAGCCGTTCGAGCTGCCGGGTGGACATGCCGACCTCCTGTGCCAGAAGCGACGGGCTGATCGGTTCCTCTATGTTGTGCTCCATCTTCTGGATCACCAGGCTCAGCTTGGGGTGGCGCACACCGATCCGGGTGGGGACGGAAAGGCGCTGGGTGTCCTGATCGGTGCGGATCGAGGAATAGATCTGCTGATCGGCCACGGCATTGGCGAGTTCCTCGCCGTGATCGCGGGCGATCAGGCTCAGCATCAGGTCGATCGACGACGTGCCCCCGGCGGTCGTCATCCGGTTGCCGTCGACCACGAACACCGACTTGGTCAGCGTCACTTCGTCGAACTCCTCGGCAAAGCTGTCGGCGTTTTCCCAGTGGATCGTCGCCTTCCGGCCATCCAGAAGCCCGGCCTTGGCAAGCGTGTAGGCGGCCGTGCACAAGCCGCCGATCACCAGCCCCTTGCGCGATTCCCGGCGCAGCCAGGCGAGCAGCTTTTTCGACGTGGCCTTCTGCACGTCGATCCCGCCGCAGACCAGAATGGTATCGTCGCGCTGCAATTCGGTCAGGTCACTGTCGAGCCTGAACGTGGTTCCGGCGGAACAGCAAGCCTCCTGCCCGCCCTCGCCGACCAGGGACCAGACGTATAGCGGGCGGTCGGCCATCCGGTTGGCGATGCGCAGGCATTCCACGCCCGAGGCGAACGAGAGCAGCGTGAACCGGTCCAGCAGAACGAAGACGAACCGGCGCGGACGGTCCGGGGCGTTGTCGATGGCGACGACCTGACGTTGCTCGGTCATGGCGTGACGGTCCTTTGAAATCGCAAGCCGGGCGCACCCGCCCGCCAGCTGCACGATTTCACCTTGTTCAGAGGCGGAATGCGGCGTCAAGGGTCGCAAAACGGATATGGCTTCCCCCGGCCGGCTTTTGTATAGAGACCCCCTGACAGCAGTTCCGAGGATCCCAGCGATGACCGAGTGGCAAAAGACCGGCTGGCGCGACAAACCGCGCGTCCAGATGCCCGACTATACCGAGCCGGGCGCGCTGGAACGGGTCGAGGCGCAGCTTGCCAAGTATCCGCCGCTGGTCTTTGCCGGCGAAGCGCGCCGACTGCGCGCGCATCTGGGCGCGGCCTCGCGCGGCGAGGCGTTCCTGCTTCAGGGCGGCGACTGCGCCGAGAGCTTTGAGCAGTTCAGCGCCAACGGCATCCGCGATACCTTCAAGATCATGCTGCAAATGGCCATGGTGCTGACCTTTGGCGCCAAGGTGCCGGTCATCAAGGTGGGCCGCATGGCCGGCCAGTTCGCCAAGCCGCGCAGCGCGCCGACCGAAACCGTCGAGGGCGTCGAACTGCCCAGCTATCGCGGCGATATCATCAACGAACTGGCATTCACGGCGCAGGCGCGCATTCCGGATCCGGCCAGGATGTTGCAGGCCTATACCCAGGCCGCCGCGACGCTGAACCTGCTGCGTGCCTTTTCCACCGGCGGTTTCGCCGACATGAGCCGGGTACATTCCTGGACGCTGGGATTTACCGACGATCAGGAGGTTCAGAAATACAGCGAGATCGCCAACCGCATCCAGGACACCATCGACTTCATGGGCGCGGCCGGCATCACCGCCAATACCACGCACGAGTTTTCCACCGTCGAGTTCTATACCAGCCATGAAAGTCTGCTGCTGGAATACGAAGAGGCGCTGACACGGCTCGATTCCACGTCCGGCAAATGGCTGGCGGGGTCGGGGCATTTCCTGTGGATCGGTGATCGCACCCGGCAGCCCGACGGCGCGCATGTCGAGTTTCTGCGCGGCGTGCAGAACCCGATCGGGCTGAAATGCGGGCCGTCCATGACGCCCGGAGAACTGAAACGCCTGATGGCGCGGCTGAACCCCGGCAACGAACCGGGCCGCCTGACGCTGATCACCCGGTTCGGCGCCGGAAGTGTGGCCGAACATCTGCCCCCCCTGATCCGCGCGGTTCAGGAGGAGGAGGCAAGCATTCTGTGGGTCTGCGACCCCATGCACGGCAACACCATCAAATCCTCCACCGGTTACAAGACGCGCCCGTTCAATTCGGTGCTGCGCGAGGTGCGCGAGTTCTTCGCCATTCACGCCGACGAGGGTACCGTGCCCGGCGGCGTGCATTTCGAAATGACCGGCCAGGACGTGACCGAATGCACCGGCGGCGTCCGCGCGGTCAGCGAGGAAGACCTGTCGGATCGCTACCATACCGCCTGCGATCCGCGGCTGAACGCAAGCCAGTCGCTGGAACTGGCGTTCCTGGTGGCCGAGGAACTGACACGGCTGCGCGAATTGCGCCGCAACCGGGCCGCCGGCTGACATGGACCGGGCGGAACCGAAGGAATATCGCCAGCATGTCTATCGCCCGCCGCGCGGCGCGGCCGATCTGCTGCTGATCCGCCACGGCGAAAGCGAACCGGCGCGGCCGGGGCAGTCGTTTCCGATGAAGGACGGCCATGGCGACCCCGCGCTGCACCCGGCGGGCGAGATGCAGGCCGCGGCCGTGGGCGAGCGGCTGAAATCGGAACCCCTGGCGGCGATCTACGTCACCACGCTCCGGCGCACCCATCAGACCGCGGCACCGCTGGCCGCGCATCTGGGGCTGACCCCGGTGATCGAGCCGGACCTGCGCGAGGTGCATCTTGGCGAATGGGACGGCGGGCTTTACCGCATCCGTGCGGCACAGGGCGATCCCGCCTTCGCACGCGCCCGGGCGCGCCAGGAATGGGGCGAGTTGCCGGGCGCCGAAACCACCGCCGCGCTGCATGCGCGGGTGCGCGCCGGGCTGATGCGCATCGCTGCGCGCCATGGCGATCAGCGGGTCGCGGTATTCGTGCACGGCGGGGTGATCGGGGCGGCGCTGGCCCTGGCCTGCGGCGCGCAACCCTTCGCGTTCAACGGCGCCGCCAACGGTTCGATCAGCCGCCTGGTGATACGGGGCGAGGAAATGACGATCCGTGGCTTCAACGACTGCGCGCATCTGGGCTGACACGTTGCGCACCCGGCGGTATTCCTGCGGTGCCGCGACTCAGTCCATCGTGACCACGATCTTGCCGATCGCCTTGCGCTCTTGCAGCATCTCCAACGCGTCACCGGCGCGTTCCAGCGGGAAACGGGCGCTGATCTGCGGCCTGATCTCGCCGCGGGAATAGAGGCCGAACAGTTCCTTCATGTTCTGCGCATGGCCTTCGGGGTCGCGAAACACCCAGGCACCCCAGAACACACCGACGATCTGGGTCACTTTCAGCAGGGTCAGGTTCAAGGGGATTTTCGGTATTCCCGCCGCAAACCCCACCACGAGAAAGCGCCCCATCCAGGCCAGTGACCGGATCGCGGGCTCGGCATAATCGCCGCCGACCGCGTCATAGACCACGTGCACGCCCTCGGGCCCGGCCAGGCGCTTGATCTCGCCCGCCAGCGCCTTTTGCGCGTCGCGGTCCATCTCGCGCGGGTAGACGATGGTTTCGTCGGCGCCGATCCGGTGGCAGAATTCGGCCTTGTCGGGGGAAGATACCGCCGCGATCACCCGCGCGCCGGCCGCACGGCCCAGTTCAACAGCCGCCGCCCCGACCCCGCCCGCGGCACCCAGCACAAGCAGGGTTTCGCCCCGTTTCATCTGTGCCCGGTCCTTCAGCGCGTGGTGCGAGGTGCCGTAGGTAAAAAGGAGGCAGGCCGCATCCTCGAACGGGATATCGTCGGGGATCTTGACCACGCGTTCGGCGGCAACGCAGAGGCTTGTGGCAAATCCACCATGGCCGGTCAGCGCCATCACCCGATCCCCCACGGACAGGCCGCCGACGTTTTTGCCCACCGCGTCGATCTCGCCGGCAACCTCGCCCCCCGGCGCGAAGGGGCGGGGCGGTTTCACCTGGTAGAGGTCGCGGATGATCAGCACATCGGGATAGTTGACCCCCGCCGCCCGGACCCGGATGCGCACCTCGCCGCTGGCCGGCTCAGGGTCCGGCAGCGTGGTCAGTTCCAGCGTTTCCGGCCCACCTGCGGCCGTGCTCAACATCGCTTGCATGGCGCTTTTCCTCGTTGTCGCGCCCGCCACGGGGCCCTTGTGACGCGAAGTCTTTCGGTGCCGCTCCAGGTTGTCAATCAGTTAACGAAATGTAATTCTGCACAGCGGAACGGGCCCGTATCCGGCAATCGCGGGCATCAGGCGCGCTCTCGCGGGGGCGCGGGGATTCTTGAAGGAAATGACATGACACCGGACTCGCTGTTCACTTTGCAAGACAAGACCGCCCTGATCACCGGCGGCGCCACCGGCATCGGGCGCATGGCGGCCGAGGCGCTGGTGAACGCCGGTGCCCGTGTGCTGATTGCCTCGCGCAAGGGCGCGGCCTGCGAGGCCGTGGCCAAGGAACTGAATGCCGCCGGCGCGCCCGGCAGCGCCGAGGGTTTCGCCGGTGACGTGGGCAGCGAAGAAGGCATCGACGCGCTGGTTGCCGAGGTGAAGAGCCGCACCCAGGCCCTTGATATTCTGATGAATAATTCCGGGACAACCTGGGGCGCGCCGCTGGGTCAATTCCCGCACCGTGCCTGGGAACGGGTGATGAGCGTCAATGTCGCCGGGCTGTTCGACCTGACCCAGAAACTGCTGCCGCTGCTGATCGCTGGAAGCAGCGAGGACGACCCCGCGCGGGTGGTCAATGTCGGCTCGGTCATGGGTGAAATACCCTTGGGCGACGGCGCCTATTCCTATGCGGCGTCCAAGGCGGCGGTATTGCACATGACGAAGATCTTGGCCAAGGAACTGGCCGGCCGGCACATCACCGTCAATGCGCTGGCGCCGGGGCCGTTCGTGTCGAACATGACCGCATTCGCAACCGGCGATGCGGACAGGCGCGCCCGGGTCGGGGCCGACGTGCCGCTGGGCCGGGTCGGACGAAAGGAAGACATCGCCGGGTGCATGCTGTTTCTCTGCGGGCAGGGCGGGGCATACGTCACGGGGGCGGTGATTCCGGTTTCCGGGGGCATCAACGTGCAGACCGGCGGCAACATATTTGCCGGCGCACTGGAATAGGAGGCAGGGATGAACATTCGATTCGACGGCCGCGTTGCCATCGTCACCGGCGCCGGGACCGGCCTCGGGCGCTGTCATGCCCTCGGGCTGGCGGCGCGCGGCGCGAAACTGGTTATCAACGATCTGGGCGCCTCGACCGCGGGCGAGGGTCAGTCCTCGGACGCCGCGCAATCGGTGGTGCGCGAAATCCGCGATGCCGGGGGCGAGGCCATCGCCCATGGCGCCGATGTCTCAAGCGAGGCGCAGGTGGCCGACATGGTGGCGCAGACGATGGCGCAATGGGGGCGCATCGACATTCTGGTAAACAATGCCGGCATCCTGCGCGACAAGAGCTTTGGCAAGATGACGATGGCCGATTTCCGCAAGGTGGTGGACGTGCATCTGATCGGCAGCGCGGTCTGTGCGCATGCCGTCTGGCCGATCATGCGCGATCAGAAATACGGGCGCATCGTCATGACGGCGTCCGGGTCGGGCCTTTACGGCAATTTCGGCCAGGCCAATTACGGTGCCGCCAAGGCCGGGGTCATGGGCCTGATGAACGTGCTGCATCTGGAAGGTGCGCGCGACAACATCCGCGTCAACACGCTGGCGCCCACGGCCGCCACGCGAATGACCGAGGATCTGCTGCCCGAACAGGCGCTGGACTTGCTGGCGCCCGAAAAGATCACCCCCGGCCTGCTGTATCTGGTCAGCGAGGATGCGCCGTCGCGCACAATTCTGGCCGCCGGGGCAGGGTGCTATGCGCAAACCCGCGTACTGGAGACCGAAGGCGTGCTGCTGGAGGACGACACCAATACGCCCGAGGGCGTGGCTGCGCGCTTTGCGGAAATCGCCGCGCCCGAGGGCCAGCGGGAACTGACGGATGCGTTCTCGCAAACCCGCAAATACGCGATCAAGGCGGCGCGGGCGCGTGGCCTCAACCTGTCATGGAGCGATTGAATTGACCCTGCCCGCCAGCCAACGCGACGAAAGCCACCTGCCGCCGGCCCTACGCGGACTGCGCCTGCCGATGATCGCGGCACCGCTGTTCATCATCTCGGTTCCCGATCTGGTCATTGCCCAGTGCAAGGCCGGGGTCATCGGATCGTTTCCGGCACTGAATGCGCGCGAGAAGGCGGGCGAGCCGGTACAGCTCGAGTCATGGCTGATGCGCATCACCGAAGAACTGGACCGGCACAACCAGGCCAACCCGGACCGGCCGGCGGCGCCCTTTGCCGTCAACCAGATCGTGCACCGCTCGAACGCGAGGCTGGACCGCGATATCGACATTTGCGCAAAATGGAAGGTGCCGGTCTGGATCACCTCGCTGGGCGCGCGGGTAGAGGTCAACGAGGCGGCGCATTCGGCCGGCGGCGTCGTTCTGCACGACATCATCAACGACACCTTCGCGCGCAAGGCCATCGACAAGGGCGCCGACGGGCTGATCGCGGTGGCGGCGGGCGCGGGGGGGCATGCGGGCCGACAATCGCCGTTCGCGCTGATCCGCGAGATCCGGGCCTGGTTCGACGGGCCGCTGGCGTTGTCGGGCGCCATCGCCTCGGGTCACGCGTTGCTGGCGGCACGCGCGATCGGCGCCGATTTCGGTTATGTCGGTTCGCCCTTCATCGCCACGCACGAGGCCAACGCGCAGGAAGCCTACAAGCAGATGATCGTCGAGGGCGGGGCCGAGGATATCGTCTATTCCTCGCTTTTCACCGGCGTTCACGGCAACTATCTCAAACGCTCGATCGAACGTGCCGGGCTTGACCCCGACAACCTGCCCGAGGCCGATCCCTCAACGATGAATTTCGCCGAAGGGTCGTCCAGGCCGAAGGCCTGGAAGGAGATCTGGGGATGCGGCCAGGGTATCGGCGACGTGCGAGAAGTGACCGGAGCGGCGGACCTGGTGGCGCGGATCGACCGAGAGTATCGCGCCGCCGGCGCCCGGCTGGCAGCGGAATTCGCCACCGCCTGAAGCGGCGGATGCGAAACCGGTTTGCTTTCGGCCGCGCCTTCGGGAGGATGAGCCACAGCAAGGGGGACCGTGCATGACCCAATCCACCCAAACGCTCGATCTGGCGGCGGTCGATGCGTATCTTGCGCAAAACCTGCCGGGCTATCGCGGGCCGCTCGGCGCGCGCAAGTTCGAAACCGGGCAATCCAACCCGACCTTTCTGCTGACCACCCCCGCAAGGCGCTATGTGCTGCGGCGCAAACCGCCCGGCACCTTGCTGAAATCGGCGCATGCGGTCGATCGCGAATACCGGGTGCAACATGCGCTGGCGGGCAGCCGGGTGCCGGTGGCGCGGATGCACCTTCTCTGCGAGGACGACGCGGTCATCGGTTCGGCCTTCTACGTGATGGATTTCGTGAAGGGGCGCAATTTCGCCGATCCGCTGATGGAGGGCGAGAGCAACGCCACGAGAGCGGCGGTCATCGACGAGATGAACCGGGTTCTGGCCGATCTGCACATGGTCGATATCAACGCCGCCGGCCTGTCGGACTATGGCCCGCCCGGCAACTATTTCGAACGCCAGGTGGCGCGCTGGTCCAAACAGTACCGCGCGTCCGAGACCGAGACCATCCCGGCGATGGACCGGCTGATGCGCGCCCTGGTCGAGCGGATGCCCCGGGAGGACGGCCAGCGAACGTTGGTGCATGGCGATTACCGTATCGACAACATGATCTTTGCCGACAGCGGGCCGGAGTGCCTGGCGGTACTGGACTGGGAACTTAGCACCATTGGCCACCCCTATGCCGATCTGGCCAGCGTCATCATGCAATGGCAGATGCCGGCCGGTTCCGAAGGGCGCGGCATGGCCGGTATCGACCGCGCCGGGCTGGGGCTGCCTTCGGATGAAGAATTTATCGCAAGCTATTGCGAACGCAGGGGTTTGCCGGGAATCGATGATTTCGGATACTACCTCGCATTCTGTTTCTTCCGCATGGCCGGTATCATTCAGGGGGTCATGAAACGGGCGCTTGACGGCAACGCATCCAACCCCGAACGGGGGCTGGCGCTGGGGCGATATGTGCCCCTGTTTGCCGATCACGGGCTTGCGGCGCTGGTGCGATAGCGGAGAATAGGCCATGCCCGAACCCGAATTCGCGCCGCGCCCCGACGAGGCCCGCGACCGCAGTTTCGTCACCGCCCTTGCGCGGGGGCTGGATGTGCTGCGCTGTTTCCGTGCCGGCGATCTGGATCTGACCAATGCCGACATCTCCGCACGCACCGGCCTGCCCAAGGCGACGGTGTCACGCCTGACCCATACGCTGTGCGCGCTTGAATACCTGGTTGCCGATCCGCGCACCGGAACCTATCGGCTGGGCGTGGGCGTTCTCCGGCTGGGTTTTGGCGTGCTGGCGGGCATGGATATCGGCGAGCGCGCCGCGGGAGTGCTGCGGGAGTTGCGCAACGGGCCGAATTCCTACATCACCGCGGCGCTGGGTGAACGTCACCGCGCCGATGTGGTCTATGTCGCGGTGCACCGTTCGCGCGAAAACCTGTCGCTGGCCATGCATGTCGGTTCGCGCCTGCCGTTGTTTCATTCCGCGATCGGGCGCGCGATCCTGGTTGCCATGCAGCCCGAGGATCGCGAAACCGTATTTGACATCGCCCGCCGTGACGATCCGGCCGGAGAGGCGGCACGCCGAACCGCGTACGAGCGCGCCGCATCGGAATATGCCGGTAAGGGCTTTTGCACCGGATACGGGGAATGGCGCTCGGATGTGAACGGCATTGCCGTGCCGGTGGCGTCGCTTGACGGCGCGCACCTTTACGGGCTGAACGTGGGCGGGCCATCCTATCGGGTCGGCGAACGTGAGTTGGAGGACCACTACGCACCGCTTCTGATCGCGGCGGCCCGCAAGCTGACGGTGCAGCCCCCAGCCACCCGGGGCTGACGACGACAGGGCGTTTGCGTCATTGTTCGCGCGCTGCTCTATCGTGTCGCCGCGTTCGGTGCCGCGCATCTACAGGTTCATCGCCCTTTGCAGCGCGGGGCGCTCGAGCAGGCGGTCGGCATAGGCCGACAGGGCCGGCTTGTCGCTGAAATCCGCCTTCAACAGGTCGCGCGACACGATCACGGCATGGCCGGTCATGATATCGGCGGCACTGAAGTCCCCGGCCAGATAGTCGCGGCCCTGAATATGTGCCGCAAGCGGCGTCAGCATCTGGTTCAACAGCTTGGCGGCCCGCTTTACGTTCAACTCGGTGCGCCGTTCGGGCGGCAGCAGGATGGTTTCCACCACCAGCGTATTGACGGGCACCATTATCATGCCCTCGCAATAGTGGAACCATTGCAGATAGGCGGGAAACTCCGGCGCATCGACGGGCGGCGCGAGCCTGCCGTTGCCGTGGCGGGCCAGAAGGTATTGCACGATGGCCCCGGATTCGAAGATCGTGACCGCGCCGTCCTCAAGGGTCGGAACCCGGCCCGCCGGATGGAGTTTCAGATACCCCGGTTCACGCATGGCGGGTTCGCCAAGGGTGAATTTGATGGTCTCGTAGTCCAGCCCCAGTTCTTCCAGCAGCCAGGCCACCCTGACTGCGCGGCTGTTCTGAGCGTAATAGAGTTTCACGTTGGCTTCCCGCGTTTTGTTGACGTTTGAGGGGCAGGGAGGTTTGACAAGCCCCACCGGCAAGGAAACAGTAGGAGCCGGAGATTTGGCGTCAATGCGCAAGACAGGTTTCGGAGCGGCGGAAGGGGTCGATATGGGCGAAGAAGATTGGCTGATCCGGCGCGATCATGCGGACGGGGTCGTCGAGGTGGTGCTGAACCGCGCGCCCGTGAACGCGCTGAGCGCAGGGTTCCTGATGGATTTCGCGGCACTGATCGACGTGCTGGCCAGCGAAACCGCCGTTCGTGCGGTAGTTTTATCAAGCCCGTTCAAGGTGTTTTCTGCCGGTCTTGACCTGAAGGAGGCGCAGCATTTCGACATCAAGGCGCAGAACGCCATCGTCGAGGGGCTGAATGTCGCCTTCCTGCGCCTGTTCGCCTGCCAGAAACCCGTGGTTGCGGCGGTTGGTGGCGCGGCCATCGCGGGCGGGCTGTTCTACGTGCTGGCCAGCGACTTCCGGGTCGCCGCACCGCGCGCCCGGTTCGGTCTGGCCGAAGTGCGGGTCGGGGCCGATTTTCCCGTGGGGCCGCTTGAGATCGCCCGGGCGACGCTTTGCCCGAACACGCTGCGGCGTCTGATGCTGACCGGGCAGCCGGTGGATGCCGATGCCGCGCGATCCGCCGGGATCGTGGATGTTATCGACGACGGCGACCCGCATGCCCGCGCGCTGCGCGAGGCCCAGGCGCTGGCGGCCATTCCGCCACTGACCTATGCATCGGTCAAGCGCCAGATTCGCGGCAAGACTATCGACCTGATCGAGAACGCGCTGAGCCATGGCGGCAACAGGCCCGAAGGCGGCTGGTACAATTCCGAAACCCGCGATGCCATGGCGCGGATGATCGGCTGAGCGAGGAAAGTGACGGCACGGGATGCTCGACACCTGGACGCAAAAACGATCTGATCGGCGCCGGAACCGGCCTCTCGATGAAGGAGTGACAGCAGGCATGACGCGCCCAAATCCGCAACACGGGGGCTTTGACCCGGCCCGGTTGAGCCGCATCGACACATGGATGCAACGCTATGTGGACGAACGAAAATATCCCGGCAGCTCGGTTCTTGTCGCGCGCCATGGCGAGGAAGTGCATTTTCACGCCGCCGGGCTGCGCAACGTAGAAGCCGCGCTACCTTTCGAGCGCGATACACTGGTGCGCATCTACTCGATGACCAAGCCGGTGACGACTGTGGCGGCGATGATGCTGGCCGAACGCGGGCTGTTCCATCTCGATGCGCCTGTATCCGATTTCATCCCCGCGTTTTCCGAGTGCCGCGCGCTGATTCCCGGGGCCGAGCGGATCGACCAGACCGAACCCTGCACGACGCCGACACTGCACCAGTTGATGACCCACACAAGCGGGCTGAGCTATCCGTTCAACCCCGGCGTACTGAGTCGCGCGATGGACGCCGAGGATATCCTGTTCAAGCCCAACCAGGGCGTTCTGGCCGACATGACAGACCGTGTCGCGGCGCTGCCGCTGGCATTCGCCCCCGGCAGCCGGTGGGAATACTCGGTCGGCATCGACATCCTGGGCCGCGTGATCGAAGTGGTCTCGGGGCAGACGCTGGCGGCGTTTCTCGAACGTGAAATTCTTGCGCCGCTGGGCATGTCGCAAACCGCGTTTTCGGTGCCCGAAGGTGCGGGGACGCGCCTTGCATCGCTCTATACGCCGCTCGAGGGCAACGAGATGGCGCTGAATGCGGCCAGACGGGGCGGCGACACGCTGCGCCTGACCGATGCGGCGGGCCGCTCTCCTTTCGAGGCCGCCACGATGTATTCCGGCGGCGGCGGGCTGGTGGGCACCATCGACGATTATATGAAATTCGCCGAGATGCTTCGCCTCGGCGGTGTCTGCGACGGCGCCCGGTTGCTGAGCCCGGGGACGGTGGATTTCATGATGCGCAACCATCTACCGGGCGAGATCGCGTCCATGGGGCCGCAGAGTTTCGCCGAACAACCCATGGAAGGCATGGGGTTCGGCCTGGGCGGCGCCGTGGTACTGGATCCGGCCCGCGCCCGAAGCCCCGGGAATGTCGGCGATTTCAGTTGGGGCGGCATGGCCTCGACCTTCTTCTGGATCGACCGTGCGCTTGATCTCTGCGTCGTGTTCTTCACCCAGCTTGCACCGTCCAGTTCCTACCCGGCGCGTTCGCAGCTCAAGGCGCTGGTGCATGGGGCGATCCTGTCATGACCGCCCCGCGCCCCGTCCTCTGGACCCCGTCACCCGACCGCGCCGACGCCAGCCGCATGGCAGACTTCATCCGCTGGCTGAAGGCCGAACGCGGGCTGGAATTTAACGACTACAACGCCCTCTGGGAATGGAGCGTGAGCGACCTTGAAGGGTTCTGGTCGGCGATCTGGGCGTTCTTCGACATCCGTGCCAGCGCACCTTACAGCCGGGTTCTGGCCGAACGCCGGATGCCCGGCGCGGTCTGGTTTCCCGGCGCGCGGCTGAACTTTGCCGAGAATATTTTGCGCCACGCGCAAGATATGCCGAAAAAACAGGCTCTTGCCGTGCAATCCGAAACCTTCGGGCGGCGCGAACTGACCTGGGCGCAACTGGCCGCGCAGGTTGGAAGCGTCGCAGCGCGGTTTCGCGCCATGGGTCTGGGGCAGGGCGATCGCGTGGTGGCGATCCTGCCCAACACCGATACCGCGCTGGTCGCCATGCTGGCCGCCGCCAGCATCGGCGCGATCTGGTCGCTATGCGCGCCCGACATGGGCCATGTGGCGATTCTCGACCGGTTCCGCCAGATCGAACCGAAACTGCTGATCGCGCAGGACGGATACGTTCATGCCGGCAACACCATCGACCGGCGCGAGGTTCTCGCCACCATCGTCGCGGGGCTGCCCAGCCTCGAACGCGTCGTCCATGTCCCCGTAACTGGCCAGGTGCCTCCGGGCGCGATGAACTGGAGCGACCTGACCGGCGACGATGCCGCGCCCGAATTCGCGCAACTGCCCTTCGATCACCCGCTATGGGTGGTCTATTCCTCGGGTACCACGGGCAACCCCAAGCCCATCGTGCATGGCCATGGTGGCGTGCTGCTGGAAGGATCGAAGCAATCGCTGCATCAGGATCTGGGCGCGAAGGACCGGTTCTGCTGGCTCACGTCGTCTGGCTGGATCATGTGGAACGCGCAGTTCACGGCGCTGGGGCAGGGCGCCACCCTGATCACCCATGACGGCGCGCCGGGCCATCCCGATCTGATGGAAGTCTGGCGTATGGTGGCGCGCGAGAGGATCACCTATTTCGGTGCCGGTGCGGCCTTTGTGGCGGTCTGCGCCAAGGCCGGCATCCGCCCGGGCGACGATCTGGACCTGTCTGCGCTGCGCTCGCTCGGCGTCACCGGATCGCCGCTGACATCGGACGGCTATGACTGGGTTTATGACGCGGTAAAATCCGATATCTGGCTGGCGCCGATCTCGGGCGGGACGGATTTCTGCGGCGTGTTCGTGGGCGGCAACCCGATGCTGCCGGTGCGCGCGGGCGAAATGCAGTGCCGGTTTCTGGGCAATGCCGTGCGCGCCTTTGACGAGGCGGGCAACGAACTGGTCGGGCAGGTGGGTGAACTGGTCTGCACCGAACCGCTGCCCTCGATGCCGCTGTATTTCTGGGGCGACGACGATGGCAGCCGCCTGCACGACAGCTATTTCGATACCTATCCCGGTATCTGGCGGCACGGTGACTGGATCGAATTCACTCCCGAGGGCGGATCTGTCATCTACGGGCGCTCCGATGCCACCATCAACCGCAAGGGTCTGCGCATGGGCAGCGCCGAGATCTATCAGGCGGTCGAGAGCCTGCCCGAGGTCATGGATTCGCTTGTCGTCGATCTGGAATTCCTGGGCCGCGAAAGCTACATGCCGCTGTTCGTGGTTCTGGCGCCGGGCAATACGCTGAACGATGTGCTGAAAGAGCGCATCAATGCCGCGGTCCGGGCCGGCATTTCGGCGCGCTTCATCCCCAACGAGATCGTGCAGATCGAGGAAGTGCCGCGCACGCTTTCGGGCAAGAAGCTTGAAGTACCGGTAAAGAAGCTGCTGCTCGGCGGCGACCCCGACAAGGTGGTGAACCGCGATTCGATGACGAACCCGGGCAGTTTCGACTTTTTCGTTGCCTATGCCAAGGCCCGAGGAGGACATAAGGAAAGCCACGCAAATGACTGACATGGAACAGGAACTTCTTGACCTGCTGGATGTCGAGCGGCTTGAGGTCGATCTGTTTCGTGGCATCGGGTCAGGGGGTGAAACGCGCACCCGCATATTTGGCGGGCAGGTGATCGCGCAGGCGCTGGCGGCGGCCTATCGTACCGTGCCCGACCGGTTGTGCCATTCGCTGCACGCCTATTTCATCCGCCCCGGTGACCCGGCCATTCCGGTGATCTATCAGGTCGACAGGGCCCGCGATGGCGGCAGTTTCACCACGCGCCGGGTCGTGGCGATCCAGCACGGGCGCCAGATCCTGAACCTGTCGGCCTCGTTCCATGTGTCGGAAGAGGGCTGGAGCCATCAGCATGAGATGCCCGATGTCGCACCGCCCGAAACCCTGATGAGCCGCGAGGACATGCTGCGCGCCCAGGCCGAACGCATTCCCGAAGACCTGCGCGAGGAGTTCCTGCGCCCGCGGCCCATCGACTTTCGCGAGGTCGAACCGCGCGACCTGCTGGAACCGGGGCCGGCAGCGGACCGCAACCACCTGTGGTTCCGGATGGAGGCGGCACGCGGGCAAAGCCCGCAGGTTCAGCACATCCTGCTGGCCTATGCGTCCGACATGAACCTTCTGGGCTCGTCGCTGCGCCCGCACGGCCTGACCTGGTTTCGCAAGAAGGCGATGACGGCCAGTCTCGATCATGCCATGTGGTTTCACGCACCGATCAATTTCGGCGACTGGCACCTTTACACGATGGACGCGCCCTGGACGGGCGGCGGGCGCGGCTTCAATCGCGGCGCGATCTACACGCGCGACGGGCGGCTGGTGGCCAGCGTCGCGCAGGAAGGCCTGATGCGGCCGTTGCGCGAATAGCGCGGGGCCTTGGTGCCGCCCGCCACGAAGGGTTGAATCTCACGCCCTCGGTTGACTGCCCCGCGCGGCGAACATGGCCGACGTTACCTCGTTTGCGATCAGCACCGGCAGCATGGCAAGGGCAACACCGGCCAGGACCGGGGGACGAACGGATTCGGGCATTGCCGTGCCGAACCCGGCGGGCAGGGCGCGCCGCCGCGATCGCGGACGATCGACCGGGCCGATGCTGCCCCCGTCATCCTCCCAGCGGGCGAAACAGGCCGGGTCGGGCATGGCGCGGCGTGCGGCCTTGGCCGTTGCGGGAAACAGTTCGTCGAAGTCGGCGTTGCAGATCATCATGGCACAAACTCCTTATATCGGGCTTCATCGGGTCGTCGTGGCTTGCGGCCGCGTCCGTTGCACGCGGACGCGGCCGCGCGGCGGCGGCTCAGGCCGGCTTTCCGACCGCGCCCGTCCGCGTTGCGAGCGAACGCGCCACAGGCGTCATCCGAAGTTCCCGCGCATCGAACCCGTCGACCACGAGGGGTATTTCACCGCGCGATATTCCGATGTCGGCGAGGATATGATCGTCGAGATCCTGCAACTGTCGTATCATGCTGCGCCGCCTGAAGCCGCGCGCAACCGCGCGCCCGAAGATGCGGAACACGCTGTCGCGTTCGTTCGCGCCGACCCGGCGCGGCTCGGTGTCAAGAAATTGCCGGTAGAGATATATGGACATGATGATGCCCTCCGTTCCTGTCTGTGTCTGTACCCGGACGGCGGGCATCGCCGGCAACCAGGCGAGGCGTGGCAAACATGCGCACGCGCACGGCCCGGCGGTGCAGGCACCCGCCGACCTTCAAGTGTCGGAGAAAGATCGAGAAAAGCCCCGCGGCAGGAACAGGCGATTGGCGCCGGTTCCGCCCGGGCTTACCGGCGGTTCAGCAGTTTTCCCGCGAGATGCAGGAACCTCTTATGAAATCCGAAGGTCATCATGACCCATATATGGCCCTTTCGGCGGACCCTTTCAATCGCACCGGCACCGCCTGCGACCTTTCGGCCCAAAAACCGCCGAAAGACGTTCGCGTGGCTCAGATCACGCGGCCAAATCGCCGGTTCAGCTTGCGCATTCCCCCGATCCAGCGGTCGTAATTTTCGGCCTTGAGGCGCAGATAGCCAAGCACTTCGGGATGGGGCAGCACCAGGAAGGTTTCCTGTTCGATGGCGCGCAGGCAGGCATCGGCGACGGGTTCGGGTTCGAGCATTCCGTCGATGCTGGCGACATGATCTTCCAGGCCCTCGGTCATTGCCGAACGTACCGCCTGGGGGCAGAGAACCGATACCTTTATTCCATGATCCCCGTAGGTTATGGCCAGCCATTCAGCCAGACCCACAGCCGCGTGCTTGGTCACGCCGTAGGGCGCGGCGCCGATCTGGTTCAGCAGGCCGGCCGCCGACGCGGTGTTCAGCAGGTAGCCGCCGCCGCGTTCGATCATCCGGGGCACGACATGGCGCGCCGCCCAGACATGGGACATGACGTTGACGTTCCAGATGCGCTGCCAGTCGGCGTCGGGAACCTCGACACCGCCGGGCACGAGGATGCCGGCATTGGAGCAGAACAGCCCGATCGGGCCGATATCCGCCTCGACGCCTTCGATCAGTGCCGCAATCCCGTCCTCGGTGCCGACATCGACAGCCATGTCGACACCGCCGATTTCGTCCGCCACGGCCTTGGCGCCGGCACCATCCAGATCGGCGCAGATGACGGTTCTGGCACCGGCGTCGGCAAACCGGCGGGCAAGCGCGCGCCCGATGCCGCCGGCCGCACCGGTCACGACGACGATTATGTTGTCGATCTTCATGTCGGTCCCCGAATTCGTGACGCTGGCCATGGGCGCTGATGCGCCGGACAGCACGTTAGCCCGGATCGCACGATGCGCCAATGGGACCGCGGTTCGCAAATGTCGTGCTTTGCCCGGGCCTGGGCATGTCGTTTTTACACATAATACCGATTATCGGATTACCTTATACATCCGAACCGCCCCCGCCCGGACCATGGGCAAACAAGAAACGGGCCGGACAGATGCCCGGCCCGTTTATCATCAACGCAAACGCGATCAGAAGAACGCCTGCAACCCGGTCTGGGCGCGCCCAAGGATCAGCGCATGAACGTCATGGGTGCCTTCATAGGTGTTTACCGTCTCAAGGTTCACCATATGCCGGATGACCTGGAATTCCAGGCTGATGCCGTTGCCGCCGTGCATGTCGCGGGCAAGCCGCGCGACATCGAGCGCCTTGCCGCAATTGTTGCGCTTCACCAGGCTTATCATCTCCGGCGCGGCGTTGGCCTCGTCCATCAGCCGCCCGACGCGCAAGGATGCCTGCAGGCCCAGGGCGATTTCGGTCTGCATGTCGGCCAGCTTCTTCTGGAACAGCTGCGTCTGCGCCAGCGGACGGTTGAACTGCTTGCGGTCCAGACCGTATTGCCGCGCCGCGTGCCAGCAGGCCTCGGCCGCGCCCATCACGCCCCAGCTGATGCCATAGCGTGCCCTGTTGAGGCATCCGAACGGCCCCTTCAGTCCCTCGACGTTGGGCAGAAGCGCATCCTCGCCCACCTCGACACCGTCCATCACGATCTCGCCGGTGATCGAGGCGCGCAAGGACGCCTTGTTCTGAATCTTGGGCGCACTCAGTCCCTTCAGGCCCTTGTCCAGCACGAACCCGCGAATCTTGCCGTCATGCGCGTCGGACTTGGCCCAGACGACGAACACATCGGCAATGGGCGCGTTGGAAATCCACATCTTGGAGCCGGTCAGCCGATAGCCGCCATCGGTCTTGACGGCGCGGGTCTTCATCCCCGCCGGGTCGGACCCGGCGTCCGGCTCGGTCAGTCCGAAACAGCCGATCCATTCGCCGCTGGACAGTTTCGGCAGGTATTTGCGCCGCTGTTCCTCGGTGCCGTAGGCATAGATCGGATACATGACCAGCGAGGACTGAACCGACATCATCGAACGGTAGCCGCTGTCCACCCGCTCGACCTCGCGGGCAACCAGGCCGTAGGTGACATAGCCAGCGCCCAACCCGCCATATTCTTCCGGAACCGTGGTGCCCAAAAGGCCCATCTCGCCCATCTCGCGGAAGATCTCCGGGTCTGTTTCCTCGTTGGCATAAGCACTTGTGACCCGCGGTTGAAGTTTTTCCTGCGCATAGGAACGGGCGCTGTCGGCGATCATGCGTTCGTCTTCGCTCAGCTGCGCGTCCAGCCGCAGCGGGTCGGCCCAGTCGAACCCGGCCAGATCGGGGCGGTCCTTGGCGCGCAAAACGGGGGCGTTCATGGCAATTCCTCCTGAATGATGGTGTCGATACGGTGCGATTGGCGCGCACCCTACCCTTGCAGGCCCGCAAAAAACAGCAAGACTTTCGCATCCAAACATGAGTAAAACGCATACATGATAGCGCCACGCCGATTCCTGCCCTCGATTGCCTCTCTGCGCGCGCTCGAGGCGCTGGACCGGCTGGGCAGCGCCTCGGCCGTGGCCGAGGAACTGGCGCTGACGCAAAGCGCGGTCAGCCGGCAGTTGCGGGTGCTGGAAACCCAGATGGGTGTGGACCTGGTGGAGCGCGACCGCAAGCGGCTGTCACTGACCCCGGCCGCCCAGGCCTATGTAAGCGAAATCCGCCAGGCGCTGAACCAGATCGCCCGCGCGTCGCTGCGCCTGCAGGTGGAGCCTTTGGGCGGCACGCTCAACCTTGCGATCCTGCCGACCTTCGGAATGCGCTGGCTGATGCCGCGCCTGCCCGAATTCGCGCGCCTGCACCCCGAGGTCACGATCAACATGACGACCCGGCTGCGCCCGTTCAACTTTGCCGCCGAACCATTTGATGCGGCACTTCATTTCGGAAAACCGGACTGGCCGGGATCGGATCATCTTCTGCTGCGTCACGAACAGGTGATTCCGGTCTGTGCCCCGGACCTGCTGCGCGAGGATCGCCCGCGCGAGGCCCGCGCGCTGCTGCGCCTGCCGCTGCTGCATATCCAGACCCGCCCGCAGGCCTGGGCCGACTGGTTCGAACGAATGGGCGTAACGGTTCCCGGCCCGCTGAGCGGCACCATGTATGACCAATTCTCAACCATCACCCAGGCGGCGCTGCACGGGCTGGGCGTGGCGCTGATGCCCGATTATCTGGTGGAACAGGATCTCGCCACCGGCCGGCTGCTGGCACTCTGCCCCCGCCCGGTCGAAACCCAGGGCGCCTATTATCTGGTCTGGCCCCGGACGCGGGCGAACGATCCGGCGTTGCGGCAGTTCCGCGACTGGCTGGCCGGTCAGGCACAGCCGGAAGATCCGCTGCCGCGATAGTGAAGTCGGTGGTTCAGCCGCCTGCATCCCGCGCCGTCGCCACCGCCTGCGCGAACACGTCCCTGAGCGCGCCGATATCCTCAAGCCCGACCGAGACGCGGAAGAACCCTTCGGACAGGCCCAGGGCGGCCCGGTCCTGCGCCGTCAGGTTGCGGTGCGAAGAAGACGCGGGATGAGAAAGCGTGGTGGCGACATCGCCCAGCGTCGGCGCAAAGCTCAGTCCCTCGGCGGCGCGGGTGAAGGCGTTGGCCGCCGCGCGTCCGCCGCCAAGTTCGAAACTGACCATGTTGCCGCCCTGCCCGCCCAGCAGCGCCACGGCGCGGGCATGGTCGGGATGATCCGCCCGCATCGGGTAAAGGATGCGTGCAACCCCCGGCAGGCCGGCCAGATGGTCGGCCAGCGCGGCCGCCGTCGCCTGCGCCCGGTCGAACCGCAGGTCGAAACTCAGCAGCCCACGTTCGGCCAGCCAGCAATCGAACGGGCTGGCGGTCAGGCCGGCGGTGACGGCGAATGTCCGTATCGCGGCGGTAATGTCGGGATCGCGCGCCACCGCATAACCCAGCATCACATCGGCATGCCCGGCCAGCAGTTTGGTAACGGAGTGGATCACGATATCGGCGCCATGCTCGAACGGCCGGATGGCCCGTGGAGTGGTAAAGGTGTTATCCACCGCCAGCAATATGCCCGCCTCGCGGCACAGTGCCGCCAGCCCGTCTATATCGGCCACCCGCAGCGACGGGTTCGACACCACTTCGACCAGCACCATGCGCGTCTCGGGCCGGATCGCGGCGCGCACCGCCGCCACGTCGCCGGGGTCGGCCAGGCTCGAGGTGACCCCAAGGCGCGGCAGGTCATGGCCCATCATCCGCATGGAGCGGCCGTAAAGCTGATTGCCCCCGATCACGTGATCGCCCGACCGCAAGAGCCCCATCAGAACCGCAGTTACCGCCCCCATGCCCGAGCCGGTAACGACCCCGCCCGTCGCACCCTCCATCGCATCGAGCCGCGCTGCCACGACCTCGGCGTTCGGGTGGCCCTCGCGCGAATAGGTATAGCCCCTGGTGCGGCCATCATATTGCGCATCCAGCGCATCCGGCGTCTCGCTGGCATAGACGACCGAGGGCGACAGCGGTGTGACCACGGGCGAACTTGCGCTGTCGGGCAACGCGAAGGGACGCATCAGGGTGCCGCGGGAGTTGCGCATCAGTCGATCCTTTTCAGTTCGGCGCGGAACCGGCGCATGTTCTGGCGATAGCCCTCGGCCCCCATTGCGATGCGTTCCGCGCTGGCCTCGTCGACCTGGCGCACCACCTTGCCGGGCGATCCCATGACGAGGGAATTGTCGGGGATCTCCTTGTTCTCGGTAATCAGCGCGCCGGCCCCGATCAGGCAGTTGCTGCCGATCCGGGCGCCGTTCAGGATGGTCGCGCCCATGCCGATCAGGGTGTTGTCGCCGATGGTGCAGCCATGCAGCATGACCTTGTGCCCGATGGTGCAGCCCTGCCCGATCCGAAGGCCGAAGCCGGGATCGACATGCAGAACGCAATTGTCCTGTATATTGCTGCCCGCGCCGATATGAACGGTTTCGTGTTCGGCCCGAATCGTGGTGCCGAACCAGACCGAAGCCCCCTCCTCCAGCACCACCCGCCCGATCAGGTTGGCATCGGGAGCGACCCAGGTGTCGGGGTGGATCTCGGGGCGGTATTCGCCCAGGGCGTAGATACTCATGACATGTCCTCGAATTCTTTTTGCAGGTTGCGCACATGGTCCACGAGTTGGGGTTGCTGGATGCGCCGCAACCTCGTGGCGGTGACGATGGAAATCAGATCGCGTTCGGTTGCGGCCAGATCGTCGTTGACCAGAACATGATCGTAGCTGTCCCAATGGCTTATCTCGTCCCAGCTTTTCTGCATCCGCTTGGCGATCACCTCGGCGCTATCCTGGCCGCGGCTTTCCAGGCGGCGGCGCAACTCGGCGATCGAGGGCGGCAGCAGGAAGATCGACAGTGTGTGCTTGCCGAGATCCGAATTACGGATCTGCTGTGCGCCCTGCCAGTCGATGTCAAACAGCACGTCCTTGCCGGTATCTATCGCCGCCTCGACCGGCGCCTTTGGCGAGCCGTAGAAATGTCCGAACACATGCGCGTGTTCCAACATTCCGCCGGTTGCGACCGACTTGCGGAAATCGTCGGCGGACAGAAAGTGATAATCCTGCCCGTCCACTTCACCCTTGCGCGGCGGGCGGGTGGTGGCGCTGACCGAAAACGCGATGCTGGGATCCCAGGCGCGCAGCTTTCTGGCCAGCGTCGATTTGCCCGCGCCCGAGGGCGAGGATAGAATGATCAGAAGGCCGCGCCTGGCGCCCATGGGCCACATCTCCTATTCGATATTCTGGACCTGTTCGCGCATCTGGTCGATCACCGCCTTCAGGTCGAGACCCACGGCGGTCAGCTCCGAATTCTGCGCCTTTGAACACAGCGTATTGGCCTCGCGGTTGAATTCCTGCATCAGGAAATCCAGCTTGCGGCCGACCGCGCCGCCCGTCTCAAGCAGCGCCCGCGCCGCCGCGACATGGGCGCCAAGACGGTCCAGTTCCTCGGTCACGTCGGATTTCACCGCGATCATCGCCAGTTCCTGCGCCACCCGGTCCGGGTCGGCGCCCTGCGCCTGATCCAGCACCCGTGCCAGATTGGCGCGCAGGGTTTCGGCCATCGCCTCCTTGCGGGTCTCGGCCAGCGCCGCCGCATCGGCGGTCAGGGCGGCGACCATGTCCAGCTGATCGTTCAGGATGCGGGCCAGCGCCGCCCCCTCTTCGCCGCGCATTTGCAAAAATGCGCCGACCAGAGCGGCGAACTCTGCCGTGATTTGCGCAATCAGCGGGGCGATATCCTCGTCGCCCGAAGCCGCCTCCAGCACCCCGCGCACCGTCAGCAGATCGCTGGCCTTTGAGGGCGCCAGCGTCATGCCACGCTCCAGCGCCTCGGCCTCGACCTGCGCCAGCGCATCGAGAACCGCCGAAAGCGCCGCCGGATTCAGCGCCAGACCGCCGCATTCCTCGTGCCGGGTCAGACGTAGCGACAGGGTGACATTGCCACGGATCACGGATTTGGCCAGTTCGGCGCGCAAGGCCGCTTCCAGCCCCTCAAGCCAGTCAGGCACACGCAGACGCAGATCCAGACCCTTGCCGTTGACGCTGCGCAACTCCCAGGCCCAGGAATAGCTTGCATGCTGTCCCCTGGCCGAAGCGAATGCGGTCATCGATCGTATCATGCGTGCCGGTCTCCGTTCAGTCTCCGCGCCCGTTTCGCCCGGCCTGCCGGACAGGGCGCACCTAATGCCATCGCATCGCGCAGGGCAACCCCCGCCGCACCGTTCGCACGGCGATAGCATTAACCACCGATTAAGGATTTGCTCCAAAATTGAAGCAAACCGTGGCAGGTTCGACGCCACGCGCGCTTGCCCGCGGACAGCGCGACAGCGACGGGTCCGATACATGATCATGGCCGGGCCGCGGTGCGGCGGGCCCGGGGGAAAGGTGATCGCGATGGAGCGTTTCCGCAATGGCCGCAGCCTGTCACCGATCCGGCAGGCCGAAGCCTACTGGACGGCGTTGCGCAGCAACGCGGACGTGCCATCGCGCGCCCAGATCGACCCGCGCGGCCTGGGCAACGTGCTGCACCACGCCTTCATGCTCGAACGTATCGCGCCCGGACATGCGCGGTTTCGCCTGGCCGGTCAGCACCTGATCGAACTGGCCGGCATGGAGGTACGCGGGATGCCGCTGACCGCGTTCTTTGTGCCAGCCGCGCGAAGCCGGATCGCCAGCGTCCTCGATGCGGTGTTCGGGCGACCCTCGGTCGCGGAACTGACACTGGATATCGTGCCAGACCGGGCCGTGGGCGAGGCGCGCATGCTTCTTCTGCCGCTGCGCTGCGACCGGGGCGAGATCAGCCGTGCCCTGGGTGTGCTGGTGGCCGAACGCGCGGCCGGTGCCCTGCCGCCCTGCCGGTTCGACCTGAGCGCAACCGCAATGCGCCCGGTCGGTGGGGCCAGCCCGGGCAGGCCCGAACCGGCCATACCCGGATTCGCGGAATCGCAGGCCCCTTTGGGAGGCCGCGCGCCGCATCTGCGTGTGGTGAAATGACCCGGCCCTGGCTGCGTCAATGGGGGCCTATTGCACAATCGCCATGTTGACGAAACACTTCGCGCGGGCGCCCGGACCGGCGCTGCCCGCGAGAATCACTGCCCGCCGACGCGCAACCCGGCCGCTGACTACGCCCGGTGCGCAGCAAGAAAAGGAAACAGCATGACCGCCATAGACGAGGCCCTCGACGACCTGACCGCCCGGACCGGAACCGAGCTTGGCGTTTCCGGCTGGATCACTGTCGATCAGGCGATGATAGACGGCTTTGCCGATGTCACCCACGACCACCAGTGGATTCATGTCGATCCCGAACGCGCCCGCGCCGAAACCCCCTATGGCGGTACCATCGCGCACGGGTTCCTGAGCCTGTCGCTGGCCAGCCGCTTTGTGCAGGACTGCATTCCGCCGCGCCCCGGTCAGGTCATGGGCATCAACTACGGATTCAACAAGGTGCGGTGTCTGTCGCCGGTCACGGTCGGTTCACGGCTGCGCGGGCGCTTCACGCTCAAGTCGGTCAAGCGGCGGTCCGACACGGAATTGCTGCGCGAAACCGGACTGACCGTCGAGATCGAGGGCCGCGACACGCCGGCACTGGTGGCCGAATGGCTGGGTCTGATGGTGTTTTCCGCGAATGCCTGAAAGCCCTGGGCAACGTGCGCCGGCGGCGCCGGCATCGAAGAATGTTCCAGCTTGTCCGCCATGACGGAACCCCAGTGACGTCGAATCGTAGCCCGACACATCGAAATCCAGGCACAGCTTAGGTTCGCGCCCACGCATCAGGGGCGGGCCGGTGCGAACCGGGTCGCGGGCGATCCGGGGGCAGTTGATGGATGGTGCGAATTTCGGACTCTGGCGACCAGGACGTCGCGCCTCTGGACAGGTCATGCCCATCGCGTCTAATACAAGTGCGAATGGGGATGTAGGTCATGGTTAGCGTTCTGGTCCTGAACGGCCCGAATCTGAATCTGCTGGGCACGCGCCAGCCCGATGTCTATGGCGACACGACGCTGGCGGAGATCGAAGCCGCCTGCGCAAGGCACGCCGACAGCCTTGGCCTGTCGGTTGTCTGCGAACAATCCAATCACGAAGGCGCACTGATCGAGGCAATCCACGCCGCGCGCGGACATCACGCCGGGATCGTGCTGAACGCCGGGGCGTTCACCCACACGTCGATCGCGCTGATGGATGCCATAGCCTCGGTGGGTCTGCCGGTTGTCGAGGTGCATCTTTCCAACATCCATGCCCGAGAACCGTTCAGACGAAGATCCTATGTCGCGCCGGTGGCGCTTGGCCAGATCTGCGGCTTTGGCGCCGGGGGCTATCTTCTGGCGCTGGACGCGCTGGGCGCACATCTTTCGGGAGACGGTGGCAAATGACCCCCACCGACTACATGCGCTTTGTCACCAGTGCCGGCAGCCTGGAAGAGCTTTGGGCGGCTCATGTCGAACAGATGGCCGGATACGGATTTGACAGGCTGATCTATGGCAACACCGTCTATCGCGCGGGGACATCGCTGGGCGATCCCGACGATTTCATCATTCTGTCGAACCACTGCAAGGAATATCTCGACGGTTTCCTGCATTCCGGGCTGTTTCATCACGCGCCGATGCTGCGCTGGGCGCTGAACAACGAAGGCGCCGCCAGCTGGCGCATTATCGGTCAGATGATGGAAAGCCGGACAATGACCGACGGCGAACGCAAGGTCTACGAGTTCAATCAGCGCATGGGCATGAAGGTCGGCTACACGATCAGCTTCCATTCGGCCTCCTACCGCTCCAAGGGCGCCATCTCGCTTGCCGCCCGTCCCGGCATGTCCCAGGACCAGGTCGATGCGATCTGGGATCGCATGGGCGCCGACATCGTGCTGATGAACAATGTCGCGCATCTGAAAATCCTGACCCTGCCTTACAGCCCGCCCAACCGCGGCCTTACCCCGCGTCAGCGCGAGGCGCTGGAGTGGGTGGGCGATGGCAAGACCACCCAGGACATCGCCTTGCTGATGGGGCTGACGCCCGGGACCGTCGAAAAACACCTGCGCCTGGCGCGCGAGGCGCTATCGGTGGATACCACGGCCCAAGCGGTGCTGAAGGCGGCGCTGCACAATCAGATGTATGTGATGGAAGCCTGAACGGCGCCCCACCGGGGCCGGCCCTCCCCGGCGCCGGCAACCGGGGTATATTACGCCGGGTAAGGAAAACGTGACTTTCCCGGTTTGCAAAAGTATCGCAAGATAGTGAAGTTCCGTGAGTGGTGGCTTTGGCCGAGGAGCATCGGGAAAAGACCCCTGCGATTACAGGGCTCTCTTACTCGTCCGGCCCGGTTGTGTATTGCTCCGCATTCGGGCCGGAGATCTTGAACGGTCCCCTCCATCCCCATTGAACAGGGGCCGTCAATGATAGGCGGAGCCGCGCATCGCGCGGCTCCGCTCGTATTTCGCGGGGTTCCGATTCGGCCCGGTTGGCCAACCGGTCAGCCCCGCGCGGCCTTGGCGACTTCGGCGGCGAAATCTTCCTGGCGCTTCTCGATGCCCTCGCCCACCTCAAGACGCACGAAACCGGTGATCTCGGCACCCGCGTCCTTGACGGCCGCGCCCACGGTCACATCCGGGTTGACCACGAATTGCTGGTTCAGAAGCGTGACCTCGGCCATGAACTTCTTCATCCGCCCGACGATCATCTTCTCGATCACGTTCTCGGGCTTGCCGCTTTCGCGCGCAATGTCCATCTGGACCTGCTTTTCCTTCTCGACAACCGCCGGGTCCAGATCGGCCTCGCTCAGCGCGGCCGGATTGGCGGCGGCGATATGCATCGCGACCTGCTTTCCCAACGCCTCGTCCCCGCCCCTGAGGCCGACCAGAACGCCGATCTTGCCAAGGCCCGGCGCCACGGCGTTGTGCACATAGGCCGCCACGGAATCACCCTCGACGGTGGCCATGCGGCGCAGCGCCATGTTCTCGCCGATGGTGGCGATCTTGTCGGTCAGGACATCAGCGACAGTCTTTCCGCCCATGTCGGCGGTCTTCAACTGTTCGATGTCCGACACGCCCAGGGCGGCGTTGGCGAAACCGGCGACCATCTCCTGAAAATCGGAATTCTTGCCGACGAAATCGGTTTCCGAGTTGACCTCGACCGCGACGCCGCGGCCGCCCTCGACGACGACCCCTACCAGGCCCTCAGCGGCGGTACGTCCGGATTTCTTGGCCGCGGTGGCCAGACCCTTGGTGCGCAGCCAGTCGACGGCCGCCTCCATGTCGCCATCGGTTTTGGTCAGCGCCTTCTTGGCGTCCATCATGCCTGCGCCGGTCGTGTCGCGCAGTTCCTTTACCATTGCTGCTGTGATTGCCATTGCTCGGCTCTCCTGTTTGGCAAATGTTCAACGGGTGCGGCGCGGGACCGGCCCCGCGCCACCTGTCGGCCCGACCGCGCCGCCCTAACCGGCGGCAGCGGCCGAATCAGCCCTTGGCCGCCTTTTCCAGCGTCTTGGCGGCGGATTCGATATCCAGCGGCGCATCCTCGGCCATGGCGTCGTCTTTCACGGCCTCGGAGGACTCCTCGGCCACGTCGTCACTCACCACCTCTTCGGCCGGTGCCTGCTCCATGGCGCCCAGATCGACGCCCGCAGCGCCCAGTTGCGCCGACATGCCGTCCAGCGCCGCGCGTGCGGCCAGATCGCAATAAAGCGCGATCGCCCGGGCGGCGTCGTCGTTGCCGGGGATGATATAGTCGATGCCGTCGGGCGAGCAGTTGGTATCGACCACGGCCACCACCGGAATGCCCAGCTTGTTGGCCTCAGCCACGGCCAGCGCCTCTTTCTTGACGTCGATCACGAACAGCAAGTCCGGCGTGCCGCCCATCTCGCGGATGCCGCCAAGGCTGGCCTGCAACTTGCCCTGGTCACGTTCCATGCCAAGGCGTTCCTTCTTGGTCAGGCCCCCGGCCCCGGCTTCCATCGCCTCGTCGATCTGCTTGAGCCGGCTGATCGACTGGGAAACGGTTTTCCAGTTGGTCAGCGTGCCGCCCAGCCAGCGGTGGTTCATGAAGTACTGCGCGGATTTCTCGGCCGCCTCGGCGATCGGCTGCGACGCCTGGCGCTTGGTGCCGACGAACAGCACGCGGCCGCCCTTGGCGACGGTGTCGCGGATCACCTGCAACGCCTGGTCCAGCATCGGGACAGTCTGCGTCAGGTCCATGATGTGAATGCCGTTGCGCGCGCCATAGATGTAGGGCGACATGCGCGGGTTCCAGCGCTGCGTCTGGTGGCCGAAGTGAACGCCAGCTTCCAGCAGCTGACGCATGGTGAACTCGGGAAGAGCCATGCAGAGTTTCCTTTCCGGTTTGCGCCTCGGCGGGGGTTCAGAGCGTGCGCTCCAACCGGCGGTCTGCCGGGGATGTCTCTCCCGGACAGGCCCAAACCCCGCCTGCGGGTTTGAATGGCGCGCGTATAGGGCAGGAAACGGCCGGGCGCAAGGCCCCCAATCGGACCTTGCGCAGCGCGGGTGCGACTATTCCTCGGCCTCGTCCATCTTCGAGGCGTTGAGCTGGGTGTATTTCTCGGCCCCGATCTTGTCGAACAGGTCAAGCTGGGTTTCGAGAAAGTCGATATGGCCTTCCTCGTCGGCCATCAGGCGTTCGAACAGCGCCATGCTGACATAGTCGCCCTCGTCACGGCAGACCTCGCGGGCCTCCTTGTAAAGCGCGCGCGCGTCCACTTCGGCGGCCAGATCGCATTCCAGCGTTTCCTTGGGCGTCTGGCCGATGCGCAGCGGGTCCAGCTTTTGCAGGTTGGGGTGCCCTTCGAGAAAGATGATTCGCTCGATCAGCTTGTCGGCGTGTTCCATCTCCTCGATGGATTCCTCGCGGCTTTTCTTGGCCATGTGGCCAAGCCCCCAGTCTTCCTGAAGCCGGTAATGCAGCCAATACTGGCTGACCGCGGTCAGTTCGTGCCGCAGCGCCTTGTTCAGATATTCGATGACCTTGCCGTTGCCCTTCATGACCGCCTGTTCCTTTGCGTTGGTTGCGTGGTTCCAGTTTGCCCTCCGCCACGCGGATTGGCAATGGCGGGGCGCGGGCAGTCTGGCAACGGATGCGCCCTGTATCCGATCATTGCTTGCGGGCGGGTCAATCCCCGATTTCCGCCCCCTGCCCGAGACGCGCCGAGTGACAAGCACGAATGCGGCGCTCGCACTCGGCGGCCAAAGCCTTGCGGTCGGAAAAATCCGCCACGCGCAGCGGTTCGAGATAGGCCAGTTCCACCGCCCCCTGGCGCCATGCCGTCAGCACCGTCAGTAGATGCGGGGCAAACGCCATACTGCCCCACCAGCCGTAATACGCGGTCGGCCGGCCCCTTGGTGCATGATAGATCACCGCCACCGGCTGAACCTGCATGAATTCGCGCAGATGTTCGGAATAGAACGCCTGAAACAGCGTCGGTTTGAACGGCAGCACCCGCAAGCCGTCGCTCGATGTGCCCTCGGGAAAGAACAAGAGCTTGTGGCCGGCCTGAAGACGTTCTTCGAAAAGCCGCGTCTGCTGGCGCGCCAGCCGCGGGTCGCGGTCGATGAACACGGTACCCGTGGCACGCGCCAGCCAGCCGATCGCGGGCCAGCGCGCGACCTCGGCCTTGGACACGAAATAGATGCGCTTGCGCGCGTTCAGCGCGAAGATGTCCAGCCACGACGAATGGTTCGCCACGACGGCACCGGGTGCGCGCATCAACTCTCCGGTCGTCGAAAACCCCATGCCGAGAACGCGAAAGGCGTTGCGGCAGACGAACTGCGTGATGAAGGGGCTTACCGGGCGGCGCGGCGCGAAGAACGGCCGCTCGACCAGGCGAACCAGCAACAGCACCGCCAGGTTGCCGAACACCAGTACCGCCAGCACGAGCCCGCGCAGCACCGCCAACGCCCAGCCCGCCGGGCCGATCGCCGCCCGGCCGGGATATTCGCCGCCCTCCCAGGTCGCGTTCATTCAGGCCGGTTCCCGGCATAGAGGCGCCTCTGGCGGTCGTTCATGCGGGCGGTGTCGAGCAGCAGACAGACATCGGTGGTATTGAAAGCGTGATCCACGAAGGCGCCCTCGCCCACGAACCCGCCAAGCCGCAGGTAGGCCTTGATCAGCGCCGGCGTTTCCAGAACGGCGCGGCGGCGATCCAGCAAGTCGCGCGAAATCAGGTCCATGCGCTGAAAATGCGCCTCCCGCGCCCGGACCCGCAGATCGGGCGGCGCCAGATACCCGTGGTGCAGCATCGACAAGGGCTGCGCCAGCGCCGCCGGATCGGTACCGTGAAAGCTGGCCACGCCGAACAGGACTTCGGCGTTGCGTTCGGCGACAAGGGAAGCCAGCGCCGACCAGAGCCGGAACATAACCGCTCCGCCGCGATGGTCGCGATGCAGGCATGAGCGGCCAAGTTCCAGCAGCGAGCGGCCGCTGCGTTTCAGCGCACCCAGGTCATATTCATCCTCGCAATAGAACCCCCCTGCCCGCGCAGCCCCCGCCTCGCTCAGCAGCCGGTAGGCGCCCACCACCTGCCCGCTGGCGGTATCGGTGGCGATCAGATGTTCGCAATACGCATCGAACCGGTCGCGTTCCAGCCCGCCCGCGTGATCCACCATGGCGCCGTCGCCGCCCAGTTCGCGCACGAACACGTCATAGCGCAGCGCCTGCACCGCGCGCAGTTCGGCTTGCGTATCGGCGATCTTGACGATGATGGCGGGCGCTGTGTCGGGCATCGCTGTCGGGTGTCCGGGCGGGGCGGGTTGGGCGGCTGATAGCGCGACTCGGCGCGCCCTTGCAACACGCGCCTGAGCGGCGCGCCGGGATCATGGCCGCGTTAACCTTTCGTCAATCAGTTTTCCGGATCAAGGACGGGTATCAGCGCGACGCGGCTGCCGTCGATGACAAGCTTGCCCTGATCGGGAAAGTTGACGGTGATGCGGCCGTTGATGCTGGATTGCACCTGGCCTGTGCCCCAGTCGGGAAAATCGGGGTGGCGCACGAACATGCCGGGTGCAAGGATGGCGTTCAGGTCTGTCATGGCGCGGGCTTTGACGGTTTACCGGGGTATCGGCCCCGTCTGCGGAGGTATCGCATGGGCGAAAGCAACGTCAACCTCGCCGCGCTGATCGGATCGCGCATCTGTCACGACCTGATCAGCCCGATCGGGGCGATCGCCAACGGGCTGGAACTGCTGGATCTGACCGGTACGGCGCCGGGGCCGGAAATGGCGCTGATCGCCGACAGCGCCGGACACGCGGGCGCGCGCATCCGTTTCTTCCGCATCGCCTATGGCGGGCCGGGGCAGCAATCCATGGGCCGGTCCGAGGTGGTCTCGATCCTGAACGACCTGGGACAGACCGGCCGGTTGCGGGTGGACTGGGCGGTGCCCGACGCCCAGCCGCGTTCTCAGGTGCGGCTGGCCTTCCTTGCCTTGCAGTGCCTTGAGACCGCGATGCCCGTGGGCGGCGATGTGCTGGTGGGGATGGATACCGATGGCTGGGTGGTATCCGGCCGGTCCGACAGGCTGGCTGTCGATGCCACGCTCTGGAGGCGTCTGGGCCTGCGCGGTCCGGCATCCGAAGAAATGCCCGAAACGCAGCCCGGATCCGGGGCCGAGATTTCCCCGGCGCTTGTGCAATTCGCGCTTTTGCCGGAACTGGCGGCCGATCTGGGCCGCTGCGTGACCTCCACGGCCACCGCCACCGGGATCACGCTGCGGTTCTGATGCCAGCGGCATCCCGCGCCGAATCCGGCCTGCCGGCCGGCACGAACGGGCCGGTCAGCTAGAACGTTGCCTTGAAGAACGTTGCCTTGAAGAACGTTGCCTTGCCCCGGCAAAAAACGAACGCATCCGCCCCAGCGCCGGACGCGACATGCGCTCAGGCAGCCGGTTCCACGAATATCGCCACGGCGCGTTCGAAATCCACCACGATACGGTCGCCCGGCTGACGCGCCTTGGCGAACTTGCGCATCTCGCTCGGCACCGCGACGCGCAGGATGTCGCCTTCCTGGGTGCGGATCGTCGCGGTTTTGGCGCGCTGATCGTAGGCGATGAAATCGACCACCACCGACACCGCCTCGAAACCCGCCGCGCCCGGTTTGGCGCCCTCGGGCGCCGCGGCGCCGGCGGCGATTGCCTCGGGCTGGCCGGTATCGCCGGGAAGCGCCATGCCCACGGCCACCGACTCCTCATACTCCACCCTGATCCGGTCTCCGACCTCAAGCTGATCGAAATTGCGCAGCGTGTCGGTCGCCCGCAACGTCAGGACCTGTCCATCGGCGCGCACGACGAAGCGCCGGTTGGCCGGGTCGATTTCCCGCACGGTGCCGACCGCGGATACCGTCGTGTCGCGTTCGGCGCTCAGGATGTTGGTATCGCAGGCGGACAGCGACAGCAGGGCAAGGACGGAGGCGAGCAACGTTGACCTGAACATGGGAACTCCTGTTTCGGGTTACGATTGCGCCGCAATGTTAGCGAGCAACGCGGCTCTGTAAAGACACACTCGCGCGACCGACTTGCAGCCGCCCGCGATCGGCGGCAAAACATCGCTCATGAGCCGCGCAGCTGCCCCTCAAATCCTGTGCATCGGCAGCGTCCTGTGGGACGTGATCGGCCGTTCGGCCAGCCATATGCTGCAGGGTGCGGACGTGCCGGGGCGCATCACGCGCCTGCCCGGCGGCGTGGCGATGAACATCGCCATTGCGCTGGCGCGTTCCGGTCTGTCCCCCGCACTGCTGAGCGCGGTAGGGCGCGACGCGGACGGCAACGAACTGATCGCCGCCTGCGCCGGGCTGGGCCTTGTCACCGATCACATCTACCGCCCAGACGACCTGCCCACCGACCGCTACATGGCCATCGAGGCGGCAAACGGGCTGATCGCCGCTATCGCCGATGCGCATTCGCTGGAAGCCGCCGGTGAAAAGATCCTGCGCCCGCTGATTCATGGCCCGCTGGGACGCCCCGAGGCACCATACCGTGGAGTGATCGCCCTGGACGGCAACCTGACACAGGCATTGCTGGGCAGCATCGCCACTGGCCGCGCCTTCGCCGCCGCCGACCTGCGCGTCGCCCCCGCCTCGCCGGGCAAGGCCGAACGGCTGATGCCTTTCCTCACGCATCGCCGCGCCACCCTTTATGTCAATCTTCAGGAGGCGGGAGTCTTGTGCCAGGATGAATTCACCGGGTCGGAGGATGCGGCGCGCGCCCTTGTGGAACGCGGCGCGATGCGGGTTCTCGTCACCGATGGCGCCCGCCCCGCCACCGAGGCCGACGCATCGGGTACGCGCACCCTGACCCCGCCCGAGGTGCTTGTGACCCGGGTCACCGGGGCCGGCGACACCTTCATGGCCGCCCATATCGCCGCCGAGGCGGCAGGCTGTGACCGCCAGACCGCCCTTGCCCGCGCCCTGCGCGCCGCCGCCGCCCATGTATCCGGAGAGACCCCGCTGTGATCGAGCCGATCCTGTCCGCCGAAGTCCGCGCCGCGCAGGACGGCGCCCGCCCGCTGGTGGCGCTGGAAAGCACCATCATCACCCACGGCATGCCCTGGCCGCAGAACGTGGAGGTCGCGGCCCGGGTCGAGCAGGACATCCGCGAGGGCGGCGCCGTACCCGCCACCATCGCGGTGCTGGAGGGGCAGTTGCATGTCGGGCTTGAACCGGAGCAGTTGCGCATGCTGGGCCGGGCGCGTGATGTCGCCAAGCTAAGCCGCGCCGATCTGGCCGCCTGCCTGGCCACCGGCGGCACCGGCGCCACAACCGTCGCCGCCACGATGATTGCGGCCAGGCTGGCGGAGATCGGGGTATTCGCCACCGGCGGCATCGGCGGTGTTCACAAGGGGGCAGAAACCAGCTTTGACATCTCCGCCGACCTGCAGGAACTGGCGCAAACCCCTGTGACGGTGGTCGCGGCCGGGGCCAAGGCGATTCTCGATCTGCCCAAGACGCTTGAAGTGCTGGAAACGCTGGGCGTTCCGGTGATCGCCTACGGCCAGGACGCGTTTCCCGCCTTCTGGTCGGCGGCCTCCGAGTTGCGCGCACCGCTGCGCATGGACGATCCCGCAACCATCGCCCGCGCCCACGCGATGCGCCGCGCCCTGGGCCTGCGCGGCGGTCAGCTGGTCGCCAACCCGATCCCGCGGGAGGACGAAATCGCCACCGCCACCATGGCCCCGATCATCGCCGCCGCCCAGGCCGATGCCGACCGGCAGGGCGTCGGCAGCAAGGCCCTTACGCCGTTCCTGCTGGCGCGCATCTTCGAGGCGACCGAAGGCCGGTCGCTTGCGGCCAACATCGCGCTGGTGCGAAACAATGCACGTCTCGCAGCCCGCATCGCGTGCGCGCTTGGCAGAATCGCCCGTTGACCCGCCGCCGCGCCGTCCCCCATTGTAGCGACCGGCCAAAGCACCTACTTTGCCGGTTTGTAGTGCCGGGTGCGCGATGAACAAGCCTTCTGAAAACGATCCTTTCGACGACGGAAAAAGGCGGCGCGGGCTGGGGGGCGGCCTGCGTGCGTCCTTTCTTACGGGAATCGTCGTGATCGCGCCGGTGGCGCTGACGATCTGGCTGATCTGGACGGTCATCGGCTGGATCGACGGTTTCGTCCTGCCCTTCGTGCCGGCCCGGTTTCAGCCGGAACCCTATGTCGGGATCAACCTGCGCGGCTTCGGCCTGCTGATCTTTCTGGTGTTCACCATCATCGTGGGCTGGATCGCGAAAGGCATAATCGGGCGATCCATGATCCGCTTTGCCGAAGGGCTGGTGGACCGGATGCCGGTGGTGCGCTCCATCTATTCCGGGATCAAGCAGATTTCGGAGACCGTCTTTGCCCAGTCCGACCGCAATTTCGAGAAAGCCTGCCTGATCCAGTACCCGCGCAAGGGCATCTGGGCGATCGGCTTCATCTCGACGACCGCCCGCGGCGAGATCGCAAGGCGGGCAGAAACCGGCGGCAGGCTGATGAGCGTGTTCCTTCCCACGACGCCGAACCCGACCTCGGGCTTCCTTCTGTTCCTGCCCGAGGAAGACGTGATCGAACTGGACATGAGCATTGAGGACGCCGCCAAGCTGGTGATCTCGGCGGGGCTGGTCTATCCCAACGGCAAGAAGACCGACGACAAGATCCAGAGCTAGCGCCGGGTGCGTGGCCGCACCCGCCCATGTGGCGCGACCGTCGCCCCCTCAGGCCGTTGCTTTCAGGGTGCTTTCACCGCATCTATCGAAGCTTCGAGAATGTCCATCGCTTCGGCAAAGATCTCATCGGGCACCGTCAGCGGGGCAAGAAAACGGATCACGTTGCCATATACGCCACAGGTCAGCAGCACCAGCCCGCGCTCCAGCGCCTCGGCGCGGACCGCATTGGCCATTTCCGGGTTGGGCGCGCGCCCGTCGGCGGTGTTGAGTTCCATCGCCACCATGAAACCGGGGCCGCGGATATCGGCGATCTCCGGGGTGCGTTCGCGGATCGATTCCAGCCGCTGCTTGAGTCGCGAGCCGAGTTCGTTGGCGCGGGCGCACAGATCTTCTTCCTCGATCACGTCGAGAACCGCATTGGCCGCGGCGATGCCCAGCGGGTTGCCGCCATAGGTGCCGCCCAGACCTCCGGGATGCGCCGCATCCATCAGTTCGGCCCGCCCGGTCACGGCGGCCAGCGGCAACCCCCCGGCCAGCCCCTTGGCCATGGTGGTGATATCGGCCTTCACGTCGTAAAGCTCCATCGCGAACAGCCGCCCGGTGCGGGCAAAGCCGGTCTGCACCTCGTCGGCGATCATCACGATGCCATGATCGTCACAAAGCTTGCGCAGACCGCGCATCAGTTCGGCTGGCGCGGGATAGAAGCCGCCCTCGCCCTGCACCGGCTCTATGATGATCGCGGCAACCCGGCCCGGATCCAGATCGGCCTTGAACAGCCTTTCCAGCGCGCCGAGCGAATCCGCCACCGACCCGCCATGCAAAGCGACCGGAAACGGCACATGATAGACATCGGGCATCATCGCGCCAAAGCCCGCCTTGTAGGGCGCGACCTTGCCGGTCAGCGACATGCCCAGGAAGGTACGCCCGTGAAAGGCACCGCCAAAGGCGATAACCGCCGGGCGCCCGGTGGCGATACGCGCGATCTTCACGGCGTTCTCGACCGCTTCGGCGCCGGTCGTGACGAAAACGGTCTTCTTGGCGAAATCTCCCGGCACCTTTTCATTGAGCCGTTCGGCCAGCCGGATGTAGTTCTCGTAAGGTAGCACCTGATGGCAGGTATGGGTGAAGGCGCCGAGTTGGTCCTGCACGGCCCGCATCACCCTGGGGTGACAATGCCCGGTATTGACCACGGCGATCCCGGCGGCGAAGTCGATATAGCGTTTGCCCTCGACATCCCAGACTTCGGAATTCAGGGCGCGCGTGACATAAACCTGCGTCTGCATCCCGACGCCTTGCGATATGGCGGCGTCGCGGCGTTGGGCGATCTCGGCGTTCGACATGACCAGTCCTTTCCGGTGGCGCCGGCAGAATCACGACCGGCAGCTTTTGATCAAATCATGTTCTAGGCCCAATCGGCGCCGCCCAAAAGCAGGATCTGCACCCGGCCGGGGCGAAGCGCACTCGAATGGTTTGAAAACCGTTCGACCAAGGCTTTTTCTCAAAAGCCTTGGTTGGCGCATCGTCGCGTTCGCCGCGCCGTCTGTCAGTCGGCGCATTCCAGCAGCATCGTCCCCGCGCCGGTGTTCGAGATCGGGATATGGTAGTTGGTCGAGCGCGCCACGACCTTGTCGCCCAACGCGCCGCGCATCATCATCCACATCAGGAACTCGGTGCCCTGCGCCCCCGCCTTCTCGACCAGTTCCATACGGCCGATCCTGGTCAGCTCGTCGGGGTCGTCGACGATCTTTTCCATGCAGTAGCGATCGAATTCCTTGTTGATGAAGCCCGCCCGTTCACCATCGAGCTGGTGGCTGAGACCGCCGGTCCCAAGCACCACGACCTTGATATCCTCGGGCCAGGACAGGATCGCCTTGCGCAGCGCACGGCCGAATTTCAATGCCCGGCCCAGCGTCGGGATGGGATGCTGAACCGTGTTGGCACTGATCGGCACCGTGCGCGGCATGTCCGCGTTGTGCGGCGCGCCGGGCCAGAACAGCTGCATCGGCACGACGAAACCGTGATCCACCGGCAGTTCCTGACATGAGGTGATATCGAACTCGTCGGCCACCATGCTTTCGATGATGTGCCAGCTCAGCCGCGGGTCGCCCGGGAACGGGTCGAGCTGCGGGATGCCCCAGCCTTCGTCCTCGTTGACATATTCATGCGCGGCGCCGATGGCGAAGGTCGGCATCTTGTCAAGGAAGAATCCCAGCCCGTGATCGTTGTAGATATTGATCGCCACGTCCGGCTTGTGGCGGTCCAGCCAGTCGCGGATCGGCGGATAGCCGCGAAAGAACGGCTCCCAGTAGGGATCGTCCTGCAACCCCTTGTGGATCGCGTTGCCCACCGCGGGAATGTGGCTGGTGGTCAGCCCGCCGATGATCGTGGCCATGTCAGTCTCCCGCCTTTCTCAGCTTTTCCTTGAACTCGTCCTTGGTCATGCCGGTCTGCTGCGCGCCCACGTCCTGCACGTCCAGCTTGAAGATGCCGGCGAACTTGGCAAGGTAGTAGATGTTGCCCCCCGCCGCGATCATCGCCAGCACGTTCTTGTCGCGGCAGGCCTGTTTCTGACTCTCGTTCAGCTTGAACTTGTCGTAGTAAGCCTCCGGATTGGCAAGGTATTCCTCGCGCGCGTCGGCACGGTTGAAGGAAAAGCACATCTTGTTGAGCGCATAGCCCTTCATGGCCATCTCGCCATCAAAGATCGTGGTGCCCTCGATATGGGTGTGATGGTGCAGTTCTTCCGGCATGCGCCTTTCCTTTTTCATCGCGCCCAGTAAAGGCGCATCGGGTTGTCGACCAGCAGCTTGCGCTGCAATCCGGCGGTTGGCGCGATGCGCGGGATATGGTCCACTAGCGCGCCGTCATCGGGCATATGCGTTTTCATGTTCGGATGCGGCCAGTCGGTGCCCCACAACACCCGGTCGGGAAAGCGTTCGACGATCCGCGCGGCGAAGGGCACCACGTCGTCATAGGGTGGCCCGGCACGGCTCAGCCGCTCGGGGCACGTCACCTTGGACCAGATGTTCTCATTCCCGGCCATCAGGTCAATGAAGTCCTGAAAATCAGCATGATCCACGCCTTTTGCGACATCGGGACGGCCCATGTGATCGACCACCACGGGCGTCGGAAGGCTGTTCAGGAACGGCACCAGGTCCGCCAGGTCGGCGGCCTCGAAATACACCACGATATGCCAGCCCAGCGGCGCGATCTTCTCGGCGATGTCAAGAAAGACCCCGCGCGGGGTCGAATCCACCAACCGGCGCACGAAATTGAACCGCACGCCGCGTACGCCCGCCGCGTCCATGCGCCAAAGCTCGTCGTTCGTGATGCCGGGCCCGACACTGACGATGCCGCGCGCCCGCTCTCCGGCGGCGTTCAGCGCGTCGATCAGCGCCGCGTTGTCCCTGCCATGGCAGGTGGCCTGCACGATCACGTTGCGTTCGAAGCCCAGAAAATCGCGCAATTCGAATAGCTTGTCCTTGCCGGCGTCACAAGGCGTGTACTTGCGCTCCGGGGCGAAGGGAAACTCGGCCGCGGGGCCGAACACATGGCAATGCGCGTCCACTGCGCCCGCGGGGAGCCGGAAGGCGGGGGCGCTCGGGTCGGGGTGAAAACAAAGCCAGTCGGGGTCCATTCCGGCACAACTCCTGCTACTGGCCGCGACCCTAGGGCCACGCATGCCGCCGCACCAGTTGTATTGCTGGCCACGGTCATTGGTTCTGGTTAGACATCCTGCACGACACCAACCATGGACCGCGCCGCGTGCAGACCGAATTTCTCAATATCCGCCACCTGCTTGCGCTGCATGAGGTGATCGCGACCCGCCGCATTGCGCTTGCCGCGGGCCGGGTGCACCTGTCGCAACCGGCCGTCACCCAGGCGATCGCGCGGCTCGAGCGCGACCTTGGCGCGCGTCTGTTCGAACGGCGCGCGACGGGCATGTTTCCCACGCAGGCCGGCGAGATGTTCGGCCGCCGGGTGGCGCGCATGCTTGATTTCCTCAAGACCGGAGAGGCGCAGGCGCTGCGCAAGTCGCCGCGTCCGGGCCGGGCGCGGCGGGCCGGGTTCCACCGGCTCGTGAGCGCGGTGCAACTGCGCTGCCTGATCGCGGTGGCGGATGCGGGCAGTTTTTCGCAGGCGGCGCGTCGGCTCGGGGTCAGCCAGCCCGCGGTGCAGCGGGCGGCGCGCGATCTCGAGAGTCTCACCGGGCTCGAATTGTTCGAACCGGTCCGGCGCGGCATCGCGCTGAGCCCGGCGGCCGAGGCACTGGCCCGCAACGCCCGCCTGGCCGCCGCCGAGATCCGCCAGGGCCGCTACGAGATCGGCGCCCATCTGGGCCGCGATTCGACCCGCATCAGCATCGGCACGCTGCCGCTGTCGCGCACCGCGCTGCTGCCGGGCGCCATCGACGCCATGCTGCGCGCCTCGCCCGGCCGGGTGCAGGTGCATTGCGTCGACGGACCATACGAACGGCTGCTGCGCGAACTGCGCCACGGAGAACTCGATTTCATCCTCGGCGCCCTGCGCGAGCCGTCCCCCGCCGACGATGTTGAGCAGGAGAAACTGTTCAGCGATGCGCTCTCGGTGGTGGCGTCGGTCGATCACCCGTTGGCCGGGCGCGAGGGCCTGACATTGCAGGACACGCTCGATTACCCGTGGATCGCGCCGCCAAAATCCACGCCCTCGGGCAGCTTCCTGTTCGAACGGCTGGGTATCCCCGGCCTGGCCGATACCCCGGTGCGGATCGTCTCGTCATCGCTGGTGATGGCGCGGGGGCTGATGCTGCGTGGCGACTACATCACCATCATGTCGCGCCGCCAGTACGCGGTCGAGGAAAGCCTCGGGCTGCTGGCGGCGCTGCCGATCGCGCTTGAACACAGCGAACGGCCGATCGGGCTGACCTTCCGCCGCGACTGGATGGCAACCCCGTCACAGGCGCGCCTGCTGGGGCTGATCCGGGCGCGGGCCGCCGCCCCGGGCGACCTGCCGCCCCGTG
This sequence comes from Jhaorihella sp., assembly GCA_047975215.1. Lineage (GTDB taxonomy): Bacteria > Pseudomonadota > Alphaproteobacteria > Rhodobacterales > Rhodobacteraceae > JAGRMG01. The sequence continues at coordinate 95,826 of JBKEDD010000129.1, forward strand.
CGACGCGCCGCTGAAACAATTTCCAATACCCGCCCCGGGCTTGTGAATTGTCCCCGACCCGGCCGCCCTGATAGGAAGGGGCAACGCGATTGCCTGTCAACGGGAGAACGATCATGAGACTTTGCGTCGCCGGCGCCGCCGGCGCCTTCGGGATCAAGCACCTGGATGCACTGGCACGGATAGAGGGTGTCGAGGTAACGTCCGTCGTCGGCCCCAGGAACATCGAAAGGCTGGCGGCGGAACGCGGTATCGGCCACGCCACCGACGACCTCGGCGAGGCGCTGGCGCGCGAGGATGTCGATGCGGTCATCCTGTCCACGCCCACCGGGCTGCATGCCGGCCAGACCATCGCCGCCATGCGCGCGGGCAAACCGGTGCTGTGCGAGATCCCGATGGCCGATTCCCTTGCCGACGCACGCGAGGTGGTGCGCGTTCAGGCCGAAACCGGCGTTCCGGCGATGGTCAACCATGTGCGCCGCTTCAACCCGCCGCACCAATGGATCCACAACCGCATCCTGTCGGGCGAACTCGCGCTGCAACAGCTCGACGTGCAAACCTATTTCTTCCGCCGCACCAATACCAACGCCAAGGGCGAAGCGCGCTCCTGGACCGATCATCTGCTGTGGCACCATGCCTGCCACACGGTCGATCTGTTCCAGTACCAGACCGGCGGCCCCGCCACCGAGGTCGTCGGCCTGCAAGGCCCGCCGCATCCCGATCTGGGCATTGCGATGGACATGAGCATCGCCATGAAGGCGCCCACCGGGGCGCTTTGCACGCTGTCGCTGTCGTTCAACAACGACGGCCCCTTCGGCACCTTCTTCCGCTATATCTGCGACAACGGCACCTATATCGCGCGCTATGACGATCTGTTCGACGGGCGCGAAAACCCGGTGGACCTGTCCGGCGTGGCGGTCTCGGACGACGGTATAGAACTCGCCGACCGTGAATTCATCGCCGCGATCCGCGAGGGCCGCGAGCCCGCCAGTTCGGTCGCGCAATGCCTGCCCGCGATGGAAACGCTGGACCGGATTGAACGCGCGCTGCGCTGACCGGCCCTGCCCCGGCCTCTTTCTGGTGACAAATACTCCCGCCGGAGGCCGCGTGGCGAAGCCACGCAAACAAATTGAACTCGCGCCGAAGGCGCGGCAACTTCCGTATTGCCGAAGGCGCGGCAACTTCTGAAACGCCGAAGGCGCGGCCATTCCGGCCGCTCCGGTCATCCACGGGGGCCGGGTTTTCCCTTGACCCTCCGGCGCGGAAAGGCTGCAACAGGGCCGCACTGTCCCGACCAATCCAGGAGATCCGCCAATGCCGAAATTCGCCGTTCCCGAGATGAGCTGCGCACATTGCACCGCCGCCATCGAAAAGGGAGTCAAGCAGGCCGACCCCGCCGCAACCGTCGATTGCGACCTGTCCGACCGCACCGTGAGCATCCAGAGCGGTCTGGACTCCGCGACGCTGGTCGCGACGATCAAGGATGCCGGCTACGCCGCCACGCCGCTCTGATCATCGCGAACGAACAGGGCTGGACAGCCCGGGCGCGACCCCCGATTGATGGCGCAGGCCCGCAGGTTGGTCCGGCAGGTTGCGCCCCGTGCTTCTGAGTATCGACAATGTCACCAAGTCCTACCCCGGCGGCACCGCACGCCCGGTGCTGCGGGGTGTGACGCTGGGGCTGGGCGCGGGCGAGACGCTGGCGCTGACCGGAGAAAGCGGCAGCGGAAAAAGCACGCTGCTGCATCTGGCGGGCGCGCTTGAGGGGTTCGATTCCGGTGAAATCACGCTTGACGGACATCCCCTGTCGCAGCTTGACGATACCGCCCGCGCCGGCCTGCGCCGAACCATCGTGGCGCTGGTGTTTCAGCAGTTCAACCTGATCCCGTCGCTTACCGTCGCGCAGAATCTGTCGTTTCACGCGCGCCTGGGCGGGCGCGCCGATGCCGGCTGGATAGCCGCTCTGACCCGGCGTCTGGGGCTGGAGGGGCTGGAGACGCGCTATCCCGAACAGCTTTCGGGCGGCCAGCAGCAACGTGTCGCGATCGGAAGGTCGCTGGCGCTGCGCCCGGCGCTGCTTCTGGCCGACGAACCCACCGGCAATCTCGACGAAGCCACCGGCGATTCGGTCCTGGATCTGATGCTCGGCCTGGTGGCCGAAACCGGCGCGGCGCTTTTGCTCGTCACCCACTCGCAACGCATTGCCGCGCGGCTTGACCGGCGCGTGCATCTCGCCGGCGGGCTGATCCGGTGATCCGGGCCGCGGCGCAGGCGCTGTCGGGCCACTGGCGGCGTCACCCGCTGCAACTGGCCACGCTGCTGGCCGGTCTGGCGCTGGCCACGGGGCTGTGGTCGGCGGTTCAGGCGATCAACGCCGAGGCACGCGCCAGCTATGCCGCCGCCGCGCGGCAACTCGGGGCCGGGCAACTGCCCGAACTGCGCGCGAAAGGCGGGCCGGTCGCGCGGGCGAGCTATGTCGCCCTGCGGCGCGCCGGCTGGCGGGTCAGCCCGGTTCTGGAGGGGCGCGCGAGGCTTGGCGGTACATCGGTCATGCTGATGGGTGTCGATATCCTGACCCATCCCGGCCTGCCGGCGCTCGACCGGGACGGCGATGGCGGCGCCGCGCCGCTCGACTTCCTCACCCCCCCGGGGCGGCTGTTTGCCGCCCCCGAAACCGCCGCCAGGATCGCCGCCGCGCCGGATCTGCCGCCGCTTACGTCAACCGATGCGCTCCCGCCCGGCACGGTGCTGACCGATATCGGCACCGCCGGGCGCCTGTTGGGGCGGCCGGCGGACATCACGCGCCTGCTGATCCTGCCCGAGCAGCCGATGCGCCGAACACCGCTTGAGCGGATCGCGCCTGAACTTGTGCGACACAGCCCCGATGCGGACGACGACATTGCGCGGCTGACCGACAGTTTTCATCTGAACCTGACCGCCTTCGGACTGCTCTCGTTCGCGGTGGGGCTGTTCATCGTGCATGGCACCGTCGGGCTGGCCTTCGAACAGCGCCGGGCGACGTTGCGCACCCTTCGCGCACTGGGTCTGCCGCTTCGTAACCTTGCCGCGCTGCTGCTGATCGAACTGCTTGCCCTGGCGCTGCTGGCGGGTCTGATCGGTCTGGCCATTGGTTATTTTGTGGCCGCCGCGCTGCTGCCTGACGTGGCCGCCAGCCTGCGGGGGCTTTATGGTGCGCCGGTCGCGGGCGGGTTGGCGCTGCGCCCGGTCTGGGTGCTGGGCGGCCTTGGCATGGCTCTGGCGGGCGCGCTGGCGGCCAGCGCGCAGGCGTTGTGGCGGCTGACGCGGATGCCGCTGCTGGCCGCGCCCGGGGCGCGGGCCTGGGCGGTGCGCGCGGCGCGATCCGATATCGTCCAGGCTGTTGCGGGCGCGGCGCTTGTTGCCCTGGGCGGGCTGGCGGTGCTGGCCCTTGACGGGCTGCTGGCAGGGTTTGTGCTGCTGGCCGGGCTGATGCTGGGCGCGGCGCTGCTGCTGCCGCCCCTGCTGGGGGCGATCCTGCGGGCTGCGGCACGGCGCGCCCGCGGCCCGGTGGCGCAATGGGTCTGGGCCGACACCGCCCAGCAGCTTCCCGGCCTGTCTCTGGCCCTCATGGCGCTGCTGCTGGCGCTGGCGGCGAATATCGGCGTCGGAACCATGGTTTCCAGCTTCCGCCTGACCTTCATCGGCTGGCTCGATCAGCGGCTCGTTTCCGAACTCTACGTCACTGCCCGCGACGATGCACAGGGCGCGGCAGTGGCGGCGTGGCTGGCGCCGCGCGCCGATGCTGTGCTGCCGATCAGGTCGGCGGAACTGGACGTGGAAGGCCGGCCGGTCTTTGTCTATGGCATCGTCGATCACCCAAGCTATCGCCAAAACTGGCCGCTGCTGCAGGCTGAACCCGATGTCTGGGACAGGGTTGCCCGGGGCGAGGCGGTTCTGGTCAACGAACAGATGGCGCGGCGCGCGGGCGCATGGCCCGGCACCGCCGTTGCGCTGGCGCCGGGCTGGACGCTGCCGGTGACCGGGGTCTATTCCGACTACGGCAATCCCACGGGTCAGGCCATCGTCGCCCTGCCCGCCCTGCTGGCGCATGTGCCGGGGGTGCCCGACACCCAGTTCGGAATCCGCCTGCCACCCGAACGGGCAGCGGCACTGGCGGATGCGTTGCGCGACGCCTTCGATCTGCCCGCGGGCGGGCTGATCGACCAGACCGGCCTCAAGGCACAGTCGCTGGCGGTTTTCGACAAGACCTTCGTCGTGACCGGCGCCTTGAACCTGCTGACGCTCGGCGTGGCAGGGTTTGCGATCCTGACCGCGCTGCTGACACTGTGGAACCTGCGCCTGCCGCAACTGGCGCCGGTCTGGGCGCTGGGCCTGACCAGGGTGCGTCTGGCGCGGCTGGAAATGCTGCGCAGCCTGCTTCTGGCGCTGCTGACGGCACTTCTGGCGCTGCCGCTGGGGCTGGCGCTGGCCTGGGTGCTGCTGGCGGTCATCAATGTCGAAGCGTTCGGCTGGCGGCTGCCAATGTATCTGTTTCCGGGTGACTGGCTGCGCCTGATGGCGCTGGCATTGCTGGCCGCAGCAATCGCCGCCGCGCTGCCGGTGCGGCGGCTGCGCCGGGTTCCGCCCTCAGACTTGCTGAAGGTGTTTGCAATTGAACGCTAGCGTGCAGGACCACGGCACCCGGTCGGGTCGGAGCAGTATATCAGGATTGCTTGGTATCCTGCTGATATTGCTTGGTTTACTTCTCTATCTTCCGCCCGCATCCGCCCAGGGGTTTGCCGGTCTGGGAACCAGTGCGCAAGGATTCTCCACGCCGCGGCCAGGCATCGTGCCCACCTTCCCCGCCGATCACGGCCCGCACCCGGATTTTCGCATCGAATGGTGGTATCTGACGGCCACGCTGCGCGACGCGGACGGGCGCGACTACGGCATTCAATGGACGCTGTTCCGCTCGGCCCTGGCCCCGGGCGAGGCCGAAGGCTGGTCGAGCCCGCAACTCTGGATGGGCCACGCCGCCATCACCACGCCGGATGCGCATTTCTTCGCCGAACGGCGCGCGCGGGGCGGCATCGGACAGGCGGGGGTGATGGCCGTGCCATTTTCCGCCTGGATCGACGAATGGGAAATGACCGGCCCCGGCGACCTGTCGCGCCTGACGCTAAGCGCGGGGGGCACGGATTTCGCCTATGATCTGTCGATGCGGGCAACCGGCCCGCTGGTACTGCATGGGCATGCGGGCTATTCGGTCAAGTCCGCCGCCGGGCAGGCCAGCTATTACTATTCGCAACCCGCCTTCGCCGTCACCGGCACCCTGCATTTGCCGGACGGCCCGGTAGAGGTAAGCGGACAGGGCTGGCTTGACCGGGAATGGTCAAGCCAGCCGCTGGCCGCCGACCAGAGCGGCTGGGACTGGTTTTCGCTGTCATTCGAGGGCGGCGCACGGCTGATGGCCTTCCGGTTGCGCGGCGCGGGCGGCGACTTTCGTTCGGGCACCTGGATCGCGCCCGACGGCACCGCAACGCCCCTGCCCGAAGGCGCGTTCGAGTCAGAACCGCTGGAACGCGCGCAGGTCGCGGGCCGGGCGGTGCCGGTGGTGTGGCGGCTTCGTCTTCCGGGCCACGGGGTAAACGTGACGATCAGGGCGCTGAACCCGCAAAGCTGGATGGGTACCACCTTTCCCTATTGGGAAGGCCCGGTTTCGATCAGCGGCAGTCATGAGGGCAAGGGATATCTTGAAATGACTGGGTATCAGTAGGTTATGAGTCGATCTTCACGTCAGTCCGGATAGGGTTGCACGCGTCTGCCCGGCGATGCAGCACTCCTCGTCGGTACCGATCACATGGGCGCTGACCGCAGAATCAGCCGTGGTGATGGTGGCACCATGCGCGGCATTGGCCGCCTCGTCGAGCCGCAGCCCAAGCCAGGCGAATTTCTGCGCGATACCGGCCCGCACAGGCGCCGCGTTCTCGCCGATACCGCCGGTGAAGACCATGGCATCCAGGCCGCCAAGCGCGACCGCGATCGCCCCAAGCTGCCTTGCCGCCGTCAGGATGAACAGATCGACCGCCTCGGCGGCCTCGGGGCGGTCGCTGGCCAGCAGATCGCGCATGTCGCTGCTGATCCCCGAAACCCCCAGAAGGCCCGATCGTTCGCCCAGCAACGCCTCGACCTTGTCCGGCGTCATGCCCTTCTGGCGCGCCAGATGCAGCACGACGCCGGGGTCGATATCGCCACAGCGCCGCCCCATCATCAGCCCGTCGAGCGCGGTGAAGCCCATCGAGGTCGCTACGCTGCGCCGGTCCTTCATGCCGCAGATGCTGGCGCCATTGCCCAGATGCAGCACCACGACGCGGCCCGCCGCGCGCCCGCCCAGCAGATCGGGCAGGCAACCGGCGACATAGTCATAGGACAGGCCGTGAAAGCCGTAGCGCAGAATGCCCACATCGGTCAGTTCTCGCGGCAGCGCATAGAGCTGTTCCAGCCGTGGCTGGCCGCGATGAAAGGCGGTGTCGAAACAGGCCACTTGCGGCAGGTCGGGATTGGCGCGTGCCACCGCTTCGATACCGGCGATGTTGTGGGGCTGGTGCGCGGGCGCGAGGGGGGCCAGTTCGCGGATCAGGCGCATTTCGTCCGGGCCGATCCGGGCCGGGCCGTCGAAATGGCGGCCGCCATGCACGACCCGATGGCCGGCGGCGGCGAGCGTGATATCGCCCGCTACCGTCGCCAGGTGGCGCAACAGCCAGTCCAGCACCGCCGCGTGATCGCCGTTGCCAGGCAAATCCAGCGGGGTCTTGCCGGAAGCGTCCCGGTGTACCGGCCCCTGCCCGATACGCTCGACCTGACCGCGCAGAAGAACCTCGCCGCCCCCCAGCGGGTGCAGCGCATACTTGACGCTGGACGATCCCGCGTTGAGAACGAGAATGGCCCGCCTCACCGGGCTTTCCCGGCGCGAAAGCGGCGCATCAGCAAGGCCAGCGCCGCGCTGGCGACCCGGGCGCGCGTATCGTCGGCTCGGCTGGTGAGCATGATCGGCACCCTGGCCCCGAGCACGATTCCGGCCGCCTGCGCCCCGGCGAGATAGATCATCTGCTTGGCTATCATGTTGCCGGATTCGAGATCGGGAACCACCAGAATGTCGGCCTGCCCGGCGACGGGCGAATCGATGCCCTTGGCGGCCGCGGCGGCGGGCGATATCGCGTTATCGAACGCAAGCGGCCCGTCCAGCAGCCCGCCGGTGATCTGGCGGCGGTCGGCCATCTTGCACAAGGCCGCCGCCTCGACCGTCGAGGGCACCTTGGGATAGACGGTTTCGACCGCCGACAGGATCGCCACCCTCGGGCGATCCTGGCCAAGCGCATGTGCCAGATCAATGGCGTTCTGGACGATATCGGCCTTGGTCGCCAGATCGGGCGCGATGTTGATCGCGGCATCGGTCACGAACAGCGGCTTGGTGTGGCTTGGCACATCCAGCGCGAACACATGGCTCATCCGGCGTTCGGTGCGCAGGCCGGTGGCGCGGTCCACCGCCTCGGCCATAACCTCGTCGGTGTGCAGCGCACCCTTCATCAGCGCCTCTGCGCGGCCTTCGCGCGCCAGGTCGACGGCGGCGCGGGCCGCCGCGTGGCTGTGCGGCGTATCGACGATTTCAAGCCCGGAAATGTCCATCCCGCCGCCTTCGGCCGCCGCCTCGATCCGAGTCCGCGGGCCGATCAGTATCGGCACCATCAAGCCAAGTTCGCAAGCCTTCAGCGCACCCCTGAGCGAGCGTTCATCGCACGGATGCACCACCGCCGTCAGGATCGGGTCGAGGTCGCGGGTCTTGTCCACGAGGTCGTCATAGGTGGCGCCGGGCCGGCGCATTTCCACTTGCGGCATGACCCGTGCCGCACGGCTTATCCGCTCTGACGGCGCGGCCACCAGCGCCTCGCCCTCGACGACGGTTTCGCCGTTGCCGTTCAGGCAGTTGCATTCCAGACGCAGCCTGTTCCGGTCCAGCTTTTGCAACACCCGCACCCGCACGGTGACGGCGTCGCCAACCCGCACCGGGCGCAGGAAACGAAGCCGCTGATCCAGATAGACGGTGCCCGGCCCTGGCAGCCGCGTACCCAGGGCCGCCGAGATCAGCGCCCCCACCCACATGCCGTGGCCGATATCGCCCGGCGCTTCCTGCCCGGCCTCGGCATGATCGGCATCGCCCGATGCGATGGCGAACAGGTCGGCGTCGCGCGCGCTCAGCACGCGGGTCAGCTCGGCGCTGTCCCCGGCGCTCAACTCGTCATAGGTGCGGTTCTCGATCATCTGCATTGCGATCCCCCGACAGATACCCCCGCCCTGCCCGCCTTGGCGTGGCGGGTGCGGTTCAGGCCGAGGCGCGGCAGATCTTGGCGATGTTGCCGCCAAGGGCCGAGTTGAATTCGCCATCCGACATCGCGCGGGTCAGACCCTCGGTCAGCGCGCGGCTGAAACTGGCGATCATGCCGTCGTTCTGCGCCAGCAGGCGGCAGGCCTCGTCGGTGGAATAGCCGCCCGACAACGCCACCACCCGCAGCACGCGCGCGTGCGCGATGAGATCGGCAAACAGGTTGGCCCGGCTGGGCAAGGTCAGCTTCAGCATGACATCGCTCCCCTCGGGCAGCGCGTCGAGATTGCGGGCAATCTCGGCCTTCATCAGATCCTCGGCCTGGGATTTGGTGGCGGAATGTATGTTCACCTCGGGTTCGATGATCGGCACCAGCCCGGCGGCCAGCACCTCGCGGGCGAGGTCGAACTGCTGGTCCACCACGGCCCTGATTCCCGCGGCATCGGCCTCGTGAATGACCGAACGTTCCTTGGTGCCGAAAATGCCCTGTCCAGCGGCCCGGGCGAGCGTTTCCGAAAGGCCGGGGATCGGCTTCATCATCTGCACGCCGCCGGTTCGTTCCTCCAGCCCCTTGTCGATCTTGAGAAACGGCACGATTCCGCGTTCGCCCCACAGGTATTCGGGCACCTTCCTTCCCTCGATCTCCTCGCCGAGCGTGCGCTCGAACAGGATCGCACCGATTACCTTGTCGCTGGTGAAATCGTCGGCCAGGATGATGCGGGCGCGCATCCGCTGGACCTCGGCGAACATCTCCTCCTCGCTCGCGTAGCCTGAGGCATCCACGCCGTAAAGCGCCAGCGCCTTGGGTGTCGAACCGCCGCTCTGGTCCAGAGCCGCGATGAAACCCGCGCCGTTTTTCATCCGGTCGCGCTGTTGCGAATTGGCCATGCTGAAAATCCCGTTTGCTGATTCACGTTCGGGCATTCAATAAAGCATGCCCGCCGGCGATGGTAGCGTGTTAGCGCCCGACAACCCTGGCCGGACACGGCCCGCATGGCGCCAGGGCGATGCCGTGCCTGTGCGGGCGCGGTCATGCGGCACGTACAGAGGTGAACTTTGACGCCGGTACGTCGATGCGCGAATGCGAGGGCGCCCGCCCCGCAAAGCGCGCGGCCAGCGTCATCGGCCCGGCCGTGACGCGGAAATAGTCATAATCTCCGGGGTTGTCGAAGGCGCACATGTACTGGAAATGCAGCCGGAAAAAACGCCACCGCAGCGCCTTCCAGCGGCCCGGGCTAAGGGTCTGGGTAAACGCCGCCGAGATAACCAGGGGCCATTTCTTGCCCTCGGGCGCAACGCCGCTTACCGTCACCGGATCGCACAGCGCGAAGGCACAGCCATCGCCGGGCGCCGATATGTCCACCCAGGCCAGTTCGTCCCGTGCGCTCAGATACTGCAGATCGGCGCGCAGCCGCTGGGCGCGCGGCAGGAAGGACACCATAGGCACCACCTGCCCCAGCGTCAGGAACCCCAGCGCCGGGCCGTTCGCGGGCACCCGCCCCGAGCGGATCAGATCGGCCAGCACGCTGACGCCCAGATGCGCGCCCGAGGAATGGCCGACCACCAGAACCTCGCCCGCATCGCTGGCCAGAGCGGCGGCGATGCGCCCGGCGAACTCGCTCAACCGCGCTTCGAGCTCAGGCGGATAGGCGCCGCGCGACTTCGCCGTGTGCGCGTAATCATGCATCAGATAATAGGCGAAGAACCTGCCATCGAGCGCCTTGAACTTGCGCATCAGCCAGACCGCCGCAACCAGCCCCGCGAAGGTACCTATCGCGGTGGCCACGGCATCCAGTACGCGCCCCGACAGCGGCAGCAGCGCGAAAGCCGACCCGATGAGCCGCGCCAGCGCCCACCACAGCAAGCCGGCAAGCAACAGTTGCACCACAAGCATGCCCACCGGGTAAAGCGCCGCAATGACCGGCCCCTTGCGCAGCCACATCAGCCGGCGCAGCGTCCCGGTCGAGATGTAGATCCAGGCGGTTCGGGCCAGTTGCAGATAGGTGGCGGGGATGGTGTTGGACATGCTTTCGCGCACGATGTCGGACCAGACCAGAACCTCGATATCGGCCTGAACAAGCGCGTCCTCGATTTCGGCCTCGACATGCCAGCCATAGGGCCCATCGGTCGTTTTCGCCCTGAGATCAATCCGGTATCCGGAGATCTTCGCCTGGGCCGCGGCTTCCTTCCGGTATAGTTCGCGATAGCGGCGCGGATGAATGGGGTCGTAGCCGGGAATGTAGAATACCCGGCGCTTCCTTACCTGTTCGTGTGCGCTTTCGCGCGGTTCACCCGCCATTCGTCACCCTCGGACCCGGGGTCGCAGGATAGCGCCGCTTTCGGGCGAGAGTAAGGCCCAAGAGTATCGCGCATCCGGCCTCCGGCATTCGCCGGTCGGGCCGAGGCAGCGTTTTCGCAGAAGAACAGGTTCGGCCGAGCGGGAAAATCCGTCTGAACGCGAACTACCTAGCCCAGTGTCGCAAGGGTGGGGAATTTCTCCAGCAGCCAGTAGGAGAAGCTGGAGAAGCCCCCGGTCAGCATCAGCAGGCCGATGGTCCACAACAGCAGGCCCATCACCCTCTCGATCTGTTGCATGTGCCGCTTCATCCACCCCATCAGCCCGCCCAGCCGGGGCAGGAAGGCCGCGACCAGAAGGAACGGTACGCCCAGGCCCACGGCATAGATCGCCAGCAGCGAGGTGCCGCGCACCACAGAACCTTCCGAGGCCGCGAGGCTCAGGATCGCGCCCAGTTGCGGGCCGATGCAGGGCGTCCAGCCAAAGGCGAAGGCCAGCCCCAGAACGTAGGCGCCAAAGGCTGACCCGCCACGGTCACCAGCGTCCAGCCGCGCTTCGCGGTCGAGAAACGAGATGCGGTAGACACCAACGAAATGCGCCCCGAACACCATCACAACGATCCCGGCCACGGTGTTGAACCAGTCCTGATATTGCAGGAACACCGTGCCGATGGCCGACGCGGTGAAGCCAAGGAACAGAAACACCGTCGAAAGCCCCAGAACGAAGAACAAGGCCGGCAGGATGGCACGGTTGCCCCCCGCCTTGCCGGTGCTGAGGTCCTGCACCGAAACGCCGCTCATATAGGCCAGGTAGGGCGGCACGATGGGCAGGACGCAGGGCGAAAGAAAACTGAGCGTCCCGGCGAACAGGGCGACGATCATGGCGGGGAGAAGCCCCGCGTCGATGATTTCGATTCCGAACATGACGACGGGCATAAGCCATCGCGCAGCCAAGGTCACGAGGCCATGCGGTCACATCCCCGTGCCCGCGCGAAAGGGTTCGGGCGCCGGTGGACAGCGACAGGCTTTCGCGCTTATCTGCCGCTCATGACCGAGATCTCCGAAACCCTGGACGCCATCGGGCTGCTGTGCCCCCTGCCCGTCCTCAAGGCCCGCAAGCGCCTGCAATCCCTGCCGCGCGGCGCCATCCTGCGGGTGCTTGCCGACGATCCGGCGGCGGTGATCGACGTGCCGCATTTCTGCGCCGAGGCGGGTCATGCGTTTCTGGGCGAAACCGATGCCGCCACCCATCGGATCTATCTGATCCGCAAGGGCGGATGAAAAAGGGGCGGACCCGAAGACCCGCCCCCTTAGATCATGCAGTCAACGCTTGCCGCGCCTGTCGCATTCAACCCAAGGGATGCGATCACCGGCGGCAGGCACTAGCGGCCCAGCGACCACCAGCCGCGCCGCTTGGGCTTGTCCGGCTCCGGGGCCGGTGCGGTCTCTTCGCTTGCGGGCGTGTCCGATGCGCCATTTGCGGCTGCCGCCGGCTCCGGCTCCGGCGCGGTTGCGGCCTTGGCAGCAGCGCCATTCACGACTTCGCCGGTTTCAGGCGCACTGTCCTCGGCGACTTCCGGTGCCGTCTCCTTCTTGCGCGAACGCGATGAACGCGTGCGGCTCGGCTTCTTGGCGGCCGTGCCGGTTTCGCCGGCATCCTCGCTCACCGGTCCGGTGACAGCCGTGGCATCGCCTGCCGCATCCGCGGCGGCGGCCTCCTCATCGGCCGGTGCGGGCGCGTCTGCGGGGGTATCCCCGGCGGCGCCGGTTTTCGACCGCGATGACCGTGTCCGGCTGCGCGGTGATTTCGGCTTGGCCGCCGCCGGTGCCGGCGTGTCTTCTTCGGGCGCGTTCTGCGCAGGCTCCGGCTGCGCGGCCTCGTCCGCTTCGGCCGGGGTCGTCCCGGCATCCGGCTGGGCCGGTTGCGCGCCCTCTGTGGCCTCCGCCGCCTGTGTCGCATCGTCGGACCTGCCCGAACCGCCACGACGCCGGCGCGGACGCCGCTTGCGCTTGCGCTTGGGCTTGGATTCGTCCCCGTCCGATCCGTTGTCGCCGGAGGCATGGGCCTCGGATTCGGCCGATTCATCCGCATCGGCCCCGTCCTGATCGGTATCGGACCCGGTGTCGATCTGATTCATCATGGAATCCACCGACACGACGGGCGCCGTGACCGCCGGAACCGCGCGGGTTGCGGTCTTGAACTTCTCCAGCGCGAAATCGGGGCTGACCAGATGAACGTCTCCCTCGATCCTGACCGCCATGCCAGAGCGGGCCTCGATCTGGGCGATATGTTCGCGCTTGGCGTTCATCAGGAAGTTCGCGATGCCCACAGGACAACGCACAAGCACCTCGCGCGACCTGCGGCGGGTGCCTTCCTCTTCGATCTGGCGCAGGATGCTCAGCGACATGTTGTCGTCCGAGCGGATCAGGCCGGTGCCATGGCATGCCGTGCACGGCTGGGTCGTCGCCTCGATCATGCCCGGGCGCAGGCGCTGGCGGCTCATTTCGAGCAGGCCAAAGCCCGAGATACGCCCGACCTGGATGCGGGCCCGGTCGGTCTTCAGCTTGTCCTTGAGCTTTTTCTCGACCGACGCGTTGTTGCGCCGTTCATCCATGTCGATGAAGTCGATCACGATCAGACCGGCAAGGTCGCGCAGGCGCAACTGGCGGGCGACCTCCTCGGCGGCTTCCAGGTTCGTCTTGAGCGCGGTTTCCTCGATCGAGCCTTCCTTGGTGGCGCGGCCCGAGTTCACGTCGATTGCCACGAGCGCCTCGGTCACGCCGATCACGATATAGCCCCCCGATTTCAGCTGAACCGTGGGGTTGAACATGGCCGCCAGATAGCTTTCGACCTGAAAGCGCGCAAAAAGCGGCAACTGCTCTTCATAGCGGCGCACGTTCTTGGCGTGGCTCGGCATGATCATCTTCATGAAGTCCTTGGCGATGCGATAGCCGCGATCGCCCTCGACCAGAACCTCGTCGATCTCGCGCGAATACAGGTCGCGGATCGAGCGTTTGATGAGGTCGCCTTCCTCGTAGATCTTGGCCGGCGCGATGGATTTCAGCGTCAGTTCGCGGATCTGTTCCCAGAGCCGCTGAAGATATTCATAGTCGCGTTTGATCTCGGCCTTGGTGCGCTTGGCGCCCGCCGTGCGAACGATCAGCCCCGCCCCCCTGGGTACCTCTATCTCGCCCGCGATCTCCTTCAACTTCTTGCGGTCGGCGGCGTTCGTGATCTTGCGGCTGATGCCACCGCCACGCGCGGTGTTGGGCATCAGAACGCAATAGCGGCCCGCGAGGCTGAGATAGGTGGTCAGCGCCGCGCCCTTGTTGCCGCGTTCCTCCTTGACGACCTGCACCAGGATGATCTGGCGCACCTTGATGACTTCCTGGATCTTGTAGCGACGCGGGCGCGGCTTGCGCACCGGGCGGAAATCCTCGCTGTCGTCCTCCTCGGCGACCGATTCTATGCTGTCGTCCTTGGAGGCGGCATCGCTGCGGTCCTGCGTGTCCTCGTCGGACTCTCCGTCGCTGCCCGACGCCTCTGAAGGATCCGCGTCGGTGTCGTCGGGTTCCTCGACCGGCGTTTCCGCGACCGTTTCCATCGGCGAGGTGCCTTCGGGAATCTCGGCCACTGTGCCGGTATCGTCGAGGTCGATCATCTCCATGCCCGAAATCGGCTGAATGTCCTCGCCGGTTTCGATCGCATCATCCGAACTGAGCGCCTCGGCCTTCGATCGGGACGGCTTGCGCGCCCGGGACGACCGGCCCTTGGACCCCTTCGAAGCCTTGCCGTCGTCCTCTTCGCCGGCGGATTGCGCCTCGGCGTATGCGCGCTCTTCCTCCATCAGCGCCTCGCGGTCGGCGACGGGGATCTGGTAGTAGTCGGGATGAATCTCGGAAAACGCGAGAAACCCGTGCCGGTTGCCTCCGTAGTCCACGAACGCCGCCTGAAGCGACGGTTCGACCCGCGTTACCTTTGCGAGGTAGATGTTGCCGGCAAGCTGGCGCCTGTTTTCGGATTCAAAGTCGAATTCCTCGACCTTGTTGCCGTCAACCACGACGACGCGGGTTTCTTCCGCGTGCGTGGCGTCAATAAGCATTTTCTTGGCCATGTGTCCTTGATGCACGCCCCATCGCGCGCCGGCCCGGGCGGGCGGGCGCGTTTGGGGTGGTGTCTGATTTGGGCGATATCGGACGCCGCGCGGCAGGGTCTGGCCGCAAGGCCCCCTGCCTGAGTGCTCAATGCTCGCGCGCGCGTCATCGCGGTTCTTCTCCGACAGGCGGGACGGTCCCGGACCTGCCCGTTAATTCCTTTCACCCGTCGCGCGGGAAAAGGCACTTGTCTGCCCCGTGGGGCAAAATCGGTCTGTTCAGTCTATCCGGATCTTCGCCGACAAGTCTGAAACAGCGAAACTCAAACGGCGTTTCGGACGCATTGCGCGACCCGGCCGTTGCCACAACATAAGGGGTGTGACAGGGAAATGACAATGGGCATATTGCAGGGGGTCGATAAAATCCGACTTTGCCATACCGGTGTACGACCGGGCGGCGGCGCGGCTACGGTCCGGCGCGGATACCACGGTTCGGACGCTGTTCAGACGGTCATCGGCCTGCTAGAAACCGGCAACCGCCATCGGGATCGAAGGGCGTGACGGGGATGGGCATGTCGCATCAACTGCGTATCGGGTTGGCGTCGTTGGCATTGTCGGTACCCTGTGCGGACCCGAGCATCGCCGTGGCCCAGGACGGCGCCCGCGTTTCGGATGACCGGCTGCGCTATTTCGTCGGGCTGACCACGGCGTCGGATTACGTCACCAACGGCATCAGCCAGACCGGCGGGCGGCCAACGATCCAGCCGCTGTTCGAAATCGACTGGCGCGGCCTGTATGCCGGCACCGTCCTGTCGCTGGTCCGGAACGGCCCCAACCGCGCCGAATACGATGTTTATGTCGGATACCGGCGCCGGATGAAGAACGGGGTTTTCATTGACACCGGCTATCGCCGTTTCCTGTTCAACAATTCCCACGATTGCTGCGGCGAGTTCAAGCTGCGGCTGATCGCGCCGCTGTTCGGCGACCTGGGCGGCGAGATCTACCTTGGCTACAACCCACAGCTTGCGTCCTTCAACCGGCGCGGCCATCTGGTCTGGTCGGTCAGCGACCGGTTGACCGCGTCGGCCGCCTATGGCGAAACCAGCGCCAACAGCAACGAATACTGGAACGCCGGCATGACCTATGCCCTGACCGACAAGCTGTCGCTGGATCTGCGCTACCAGGGGGCGGAATCGGGCGATGCCGGGGTCGTTGTCAAACTGTCCTGGGCAAGCGTGGAAAACAGCCTGGCGCGCATCTTCGTGAACCCGCTGGGCCAGTAGATACGCCACGCGGTCAAAGATAGTCAGACCGTTGCAAGGCGTATTTCGCCATCTTCTCGTTCAGCGTCCGGCGCGGCAGGCAGAGTTCTTCCATGACGCTGGCTATCGAACCCTTGTGGCGCCGCATCGTGTTGTCGATCAGCATACGTTCGAACGCCTCGACATATTCCTTGAGCGGCTTGCCTTCGGTGGTCATCACCGGCTGCATCTCTTCGTGATCGCTCATCAGCAGCGATGCGATGGTCCCCGAGCCGCGGCGGTTCTGCAAGACCGCGCGTTCGGCGACGTTGATCAACTGGCGCACGTTGCCCGGCCAGGGCGCCTGCAACAGCTGCGCCGCCTCCTGCGCGCTGACTTTGGGCGCATCGCAGCCGTATTCCTCGGCGAACTGTTCGGACAGCCGCGTAAAGAGCGTCAGGATATCCTCGCCGCGCTGGCGCAGCGGCGGCACCGTGACGCGCAGCGCCGCCAGCCGGTAGAACAGGTCGGGGCGCAGCGCGTCTTCGCAGGTCTTGCCCGCCTCCTGCAGGTTCGAGATCGCGATGATGCGGGTTTCTGCGGGCGTGCCCTGTTCGTTGATCGCGTTGAGAAGCCGCGCCTGCAACGGCTCGGTCAGGGCCTCGACATCTTCAAGCACCAGCGTACCGCCGCGGGCCTCTTCGATCGCGGGCAGTTGTGCATCCTCGGGCATCATCGGCCCGAACAGGCGCTTGGACAGCGCATCCTCTTCCAGCGCGCCACAACTGACCAGCACGAATTTCCTGCCCGCCCGGCTGCCGACCGCGTGCAGCGCATGCGCCACCAGCGTCTTGCCGGTGCCCGTTTCGCCGTCGATCAGAACGTGCCCATCGGCCTGGCCGAGATCGAGAATGTCCTCCTTCAGGCGTTCCATCAGGGGGCTGGCGCCGATCAGCTTTTTCATGATCTGCCCGCCATCGCTGAGTTCACGGCGCAGCGCGCGGTTGTCGAGCACGAGCCGCCGCTTGCCGGTGGCGCGCTTGGCCAGTTCCGACATGCGGTCGGGATTGAACGGCTTTTCCAGAAAGTCGAACGCCCCGACACGCATCGCCTCGACCGCCATCGGAACGTCGCCATGCCCGGTGATCATGATGACCGGCAGCGCGCTGTCGCTGCCCATCAGCTTCTTGAGAAACTGCATGCCGTCCATGCCCGGCATCCTGATGTCGGAAATGACGATGCCCGGATAATCCGGCCCCAGCACCTTGAGCGCATCCTCGGCACTGGCGAATGTTTCGGTGTCGTATCCCGACAGCGCCAGCCACTGGCTGATCGACTGGCGCATGTCCTGTTCGTCATCGACGATCGCGATCTTCATGGCCTGTGCCATTCAGGTTCTCCCTTGATACTCTTACTCTGCCGCCTCGATACCCTCTTCCAGGATCGGCAACTGCATCTCGAACACGGCGCCGCCGTGCTGGCCGTTGCGGGCGGTCAACCGCCCGCCCAGATCGGCGACGATCCCCGACGAGATCGCCAGCCCCAGGCCGACACCGTCGCCGGGCTGCTTGGTGGTGTAGAACGGTTCGAACAGGGCATCCAGATTGGTGATACCTTCGCCATTGTCGCGCACCGTCAGCGTCGCAGTCTCGCCAGCCGCCAGGATCACCTGGATTTCGGGGTCGCGCACCGATTTGGTGGCGTCCAGCGCGTTGCGCAAGAGGTTGATCATCACCTGTTCGATGCGCATCCGCTCGCCCATCACCCAGACCGGCTGTTCGGGCAGAACGCGGGTGATGCGCACCTGACGCTGGCGCAACTGCGGTTCCATCATCGACAGCGACGCGGCAAGCGCGTCGTTCATGCAGACCGGCGCGAAAGTCTCGCTGCCCTTGCGGGCATAGGACTTGAGCTGCCGCGTGATCGCCCCCATGCGTTCGATCAGCCCGTCGATACGCCCGAAACTTGAAAGCGCCTCTTCGGGTCGGTTGCGGCCCAGCAGCAGACGGGCGCCGGCCAGATAGGTTTTCATTGCCGCCAGCGGCTGATTCAGTTCGTGGCTGACGGCGGCCGACATCTCGCCCAGGGCGGCAAGCTTGCTGGATTGCGCCAGGGTCTGTTCGGCCACGGCGAGGTTTTCCTGAACCCTTTCACGTTCGGCGATCTCGCGTTGCAGGCGCTGATTGAGGGCGCGCAGTTCGGCCGATTCCCGCTGAAACAGCATCATGCGAAGCGCGTTGCGCCGGCTCGTGGCGTAGAAGGCCAGCGCCAGAAGTATGGCAAAGCCCATGATCTCGAGAGCGAGAACCCCGTTCACTCTTTCGCGGATGGATTCGTAGGTGGTGAACGACGCCATGCGCCAGCCGCGGAATGGAATGCGGTTTTCCATCCGCATCACGGCCTCGCCGCGCACATAGGCATCCGGCGGCAGCGCCGTCCAGTCGGCGGTGGCACGAATCGCGCGTTCGATGGCGCTTTGTGGTGTCTGGCGGCTCAGCGCCTCGGCCTCGCTCAGCCCACGCCAGCGCGATTCCGTGGCCAGAATGATGGTACCTTCGCTGTCGCTCACCAGTATCGCGTCAGACACCCCGGCCCAGGCGCGTTCGAATTTCTGCAGATCGACCTCGACCACGATCACCCCGAGCGCGGCGGAACTGTCGTCGATGCGGCGCGAATAGAAAAAGCGGTAGCCGCCAGCCTCGCGCGGGGAAGCCGAGAAGATCGTGCCGCTGGACCGGATCGCATCGACGAATTGCGGCTCCGAGCGGTTCGACTCGCCCAGTTGCTTGCGGTCTGTCGCGGCCACGGTGCGGCCGGTCTGGTCCAGCAGCATCAGCGAGGCGGCGCCAATTTCCTGATCGAACGAGATCAGGCGCTGGGTTGATCCGCGGTAATCCCCCGATCGCAGCGCCGCGATCAGCGTCGGGTCGCGCGCGAGAAGCTGGGGCACGATGGAGTTGCGCTGCAATTCGCTCAGCAGGTTGCCCCCGTACAGCGCCAGGCGCAACTCCGCACGGTTGCGGGTGCTGGCGGTGAAGCGGTCGGTGAGCAGACGGTTCGTTACCCAGACGGTGGCGGCCGCCGCGACCAGCACCAGCGCGATGGCCAGCCGCATCGGCCAGCCGGCAGTACGCGGGCGCGCCCGGATCATGGGCAGGCCGGGCGATCTGGTCCTGGTGTCCGTCATGAACCCGAATTTACGCTCGGGCGCGCCCCGGCTCAAGTCACGCAGGCGTCAGCACCCCGGCCAATGCGCGGAAGAGCGCCGCTCCGTCGGTACCGCCATGCCCGGCCTCGGCGGCGCGTTCGGGATGGGGCATCATTCCCAGCACCCGGCGATTGGGCGACAGGATGCCGGCGATATCGCCTGCCGAACCGTTCGGGTTCTCGGTATAGACAAAGGCGACCCGGTCCTCGCCCCGCAGCCGTTCCAGCGTAGGGGCGTCTGCGAAATAGTTGCCGTCGTGATGCGCGATGGGCAGGTCGATCACGTCGCCATGGCCATAGCCCGAGGTAAAGGCACTGTCCCGGGTCTCGACCCGCAGGCCAACGGTCTTGCAGATGTATTTCAGCCTGGCATTGCGCAGCAGCGCGCCGGGCAGGATACCGGTTTCGGTCAGCACCTGAAAGCCGTTGCAAACCCCGAGGACATAACCGCCCCGCGCCGCGTGATCGACCACCGCGCGGCAGATCGGCGATTGCGCCGCGATTGCGCCGCAGCGCAGATAGTCGCCAAACGAGAACCCGCCGGGAACGCCGACAATGTCGACGCCGTCCGGCATCCCGGTATCCTTGTGCCAGACCATCGACACGCGAAAGCCCGCCCGCCCGAAGGCAACCGCAAGATCGCGGTCGCAGTTGGAGCCGGGAAAGACGACGATGGCAGCGTGCATGGCTCTGCTCCTTCAGGTCAATAGGTCGGTGATGGCGTCAACCCCCGGTAGCGCCAGTGAATCGAGGGCCGCGGGTTGTACGCCCGCTTTGCTCGGCGCGCCGAACTCGAGCGGCCCGCGCCCGGCCCGCATCACGCCATCTCGATCGTGTAGGATTCGATCACCGTGTTCGCCAGCAGCTTTTCGCACATGCTGCGCACGTCGGCCTCGGTGGACTCCTCAGCAAGCTCAAGGTCGATCACCTTGCCCTGCCGCACCCCCTGCACGCCGTCAAAGCCCATGGCCCCCAGCGCGTGACGCACCGCCTCGCCCTGCGGGTCGAGAACCCCGGCCTTCAGCATCACATGTACCCGTGCCCGCATCGCGTTGCCCCTCGATCCCGGTCGCCCGTCTTGTGTTCGTTCCAGTTACGCAAAGCCGCCGGTCCGTTGCTCGGCCTGCCTCAGTTTATCAGCCGGGGCTTGGCCACCGGCGCCGCGTTCGGCAGCACGCCCAGCCGGCGCGCAACCTCGGAATAGGCATCGGTCAGACTGCCCAGATCGCGCCGGAAAACATCCTTGTCCAGCTTCTGGCCGCTTTCGATATCCCACAGCCGGCAACTGTCGGGGCTGATCTCGTCGGCGACGATCAGGCGCATGAAATCGCCGTCGTAGACGCGGCCGATCTCGATCTTGAAGTCGATCAGCCGGATGCCCACGGCCAGCATCACGCCGGACAGGAAATCGTTGACCCGCAGCGCCAGGCTGACGATATCGTCCATGTCCTGCTGGCTGGCCCAGCCGAAGGCGGCGATATGTTCCTCACTGACCAGCGGGTCGCCAAGCTTGTCGTCCTTGTAGCAGTATTCGACGATCGGGCGGGGCAATTGCATGCCCTCTTCCAGCCCGAGACGCGTGGCCAGCGACCCGGCGGCATAGTTGCGCACGATGACTTCAAGCGGAATGATCTCGCAGGCGCGTACCAGCTGTTCGCGCATGTTCAGCCGGCGGATGAAATGCGTCGGTACGCCGATCTGGTTGAGACCGGTCATGAAGAATTCGCTCAGGCGGTTGTTCAGCACCCCCTTGCCCTCGATCACGTCGCGCTTCTGGGCGTTGAAGGCGGTCGCGTCATCCTTGAAATACTGCACGACAGTGCCCGGTTCGGGACCTTCGTACAGGATCTTCGCCTTGCCTTCGTAGATCTTCTTGCGGCGCGCCATGGCAAACCTCTCGCGGATCGGCGCCGGAAGTGAGTCCCGGTCCGTTGCCGACCTCATAATGCAAGGGCCGCGGTGCCGCAAGCAAGCCTCAGCGATTCGCCGCCCGCGGCGGCGCCCTCGTCCGTGACGGTGCGTCTGTCGCACCTTGCCGCATTCCCCGCCCGCCCTCTTGCGGTTGTCTGCCGCCCGCGTCATATCTGGATCAGCAACAACGACTTTCAGGGGGGCCGCGCCCAATGACCACTTTCGACGACCGCGAGACCGCATTCGAAGCGAAGTTCGCCCATGACGAGGAAATGACCTTCAAGGCCGTGGCCCGGCGCAACAAGCTGACCGGTCTGTGGGCCGCCGGCCTGCTGGGCAAGTCCGGCGCCGAGGCCGATGAATACGCCAAGTCCGTGGTGCTGGCCGATTTCGAGGAAGCCGGTCACGAAGACGTGGTGCGCAAACTTCTCGCCGATCTGGGCGATCGCACCGATGCCGCCGCCATCCGCGCCAAGATGGATGAAATGCTGCTGGTGGCCAAGCAGCAGCTGATGAACGAGGCCGATTGAGACCGCGCCCGGGCGCCTGCACTTACGGCGGCGCATGATCTTGATGCGCCGTATTCGGTTGCCATGATGCCCCGCCCGTGACAAACCGGACCCTCTCACATACTGGGGCGCGAATGCCCCGATCCGCGACTCGGGACACCCGCCATGACCAATCCGCTCGCCGCAATACTGGACAGCCGCGACTATATCCTTGCCGATGGCGCCACCGGCACCAACCTGTTCGCCATGGGGCTTCAGGCCGGTGAGGCACCCGAGTTGTGGAACACCGACGATCCGCGGAAAATCACGGCGCTTTATGCCGGTGCGGTGGATGCGGGCAGCGATCTGTTCCTGACCAACTCGTTCGGCGGCAACGCCTCACGGCTCAGGCTGCACAATGCGCATAAACGGGTCGGCGAACTGAACCGCGTGGCGGCCGAACTCGCCCGCGAGGTCGCCGACCGGGCAGAGCGCGAGGTGATCGTCGCGGGTTCGGTCGGCCCCACCGGCGAAATAATGGAACCCGTGGGCGCGCTGAGCCATGCGCTTGCCGTCGAGATGTTTCACGAACAGGCAGAGGCCCTGAAGGCGGGCGGCGCCGACGTGCTGTGGCTCGAGACGATTTCCGCCCCCGAGGAATACCGCGCCGCCGCCGAGGCGTTCGGACTGGCCGGCATGGCTTGGTGCGGTACGATGAGTTTCGACACCGCCGGGCGCACCATGATGGGCGTGACCTCGGCGGCCATGGTCGATCTGGTCGAGAACCTGCCCAATCCGCCGCTTGCCTTCGGCGCCAATTGCGGTACCGGCGCCTCGGATATCCTGCGGACCGTGCTGGGCTTTGTCGCCCAGGGCACCGAGCGCCCGATCATCTCGAAGGGCAATGCCGGCATCCCGAAATATGTCGACGGGCATATCCACTATGACGGCACGCCCGAACTGATGGGCGACTATGCCGCACTGGCCCGCGATGCCGGCGCCCGCATCGTCGGCGGCTGCTGCGGCACCGCGCCCGAACACCTGCGCCGGATGCGCGACGCGCTGGACAGCCGCCCGCGCGGAGAACGCCCGACACTCGAACAGATCGCGGCGGCGCTTGGCGCCTTCACCTCGGCCTCGGACGGGACCGGGGAGGATACCGGCGGCGGATCCGAGCGTCGCCCCCGCCGCGGGCGCCGCCGGGGCTGAGCCGGGCATAGGGGCCGTATCTCCGGCCCGGTTTTCGGGATTATCTGCACGCTGACCGGTGCCACAATGCCGCCCCGTTGGGCGACAAGGGTTATCCGGCGTTGGCCGATTCCTTTTCGGCGTCGGCATGGATCATCAGCGGCGCGCCATCTCCTGTCGCCGCCTCTTCGTTGACGACGACCTTGGTCACGCTGTCCAGCCCCGGAAGGTCGAACATCGTATCCAGCAGGATATCCTCCAGGATCGACCGCAACCCGCGGGCGCCGGTCTTGCGCTGAATCGCGCGCCTGGCGATGGCGTCCAGCGCATCGTCGGTAAACACCAGTTCTGTATCTTCCAGTTCGAACAGGCGCTGATACTGCTTTACGAGCGCGTTCTTCGGCTTGGTCAGGATCTGCACCAATGCGCTTTCGTCCAGGTCTTCCAGGGTCGCGATCACCGGCAGGCGGCCGACGAATTCGGGGATCAGGCCGAATTTCAGAAGATCCTCTGGCTCAAGCTTGGTAAACAGCTCTCCCAACCGGGCCTCGTCGGGATCCTTGACATCGGCGCCAAAGCCCATCGCGCTGCCCTTGCCGCGCTGTGCGATGATCTTGTAGAGCCCGGCAAAGGCGCCGCCGCAGATGAACAGGATGTTGGTGGTGTCGACCTGCAGGAATTCCTGCTGCGGATGCTTGCGCCCGCCCTGCGGCGGAACGCTTGCCACGGTGCCTTCCATCAGCTTCAGGAGCGCCTGCTGCACGCCTTCGCCCGACACATCGCGGGTGATCGAGGGATTTTCCGACTTGCGCGTGATCTTGTCGACCTCGTCGATATAGACGATGCCGCGCTGGGCGCGTTCGACGTTGTATTCGCTGGCCTGGAGCAGTTTGAGGATGATGTTCTCAACATCCTCGCCGACATAGCCGGCCTCGGTCAGCGTGGTTGCATCGGCCATGGTAAAGGGCACATCCAGAATTCGCGCCAGCGTCTGCGCCAGCAGCGTCTTGCCGCAGCCCGTGGGGCCAATCAGCAGGATGTTGGATTTCGACAGCTCGATATCGTTGCCGGCCTTCTGGGAATGGTTCAGCCGCTTGTAGTGGTTGTGGACGGCCACCGAGAGAACCTTCTTGGCGTTGGCCTGCCCGATCACATAGTCGTCAAGAACGTCGCAGATATCGCGCGGAGTCGGTACGCCATCGGTCGCCTTCAGCCCGTTGGCCTTGGTCTCCTCGCGTATGATGTCCATGCACAGTTCGACGCATTCGTCGCAGATGAACACCGTGGGCCCGGCGATCAGCTTGCGCACCTCATGCTGGCTCTTGCCGCAAAAACTGCAATAAAGCGTGTTCTTGCTGTCGCCGCCTGTTTTCGTTGCCATCGTCCGTCTACCTTTCGGGCTCCGTTTTCCGCCTTTGGCCCCGCGTCGGGGCGGTGTCACCCACCTGAGGGGCCAGCTTAGGCGAGCGGTACTGGCTCCACAATCGCAAATTGCCCCGGGTCAAGCACCCGTCGGCGCGCGCCGCGTTCAGCTTGTCGCACGCCGAAATCAGCTGTCGGCCTCGTCCGGCCGGATGCGGCTCTCGACGATCTCGTCGATATGGCCCCACTCCTTGGCCTCTTCGGGAGACATGAAATTGTCGCGGTCCAGCGCACGCTCCACCGCCTTCTTGGACTGGCCGGTGTGCTTGACATAGATATCGTACAACCGGTCCTTCAGCTTCTGGGTCTCGGCGGCATGGATCATGATATCGCTGGCCTGACCCTGGTACCCGCCCGAGGGCTGGTGCACCATGATACGGCTGTTGGGCAGCGAAAACCGCATCCCCGCCTCGCCGCCGACCAGCAGCAATGACCCCATCGAGGCGGCCTGGCCGATAACCAGAGTGCTGCATTTCGGCTTGATGTACTGCATGGTGTCGTAGATCGACAGGCCCGACGTCACCACGCCGCCCGGCGAGTTGATGTAGATGCTGATTTCCTTGGAGGGGTTCTCGGCCTCCAGGTGCAGAAGCTGCGCCACGACCAGATGGCACATGCCATCGTGGATCGGGCCATTGATGAAGATGATCCTTTCCTTCAGCAGGCGCGAAAAGATGTCGTAGGCGCGCTCGCCACGGCTGGTCTGTTCGACCACCATCGGAACCAGCGTGTTGTTGTAGGTGTCGATCGGATCAAACATTGCTGTTGCCTGCTCTTGTGGAAACCGGGACCATACCCGGGGTTGCGTGCCCCAAGTCTTAGTGGCGCCGCCCGGGGGCTGCAAGGGGCGGGCGGCAAATTGAACGGCCGGAAGCGCCACACATCTTCCGGTCGCCGCCCTCGGGGCGTTATGTTATCCGCATCACGGCTTGGGAAGGACCGTCATGCGCACCGACAGCTTCGTTCAGAAAGGCGCCGCGGCCAGCCTGGCGGTGCCGTTCTCGGGGCCGGCGCAGGAATTCCGTTTCCTGCTGCTGCCCAAGGCGACGATGCTTGCCGTGGCCAGCGCCATCGAACCGTTGCGCATGGCCAACCAGGTCAGCGGGAGCGAGCTATTCCGCTGGTACATCATGACCGAGGATGGCGCACCCGTGACCTGTTCGAACGGCATGAGGGTGACGCCCGATCTGGCGCTTGAACCGCTGCCGCCCGAGGCGACCGGGTTCGTCTGCGCCGGGGTAGAACCCCAGCGCAGCGCGGGCGAGGCGACGCTGAACTGGCTCAGACGGCAGGACCGGTTCGGACGGCGGCTTGGCGGCATCTGTACGGGCGCCTTCGCGATGGCGCAGGCCGGTCTGCTGCGCGATCACGCCTTCACGCTGCACTGGGAAAACCAGCCCGGTTTTGTCGAGGCATTTCCAGATCTGCGCCCCTCGCCCGGCATCTTCGAGATCTCGGGCCGCTACATGACCTGCGGGGGCGGCAGCGCCGCCACCGACATGATGCTGACCCTGATCGAACAACGCCACGGCAAGAACCTGGCAATCATCGTCGCCGACATGTGCCTGCACACGCGCAGCGGCCAGCCCGGCGCGCCGCAGAAATCAAGCTATGCGGTGGCCATCGGGTCGCGCAATCCGCGCCTGCTGGCGGCGCTGAACCTGATGCAGGACGCGATCGAGCACCCTTTGCCGATCGCCGATCTGAGCGAGCGTCTGGACATATCGCGCCGCCAGCTCGAGCGGCTGTTCCAGCGGTACCTGGGCCAGAGTCCGAAACAGGTCTATTCCGAAATGCGCCTCGGCCATGCCTATGCGCTGCTGAGCGAGACCGCGATGACCGTGACCGAGATCGCGCTGGCCAGCGGGTTTTCCGGGACCGCGCATTTTTCGCGCCAGTTCAGAGCACGTTTCGGCGCCAGCCCGCATTTCTTCCGCAAGAGCTGGTCGTGACGCGGACCGTCGGGGGCCAAGCGCCTTGCGGGGCGCTTGGCCACGGCGCTTGCAAGCGCCTTGTCAGCCGAACATGTCGGCCGTGATGCCGGCGTACCAGCCGAGGCTTTCCTCGTAGGTCTGCTTGCGCAGCGCAGCGTCTTCGCCGGTCTGGCTGATAAAGCTCTCGACGCTGGCGATCTTTTCGTCGGTGGCCTCGTAGGCGGCCCCGACCTTGACCCCGTCGTCGGTGCCCAGCAGCGACCAGCAGGTGTTCGAATACTTGGCCGGGAAAACCTTGGAATCGGTCAGCGCACCGCGCACCGCCATCGCCGCCACCTTGGCCTGGCTGTTGGCCGAGAACCCCGATTTGGGCATGTCACCCTGGGCGCTGGCATCTCCCAGCACATGAATGTTCTCGTCTGCCCGGGCCTGCATGGTGTGGGGATTGACCGGCACCCAGTTGCCATCCGTGATGCCGGCGATCTCGCAGATGCGGCCGGCCTTCTGCGCCGGGATGACGTTGCAGACATCGACCTTGTTCACCTCGCCGTCGATATCGATCGTCATCGCGGCGGGATCGACCGAGGTGTTGGCAGCACCGAAATCGGGGCCGATGCGTTCGACCATGCCGCCGTAATGGCGCATCCAACCGTCCTCGAACAGCGCCTGTTTCGAGAACTTCTCCATGGGATCGACGATCAGGATCTTGGCGGTCGGGTTGATCTGCTTGAGCCGGTGCGCGACCATCGAAATCCGCTCATACGGCCCCGGCGGGCAGCGGAACGGGTTGGGCGGGGCAATCATGGCATAGACGCCGCCCGCGGGCATCGCCTCGATCTGCGCCTTCAGTAGCTGGGTCTGCGAGCCGGCCTTGTAGGCGTGCGGCATCGCGTTCTGGGCCGAAATGCCCCAACCCGGAACGGCGCCTTCGACAAAGTCGATGCCGGGGCTCAGGATCAGCCTGTCATAGGGCAGCGTGCCGCCACCCGCGAGGCTGACGGTCTTCGCATCCCGGTCGATGCCGACCGCCCAGTCGTGCACGACGTTGACCCCGTAATCAGCCGCCAGCTTGCCATAGGTGTGGCCCAGCGCGGCGAACTCCTGAAAGCCGCCGAGATAGAGGTTGGAGAAGAAACAGGTATAGTAGGTGCGGGTCGGTTCGATCAGGGTCACGTCGATGGCGCCCTTCGATCCTTCGGCGATCTGGCGCGCCGCCGTGGCACCGCCGGCGCCGCCGCCGATCACCACGACCCTCGGCTTGCCCGCCGCCATCACCATCGGCGCGCCCAGGCTCGCCGCCAGGCCGATGGTCGTTCCCAGAAAAGTCCGTCTGTTCAGTGTCATGGGGTTCCTCCTCCCGTTGGTGGTCTGCGCCCGACCTATTCGAGCGCGGCGAAAAATGCCGCCAGCGCGGCAATCTCCTCATCCGAAAGCCGCCCGGCCATCATCTGCATCACCGGGTGCGGGCGCAGCTTTCGCTTGTAGGCATGCATGGCGACCACGAAATCCTCGTTGCGCCAGCCGGTGATCGCCGGAATGCCGCGGTCGCTGCCGTCCTTGCGGTGGCAGGTCAGGCATTCACCGGACAGGTATTCGCCATAGTCCGGGTCGCCGGCCATCGCCAGCACCTCGGGCGCCAGCGCCACCTCGGGCGCGAACGCGGTCGGCGACGCCTCGGGAATATCGCGCGGCTTGTCCGAGAAGGTTCGCAGATAGGCCAGCAGGTCGTGACGGTCCTTTTGCGAAACGATCCCGGCAAAGCTCATCCGCGTTCCGGTGACAAGCGCCTTGGGGTTCTCCAGATAGGCATTGAGCTGGTCCAGTTCCCAGACCAGTCCGTCGGCGCCCGCCCGGCGCATGGCGTCGGAATATCTGAACCCTTCCAGCGATGCCGCCTTGCGCCCGAATATCCCGTTCAGATGCGGCCCGATGCGGTTCTTGGCACGCGCCCCGACCATGTGGCAGGCCGCGCACTTGCGATAGACATCCGCGCCGCGTTCGGAATCGCCGATACGCTCGGCCCCGGCGGCGGTCGCCAGTACCGACCAGGCCAGCAATACCGATCCTGCAAGGATGGTCCGTCTTCGGCTCTTCAGCATGGCAATTCCTCCCTCATCGCCATTCCGTCCGATCCGGTCGGTCCTGCCGGCGTGTTCCAAGCACCGCCAGGATGATGACCATTGCGCGCGTCTGCCCCCCTCTCCTTCTTTTCTGCTTGCCCGCTGCGTCAGCCGCCGACGATCCGGACGGACGTGTTCGGGGCGACCGATACACTGCCCTCACGGCGGATATGGCTTTCGAGCACATCCCAGATCTGGGGGCCCTCGGTGGCCTGGTTGACGCTGGCCCATCCGGCCACGACGTAGCTCTTGGCCGGGTCGATCGCCTCTCCCGTCCCGAGCAGAGTCAGATCGGAGATCCGTTGACCCTGCGGTTTTCCGATATCGATGCGATAGCCCAGCCCGCCCACCCGAACCATGTCTCCGCCCTGCTGGTAATAGGGGTCGGGGTTGAACAGGTTATCGCCCACGTCTTCAAGAATGACATGAATGAATTCACCTGTCATCTCCGTCCTGTAGGCCTTGCCGTAGGTCATCGCCGTGACGCCGAAGATATCCTCGCGGGTGATGTCCTGCCCCGGAAGAACCGACGGGCCCCAGCGCACTCCGGGCGAGAGGGCGATTTCGGCATCGCGTTCGCGCAACAGCGCCTCGCAGATCAGATCGTCCCATGTGCCGTTGAAGTTGCCGCGCCGGTATAGCAGGCTTTCGCTCCGTCCGATCACCTCGTCCAGTTCGGCCTTGAAGGGCGCGCGCTGTTCGTCGATCAGCGCGGCGACGGAAGGGTCGGAACCGATCACATCGGCAAAGACCGGAATCAGCTTGTGGCGGAACCCCATCATGCGGCCGTCGCGCACGTCCAGATCGACGCGGGACACGAACTTGCCGTTCGACCCGGACGCGACGATGATCGTTTCGCCGACAAGCACGGGTTCAGGCAACGCATCATGCGTGTGCCCCGACAGGATCACGTCGATGCCGCGCACCCTTGCGGCCATCTTCCGGTCGACATCGAAGCCGTTATGCGACAGCAGCACGACAAGATCGGCGCCCATGGCGCGGACCTCGTCCACCATTTTTTGCATGTGTTCGTCGCGGATCCCGAATGCGTATTCGGGAAACATCCAGCCCGGGTTGGCGATGGGCATGTAGGGAAACGCCTGGCCGATCACCGCGATCCGGGCACCGCCGCTATCAAAGAACCGGTAGGGTTCGAAATCTTCCGACGGCTCGTCCCATTCGGCGTCGAATATGTTCTGCCCCAGCGCCGCGAAAGGCAGCCCGCCCACGATCTCGCGCAGCCGGTCTGATCCCAGCGTGAATTCCCAATGGAAGGTCATGGCGTCGGGCTTCAGCGAGTTCATCACGTTCACCATGTCCTGACCGGCGGTCTTGAGACAGGTGTAGGAGCCGTGCCAGGTATCGCCGCCGTCCAGCAGCAGCGCGCCGGGCCGTTCGGCGCGGATCGCGTTCACCACGGTTGCCACCCGGTCGAGCCCGCCAACGCGGCCGTAGGCACGCGCCAGCGCCGCGAAATCGTCATGGGTCAGCGCGTAGGCCGAAGGGCTGCCATCGTCGATCCCGTAGAGGCGGCGAAAATCGGCGCCGGTGATATGGGGCACCTGGCCGCGGCTTTCGCCGACACCGAGGTTGACCGAAGGCTCGCGGAACCAGACCGGTTTGAGCTGGGCATGAATGTCGGTGATGTGGATCAGGGTCACATTGCCGAAACTGTCAAACTCAAGCAACTGCTCCTGGGAAAGCCGTTGCTGCGCGGCCAGACGCGCCCAGTTGCCCGCCCCGGAGGCGCCCAGAAGCGCCGAGGCCGCCATCGAGACCTGAAGGAAATCGCGGCGCGAGATCATCCCAGTATGGGTCCGTTCCGACACGCATGAATGCGCATGTTTGTATAACCTTTGACCGGAAACCCCGCGCCGGCGCGACGCGGGGTTTGTCGTGGATCAGTTGCGTACCGAGGGCGCCTCGACCGACAGCCCGTTGCCGCGGCTGGCGACATATAGTTCAAGCGCGACGAATTCGTCGCTGCCCGGCTTGAAAGTCTCGGCGCGGGTATCGCGCACGCACCCCTTGAAGCGGCCATGTGCGGTGTTCAGCTTGGTGTTCTTCAGCCGGTACACCGGAAAGCCGTTGATCTGGCCCTGGCTCAGATGATCGGCCCGGATCATGTTGTCATAGTTCTGTTCGTGGCAATTGGCGCAGGACAGTTGCAACTGGCCATAGCGGGTATAGTAGATCTCCTTGCCCTTCGCCCAGGTTTCGGCCGCCGGTCCGTCGATGGTCACGTTGACGGGCATGCCGCGCGACGGCACGCTGATCAGCGCCTCCATGGCGACCATGTCGCCGCCGGTATATTTCCAGGGCTTCGCACCCATGCGGTTCTCGCGACAGTCGTTGATCTGCGCGACCAGCGTGCGTACCTCGCCTGCTTCTTCGTTCCACCTGGGATAGACGGCGCGCACGCCTTTCATGGATTCCATCGGATTGCCGTGGCAGACCGAACAGGACTTGCCTTCGCTTCCGTCCACCGTATTCCAGGCGTCCATCGCCTTGTCGACGAAGACCATCCCCGGGTTGTCGAAATCGTCGATCTGCAATGCCTGGGTCTCGGTCGTCCTGAAGGTCCAGCCAGAGCGGATTTCCGGCAAGGCCCCGTTCAGATGTTCCGGCGCGGGCGCCCGTGTGACCATCTCGATCTCGCCGTTCACGACAAGCTTTGCGTTCTCGTCCCCGCTGGCGGCCGTCGCGACCATGCAGGCCGCCGCCGCGAGCGCGGACAGGGCTTTGCGCCCCCTTGTTCTGGTCATGCGCTTGATCCTCCCTGTCACGGCCGTTCAGCCAACCGCGATCGTCTTGTTGTCTTCATAGACCGATCCGTCGTCGTCGTACCATTTGAACGCGAACTCGCCGGCTTCGGGCACCTTGGCCTCGAACTGGATGTAGGGATTGGTCGATATGGCCGGTTCCATCGTGATGTCGACCACCGGCTGGCCGTTGAAGTCGCAGGTGAACCGGTTGATGATCGAACGCGGGATCGGATTGCCGTCGCCGTCCTTGCGCTGGCCGCTTTCCATCTTGTGGCTGATCAGCGTCTTGATGGTCACCGTCTCGCCGGCTGATGCCGAGGACGGAACCTTGATGCGGGGTTTTACACCGGATGCCATTTTCGGGTTTCTCCTTGGTTCGGGAAGGGGTCGCGCGGGCGGTCTCAGCCGCCGCAGCCCCCGATGGTCACCTTGACGGTCGCGCCAGCACGCCGGAACGAACCGTCGGCCATCTTCGCCACCGCAACTATGTCCTGCGTCTTGGCCAGGCGAATACGCATGGCGGCCGACTGGCTTCCGGCCAGCGGACCGAAATTGATCGTCGCCACCTTGGGGCTCGGGTTGCCGGTCGCGACGATGCGGATCGCGACGGCACCGGGCGCGCTGACCGATATCGGCACGGTGTTGCCGTTCTCGGCGATCTCGGGCGCGTCCAGCGTGACGCCACCTTCCGCGATGTCGGCGCCTCCGGTGAAATCGGCGATCTCGTCCTCGACCGACGCCAGCACCGCAAACGGCGCCATGGTCAGGGCCGCGGCCCCAAGCCCCAGGGCCAGGGTATCACGACGTGTGAACTGCATTTCTCTCTCCCTTTGGTTTCGTGCCCGAAGGCCCGGTAAGGCCCGGTCTATTCTTTCAGCGTCAACAGAAAGGCCACGACATCCTCGATTTCCTGTGCGCTCAGCAGCGGCGCAAGCGGGTCCGCCTCGGCCGCCTTGCCGGTATATCCCTTGCCCGGCCGGACAAAGCCGGTGATCTTGTAGAAAGAAGGCATCACCGAGTCCTCGAAGGTCTTCTTGGAATCGGCGACGATGCCGCGCAACTGCGCCTCTTCCCAGCGGTCGGCGGCGCCATCGAGTGTCGGCCCGACCTCGCCATGAAACGGCGCCTCGCGCAGTTTCGTGACGGCGTGGCAGGCAATGCAGTTGCCCTTTCCGCGTTCGACCATGATCCTTGCACCGGCTACCGGATCGCCGGGTACGCCGCTGAGCGAGGCCGAAACCGCACCGTCCTCGGCAAAACTCACATCCTGCGGCGCCACCCCGCCGGCGGCCGCGGCGCCGGCAATCAGGCACACGGCAAGTGTCAGTGATGAAAGCTTCATGTTTCCTCCCGTTCGCTGCCGACCTTGATGGACGACTTATTGTCGCACCAGCCTAGGCGAGGGAACCGGCTTGGGGCAACAATAGATTCATTAACTTGAATTGTTTGTTGTTGCGCGAATTATCCAAGATTTTTCAGGAAATTGCGCTTCGTCCCGGGCATTCGCAATGTCCGTTCATTCGGTGTTGCCATCGCCGCGTTCGCGAATCATGCGCGCATGGTATCGCTGAAAGTCCTCTTGCGTCTGGTCGAGATAGCGTTCCTCGGCCACCCAGGTCAGCAGATCGAACGTGGTGCCCGGCCCGAACGCGCCGGGCATGACCACCGCCGCCTGCTGCGCCGCAGGGCGGGTTTCGTCCAGTTCGGCAGGAAGAAAGATCAGCGTGGGCGTGAACATCACGTTCCATTTGCGCGCGGCCTGCTTTTCGATAAGGGTCTGGCCATCGGCATCCACGATCTCGGTATCGCCATGCAGGTTGATCTGCACCGGGAAATAGCGGGTTTCCAGCAGCGCCCTGACGCGGGGATCGGTAAAGGTCTTTTCGTGCATCTGGGTACAGTAGATGCAGCCGCGCTGTTCGACGATCAGCAGCAGCCGCTTTCCCTCGGCCTGCGCATCGGCGAAATCCTCGCGGATGTCCTTGAAGGTTTCGCGCAACCACGCGGGCTTGTGCAGCCCGTCATCGCCCATCTCCACCGCCGCCGCCGGCGACACGATCAGCATTGCCAAGAACGCGACGACCCAGGCCGCGAAACCGTTTTGTGCCTTCGTCATGTCATTTCCTCCCAAACATGTCCGGGCGACAACGAACATCTAGCCGATGGCCGCAAATCCCGGGAAGGTCTCGATCATCCATTGGCCGATCAGGTTCACCCCGCCTGTGGCGATCAGCACGGCAAACACGATCAGCATCACACCCATGCCCTTCTCGACCCAGGCGAACGTGGTCCTGTGGCGCATCACGAACCCCAGGAAGGGCTTGGCGAACAGCGCCGCGACGATGAACGGTCCGGTCATGCCGACACCATAGACGAACAGCAGCAGCGCGCCGCGCCAGATATCCCCCATGCCGCTGGCCAGCATCAGGATCGACGCCAGGGCAGGCCCGACGCAGGGCGTCCAGCCAAAGCCGAAGGCAAGGCCCATCAGATACGCGCCCAGCACGGTGCTGGCCTCGGCGCTGCTTTCCATCCGGGCCTCGCGATACAGGAGCGGCACCCGGATGACGCCCAGAAAGTGCAGCCCGAATACCACCAGGATCGCGGCAGCGACGTAGGAAAGCGGCTCCAGATACTGTCCGAACAGCCCGCCAAGCGCGGTTGCGCCCATGCCGAGCGCCATGAAAATCGTCGTGACACCCAGCGCGAAGAATACCGCCGACACCAGCAACCGGCGTTGCGCGCCCGGCGCGATGCGGCCATCGCCGCGCAGTTCGGCCATTGACAGCCCGCCCATGTAGGACAGGTAGAACGGAACCATCGGCAGGATGCAGGGCGTGAAAAAGCTCAGCAGGCCAGCGATCAGGGCCCCGAACAACGAGATTTCCAGCATCCGTTTCCCTTTTGTCCCGGTGCTGCACCGAAGGTGCGCCCCTGCCGCAAAGCCGGTTCGCGGGCCTTTGAAGCGCCCCCGGCTTGATCCATTCACATATTCAGATTACGTTGCGGCATCGTGTCACGTCAACGGGGGGCGGATGAACGCTGTCAGCAATGCCCTCTGCGCCTTGTATGCAGTTGCAGCGATCGCGATGCCGGCGGCACCGGTTGCCGCCACCGAACTGGTCATGGTCGAACAGCCCGGCTGTGCCTGGTGCGAACGCTGGAACAGCGAGATCGCGCCGATCTATCCCAACACCGCCGAGGGACGTTTCGCGCCGCTTCGCCGGGTCGATCTGCACGCCCTGCCCGGCGACCTGCACCCGCTGCGCCGCCTGACCTATACGCCGACCTTCCTGATCGTCGAGGAGGGCCGCGAACTGGCCCGGCTCGAGGGATATCCGGGCGAACATTTCTTCTGGCCGCTGCTGGTCGGGCTGCTGGCAGAACACACCGCCTTCCGGCCGGAGCAGTGACCGGGCGAACCGCCTGGCGACAGCGGGCAATCCGGCCATGCCCCGGGTCTTGCCGCTGAGGGGCGGACTCCCGGGTGACATGGCATCGCAGTTTGACTTATCGAAATCCGGGCACGACATGGGTGCGCGCCTGCGGCCGCTTATCTGTTCAGACAATCCGCGACAGCATCCGCCATCGCGCTCAGAAGGTCGGGATAGAGCGCCGGGCCCGGTACCAGGGTCATGCCGAGCGGGTCGAGTTCGACGACCCGCAACTCGCCGTCATCGGCGGCGGCGCGCAAGAGGCCGGCGTTCATCTGCGGTTCACCAAAGGCACAGCGCAGATCCATGGCGGCGATCCGGTCGCGCAGCGCAGCCAGCCGCGCCGGGCCCGGATCGGTGGCATCACCCAGCGCCACGCTGCCCGCCAGTGTCAGCCCGAAGCGGTGTTCGAAATACTGGAAGGCGTCGTGAAAGGCGACATGGGGCCGGTCTCCGAGCGGGGCCAGTTGCGCCTCTATCCGTTCCGACAGGTGCGCCAGCCGATCTTGCCCCGCGGCGGCATTGGCGCGGTAGCTCTCGGCATTGGCGGGATCCAGCGCCGCCAGTTCCGCCGCGATCACCCCCAGCCACAGCGACGCGTTGTCCGGGTCCAGCCAGGCATGAGGATCCGTGCCGGCATGGTCGTGCCCATGCCCGCCATGCTCCGCGCCGCTTTCCGGCGCCATGGAGTCGCGATACTCCAGCCGGGCGGTGCCGGGATGATCCAGCAACCCGACCAGCGCCGCCTGCCCGGCCAGCGTGACCACGGGTTTGGCCAGCCACGGCGTCAGTTCGGGCCCGATCCAGACCACCAGATCGGCGCCCTGCAGCGCCCTTGCCTGCGATGGCCTCAGCGCGGCACCGTGCGGCGACGTTCCGGACGCAACGAGAAGGTCCGGCGTGCCCAGCCCATCCATGACCTGAGCCACCAGCGAATGCACCGGAGCGATGTCGGCAACAACGCGCGGCACGTCGGCGCGCAGCGGTCCGGCCAACGCCAGGGCAAGGGTGAAAAGGGCGTACAAAGGGCGCATCCGGTGGCTTTCCTGGGTGATTGAATGTTCTGGAATCATCGGATATATGTAATGTTATAACATATCAACCCCGAGAGAGTTCGCCTCTTTCACGCCGGAATTCCGAATGTGACCGCCCTCGCCTTTGACCGCCACAACCACGACCGCTGCATCGCCGATGCGCTGAAACGGGCCGAAACCCGGTGTTGCGCGCGCCGGCTGCGGTTCACCGCCGTGCGTCGGCGGGTGCTGGAAATCCTGTTGCAGGAACACCGCGCCATCGGCGCCTATGATATCCTCGCGGTGCTGACCCGCGAGGGGCTGGGATCGCAACCGCCGGTGGCATACCGCGCGCTGGATTTTCTGGTGCGCCAGGGGCTTGCACACCGGATCGAGGGGCTGAATGCCTATGCCGCCTGCGCCCGGCCCGGTGACGGCACCGAACAGGGCACCGAACATGCCCATGTGCCGGCGTTCCTGATCTGCCGCGGCTGCAAGGCGGTGGCGGAAACCGAAACCGGGCTGTCGCGGGGCCGTGTGGGTACCGCCGCGCGCGACGCAGGCTTCACCGTGGAACGGGTCGTAATCGAGGCCGAGGGCCTGTGCCCCGCCTGCGCCGGGACCGGGGCATGAGCGCCGTGCCGCTGATCGCCGCGCGCGGCCTGTCGGTGCGGCTGGGCGGGCGGACCGTCCTGCATGACGTGGATGCCGCGATCTGGCCGGGCGAGATCGTGACAGTGGTCGGCCCCAACGGTTCGGGAAAATCAACCTTTCTGCGGGCGCTGATCGGTGCGGTGCGCCCCTCGGCGGGACGAATCGAACGCGCGCCGGGGCTGCGCATCGGCTATGTGCCGCAGAAGCTGGCGATCGACGCCGCCCTGCCGATGACGGTGCAACGCTTTCTCGGCCTGCCGCGCCGGGTCGGACGGCCCGAGGCCGCGGCGGCGCTGGAAAAGGCCGGCGCACCGGGGCTGCTATCCCGTCAGATGGCCGATCTTTCGGGCGGCCAGTTCCAGCGCGTCCTGCTGGCGCGTGCGCTGCTGGACCGTCCCGACCTGCTGCTGCTGGACGAGGCGACGCAGGGGCTGGATCAGCCGGGATCGGCCGCCTTCTACCGCCGTATCGAGGCCGTGCGCGCAAAGCTTGGCTGCGCCGTGGTGATGGTGAGTCACGATTTGCATGTGGTAATGGCCGCCTCGGACCGGGTGCTGTGCGTGAACGGGCATATCTGCTGCGAAGGCGCACCCGAGATCGTCGCCGGCGCGCCGGAATACCGGGCGCTGTTCGGAACGGGCACGCGCGGGGCGCTGGCGCTCTACCGGCACGATCATGCACATAACCACGATCACGCGGAATAGGGGCGGATGCTGGACGATTTCCTTCTGCGGGCCGCGCTTGCCGGGCTTGGCGTGGCGTTGGCGGCGGCGCCTCTGGGCTGTTTCGTGGTCTGGCGGCGGATGGCCTATTTTGGCGAGGCCACGGCACATGCGGCAATCCTGGGCGTGGCACTGGCGCTGGCACTGGCGCTGCCCCTGCTGCCCTCGGTCCTGGCGGCCGCACTGGCGATGGCGGCGGCGGTATCGGCGCTGAGCGGGCGCGGCTATGCAATGGACACGCTTCTGGGAGTCATGGCGCATAGCGCACTGGCCGCCGGTCTGGTTGCCGTTGCGCTGCTGGGCGAGGTGCGCATCGACCTGATGGCGTTCCTCTTCGGCGACATCCTGGCGGTGGACAGGACCGACCTGGCGGCGATCTGGACCGGGGCCGCTCTGGTGCTTGTCCTTACCCTGTGGCGCTGGCCGGCGCTGCTGACCGCGACCCTGAGCCCCGATCTGGCCCGCGCAAGCGGCATCGACCCCCGGCGCGAGGAACTGGGCCTGACGCTGGCGCTCGCGATCGTGGTGGCGGTGGCGATCAAGGTCGTCGGTGTCCTGCTGATCGCCGCGCTTCTGGTGATCCCGGCAGCCGCCGCACGTCCGCTGGCGCGCACCCCCGAATCCATGGCCGCGGGCGCGGCCGCGCTGGGCGCCCTTTCGGCGCTGGGCGGGCTGTGGGCGGCCTTGCTGCTGGACACGCCCGCCGGGCCCAGCATCGTCTGCGTGGCCGCGCTGCTGTTCGTGCTCACAACCTCCATCGGCGCGCTCCGCGGGCATCGCTGAGCGCGTTTCGGGGGCCGCGGCCGGTGCCGCGCCCTACCCGGCGCGCTTCATCCGCGCCATGATGTCGGTCTTCAGCACGAACTGGTGATACAACGCGCCAAGGATGTGCAGTACGATCAACGCCAGCAGCAGGATGCGCATCACCTCATGCGCCTCTGCCGCCGCCCCGACGCCGCCGAACCATGCCGCGGCGCCCGAGACCGGCATCAGCAGCAACAGCGCATAAAGGCCCACATGCGTCAGCCTGGCGATCCAGTGCATCGCCAGCGGTTCCTCCGACGGAAAGGGCGGCGCGCCACGCGACCGGCGCAGGACGATCCGCCAGATCATCAGGGCCAGAATCAGCGCCCCGCCGATCACATGCGCCGCGATCAGCGGGTGAAAGGCAATTTCCTGCCCCCGTTCGATTTTGCCCCAGGCCTGTGAGATATGTTCATGCAGCAGGTATTGCGGCACGATCAGCAGGAAGATCACCCAGTGAAGCGCGATCTGGGCGCGGGAATATCCGGTCGGCATGGGCATGATCCTTTCATGTGTTTCCTGACCATATGGCAGCCCCGCCCGCCCCGAAACAGCCTCAACCGGCCTGCGTCCATTCGCCCCGCGTCGCCCGGGGCAGCGCATGGGCCAGCGAAAACACCGGCAGGATACCGGCGCCCGCCGGCCTCGCGCCGGCGGCTGCATCACCGTGCCGCCATGACTTGGGCTGCCGCGTCGACCGCGCCGGTCCCGTGCGGAATGTCAAGCGCGCGCAAACCGGACTCGATCGCGCCCAGTAGCCCGAGGATCATCACGCCGTTGACGTGCCCCATGTGTCCGATACGGAAGAAACCGTGCCAGGCCGGATCCCCCGGCGGCGCCATGCCAAGCCCGATGCCCAGCGTCAGGCCAAGATGCGCCTCTACCCAGTCGCGCAGCGCGGTGCCCCGCGGCGCGCCCAGCCCGAGCGCGGTGACCGCGTGCGAACGAAAGGCCGGGTCCGCCACGTTGAGCGCCAGCGGCCCGCCCTCCGCCCACCGTTCGCAGGCCGCCCAGACGGCGCGGGCCAGGCGTTGGTGGCGCGCCCAGACATGGGCGATACCCTCCGCCAGGATCATGTCCAGCGCGGCGCGCAGGGCGAACAGATGATGAGTCGGCGCCGTGCCGCCGAAATACTGGTAGAACTCCTCGGGTTGCGCGCGGGGTGCCCAATCCCAGTAGCGGGCGACCCGCGGCATGGCCGCGCGAACCGCCGCGGCGCGCTCGTTGAAGAACACGAAGCCAAGGCCCGGCGGCGTCATCAGGCCCTTCTGGCTTGCCGTCACCATCACGTCGACGCCCCATGCGTCCATCTCGAACTCGTCGCAGCCCAGCGACGCGATGCAATCGGCCATCAGCAACGCCGGATGTCCGAGATCGTCCAGCACCGCCCGCAATCCGGCGATATCGTTGCGCACCGAACTCGAAGTATCCACATGTACCGCCAGCACCGCCTTGAACCGGTGTGCGGTATCGGCCTTCAACGCCTCGGCCACCCTGTCCATGTCCCAGGGGGCGGACGCGCCGAAATCGAGCAACTCGCTTTCCACCCCCAGCCCGGCGGCCATTTCCGACCAGCCGTGCGAGAACCGGCCGCTGGCCGGCACCAGAACCCGGTCGCCGGGGGCGACCACGTTGGACAATGCCGCCTCCCATGCGCCATGACCGTTGCAGATGTAGATGGCCGCGTGATGGCGGGTGCGCGCCAGCCGCTTGAGATCGGCAACGATGGTGGCGGTGGTCGCGATGAGTTCACCGGCATAGATGTTGGGCGCCGGGCGGTGCATGGCCTGCAACACCGCATCCGGCACCACCGAAGGCCCCGGGATCGCGAGATAGCCGCGCCCGTTGGCCAGCGTCAGAAGATTGTCCATGTCAAGGCCTGTTGCAGGGGGCGGGCGCATGCCCGCGCCGGTTGGCGAATGGCCTCACCCTAGCCGCCACGCCGGCAAGGTCAATCGCCCCGCAGCGCCGGGCGGACAGCGCGCTTGCACCGGCCCCCGGCGCCGATTAAATGGCACAGGCATGACCCCGACCGCCCCCCATACCCCGCCGGGCGCCCCGTGAGCCGGCCGCAGAAATCCTCGCGCGAACTCATGGGCTGGGTCTGGCGCGGCTATGTGCGCCGGCACGTGCCCACGATCGCCGTGGCAATGGTGTTCATGGTTCTCGAGGGCAGCATGGTCGGCGCTACCAGCTATATGCTGCAACCGATGTTCGACCAGGTTTTCGTCAAGGGCAATTCCGGCGCGCTCGGCTGGGTCAGCGCCGCCTTCCTGGCGATCTTCATCGTCCGCGGCGTGGCCGGGGGTAT
This sequence comes from Jhaorihella sp., assembly GCA_047975215.1. Lineage (GTDB taxonomy): Bacteria > Pseudomonadota > Alphaproteobacteria > Rhodobacterales > Rhodobacteraceae > JAGRMG01. The sequence continues at coordinate 135,785 of JBKEDD010000129.1, forward strand.
CCAGAAGGTGATGCTGACATCTGTGTCGCAACGCACGGCGGCACAACTGCGCCTCGATCTCCTGAACCGGCTGGCCCGCCAGGACATCGCGTTTCACCAGACCCACCCGCCGGGATTTCTCATCCAGCGGGTGCAGACCGACGTGAACGCGGTCAACGACGTGTGGCGGGCGGTTATCCTGGGCGCCGGGCGAGATGCCATCGCGCTGGGTACCCTGCTGGCGGTCGCCATCAATGTCGACTGGGCCTGGACGGCGGTGATGCTGATCGGCGCGCCGGTCCTGCTGCTGCCGATCGGCGTCGCGCAGCGGTATGTGCGCAGGAAGGCGGCGCAGGTGCGCGATCTGGGCGCCTATCTGGCGACACGGCTGGACGAGGTGTTTCATGGCATCGTGCCGGTCAAGCTGAACAATCTCGAACGCTACCAGGCCGACCGCTTCAAGGCCCAGACCGACAGCTATGTCCGCTCCGAAGTGCGCTCGGCCTTCGGGGTGGCGGTGATCACCGGCATGATCGACGTGATGGCCGGCGTCGGCTTCATGGGCGTGCTGCTTTATGGCGGGCACGAGATCATCTCGGGCGACAAGACCGTCGGCCAGTTCATGAGCTTCTTCGCCGCCATCGGCCTGGCCTTCGACCCGCTGCGCCGGCTGGCGCAGATCAGCGGCACCTGGCAGATGGCCGCCGCCGCCCTTGAGCGGCTGAAGGAACTGATGGATGCGCCGATCCGCCTGACCTCGCCGGAAAACCCGGTTCCGCCGCCGGCCGGGCTGCCCGATATCGCACTCAGCGACGTGGTGCTGTCCTATGGCGAGGCCAGGGTGCTGCGCGGGCTCAGCCTGAATGCCGCCGCGGGCAAGACCACTGCGCTGGTCGGCGCCTCGGGCGCGGGCAAGTCGACCGTGTTCAACCTGCTCACGCGCCTTGTCGATCCGCAGTCGGGCGAGGTTCGCATCGGCGGCATCGAGGCGCGCGCCATGTCGCTGGAAAGCCTGCGCGGTCTGTTCTCGGTGGTCACGCAGGATGCGCTTCTGTTTGACGAAACCCTGCGCGAGAACATCCTTCTGGGGCGCACGGATGTAAGCGACGCGCAACTGCGCGAGGTTCTGGATGCGGCGCATGTCTCCGATTTCCTGCCCAAGCTGGAAAACGGCCTCGACACGCGGGTCGGGCCGCGCGGCTCCGCCCTGTCCGGCGGCCAGCGGCAGCGCGTGGTGATCGCGCGCGCGCTGCTGCGCGACACGCCGGTCCTGCTGCTGGACGAGGCGACCAGCGCGCTGGACGCGCAATCCGAGAAGGTGGTGCAGGAGGCGCTGGACCGGCTGGCGGGCGGGCGCACGACCATCGTGATCGCACACCGCCTGTCCACGATCCGGGGCGCCGACCGGATCGTCGTGATGGATCGCGGCCGGGTGGTCGACGAGGGAACACACGAACAATTGCTGGCCCGCGGCGGCAGCTATGCGGATCTCTACCGCTTGCAGTTCCAGGACGGCAAGACGGTGATCGACCGCGAGGGCGCTGCGGCCCTGGCGCCGCGGGCACCGCAGATCGAAACGCCGCAGCCGACACTCTGGCGCCGGTTGATCGGGCGGCTGCTGGGGTAGTGGTGGCCGCGGGGCGCCTGGGCGGCTTGCCCGGGCCGGGAATGCGGGCGCACACACCGGGCTTCTTTCTGGTCGGAAATACTCATTCTCCGGCACGGTTCGGGCGGGCCGGGCGCGAACCGGATCGCTAGGGTTGAGACTCAATCAGGTCCACCAGAGAATAGTTGCGGCGATGGCGACGGCGGATTGGAAGTTGCGGGCGAGCTCGTCGTAGCGGGTGGCAATGCGGCGCCAGTCCTTGAGGCGGCAGAAGGCGCGCTCGATCAGGTTTCTGCCGATATACGCTTCGGCGTCATAGGGTATGGGAGTTTTCCGGGACCGGGTTGAGGGTATGACGGCTTCGGTTTTGGTTGCGGCAAGACGACGGCGCAGGCTGTTGGCATCGTAGCCCTTGTCGGCGAGCAGGCGTGCAGGCGCGGGTATCTTGTCGAGCAGCGCCGGGGCCGCCGAGATATCGGCGCAGTTTCCGGGGCTGAGGGTGAAGGCCACCGCCCGCCCGCAACCATCTGTCAGGGCGTGGATTTTTGTGGTCGGGCCGCCACGCGAGCGCCCGATGGCCTGAACTTGCGCCCCCCTTTTCCGCCATGGGCGGAGCGGTGGGCGCGAACGGCGGTGCTGTCGATGCTCAATTCGTCTGGCAATTCCGACTGCGC